>NZ_KQ031391.1:2453207-3156823 GCF_000966285.1 Pseudofrankia sp. DC12
CATGACCGCTTGATTCCGCCCTCTCTTTAAGGGCGAACGAGTATTCAAGCAAGGTACCAAAGGCAAATGAAAGTGTTGGAACATATCTGGTTCCACTGTGATTTACTCGACTTTCGCGTTCTTCTTGATCGGGAATGTTGGTTTGTCTTCGCGTGATGAGGTTTCTGTTCGATCGTGGTGAGCTGTTTGTGTGGTGCGGGTGTTTGGGGTGGTTTGTCGCCTCGGGTCGGTGCCTGTTTTGGGCTGTTCCGGGGGCTGTGGGCCGGTCAGGGGCCGGTCTGGGTGGCTGGTGGGGCGGGTTCAGGCCGCGAGGCCGTGCTCGGTGGTGTCCCAGGCCAGGTGGAGGGTGTGGATTTCCGCGGCGGTGGGCGTGACGGGGTCAGCTGGGCGAAAACGCGCGGTGATCAGGACGCGGCGTAGCTTGCCGAGGGCGTCGGCGGTCGAGACGGTCGTCTTGGTCGTGTACCAGGGTGCGCGGGCGGTGGCGTCGGCGACGTCGGAGTCGTGGTGGCCGGCGGTGAGGTACCAGGTCAGGGTGAGGGTCTGGGCGAGCAGGGCGAACGGGACCGCGTGCCGCACGGCCTGCGCGGTGCGGGTGTGGGTCTGTCCGACGCCGAAGAGCTGCTTGGCGTCGGCGATCGCGACCTCGACCGCCCAGCGGGCGGCGTACCGCTCGGCGATCGTGGCGGGGCGGCTGAACAGGTCCGTGCTGATCAGGGCGAGCAGCGGGCGGCCGGGTTCGCGGACGAGCACGAGCTGGACGAGGCGGGGGCCGAACACCGAGTACCACAGGCAGACGGTCACCGCGACGTCGACGGTGTGGACGCGGCCGTAGCGGGTGACGGTGGTCGGGCGGAAGTCGGCGGTGGCGGCGAGCTGGGTGATCGTGGCGAGCCGGTCGCCCTTGACGCGGGGGCGGCCTCGGCGGCCGGTGCGCGGCGGGGCCGGCGCGAACAGGGCGGCGTCGGCACGCGGTCGAGTCGTCCAGGTCACGTTGCGTGGCAGGGACTTCAGCTCGCCGCCGGCGTAGGCGGAGTCCGCCACGACGTGGACCTGGCGGTCCGGGAACAGGCGGGCGAGCCGGGCCGCGGCGCGGGCGGCGAGCCACAGCCGGGAGCCGGACATGGTGCCCTTGACAACCAGGCACGCGTAGACCGGCAGGCAGATCGGCCGCGCGAAGACCGTGCCGCGCAGGACGACACCGACGATGACCCAGTTGTTGCCGAAGCCGACCGGCGTCTCGCCCTTCGCGGCGCCGTCGTGGAACCAGCCCGCGGCGAAGACCTTCCGCCCGGCGCGGTGGAAAAGGGTGGGCGGAATCAAGCGGTCATGGCGACGACGGTTATCGGCCCGGGGCCGGTGAGCAGACCGACGACGAGACGGGCCAGCGTGTCGCCGACCTCGTCGAGCGTCCAGGCGGCCTTCGCGAAGAAGTAGTGGGCCCGGTGGTGCGGGGTGTCCCGATGGCGGCCGGCGCCGACGAGCATCCCGACGACGGTGCGCCGCCCGGGCGCGGCGACCAGCCCGGTCGCCAGCATCCGGAACGCGGCGAAGCTCGGCGCGGTGAAACACGGCCGGAAGTACTCCAGCAGGACGGCGAACGACGGCGGTATCGTGACGTGCGGGAGCATCGGCGACCCACTCTTCGGAGTGTTGGTGTGGAAACGCCGATGCTCCCGCCACCAGCCCCGTGAGCTGGACCTTCCCCTCATCAACACTCCGCGTGAAGCCACGCGCGGAAACAGCCGGCGAACATGCCCACACTGAACCAGTCAAATCATCAACCTCCTTGACGACCCACAAAACCGATCATGAAAAGTGCGAAACTCGAGGAGGAACGGCACCTCGTACCAGTGCCTGCAGGAGAAGATCTTCGCACCAGGCGTGTTCGACCAGGCCTGGGGATCACTCAAATGCAATCCCAAATGCAACGACCGCGACCCGAAACACTTCAACACCTACTACGCCCAGCGAGACGCCTGCCAGAACAGCCGCGTCAAATGCGCGATCGGAGAAGCGGTCGCCTGGACGTTGATTGGGCTGGCGGCGCCGGAAGTCGACGGCGCCGAAGCGGTCGGAGCCATCGCGAGGGTCGTCGCCGGGGGTACAAAGGCCGAGGAAGCCGCAAGCGGCGGCGGGCGCTTGTTGTGGACCTCCTGGCAGAACTATCCAAAGGTGACGCAGGAAGGCCGGGAATACGCGCAGATCGGTGACCGCCTCTACACGCAGCACGCTGTAGACCGGCTACAACCGTCTGGTCTCGGCGCCCCCGCGGGAGCGCCCGGTGCCGGGCGGAGCATCTCGCCGAACTTCGTAGATGATGTTCTAACGAGTACGCGCGGCGCGCCAGTCAAGGGGCCGAACGGAGAGGCCCGACTCTCGTACAAAAGTGGTACAGTCGAGGTCATCACGGAAAACAACATCGTCATTACGGTGATCACACGATGAGCTTTAGCGAGTACAACCGGCGTCTTCTGGTCAATCTGCATGATTCCATGGCATTGTTCATGGAAGGCAAGCTAGATCTTGACGAGATCCAGTCAGTATTGCAAACGATCAGTTCGATACTTGAAAACGACGGGACGGGCGTAGCCAATTTCGTTCGTCTCGCGGAGGCTGATGTCGAGGGGATTCGCTTCACGCGGCTCCTTGGCGAACAGCGCTCCGCTGTGATCTTCCGTCTAGACCAACTAATTGAACTCCTGTCAAGAGGGGACGTGCTCTGAGTCCGACGCTTACCTGCGACTCCGAAGGTCGGCTCGCCGAACGTTCTGACGCCGAGATTTCGGTGAAAGTGCTCGACAATGGCGGCGGGGCGAGTGACATCGTAATCAGAGATCCTTCGAACCCGAGCGGACAGCCGACGACGGTTATGAAGAACATGCCAAACCGCCAGGTTCAGGCGCGAGTAGCGGACGGCCGGTGGTCCTAGTGCTCTTGAACGAGCGTCTACGCTGTTGCTTCTGCGGCAAGGGCGTGGAACAACCTGAGTATATAGAGATCGAACTCCGCATTGAAGGAACATCGGCAACCCAGTTTCTTGGCGCGCATAGGCGTCACCTCGTCGAACAACTTGCCCCAGGATTCTCGATCGAGCTTGAAGGCGAGCGCGACTCCGCTGGCGACATCGGAGGTCACTGATCTCTCCGAGAATTTTGGATGCTCTCACACGAATGACTCTCTTTAAGGGCGAACGAGTATTCAAGCAAGGTACCAAAGGCAAATGAAAGTGTTGGAACATATCTGGTTCCACTGTGATTTAAGCAGTAGTTGATACATCTGCGGCACGCGACTGCTCGCAATGGCCTGGAGCGTCGGAAGGTGATCGTTGACTACATGAAGGTGTTCGATTCGAACGGGCCCCATAATCCTGGGAATTCTGTGGACCGCGACGGGTTGTGATCTTTCCTGGCTGGTGGCGCGGAGCGCCACCTGCACGTGTGCCGTGGGGTCGCGGTGGGCCGATTCGGGTGTGCCTTTTCCTGGTCTGTTCGGTGTTGTGGCCCGGCGGCGGGCTGGCCCGCGGCCGGGTTCGGGGCGGGTGCTCGGTTGGGCCGCTCGATGGAAGAGTTGGTTCCGAGCCAAGTAACCACAAGCGACTGGTTTCATGATCAACCGTGTGGATGATCTAGTGCGCCGAAGATCATGATGCTGGCTGGTTGCGGCGTTCTGGTTCGGTGGGGCGGGGTCGGGGGATCAGGCCGTGTTGGTGGGCTGCGGCGCCGAGTTGGAAGGGTGTGGAGACGTTCAGTTCGTTGCGGAGGTTGGCGATGGTGCGGCTGACGGTGCGGACGTGGATGTGTAGGCGCGCGGCGATCGCGTCTTCGGTGAGGCCTTCGTTGAGGAGTGCGAGTACTTCGGCGTGGCGGTTCGCGGGGTTGGTGCGCGGCGGTGGTGGTGTCGCGTCGCGGTGGATCTGTTCGATCAGGTTGGTGACGAGCTGGCGTAGGGCTGGGGTTCGGAAGGCGAGCGCGCCTTGGGCCAGGTCGGTGGCGTCGATGGGGAGGAGGGCTGTCTGCCGGTCGACGACGAGCATCCGCATGGGGACGTCGGGGCTTTGACGGATCCAGTCGGCGGTGCGTAGCTGGTCGCCGGCGGTGCGCGCGCAGGCGGCAGCGAGGAAGTCGGGCGTCCAGACCGACGTGATCGCGACGCCGCGCCCGGCGGCTCGGAGCAGGGCGTGTATCAGGTGTTCGCTGTGGTCCTGGGGCAGTGTCGGGCCACAGAGCAGGAAATGGACGTGGGATCGCGCGGTGTCGAGGAGTCGGGCGACGCGTGCGTGGGCCTCGTGCGGGTGCAGAAGCTCGACGTCGTCGCTGGGAAGGCTTCCCGTGAACTCGGTGCCCGCGAGGATTGCCGCGCGGAGGTGTTCGGCGTGGCGGGTGAGTGCAGCTGTCCAGTGGGCGGCGATCGCGGCGTCCTGGCGTGCCTGCTGGGCGCGCGGGACACGCCTGGGATGGGGTGGCGCCCAGATCCCGTCGATCTCGCGGAGGAGGCCCCGTTCCTGTAGCCAGGCGATCTCGATGTGGGTCTGGCGCAGGGATCGGCCGGCGAGGTCGGCGACGGTGGCCAGGTCGGCGCATGGTCGCTGCACCGCGGCGGCGAAGACGCTGGCCGCGACGTCGTCCAGTCCGAAAGCGGCGGCGAGTGCGAGGCTCGGTGTGGGTTCAGGCGCGAGGGATGTCGTGGTGCGGTCGTGGTAGCTGTCGCTGATATCCGTCGGATGGCGTGGCACGTTCTTTTCCCATCTCCCACGAACGAACCGCGTCATGCGCCCGTCGAGACAAAGAAAGATCGCGAATTGGCTCGGCTGCGGCCATCTCGAGTTTCGCACTTTTCATGATCGGTTTTGTGGGTCGTCAAGGGAGGGCGGAATCAAGCGGTCATGGCGACACATGACTTTCCAGCAGCTCGGTAAAGACCTCGAGCGGCGTCGCCCATTTGAGCGTCTGCCGTGGCCGCCCATTCAGCTGCGTGGCCACCATATCAAGTTCTTCCTGCGTGTGCAAGGACAGGTCGGTGCCCTTCGGGAAGTACTGGCGCAGCAACCCGTTGGTGTTCTCGTTCGAGCCGCGCTGCCACGGTGAGTGCGGGTCGCAGAAATACACGGGAATACCGGTGCGGACGGTGAAATCGGCGTGCCGGGCCATCTCCTTTCCCTGGTCCCAGGTCACCGAGTTCCGCATGAACTCGGGCAGGGTCTCCATCTTCTTGCCCAGCAGGTAGGCGACCTTGTCGGCGTTACGGTCGTACGGTATTCGCACCAACATCACGAACCGGGTCGTGCGCTCGACCAGCGTGGCGATCTGCGACTTGTTGCCCTTCCCGATGATCAGGTCGCCCTCCCAGAAACCGGGGACGGCGCGGTCCTCGGCCTCCTTCGGCCGCTCGCTGATGTTGACCATGCCGACGATCCCGCCCCTGGTCAGGGTGCTGCGCGACCGGTTGACCCGCCTGGCCCGGCCCTTACGCAGCGCGATCTTCAGTTCCGTCCGCAGCTCGCCGCGCGCCTGGAGGTAGAGGCACTCGTAGATTGTTTCGTGGCTCACGCGCATGCTCTCGTCGTCGGGAAAGTCCGTGCGCAGTCTCTCGCTGATCTGCTTCGGCGACCACTTCTCGACCAGGCCGGTGTTCACCGCGTCGTGCAGCTCCTTCGACGCGACGAGTTTCCGTTCCTTCGGGCGGGCGCACATCAGATCACACCGTGCCTGCGCATCCACCGCCCGATACGCCGCGGCACCGCCGTTACGCTCGATCTCCCGGGAGATCCCCGAATGATGACGACCGAGCACAGCGGCGATATACCGAGCCGAACGCTCCTGACTCAACTCCCGCGAGATGACCTCGCGGTCCTCCACCGTCAACCGCTCCCGTACGCCCATCCACCATCCAGCCCCTCGACACCATCGCGATCATCCTATCGGGGCGTCGCTACGACCGTTTGATGCCGCCGAGTATCAGTCGAATATACGGTCCAGCCATCGACAGTCACCGGGGGTGGCGCATCCGGCGGCTGAACTGTATGTTCACGGAGCCGTCCTTATCTCTCGAGTTTCGCACTTTTCATGATCGGTTTTGTGGGTCGTCAAGGAGGTTGATGATTTGACTGGTTCAGTGTGGGCATGTTCGCCGGCTGTTTCCGCGCGTGGCTTCACGCGGAGTGTTGATGAGGGGAAGGTCCAGCTCACGGGGCTGGTGGCGCAATGCCAGTGAGCGGAGCTTGATCGCGTTTGCGGAGTGGTCTGGCTGGGTCTTGACCGGCGGTCACGGTGGGTGACGGTCGAGGGGTGGGGTGGCCGCGGGTGGCCGGGTGGTGTGACACGCCCGGCTGAACGGGGAACGTCCGGGTTGCGGCGATGTGGGCGGATCTCCGGGTAGAGATCGGGTGTCGAATCCATTTTCCCTGGCCCGGAGTCCGCTGTGTCTTTCTACTCTGTCGTGGCGTCGGTCGTGCTGCCTGGGGTGGCTGGCGGGCTTGCCGGTGCGGGGCTGGTCGCGTTGCGTGCCGGGGACGTGGCGGTGGGGCGGGCGCGGACGGCGGGGCGGCGCGGGGGTGGGCAGGCGCCGGTGGCGGAGCGGCGGTCGTTGCTGACGCTGGCGGACGGGGCGCGGCCGGTCGGGCAGGGCGATGACATCGTCATCTACCGGCCTGTGCTGCGCGGTGTCGCGAGGACGTATGACGACGGCCAGATCCGGGTGGTCGGCCGGGCGGCGGACTTCGTGCGTCTCGGGCTGCTGGAGGCCGAGATCGACCGGCTGCTCGGTCCTGACGCGATCAACAGGCTGGTCGGTGAGCTCGCCGCGGGGAACGACGCCCCGGCGGCCGGCCCGGCCCTGGCCGCCGACGAGGTGGCCGGTGGGCAGGAGGGGGATACGGCGCGGGTGTTGACCCGGCCGGTGCTCGCGCGGGCGCTGATTCTGGGGATGGTCATGGCGGACACGTCGTGGGATGACGTGCTGGCGGCCCTGTTCGGTGAGCTGGCGGAGGTGCCGTTCACCGCGTGTGGTGCGGTCCCGGCGGGGTCGGGGTTCTCGAGGGCGCGGCGCGCCCTGCCCGGCGCGGTGCTCGACGAGCTGTGTGCCCGGCTGCTCGCCGCGGTGCGTGGCGAGTTGTCCGGCACCGACGGCGCGCAGGCGCTGACGGCGGGGAGCTTCCGCCTCGCCGGGTTCGACGGGACACTGGTCCGGCTGCCCGACACCGCGGACAACCGGGCGTTGTTCGGGGCGGGCACCGACCCGGCGCCGTACCCGCATGTGCGGCTCCTGCTCGACAACGATGCCGGGACGAAGGCGCCGCTCGCCTACGCCTACGGCCCGTCGAGCGGGGCGAAGGACGTCGGCGAGCAGGCCCTGCTCGAGCAGGTCGCCGAGGCGCCCGGGCTGCGCCGGCCTGACCTGCTGCATATCGGTGATCGCAACTTTCCCGGCGCCGACCGGCTGGAGCGCCTCGCCGCGGACGGGATGAAGCTGCTCGTGCGGCTGCCCGGCGGGATCACCGTGCGCCGGGTCGGGGACTGGCTGCCCGACGGGTCGTTCCTCGCTGACCTCGGTGCCGAGAAGGTCCTGGCCGGCTGGCGGGTCGTGGAGTACGACGTGTTCGCGGGCGGGGTCCACACCGGTGAGACGTTCGCGGTGGCCACCAACGTCACCGACCCCGCCGCGCTGTCCGCCGCGCAGGCCGCCGACGCCTACCACGCCCGCTGGGGCGCCACGGAGACCCCGCTGCGCGAGCAGAAAGCGGCCCTCCACCGCTCCGGGCCGGGCAGCGGCCCGATGCTGCGCGCGACCGACCCGTTCGAGGCCGCCCAGGAGATCCCCGCCTGGATCCTCGCCACCAGCCTCATCCGGGCCCTACAGCGCACCGTCGCCGCCCAGGCCACCCCCGCGGCCCGTGGCGCCCACGCCGGCCAGCCCGTCCTCGTGCGCGCGCTGTCCTACAAGGCGGCCCGGCACGCGGCCCTCCGCCACCTCGGCTGCGCGACCGCGGGCCTCCCCGACGAGATCATCCAGACCCGGCAGCGGCAGGCCCTCCACACCCTCGGTCGCCGCCGCCACACCCTCGGCCGCGGCCGCACCCGCGACCGCGCCGCCAAGAGCGCCTCCGACTTCCCGACCGCCCGCCCCGGCATCACCACCCGCAAGGTCACCTACACGGTCCGGATCTGCGGGCCGATCCGCAACCAGACGCCCGCCACGCTCTCACTGATCACCAACGGTGATCACATCACCGACAGCGACCACATGCCGGAACAAGCCAAGGCCGCCTGACAGACGCGATCAAGCACCAGTCACTGGCATTGGCGATATGAAGGCCGTCTCCGAGCTGCTCGGACACGCCTCCATCCAAATCACCGGCGACATCTACACCACCCTCTTCGACCAAGCCAACCACGAAGCCGCCGAAGCCGCCGCCAACCTCGTACCCCGCACGAACCGCCCCACCGGCTGGGACGAGATCCACCTCAGACTCGAGGCGCCGAACGCTGCGAATCCCAGCCCACCCGAGATCGACACCCAAGACCTCGGCCTATAACGCCGCGAAATCCATTCGCGCCGGCCCCACAACGGGGCCGGCGCCTTTTCTTTCATACCCCAGGTCCCGATGGGCCGCACACGGCCAGCCGGCCCACGCCCCAAATTCCACCACCGGCATTCGTCACGCTGAGTGACCAGCGAGCGGGGGCCTGAAATTAGTTGCGGTCGCAACGTCAGTGGACCGTCAGTGCAACGGCCTCCCGACACCCCGCAGCGATCTTGAACGTCAGACCTGAACCACTGCAGCCAAGGGGAAACTGGACTGTGGACCAGGTGCACCAGCATCCGAACCGTTCGATCTTGGTTGTCGGCCCTGAAATCACCGTCCGGCCAGTCGCCACACGTGCCCCGAACAGGCACGATGGTCGGTGACCGCGCCGATCAGAACATCATCCACTGGATCGAACGTAAGTTCCGGCTACCTGGCGGTTCCGGAGGTCCCGGTGCATCTGCCGACCGTAATCGTGGGGATGGCGGTCGGACTTGCGTCGGTCACCTTCCTCGGGGAAGAACTCGGTGAGGAAGCCGTCTCTGTCGTACTCGTGGGCGGGGCTCATGCGTCACGCTCCTTGAGATAGAGGGGGTGCCTCGTAGAGCTGGTCGAGGGTGATGGCCGCAGTGCGGTCGGCCGTGGCGGCGGTGACGGACGGGTCGAAGCCAGCGCCGCTGTAGCAGGTCAGGGTGGTGTCGCGGGTGTCGTAGCCGCGGGCGGCGAGCAGGTCGCGGGCGCGGCGGAGTCGGTCGACGTGGCGGGAGTCCATGACGTCGCCCCATTTCGCCTCGCCGAGGGACACGATGCGGCGGGGCTCGCCGGGCACCGGTGGGGCCAGCACAGCCACGTCGATCTGGATCTGGGTCCTGCGCTCGGGGTCGGAAACGACACCGGCGCCGACCTCGCCGGGGAACTCGCCGAACAGGTCGGGCGGGGCGAAGGCCGCGTGGTCGCGGCAGAGCTGCTCGAAATGGGGGCCGAGGACCTGCGCGGAGAAGCGAGGGCGGGCGTCACGCCAGACCGCGGCGGCCCGGCCGCTTTCCAGGAATCCCCAGCGGGGCCTCATGACGACCTGGTAGAAGACGATCAGCGGCTCGGCGATCCGGTACACCGCCCGGCCCTGGCGGAACAGGTCCTCCTCCCTGCGCAGCAGCCCACAGTCCTCCAGGACACCCAGGTGGTGCGAGATGTCGGTGGCCTTCCGGCCGACGTAGCTCGCGATGCCGCCGCGGGTGTTGGAACCGCCGGCGACAGCGGCGAGCACCGAGTGGTACATCGCCGAATCGCGGACGCCGGCCTCCTCGTCGAGCAGGTAGCGGGCCTCCCGGAACAGTGGGCTGCCCGGGTTGAGGACCGTGCGCAACACCCAGTCGTCGAAGTCGCCGGGACCGGCGGGGACGTCGTCGTTGACGAACCTGCGATAGGCCGGGGTGCCGCCGACGACGGCGTGCTGCGCGACCGCCAGCCGCGGATCCGTGATGCCCCAGAACCGGGCCGCCAAAGGATACTCGAACGGGTGTACCACGACTTCCAGGTTCGCCCGGCCGCGCAGCGGCGCGCTGCCGGCCAGCAGCCGGCCCATCACCGACAGCGCCGAGCCACACAGCAACAGCGACAGTCCCGGCTCGCCTCGCCGCGCCGCCGACGCGGCGCGGTCGAGCTCCCGCTGCAGGATGGACGGCAGCGCTGGCGACACCGCGCTCAGGTAGGGAAACTCGTCGATCACCACTGGGCCCGGAAGGGTCGCACCGACCGAGAACAGGTACCGAACGGCCTCATCCCAGGTCGCGAACCGCGGCGGCGTCGGCAGCCGAGTTGCCTCCGCGAGCGCCTCGGCGAACAGCGCCAGCGACTCGGTCTCGGTCGCCTCGGTGGCGCCGAAATAGAGCCCACCGGTCTGGCGGGCCAGCTCCTCCAGCAGGAACGTCTTGCCCTGCCGCCGCCGCCCGCTGACCACCCCCAGCTGCGCGGACCCGCCCACGCGGGCCGCGAAGCGCACCAGGTGGCCCCACTCGAAGTCGCGGTCGAACACATGCGCAGGCTTCTCGATCACATCCGCCACCGCCGCTCGCCAGAAAACTAGAACTGTACTTCTAAGAACTGTACTTCTAATCCCAGGCGCCGCCGCCGCGCACGGACGGTTTGCCACCCGGCGAGCGGGCCTGCGCCGGGAGCCGACGGTGGAGTCCGGCCGCCGCGGCCGGTCAGGCCGCTGGGGGCTGACGGATGGCTCGCCGGTGCTCACCACCAGGTCACAGCCCAGGCGGCAGCCAGCAAGCCCGGCCAGGACCGGCCGCCCGGGCTGCGGTAGACACGTCCCGGCGATGGCCGCCGACAGCCGGATGATCTTCAGGCGTTGAGGCGGATGTGCCGGAGCTGGACGGCGAGTTGGCGTCCATGTCGCACGAGTCGCCGTGCTGTGTCAGGAGCGAGCGTGAACCCCGTGTGGCTTGCGATGTTGTCCGCCACGGCGGAGATCGACAGGGTGTCGGTGTCGAGGTGGCGGGCGAACTCAGGGGCTTGCAGGACGTCGAGGGCGTGGTCGAGCTGGCGGGCGCTGTAACTGCGGGACGTCTGTCGCTGTGAGGGCTCAGGACATCCTTGACAGTTCGTCCTCAGTACACGCTTGACGGTGATCCACCGCCCGTGATCTTGTTTGGCCGGTTGTTGGTGGCGGAATGGGCGGGTTTGTGGATCAACAGGCGGTGGTCGAGTACCGGTATCGAGCAGTGTGCGAGGTGTTGGGCGGGTCGCCGATCGGTGAGGTCGCAGTCCGGTATGGCACGACCCGGCAGTCGTTGGACACGTGGCGGACCCGGTTCACAGCCGAGGGGAAGACGGGCCTGGCGGATCGTTCCCGCCGTCCGCGCACGAGCCCGATGAAGCTGGACGCCGAGGTGGAAGCGCTGATCTGCGAGCTGCGCCGGGAGCATCCGCGATGGGGAGCGCGCCGGATCTGCCACGAGCTCGCCGGCCGTGACCTGGCGGTGGCGCCGTCGCGGGCGACGGTGCATCGGGTGTTGACCCGTAACGGGATGATCGACCCGCAGGCCCAGGCGCCCTGGTGCTCTGCAGGTAGCCGTAGTCGACGGGATACACCGCCCTGCGGCACCCGCGGGTGCCTACCGCCGGGCCGTGCGTTCTTGGTGCTGACCCAGCGGCGCTGCCGGTGACGACCGCGGGTGTCACCCGAAGTCGCCGCTGCCCAATACCTCGGCGAGGCAGAGGCGGTTCGCATGGCCGCAACATGGTCGTCCAGCCGGGGCTCGAACCAGCTGTCGACCCCCTGACCAGCACCGTTCCACAGTGCTGGATCTCAAGACGATAGATCGCGAACCGCATTCACCCAGATCAGAGGCATGATCAAAAAATGGGTGGGGCGGGTGGGGCTCGAACCCACGACCGGAGGATTATGAGACAATTCTTCCGATGTTTTCACGCCTGTCGGCGCGTGTTGCAGGGTGCTGTCGAGTGCCGAAATCTGTTGGCCTGTTTGGGGATTCGTCGATCCGGCACCGACTACTGTAACGCCCGGTGTCAATCCGTGTCGCGCGCTGACATTCAGTTCGGCAGCGGTTCGGCAGCGGCCAGCTGGGAGCTGATGTTACGGATCGTAGCCGGGTGCTCTGATCTCCTCTTCGCGGATCAGCCGGTTCGGGTCGTCGTCGTAGAATACCTTGAACGATCGGCCGCTCAATTCTTCGTAACGGACCAACGCTGGCATCGGCCAGAGGTCCCGGCGCCAGCCCTCAAGGCGACCGAGGACAAGCCATTTTCCCTGCCTCAAACCAAGGTGGCCGAACTTGCCGACCAAGGCCGCGTCCCCAGGTAGGAGGCCCTGAACGTCAGCAAGCGTCGGAACTGTGTCGCGGCGGGGACCGAAGAAGTACCCCAACAGGACACCGTCCCGGTTCGCGCGAGCCACTATACCGTAGCCGCCCTCACGGAGCGGCACAGCGAACCAGTCGCCCTCTCGATAGCTGGTCTTCACCATCTCAGCCCAAGACCATTCTTTCGATTTCGAGGTGGCTGGTGCAGGTGGTGGTGGGGGTGCCGAAGAGGTAGTAGGCGCGGGTGTCGGTGAGGGTGGCGAGACCCGCGCTGCCGGCTTCGGCGCCGATGAGTTTTCCGGTGGGGTCGTAGGCGTAGAGGGTGCAGTCGTGGAAGGCTGGCTCGTTCGACAGGTCCTCGTAGGCGAACGTCTGGCTGCTGTTACGCCAGGAGACTCGGCCCAGCGCGTCGTACTCGTAGCCGGTCGTCGTCGCCCCGCTGGCTGTTAAGCCAGTGCCTCGATCTTCTCACGGTATTTCTCGCGTTAGCTATTCTTCGTTCGTTGGTGGCGGGGAATCAACAGTTCGGCGCGGTCGAGATCTTCGCGGGTTCTCGACCTCCTCTACGCCGAGCTCCAGAGGAAGAAGATGCTTACCGGATCCACTGTCCGTAGGGCGCTTCAAGGAGCCGTAATGAAGTAACCAAAGCATGCTCAGTTGCATCGACCCAGGTCGCGGGCCCGCAGCAAATGAGAGATGCGCAAGTTATTTAATTTCGACTGCCAAGACTGTCGCGATCCGATCCACGGCGGGCGCCGAGAGTCCAGTTCGGATGTAGTATTCCGCCCGAGAGACGCTGATACATCCCTCCAAGATCGCAACACCAAGGCTGACAGACTCGTCGAAGGTCAGCCGGATGACGACCGACTGCGGGTCGATTTCAATTTCCATCCTCACCCCAGTCTTTTAAGGAAATTCTCCAAGGTGGTCCGAAAGGCGGTCATTGAGGTAGAACTTCTTTGGATGATCACCACGCCGTTTTCCCGGTTGTACCATGCGACACCGGGACCCTTCGCGAGCGATTCGCCATCGCCTCGCCGAACGAATGAATCGAGATAATCCGCGAGTTCGTCGTCACGAATATCCTCCTGTCGCAGAGTTCGAAAATCCAAGTCACGATCGCATAGCTGATTCTACATACCGTCCTTGGCAAGGAGTCGATCGCGTGCGACTCCGATCGCCCACTCAACAAGATCGACATCTACATCGCCGCGAGTATCAAGATAGAGAACGTTTGGATCGTCATCGTTCTGTAGCACGACTATCTTCAAGACGCCTCCCTCCTCAGTCTGCTCGCTAAATTCAACGACCTCGGATTCACCAATTATGTCAGTCACCTGAGTCACGGCTACCCTTCGACCCCGAAAGAACGCGATCATTTCACTCTCTGAATCACGAGACGAGGCCAACGAAAGTTCCATCCAACTGCCATCTCGCCCCAATTCCAGAGCCGTTAAATCGGAAGGTCCTGAGCTGCTGGTATACCCCAGCGACCCGACCAGACTCTACCGATTCTGTTACATCTGAACTTGTCAAGAGACTTCGAATGAATGCCTCTCCGGCAGCATTATACCCCGCCTCATTTCCGAGCTCAGGTATCAAGTGTGTCCACGCGTCCACCTCCCCCTGACGCCCGAGCTTCTTCGTCAATGCTCGGCCAACGTTGGTCCACGGGGTGTTCTTGTACTGAGAGGTCGCCGAATCGACTAGTTCTGCCGGGCTCAGACCTGAATATCCTTCTCCCTCGCCATCTTCTGGATCCAGCTCGCCGCCGCCGTTACTGATTGGTGGCGGCGTGCCATCACCGCCCTGGCCAGTGCCGCCGTTGCCGGTTTGGGTGGGCGGGTTGACCGGGTCGTCGCCGATGCAGTGGGCGAGGCCGTCGTCTTTGCAGGCGGAGGCTGAGGCAGTGTATTGCAGGCCGGCGGTTTCGTCGGTGGTGGGGCCGAGGTCGGCGTCGAGGGGGCTGGAGTAGGTCTGGGGGACGTCGGTGGGCTTGGGGATCGTGCCGTTGTTACCGACCCCGTGCGTTGAGTCGGGGTTGACGTGCAGGGTTCCGTGGACGACCGAGTTGGGGTCGGGGTAGGTCTTCTCGGCTGCCTTCGGGGTGGTCCTTCTTCTGGTCGAGCAGTTGCATTCCTTCGAGGACTTTGTGCGGTGGGTTTGTTGCTGGCTCGGAGCTGGGGCACGGCGGGTGTCGTGCAGTTGCTTGGGCTGCGCCTGGGAGTCGCTCGAGGAGTCGGTCGAGGTGTCGGCGCCGAGGTACTGGGAGGCGTAGACGTCCGCGGCTGCCTGGCCCTCGATGTAGGCTCCGGCCTCCGGGCTTCCTACTTCCTCGCCCTCTTCGGCCTCCGCTCCGGCGAGCGCCGTAGCTATGGCTCTCTCGTTTCTCGGGTCGGTGGCCTC
The DNA here is from genome assembly GCF_000966285.1 of Pseudofrankia sp. DC12. Lineage (NCBI taxonomy): Bacteria > Bacillati > Actinomycetota > Actinomycetes > Frankiales > Frankiaceae > Pseudofrankia > Pseudofrankia sp. DC12. The sequence goes on from NZ_KQ031391.1 coordinate 2,467,971, forward strand.
CCTCTCGACCGCCCTGACGGCCGACGCCGCGTAATGCTCCAACTCCTTTACGAAGCGGCCGGTTGGGTCGCTCTGCGTGATCGGATTGGCGCCTGCGTAGGTGTAGAGGTTGTCGGCAGCGGTGCCGGTCCAGGGAAGGGTGGTTGAGTCGCGCCTGGTGAACGTGCCGGTGGAGGGGGTGTACCAGCGGGCGTCGGCGTTGAGTTGGCTGGTGGTGGGGTCCGACCAGCCGCCCTGGTAGCCGATTTCGAGGTGGCTGGTGCCGGTGGTGGTGGGGGTGCCGAAGGGGTCGTAGGTGCGGGTGTCGGTGAGGGTTCCGGTGGTGGTGAAGGCGGCGACGGTGTCGCCGTGGGGGTTGGTGAGGGTGGCCAGCCCCGCGCTGCCGGTGTCGGCGCCGATGAGCTTTCCGGTGGGGTCGTAGGCGTAGAGGGTGCCGTCGTGGAAGGCGGGTTCGTTGGTCAGGTCGTCGTAGGTGAAGGCCTGGCTGCTGTTGCGCCATGAGACCCGGCCGAGTCCGTCGTACTCGTAGGTGGTGGTTGTCGGGCCGGTGGCGACGGAGGTGAGCTGGTCGAGGGCGTTGAACGTGTCGGTCGTCGTGCTCGACCCGGTGGTCGAGGTGGTGAGGGTGCCGCGGGCGGTGTAGGTGTAGCTGGCGGTGCCGTCGTTCAGCAGCCGGTTGCGGGCATCGAAGGTGGCCGTCGTGCCACCGACGGAGGTGCGGTTGCCGGCGGCGTCCCAGCCGTAGGCCGTGGTGGTGGCGGCCTGGCTGGTCCAGGAGGTGAGCCGGTTGGCCTGGTCGTAGCCGTAGGACTGGGAGCCGGCGCCGGCGACGCCCGCGGGGCCGATCGTCGTGGCGGTCAGGTTGTCGTTGTTGTCGTAGCTGGAGGTCTGCGAGCGCAGCGTCCCGGCGGGTCCGGTGAGGGTGTCGGCGGTGGTGCGGCCGAGCTGGTCGTAGCCGTAGCTTTCGACGGCGCCGCTGCTGCCCGTGGCGTAGTCGATCGAGGTCAGCTGGTCGGCGTCGTCATAGCTGTAGGTCCGGGTCCCCGACGTGCCGGCGCCGGTGACGGTGGCCAGGTTGCCGCGGGTGTCGTAGGTGTAGGCGGTGGTGAGGCCGGCGTTGCCGCGTGAGGTCAGCCGGCCGTCGGCGTTGTACTGGAGTGACGCGTCGCCCTCGGTGCCGTGGGAGCCGGTGTGCAGGTCGCGGTCGTCGTAGGAGAACTCCTCCGAGGCGGACGGCGAGTCCTCGTTGGTCAGGTTCCCGGCCAGGTCGTAGGCCAGGGTCCGGGACGCCGACGCCACGCCCGTGCCGGTGCCGGACTCGGCGATCAGCTGGCCGAGGGCGTTGTAGGTGGAGGTACGGGTGACACCGCCGGGCTCGACGACGGTGGTGGGCAGGCCGCCGGTGTCGTAGGAGGTGGTCCAGGTGCGGTCGGTGAGGTTCGGGTAGGCGGTGGTCGACGGCTCGATCGTCTTCTCGGGCAGGCCGAGGCTGTTGAACGTGGTGATCGTGGCGTGGCCGTTGCCGTCGGTGAGCCGGGTACGGTTCCCGGCGGCGTCGTAACCGGCCGACGTGGTGATCGAAGTACCCGCGGCGACCGGGACCGTGATCGAGCGGAGCTGGTCGAGGGCGTCGTAGGTGTCGGTGGTGGTGTTGCCGTTCGGGTCGGTCTGGGAGGTGACGTTGCCCGCCGCGTCGTAGCCGATCGAGAGGCTCCGCAGCTGGGTGTTCGTGTTCGAGACCTGCGCGGCGCCGGTCTGGCGGCCGGCCCGGTCGTAGGCGTAGGTGGTCTTGCGGCCGAGCGGGTCGGTGCTCGAGGCGAGCCGGCCGGCGAGGTCGTAGGTATAGGTGGTGGTCTTACCGGCCTCGTCGTGGGTGGCGGTGAGCTCGCCGACGCCGTTGTAGTCGGCGGTCGCGGCGGCTCCGGCGCTGACGTTCGTCGGGCGCAGGATCTTGTCGAGGTCGCCGGCGTCGTCGTAGCCGTAGTAGGTGGAGAAGGTGGCGCTCGGGGTGCGTTCGGTGCTGGTCGTCGCCCAGAGGCGGTCGAGGTCGTCGTAGGCGTGGAACAGCCAGGCGCCGTTCTGGTCGACGGTGGTGACCAGGTTGCTCGCGTCGTCGTAGATCGCGCGGCTCACACCCGGTGCCGGCAGCCCGTCGACCTGCGGGTCGGTGACGGAGACGACCCGGTCGCGCATGTCGTAGACGGCGGTCGTCGTCTGGCCGCGGGTGTCGACGTGGGTGAGGACGTTGCCGTTGTGGTCGTAGGTGAACGACTCGGACGGGGTCGACGCGGACCCGCCGGGCGGGGTGTACGACGGGTGGCTGACCTGGGTGGGCCGGCCGAGTGCGTCGTAGGTCGTGGTGGTGGTCAGGTTGCGGGCGTCGCGGGTCTGGGTGACCTCGCCGAACGTGTCGTAGCCGACCGTCCCCGTCGGGGTTCCGGCGCTGGCCGCGTTGCCGTTCTCCTCGACCTGCACCGACGGGGCGGTCACCTGGCCGACCGCACCGGCCGGGTTGGTCGTGACGTGTGTCGTGTAGGCCGGGTCGAAGGCGGAGCCCGGGGTGTAGCCGCGCGGGTCGACGAGCGTCGTCGTATAGCCGCGCTGGTCGCGGGTGACCGCGGTGGTGAAGCGGGCGACGCCGTCGCCGAAGACGGTCGTCGAGGTCAGCCGGGAGGCGTTGTCGTAGCCGTACTCGGTGCGTTCGGTCGTCGACGTGCCGGCGGCGCCGGTCTCGATGGCGGTCGGGTCGCCGTTCGCGTCGTAGGACAGCGCCGTGGTGCGGTGGACGCCGGCCGGGTCGAGCGCGGTTCCGGTCGCGTTGCCGGCCTGGTCGTAGCTGGCGGTGGCGGTGGTCAGCCCGCCGCCGGTGACGGTGCTGGTCTCGTTGCCGGCGCCGTCGTAGGAGTGGTCTTCGAGGACGATGGTCCGCGTCGTTGAGGAGAGCGTGCCGGTGGCGAAGTCGGGGTTGTGGTAGCCGGTGAGGGTGACCTGGTGGAGCTTGCCGTCCAGCCAGTACGTGTAGTTCGTCGTGCGTCCGAGCGCGTCGGTGACGGAGGCGAGCCGGCCGGCGGGGTCGTAGGCCCGCGACTCGAGGACCAGGTCCCGGGGTGACGTGCCCGCGACCGGGTCGTCGACGAAGTTCTTCAGCGTTGTCGTCGCGAGCTCGCCCAGCGGGGTGTAGGTGTAGGCGGTGACGGTGCCGTTCGGGTCGGTCGTCGTCGCGACGTTGCCATTGGCGTCGTAGGTCTGCGCGCTGGTCGCGGCGACCGCGGTGCCGGAGGCGGCGGTGGTGGACAGCAGCCGGTCATCGGCGTCGTAGGTGTAGGTGGTGGTGCGGGCGGTGTCGCCGCCGGTGGCGTCCGAGATGACGGCCTGGGTGAGATTGCCGTTGGTGTCGTAGGTGTTGGTCGTGACCCGGGTGTGGGTGGTGGCGGTGATCGGGTTGGTCACGCCGGGTTCGGTGACGGTCGCGACCTGGGAGAGCTTGGTGTAGGTGTAGGTCGTCGTGAGCCCGGACGGGTAGGTGTCCGAGGTCTCCTTGGAGGTGAGCCGGCGGCCGATCTCGTCGGTGGTGTAGTCGTGGACCAGTCCGGCGGGATCCTGGTCGTGGCGCAGGTCGCCCTTCGAGTCGTAGCCGTAGGTCGTGACCTTCCCGCGGGCGTCGGTCCTCGACGCGAGCAGGCCCGCGGGTTCGGTTCCTCCACCGACGGCGGTCTCGGTGCCGACGGTGTAGCTGGAGCTGGTCGTGGTGCCGCCGGGGAACGCGGCGGTCGGCGGGCTGGTCGTCGAGACCAGATTCCCGAAGGGGTCGTAGCCGTAGGTCGTCTTGTAGGCGTCGTCGTTCGGTGCGGCGGAACGGCCGTCGCGGTGGGCGACGATCAGGTCGTCGCGGGGGTCGCCGGGCGGGCCGTTGTAGTAGTCGTAGTAGTCGGTGACCGGCCAGGTGCCCGACGCGTCGGAGGACCGCACGACCGTGCGCGCCAGGACGTTGCCGTGCGCGTCGGTCTGATAGCTGGTGACGTTGCCGTTCTCGTCGGTGGCCTGGGCGAGGAACCCGTCGTCGTTGTAGGTGAACGTCTTCGTACCGGTCGGGCCCGTCTTGGACAGCAACTGGCCGTAGACCGAGTAGGTCCAGTCGATGGTGGTGCCGGCCGGGTCGGTGGTGCGCACGACGATGTTCGGGCTGGTCGCGGTCACCGCGTAGGTGCTGCGATGCCCGAGGCCGTCCTCGCGCCAGGCCACCGTGCCGTCGGAGTTGTAGCCGACCTTGGTGTTCAGGTTGCTCTCGGGCAGCGAGATCTGGGTCAGCTCGCCGGACGAGCTGTAGCTGTAGGTTGACCCGCCCGTCGTGAGGCCCGGTGTGGTCACCCCGCTCAACCGGCCGGAGGTGTAGCTGTACTTCCACGTCAGCGCCCCGCCGTTCGCCGCGACCGAGGGTGTGGCGACCTGGGCGATGTGGGTGTTGTCGGTGGTCCAGGTGAAGGTCAGCGCCCGGCCGGACGTGGTGTTCGTGGCTGTGGTGAGCCGGGAGTTGGCGTCGTAGGCGAGGGCGACCCGGTTGCCGGCGGGGTCGGTGGTGGCGAGCAGCTTGCCGTCGGAGCGGAACGCGTAGGAGGTGCCGCCCTTCTCGGTGAGCTCGGTGGCGGCGGTGGTGGTGAAGGTGTCGATCCGGCCGGTACCGGCGGCGTCGGCGTACGGGCCGGCGCGGCTGGCGAACAGCAGGGCCGGGTCGTGAGTCGAGAGGATCTGGGTGCCGTTGCGCAGCACCGAGATCGACGTACCGGACGTGACGATGCTCAGCACGTCGGCCGCGGTACAGCAAGCGCCAGCCGCCGTCGCGACCACAGTGTCGGCCCCTGCGACGCGTTTGACCAACTGCCAGCTGTTCGACGCCGGCTGTGCGACCAGGCGCCAGTAGTTGCCGGCGTCAGCGGCGCGGAACGCGACGCCGACCCCGGCCTGGGCGACCGGCTCGGTGAAGCTGATCGTGCCGTCGGCGGCACCGCTGACCGTGGTCAGGTTGTGCCCGGAGCCGCCCGCCGTCGCGAGGTAGGCGCTGTTGCCGCTGATACCCCAGGTGCCGGCCAGACCGGTGAAAGGCTCGCCGTCGTCGCTGGCCCCGAGGCTGGTGGCGCTGTTCGCGCCGGTGAACGTCGCCCGATGCCCCTCAGGCGTAATGGTCAGGCCGTCGATCCGGCCGGTGCCGGTCGACTGGGCGTACAGGCCGGCCTTCGTCGCGGTCGAGAACGCGCTGTCGGTCGCGGTGCCGACGACGACGCCGTTGCGCAGCATCTGCAGGGTGCTGCCGACCATCCGGACGCCATAGGTGTCCGTCGTCGCGCAGCAGACGCCCGTGACCGTCTTGACGGTGGACTCCAGGCCACCGGAACGTTTCGCCAGGACCAGCGACGTTCCGTTCTCGTAGAGCATCCACATGTTGTCCGCGTCCTGGACCCGGAACGCGACGCCGAGCCGGGACTGCGTCGTCGGCGTCGAGAACTGGATCGTCCCGTCCGCCGGCGCCGGTACGACCGCCACCGACTTGAAAATTCCGGCGGACACGAGGTAGGCGGAGTTGTTCGAGATACCCCAGGTGCCGGCCAGTGCCTGCCAGGTCTCGCCGGTGTCCGTCGCGCCCAGGGAGCTGGTCGAGTTCGCGGCGGTGAACGACGCCACCCGCGGTTCGGACGCCTGAAGCGACGAGTAGTAGCCGTGTTCCGGCTCGTAGGTACCGTCGCCGTTGCGACCGAACAGGGTTGTCCGGCCGTCGCCGCCACGGACCTGGACGTTCCCGGGACCGGAGGTGGCCGCGCCGGCGGTCATGTCGTAGGCGCTGGTCCACCCGGTGCCGAACAGGCCGTCGGTCGTGCTCTTCGAGTTGTAGGTACGCGCCACCGACAACGCCGGACCCGCACCCTGCACCGACGCGTCCGTGACCTGGGTCGTGAAGTTCTGCGTGAGCGGATTGACCCCGGCGACGGCGGGCGCGTAGGTGTTCGCCCCATAGTCAGCACCGACCGTCGCGTTGTAGTTCACCGGCTCCAGCACCAGCGGCGACGACCACAGACTCTGTGATGTGCCGTCAGAGACCTGGACGCGCCAGTAATAGAGCTGTCCCCAGGTCAACGGTGTCGGCGGAGCCCAGACCGGCCACGCCGTCCAGCCTGAGGACTGGCAGGTTCCCGAGTTCGCGTCCGTCCCGGTACACAGCTGGAACTGGTACGTGAGCGGGTCGTTGTCCGGGTCGAGCGCGAGCACACCCAGCGTCGGCTGCGTCGAGGGAACCTCGGACCCGGAGATCGGCGAGACACCCACGATGTACGGCGACTGGTTCACCCCGGCGGCGACGTTCACCGGGGTGGCGAGCTCCCCGACGCCCTGGCCGGAGAACCAGGACGTGCCGGTCTGCTCCATGTCCCAGCGGATCGTGTAGTTACCCGACGACAGGCTGGAGAGGTCCACCGACGCGTTCACGTCCACGGACTGGTTCGAGGACACCGTCGTCGGGATCGGAGTCTGCAAGCCCTGGTGGATCAGCTCGAACGTGTTCGTCGCGTCGAAGATGTGGTACGACAACGCATAACCGGCGCCGGCCGTCCACGTCGCCTGGCCGGTGTTCTTCAGCCGGACCGTGATCTGCCCCGGAGCGGTCGTCGTCGGCGGCACCGACCACGCCGGCGTCCCGGACGGGAACGAGTACTCCGCGCCGTACGGGGTCCATTCCAGTTCGAGGCGCGGGCGGTAGTCCGACGTCGGGTCCGCCGGGTTGCACCAGCAGTTGTTCGAGTAGAACGACTTCAGCCACTGAGTGTCGGTGTCCGACGTCGTCAGCCCGAGGCCGAAGTTGGCAGTCGGGTCGTGGGTCCAGGTGTTCACCAGGTTGCTCAGCCGGGTGTCGTAGTCACCGATGAACTCCCACGACCCGCCACACGACGAGCTGCTGTCGTCGGCGAACGACTTGTTGGCGACCTCACCACCGAGCGTCGCGCCCGGCCAGGTCATGTTCGTGCCGTTCCAGCCGAACGCCACCGACCGCAGGCTCACCGGGTGGGCCGTGCACCCGCTGGCGGAGAACCAGTTGAAGATCTTGACGTGCGCGTTGGTCACCGTCGCGTTCGTCAGCGACGCGTCGCCGGGGAAGCTCAGATACCCGTGCACGATGTCGTTGGTCGGCGAGTAGTAGCCGGCCTTGATATCCAGCTCCGAGGCGTAGTTCGTCGACGGACTGGCTGACGACACATACGTGTCGTCAGCGCCGGTCAGCAGCGTCGACACGTTCGGGTCCACCTTCACCGGGAACACCCGCTCCGGTGCCGCCAGCCATGCCTTGTCGAGGTCCACCTGCAGCGCCTGCTGGCCGTTCGACACGGTGACCAGGCTGTAGGTCACTCCACGTGAGTAGGCGTAGAAGCCGTCCTTCGTCGTCGGCCGGGAGTCGGCCATCGACCCGTGCGGGATCAGCGCCCGCACCGTGGCGCCCTTGTCCAGCAGCTGGACGTCGCCCTGGTCGTCGAGGCTGGCGGTCAGCCCGGACAAGGTCAGCGGATACACCCACGTCGTCGGCGCCGCCGCCGACTTCAGCACCAGGACTTCCTTCAGCCCGCCGGCGGTCGGCCCCAGCTCGAGGTCAGCCTGGTCCCGCACTCCGGTGAACGTCGCCTTCGACCCATCGACCTTGGCCGCCACCCCGGCCGCCTGCGCGATCCCGAAACCGAAAGACAGGCCGCCGCCGAGGTCGATGCTGCCCAGCTCGGCGTCGTTCGCCTTCGGCGCGACCTCCAGGCCGGCCTGCGTCGACCTGGCGTGCAGCCGGCCCTTGTCCCCAGCAACCAGCGACGTGTCGATCCCGACCCAGTCACCCTTGGAGCTCTTGAACCGGTCCGAGCCCATCGTCGCCTCGGACGTGTACGTGCCGTCCGGGTTGTGGAACACCTGCGACGACGCCGTCCGTAGCCCCGGAACCTCGACCCGTCCGGCTTGCGGCTTCATCTCGCCGCTCGCGTCAGGCCTCGTCACCGCCTGGGGCCGAGACGGCCCGAGCTGCGCGCCCCGCGGCGTGGAAGCCGCCCTCGCCGCCTCATCCGCTGAAGGCTTCTGCGGCGTGAACGCAACCTGTTTCAGCGGCGTGATCGTCGCCCCCGTCGACGCCACCGCCCCCGCCACCACGGGGGCCTTGCCCCGCAGCGTCGCCGGGCCTGTCTTCGCCGTGCCCTGGGTCGCGCTCGTCGGGACCAGGCTGACCTTCCCCGCTGCGCTACCCGACGACGATTCCGGCAGCTTGTCCGAGCCGCGAAACGGGTTCTGATCGGCGATCGGCACAGCCTTCGGTCTGGCCGGCGCGTCCAGCACGACCAGCCCGACGACCGCGAGTAGCACCGCCAGCAGCGGCGCCACCCGGCGGACCCGGGCGTCACGCCGCCACATGCGCCGGCCGAACGAGAGACGGCCAAAGGAGAGGAGGCTACGGGTGGCGGGGCGGTGCCGGCCGGACATCAAGGCTCCCGAACAAGACGTGAGCAGGACAAAGCCGAACCAGGAGAGACCGGGCTGGGCAGCCGTGCCCACGCCGGCGACCTGCCCTCAACAACCAGCCCCGGCGACGAACGCCGATGCCGTTCAGGGCAGCGCAAAGAGACCAGATAAGGAGGCAGGAGAAAAAGATGCGCGGACAGCGTCGTACACGCACGACCACCTGACCCAGGGCCGAGAACGTCCCGGCTCAAGGACTGGCGCACACCACGTCAAGTGGCGGGCGCCAGCATGCCACAAACACCGCCGAGGCACAACCTGTAGTAGAAATCCCCACCTAGATCTTCATGGGCAACACGGACAGTAACACTACAGGCAAGTAGAAGATGCAATCCAGACCCGGCGCGCGCCGATACCGCCAACACCCCGCCCCGCCGGGGATGACCGACCTAGATCTACACCAGGACCTCTACCTGCATAGTTGCCCAGATCTGAAAACTTCCACGCGTTCCCTGTGTAGCAAGGCCGACGATGTGGCACGATGGGCGACCGTGTACTCCTGACAGAATTCAACCGCTCGCCGGCAATCATGCCGCAACCCCACGGTTCACCCTCGGTACAAATCGCCACCAGTCACCTTCGGTAGTCAGCAGGCTGTTCAGGGCTCGTTGTCACTGCCGAACGACGAAACCCAACTAGCTCGCAACACCTTCCGGCGCAAGCTACGATGAATTTGTCGCGCCGTTGATAGGCCAGCTGCCTCCCGAGCCCTGGCTGTCGCTTCCGCATGCCCGAGAAGCGGCGCGCTCCAGCGCCGCGCCCCGCCCTGTTCTGTTTTCGCGATGGCCCAGAAGGAACGGTGACGAACGTGAGACGGCGCACCCGGCCGACCACCGGGGCCTCCGCCGTCCCACCCGCAAACACGCCTTCGCTCGAAGCCGCACCAGCAGACGCTCACGCCCGCGGCGACGCCGAGCCGATTCGCGACCAGGAACCGCTCATCGACACCGTCGACGCCTGCCCAGGCGACCTCCCCGGCGACGGCACGCCGCCCCAGACGGCCGACCCACCACCACCCGCCGCGCCCCGCACCCTGCAGAGAAGACACCGCAAGACGAAGAACAAGACCTCCAGCCGGCACGTCTCGCCGAACACCAGCGGAAAACCGCCTGGTCGCCACCGCAAGCCCCCGGCCCCCGACAAGAAACAGTCCATCCGCCGGGCCCAGGTCATCGGCCTACCACTCCTCGGCCTTCCCGCGATCATCCTCCTGCTGGTCTTCACCGTCGCGCCCTCTGGCGACACCGCGGCCACCTCCAGGACCACGCCCCCGACTACCGCGACCAGCTACCCCATGCCCACCCTCAACCCAGCCGGACCAGCTACCGGCGACGACGGCCAGCCACCTACAGGAGCGCTCGCCACCGCCGCGGCCAACCCGACCAGCGCACCCAGCCTCGTCACCCTCACGGCCGCCGACCGCCGCATCCCCGCCCCGGTCCTCGCCGCCTACCAGCAGGCCGCCACCACCCTGACCAGCGAACAGCCCGGCTGCCGACTGCGCTGGCAGCTACTCGCGGGCATCGGCAAGGTCGAATCCGGCAACGCGACCGGCCGCCAGATCAGCCCCGACGGCACCGTCTCCCCCACCATCCTCGGGCCCCGCCTCACCGGCGGCGGTGGCTTCGCCCGCATCCTCGACACCGACCGCGGCGCTCTCGACGGCGACACCGCCTACGACCGGGCCGTCGGACCGCTGCAGTTCCTGCCCTCGACCTGGAGCGGCGCCGGGCGTGACGGCAACGCCGACGGCCACCGGGACCCGAACAACATCCACGACGCCGCCCTCGCCGCGGGCGGCTACCTGTGCGCCCACCACCGCGACCTGGCCAACCCGACCCAGCTCACCGCAGCGATCCGCGCCTACAACCCGTCGGACGCCTACGTCCGCGCCGTCCTCGCCTGGACCACCGGCTACACCACCACACCGACGCCGATCACCCCGCCGACCGGCGGCACCGCTCCCGCGGGCGGCGACACACCGACCGCCGACCCCTACCCCGTCTTCGCCCTCACCCCGATCGGCACCGCCACCCCGTCCGGCTCCCCGGCCGCAGCCGCGTGCGCTCCCGTCACGATCACAACCGGCAGCCTCACCGCCGCCCTCATCGCGACCGCCCTCAACCTCACCGGCCGCTACACCACCCCGGCCACCGAGACCAACTCCGACGGAACGATCACCGTCCACACCGTCGCCCGCAACCCCGACGGCCAGACCCTCGCCGACACCGACCGGCCCCTACCCCTCAAAACCAGCGACCTGCCCACCCTGCTCACCCAGCTCCCCCTCGACCAGCTCACCACCCCCGGCCACACCACCACGATCACCCTGACCCTCACCAGCACCCCACCCGGCTGCCCCACCCAGACCCTCGCCACCCTCACCATCACCAACATCACCCGACCCGCCGGCACCCCGACCCCGACCGGCCCAGCCACCACCAGCACCCCGGCCCCGACCCCGACCCCGACTCCGAGCACCAGTTCCATCCCAACAGCCAGCCCCACCCTCAGCACGAGTCCACACCCGACCACCAGCCCTACCACGACCACGACGCCATGACCGCGGAACATGCCACCCCGGATCACGCCCCGCCCGCCGGCGCGGACGTGGCTGAACCCGGCCCCACGACTCGCCGGTCTCCCCCGCACACCAGCCCGGATCTCCAGGTTTCGGGCCTATGGTGACCGCTCGACGACGCTGCCGACACCCGCTACCAGGCAGCGCCCCGACCCGGGAAGGAGCACACGCCCGGTGAGCCGGCTGAGGTGCCCCGATCTCTCCGGACACGGACCCAGGTAAAATTGGGTCAGCCGGAAAGGGAGAGGGTTGCCACAGAAACGCAGGGCTTTCACGCCTGAGTTCAAGAGCGAGGCCGCGAAGTTGGTGATCGAGACGTCTCGTCCGATTGCCCAGGTCGCGCGCGAACTCGGAGTACTGGAAGGAACCCTATCGAACTGGGTCAACGCGTACCGGCGGGAGCACGCCGACGATGAGCCACCGGCGACCGTAAACGAGCGTGCCCGGCTCCGGGAACTTGAGCGCGAGAACCGCGAGCTGCGCATGGAGAACGAGTTCCTAAAAAAACCGCAGCGTACTTCGCCCGGGATCACCGGTGAGCGACACGTTCGAGTTCATCGACGCGGAGTACGCCAACAACAAGATCGAAAACTCGGGCGACCCGGCGCCGACGATCAAACAGATGTGTCGATGGGCCGACGTTTCGCGCTCTGGCTACTACGAGTGGCTCAACCGGCCCGAATCGGCGACCGCGAAACGACGCGAAGAACTGAAAACACTGATCATCGCCTCGTTCAACGCGTCCGACGGCACCTACGGCTACCGCCGCGTCCACGCCGACCTGGTCGCCGGCGGCCGGGCCTGCGGGCCCGAGCTCGTCCGCGCCCTCATGCGCGAGCTGGGCCTCGAGCCCTGCCAGCCCAAGCCCTGGCGACACAGCCTCACCGACGCCGACGACGAACCAGCCAAGATCCCCGACCTCGTCTCGCGCGACTTCACCGCCGACGCCCCCGGCCAGAAGATGGTCGGCGACATCACCTACATTCCCACCTGGGAAGGCTGGCTCTTCCTCGCCACCGTGATCGACTGCTTCGACAAGCGCGTGGTCGGCTGGGCAATGGACGACAACTACAAAACGCCGCTCATCGAGGAAGCCATCACCATGGCCGCCCGGAACCACACCCTGAAGAAAGACGCCATCTTCCACTCCGACCGCGGCAGCAACTACACCTCGGCCGACTTCGCCACGACCCTGAAAAAACTCGGGATCAAGCAGTCCGTCGGCCGCACCGGAATCTGCTACGACAACGCGATGGCCGAATCCTTCTTCGCCGCACTCAAGAACGAGCGCGTCCACCGCACCGCCTACCCGACGCGCGAACATGCCCGACGCGACATTGCCCGGTACATCGAAATCCGCTACAATACGACCAGGCGCCACTCCGCACTCGACTATCGGACCCCACAACAGGTCTACAACGAGTACCAGTTGCGCCTGGAAGCCGCCTGATCAGAGCCGAATAGCTATTTAGAAGGCTGTCCGGAAAGATCGGGGCACATCACCCCGCCCGTGCCGTCAGCCACGCCAGGTCCCCACGGCTCAGCCAGCTCCGCGCCCATCATCACCATCCCCCTCCAAGCCCTCACCACCATCACCAACGAGCAGACATCGACAGCGCTCGCCACCACCGCGCCGGGCGACGCTCCCACCGTCACCATCACCGCCAGCACCCTCGACGACACGACAACCCCGGCTCCGGACCCGCGCCCGACAGCCAGCCTCACCATGACACCCATCCCGATCATCAGCCTCACCCCCTACACCACCTGCAACACGATCACCCTCACCCCAGCCAGCCTCGCCGCCACCGTCGACCAGACCACACTCACCATCACCGGCACATACACCCCACCCCCCGCCAGCGCACCCGACCAGACCACGACCATCCACGCCGACGTCCGCACCACCGAGACCGACGACGCCCTGCTCGAACAGTCCGACGTCACCGTCCCAACGGGACCAGCCACCACCCCGACCGTCCTCGCCACCCTGGACCTCGACCGGCTCCCCACCACCACCCCGACAACCCTCACCCTGACCCTCACCACCACCCCAACCACCTGCACACCCATCACCCTCGCCACCATCATGATCATCAACGTTGACGCGGCACCGGAACCTGTCAAGCGATTTGAGACAACATGATGTTCAGGTCGTGGGTTGATCCTCCTGAGTTTCGATCTTGGCTGGGGGTTGGTTGATCCACACCCGGCTCGGGAGTTCTGGGGCCCGGGGTGGCCCGTGGTGGAACCGGTCCGGGTGGATGGCGTAGGCCGCGTCCAGGACGATCTGACGGGCGTCCCGGACGTATTTCCAGGTTCCGTCGTGGACCGATCCGGGTGTGTATAGTCCGATCCCTGAATGACGGTGCTCGGTGTTGTAGTAGTCGAAGAACTCGTTGACGAACACCCGGGCGTCGTAGATGCTGGCGAAGTCCCCGGGAAACGCGGGGCAGTACTTCAACGTCTTGAAAGCGGCCTCCGAGTACGGGTTGTCGTTCGACACCTTCGGCCGCGACCGGGACCGTTCGATGTGCAGGTCCGCGAGCAGCGCCGCGACGTTCTTACTCGTCATCGAGGTGCCATTGTCGGAGTGGACGGTAACCGGCATGACCCCTCCGTTCGCGGCGATACAGTTCTCGATGAATCCCTTGGCGAGCTCCCCGTTCTCGGTGGTGTGGACCTCCAAATGGACAGCCTTACGTGAATAGATGTCAAGGGTCACGTACACGTCGAAGTACACACCCCGGGTGGGACCCTTCACTTTGGTGATATCCCAGGTCCAGACAAGGTCAGGGGCGTCGGCGACGAGCTCCGGGCGGACCCTCGCGGGATGGCTCGCCAGCGCCCGGCGCTCCCGGACCTGCCCGTCGGCCCGCAGAACCCGGTAGATCGTGGAGACACTGCCCAGGTAGCGGCCCTCGTCGAGCACGACCGCCCACACCTGGGCCGGGGACTTGTCCGCGAACCGCTCACTGTCGAGCACCGCCACGATCTCCGCCCGCTCCACCAGGTCGAGCGCGCTGGGCTGTACCTGCCGCGCCGGCTCCGGCCGCGGACCGTGCATCTTCGGTACCCGGCCGCGATAGACACTCGCCCGCGCCATACCCAACAACGCGCACGCCCGCGAAGTCGGAACCAGGACCTCCAACTCGGTCAAAGCCACGGCCATCACAGCATCGGTCTCTACTCCCTGTCCGCGCTCTCGGAGAGCACCTCCAAGAGCGCGGACACTTTTCCCATCACCTCCAGCACCGCCCGCGTCTTCGCCAGCTCCGCGACCAGCCGTGCATTGTCAGCCTTCAGGCGCCGGTTCTCCGCCGACTCCGGCACCGCCTTCGCCGGGCTCGAAACGGCCGCCGAGCCCGCAACACTCAACGCCCCTCGATCCCGGGAACGGCGCCACTTGTCGATATGCGACTGGTACAAGCCCTCGCAACGCAGCAACGCCCCGCGAGAACCGTGTTCAGTCAACGCGTCGTACTCGCCGACAATTCTCAACTTGTACGCCGAGGTAAACGTCCGACGCGTCGGCTGGCCCTCCCGCGAACCGGCCCCCTTCGGACCTGGTCCCCTCGATCTCCCCGAACCATCCGACGGCACATCAGCCATAGTCAACGTCACAAGATCCTGATCCGCATCTCGCCCTACTCACACACTCAAAGGATCAAGGAAACTGTCTCAACTCAGCTTGGCAGAGAGGGCACCGACAGCTTCGACCACAGCCCCGGGCGCAACTCCCTCAACCACGACACGCGACAGCTAAGTGATCTTCGGCGATTTTATAACCGTTCGACGCGATGCCGCAGGCACCAGCGGCGAGGCCTTTACCCATCCCCGCCGATGAGTTTCGCCGACAACCCGCCAGCACGGCGAATGCTGAAGGCATAGATCCCCAGGAGTTGCCGATGGCCAGCGAACTGCCGCCTGAGCACGGCGATCTGGTGACGCAGCGTGAGAATCACGGCGGCGATGCTGTATCCAAGGAAGACACAGGTGCGTCGCCTACCTGCCAGCCGCCGTCCGTCGCCCGTCGGCAGGACTGTTCAAAAGGACGCCGACTCGTCCAGTCAGCGACTTCGCCATAGCCTCGGTGTACACGGAGGGTCTATGGTCACAGGCACCCGAGTGTCAATTCTCGTTCGCCCTGGCAAATTTACTATCCGACAGTCAGAGAGACTCGTTTGTCAATCGCCATTCTCCTACCACCTCCGTCAACGTCCCCATCGTGTAATCCACGACGTTGTCCCAGGCGCATCAATTCCGCGAACTCGAGTCCACCATCGTGCCCGGAGTGGTAGCTACTTACAACTTGAAGATGCCCAGCGGCGGTCGCCCTCCGTAGCCATCAGGGCGTCTGGTACCGACCAGATTGCCGCCCCGAAAACAGGCTGCAGGACCATCGCAGCTCGCGCAACCCGCCATCTCAGGAAAAAATAGAGATGGCAGATTCTCGCCGACCATTTCTCACGAGCAGAATGGCTACCATGTTCGATCACGCGGCCCCACCCCGCCGGATGAGGCGACGGGTCTTCCTGGGAAGCAGCACCGCGGCGGTCGTCGCGCTGCTGAGCATAGCGACCGGCAACACGTCGGCAAACGCGGCCAGTTCGAGTATTCCAGTACCACCCGGGTTCGACGCTTCGAACTACCCGGCGATAAACGATTTTGCCGGCGGAACCCGACAGGTTCCCTCTCAGCTGCCGGCCGCGGATCTTGACCCCATCTCGCGAGCCGGAAGACAGCTTGAGGATTCATTTCCCGCCTCCTACTCGGGATATTACCAGAGCGCCGATCTTTCCTACACAGTCCTGTTCGTCGGCGGCGGCGACTCAACGGTTCAGCAGGCCGCGACTAAAGCGTTTGCGCAGATTCCTTCGCAGCTAGTGGCCGCAGGTTTCTCCCCCGCGGCCGCGAAAGCTGGCGCACCGGTGGTGAACTTCGGCTCGGCAAAGTTCCCGCTCAAGCAGCTAGATACCGTGGCAGATTCCATACGCCCACAGACCAAACTGAAGGGTCTCTGGGGCGTTGGCATCGACATAATCAACAACCAGGTCGTCATTCATACCGACGGATCCGACGCGGGGACGACCGCAGTCGCCGAAATATCCGGGAAGAATCCGGACGGGATTTTCCAGGTGGCGACCGGACCCCTGCCCACGCCGACCAGTGGGCGACACGCAGACAGTGCGCCGTGGAACGGCGGGGACGGGATCTACGGGTGGGGTAACTCCGAGGAATGCACCTCCGGGTTCGGAATGCACAACGTCAGCACCGGCCACAAATACCTACTCACAGACGGACACTGCCATCCGGACTACTTTTACAACTATGACTGGGTCGCCAACACCTACGGCTCACTAATGGGTGTCACAGTCACTGGCAGTGACCCCATGGAAACGAGCGCGTCCGGAGCACAGGTTGTCGACGCTCAAGCACTTGACCCTGGCGCCGGCGGAAGCTCCTGTATTTCATGGGGAGCCGTCAGCGTCCCACCGTCATCCTTGGTCCGATACTACATCACGGGCTACAACCAGCCGTCGCAGGGCCTTGGAATCCTCTCCGAAGGTGCACACGGCTACGAGAAGTCAGGAAGCGTTTCCGAACTCAATCTCAGCTTCCCAGAGACATACAATGGAAAGACCCTGTATGCGACAAATCTCTTCTCTGTCGCCGGCGGGTCCACGGTGCAGGGCGATAGCGGTGGACCAATGATTCAGCCATCACCCTTCGGCCCCCTCGCGGCCGGCATCGTCTGGGGATCCGCGACAAGGAGTGGCCAGACCTACACCATCGGCACAATGATCAACGCCGTCCGCTTCATATCCCAAGCCGATCCCAACGTCTCTTCAAACGGCACCAACTGCTAGCAATGGCGGTGCAATAGATCCACAGTTGCCGAGCGTCGCTCAGCACCGATCACAGGTCGGGCGGGCAATCCCGATCCCGTCCGACCTGCTGTCGCATACATCGACTCTGCCTACGGGCAGACTCCCTCGGATCGGCGTGGCGCCGACGGTCACCAGGTGCTGACGCCTCTCCCACTCTATCCGTCGCGTCCGCTACTCTTAAAAAGGCGGCCAGCCGCGATACGCGCCAGCAGAAGAAGGTGATTGATTTCGTTCAGAGCAGGATTGATCACCAGCCACCGTTCGCTCGGGCGAACTCGTCGGCCGCGATAGCACCGAGAATACGTACCTACTCAGAGGGGAGTCAGCATGAAGAGAGTCACGAGATTCGCACTGTCGCTCGCCGCATTTGCCACAGTCGCTGCCTGTTCACAGCCGGATTCAACAAGCTCGACGGCGCAATCGTCACTCGCAGGAGGAACACCAACGCCTCGAGTATCAGATCAGACGACAAGCGCTCGCATCGTGATATCGACACCGACGGTGCGGCAAAAATCGACCATCTCGGGCTATCTTGAGATAGAGAACCGGACGGGCGCAACGCTGCGACTCAACAACGGCCAATGCGAGCCCAAATGGCAGGTCGCACTTGAGAACGACCAGTTGCCTCCTTCCGCGTTCTTTCCAGGCGACTGCCATTTGAACTCCCCACTGGTACTGCCGCAGGGCGCGACCAGGCTCCCATTCGCTATCCCCGCTACATACGCCGCCTGCACCTCGAACCCAAGCTCAGTCCGTCCAGAAATACCGATGTGCGACAGCGACGGGAAATCACCCGCACTCCCATCCGGGACCTACCGGACCGTATTTCTTGCCCCTTCAGGCGTCCATGGACTAGCCGGGATACCTGTTTCGGCGACAGCGACCGTGGAGGTTGTCGCCGCGCGATGACTCGTTATCCGGGCAGAGGGGATTCCCATCAGGTCTGATGTCGCGCCCGGCGTCGCCGGTCCAGCTCGAGGCGTGGCACCTGTCGGCGGCCGCCACAGACCGCCCGCTGGCGGCCAGCAGGCATCGACCCCGAATGATCACGTTGAGTGACGGTTGGACGGGGCGAGGAGTCCTCCGGCGGGCCACCCAAACACCGGCTCCGAGAGCGATAGGGCTGGCCGTCGCTTCGCTACGTTGGGCAGGTGGACGTGCGGGCGGTGGATCGGTGATTCTCGCAGAGGACCGCGATCTGCGTTTCGTCACCATTCGCCGCGGGGCGACGCTCACGGACTCCACCCATCGGCTCCTGGCTTTGTGGGCCGCCGCGTGCGCCGAGCACGTCCTGTACCTCTTCGAGTCGGTGCAGCCCTGCGATCCGCGGCCCCGCCAGGCGATCGAGCAGATTCGGGCCTGGACCCGGGGTGAGATCAGGATGTCCGAGTCCCGTGCGGCAGGGGGCCACGCCATGGGCGCACGAGAGCTCCGCGGAGCCGCTCGGCATGCCGCCTACGCGGCCGGCCAGGCGGCGGTCGTGGCGCATGTCGCCGCCCACGACCTCGGCGCCGCCGCCTACGCGATCAAGGCGGCTCGCACGGCGGCGCCCCGCCGCGAGGAACGCGCCGGCCTGCTGGAGTGCCGGTGGCAGCGCGAACAGCTCCCGCATGCGATCCGCGCTCTCGTCCTGGACGACCAGCGGTTGCGCAACGACATCTGCTGGTCGGTCTTCGACTGCTGACGGGAAGCCGGCAGCCGCATTCCGGCCCGCACCTCTCCGCACCGCAGCTCAGAGTCCAGACCATCACCGACTACCAACCAGGTGACGTCACCTTGACGCCCCGTCCCCGCCGAACGACACCGCGGGCGCGACGATCAACCGAGCTCCTACCGTCGAGTTTTCACGATGACGACCAACACGCTCCGTGACAGACTGGCCACCATTGGGCTCTTCTCGTTGGCCGCGAGCGGGCAGATTCTGGTGGCCGCTGACACCCGGGAAAGACCGAGTTCGGCCACGGCGCTCACCTCCGCGCGGCCCGTGCCGCCGCCTGGCCCACCTTCCGCGCAGCGGGGGTGACGCAGCGGCTACCCTCCGCTCGCTAGACCTGGGCCGAGGGCGTGCCGCAGGTGAGGTCCATCGAAGCGGAGCGTGCAGATCGCGGGCATCGGCATCGACAGCCCGTCACAGGAGGTCAAGCTCACCTGGAGGAAAATCAGGACGAAGCCTCGGTCGGATCAGCAGCAGGTTCGCCTCTTGCCGCCTGGCTACGCCACCAAGACTCATCGCGACCTGCGGTCGTGGCGGTCGCGGTCGAGCACGCCGACCAGGTGCTGCTCGCCGCGTGCGGCGCCCGGACCTCGCCGACGACCGGCCTGTTCGAGGCCCCGTCGCAGGACACGGTGCTGCGCGTGCTCGCGAAGCTGAGCGCGGCATCCCTGGACGAGACCGTCGGGGCCCACCTGTCCGGCCGCGTGCGCCGCGTCCACGGCGAACGCCCCGACCCCGACGACCCTGCCGGCCCGGACGGGAACGGGCAACCGGCGCACGCGGGCCGGGCGGGGCGGCGGCGTGAGCAGCGCGCCGCGCGGCGTGCGTTCGCCGCGGACGGCAAGGCGCTGCGCGGCGCCGCGCGCGACGGGACGCGCACGTACCTGCTCTCGGTGGCGACCCACGACGAGGGCGTCGTCGTCGCCCAGCACGAGATCGGCGAGAAGACCAACGAGGTCCCCGCCCTGGTCCCGCTACTGACGGCTCTGAACGCCTACCAGCCCCTGGCCGGCGCCGTGATCACTGTCGATGCCGGTCACACCGTACGCGCGCACGGCAGGGCGATCCGCGCGCTCGGCGCGCACTTCGTGTTCACCGTGAAGCTGAACACCCCGGCACTCAATGCCGACTGCGAGGCCGCCGCGGACTGGAACAACCTGCCCGTCGAGCACGCGGCCGAGACCCACGGCCACGGACGCGAGGAACTGCGCACGATCCGCCGCGCTCCGGCGACCGCCGAGATCCGCGCCCGCCACCCGGGCGCCCGCACCGTCGCGCTCATCGAGCGCTACGCCACCCACACCGTCCACAAGGGCAAGGGCGCCAGGCGGGTCACGCAGACCGTGACCACCGCGGTGTCGGTGTTCGTCATCACCAGCCTGGAACTCGACGAGGTCACCGCCGAGGAACTCGCGGGCTACGTGAAGGGCCACTGGGCCATCGAGAGCAAGGTCCACTATGTCCGTGACGTCACCTACCGTGAGGACGCCTCTCAGGTAAGGACCGGCGATCTCCCCCGCATCATGGCCACACTCCGTAACACGGCGATCAGCCTGATCCGGCTCGCCGGCCACAAGGCGATCAAGCCCACCATTCGGCGGCTCAAGCACGACACGGCCCTACTCCTGAACGTCCTCGGCCTGAAACACCCCGCCTGACCAGCACAGACAGACTTTGCGGTACGCCGTGGGTCGTGACCACGCCGTTGTCCTTGACCCGGATCCGCAGCCCGTCCACATACAAGATCGGATAGACCTCGTCCAGCGGCCGGGACTGCCACGCCTTGATCTCATCGACCACGACCTCGGTCACATTCGAGATCAGTTCCCGGGACGCCTGGACGCCGTAGACCTCTCGCAGATGGGCCTCGATGTCGCGGGTCGTCATACCCCGCGAGTACAGCGACAGAACCAGGTCATCGAGGTTCCCGACCCGGCGGGCACGTTTCGGCACGATTGTGGGCTCGAACGAGCCGTTCCGGTCACGTGGCACCTCGATCTCGACCGGCCCGTTACGCGTCGACACCGTCTTCGTCGACTTCCCGATCCGGGAATTCCCCGTGCCATGACCGGCCGGGTCACCGGCCTCGTACCCGAGATGCTCCGTCATCTCGACCTGCAGGGCACGCTCCAGTACGGCCTTCGTCATCTTGTTCAACAGACCATCGACGCCGTCGACCGGCGTTCCGGTCGCTTTCGCGTCTTTCAGCAACGCATCGATCGTGTCCGGCGCGAACGCCTCCGCGATCCGCCTCGCCGCCGCCTCGTCAGATGTCCGAAGCGTAGTGGTCTCTGTCATGTAACTGGTCAGGTGGGTTGGGGTGTCCAGGGGTTTCCGTTGGCGAGTTGGGTGAGGGCGTCGAGTAGGCCGATGCCGTGTTTGCGGGTGGTTGCTGTGTAGGATCGGATGAGGCAGAAGTTCTGGGCGCCGGTGAGTGTTCTCATGCAGCCGGAGATTTTCTGCCGGGTTTTCACCATGCGGATCTCGCGTTCGGCGGCGTTGTTATCGAAGGGCACGGCCGGGTTGGTGGTGAAGCGGAGGTAGTCGTCGATCCGGTCGCGGAGACGGCGGGCGAGCGCGCGGTGTTTGTTGCCGAGCGCGCCGGTGACGGTCTGGTCGTCGGCGGCGATCTTCGCTGCGTCGCGGATGCGACGGGTGTGCTGGTCGAGGACGTCCGTGTCCAGGGTGATGCCTGTGGTGCGGGCATGGTCGATGTGCTTTTTAAGCGCGAGGAGGCCGTCGGTCACCTGACGTGCCCAACACCATTTGGTGTCGTCGCCGGCTGCGTCGATCACGGCTTGGAGTTCCCGGAGAACATGCGCGTTGCACAGCGCGTGGGTCGCGTCGGTGAACGTGTCGTAGGGTGCCCAGGCGTCATGGACCGCGACTCCGGTGAAACCGGGAAGCACACCGGCGGTGAGTATCGCCTCCCGGCCGCGGCGGCGGTGCGCGGTCAGTAGCGAGTAGCGGTCGGTCGACGCGGAGTGCACCCAGTGGGTGGTGCCGTTCACTCGGAAGCCGGTCTCGTCGAAGTGGACCACGCTGGCACGGCCGATCAGTGCGCGGACCTGGCCGCTGAAACCCTTGAGGGATTTCGCGGCCTTGGTGGTTGCCGCGGCGACGGTCGCGTCACTGATCGGGGTGCCGAACAGCTCGCCGAGGGCCTGCGCTGTCCGCTGTTTCGACAGGAACTGGCCGGCATACAGATAGACGATGACCGCAGTGATCATCGGACCGTACTGAACCGGTGCTCGCACTCCGTCGGGACTGTCCGCGGTGGTCACCATGCCGCACCCGCACCGCTTCGCGACCAGCTGATGCTCGACGACACCGACTCGGATCGCGGGGATGTCGAAGACCTGGCGCCGTGTCATCCCGGCGACCGGGGCGCGGCCGAGTCCTCGGCCGCAGCCGCAGCACCGCGCCGGCTCATGGCGCACGATCTCATCCGGATCGGCCACCTGGCACAACGTCCGCCCGGGATGACCGCCCTGCCCACCGGGTTTACGGCCCGATCTTCCTCGCAACGACTTCGGCGCTGGCTTCGCCAGCCCGTCCGATGACGGCGGCTTCGACGAGTTCCGTGAATTCGCCGCCAGCCGCGCCTCCAACTCCGCGACCCGCGCTTTCAACCGCTCGATCTCAGCGGCCTGTTCTTTGATAATCGCGGCCTGGGCAACGACAAGCGCGGCAAGCTCGTCATACGTCGGCCGCGTCATACCCTCATTATTGGACACGCACCGAGACACGCCAAGCAATTACACGCCAGGAGATGCCAACTCATTAACAAATCACGCGGGAACATGACGGACCTGACCAGTTACGAGGTGGGAACCTGGAGCGGTAGTCGAGCAGAAGATTGAGCTGCTACGCGAGCGAACAGAACGACTGGCCGCGCAGGTCTCAGATCTACGACGCGACCTGGGCGCTGCTGAACGTAGAGTCGAAGCGTCGATAGCGGCTCTCGGAGACCGCATCGAGGCCGCCCGAACCGAGATCATCGAACGCGAAGAACAGAGGGATCGGCGTTCCGAATCCGTTGATGCCCGAGGACTACCGGTTTTAGCGCTAGGAATCATCCTCTCATCGATCCCGAACGAGATGTCCAAGATTCCAGGGTGGCGCGGCTGGGTCATATTCTCACTTCTGGCAGCTCTATCAATGACCTTTACGTATTACACCTGGAGGCGGGTCACTAGGTAGTGCTTGACTTTGCATTCAAGTGATTCTGCGGAGACAGATCGGAATGGCATCCTGACTGGTGCGCGCACAGCGACCCGTGTTCATGACGCCTCGGGTTCGATCGCCCAGTAGGCGCGGGTGCGCATATCCGCGGCGAGCTCGGCCGGCGGGAAGATCGGTGTGCCTGCTGCCGCGTGTCTGGCGAGGCTGCCGGTGTTGACGATGAGGCCGTCGATGACGTGGAGGGTGAGGCGCCCGGGGAGGTTGAGTTTCTGGCCTGCGATCTGAGGGTCCGGTTCGCCGCAGCAGGTCATCGTCAAGCGCGGAATCGGCCCTCGGGCGAGAATCTGGGTGACCGCGTCGGCGGTGACGGGGACCGCGAGACCGGTGAAGTCGGCGTCGAGCTTCGCGTCCGCTGCCTGTAGGACGCGGTCGACCAGATGCAGGAGTTGGTCGTCGCGTGCGGTGAAGGTCTGCGGCACGGTGAAGGCGGTGCCGGTCGCGTCCCCAACACGCTGCAGTGCTTCGAGCGAGGCAATCCGACCGTCAAGTTCCATCTGGGGAACCGTCGAGTTGTCGTTCACGCTGATCAGCGTGGGCGGATGCCCGGCGGCGCCGAGACGGATCTGCTCCGCGTCGCCGAGCGTGGCGGCGAAGCGTAGCGCTGTGAGTGCGTCGCCGAGGAGGGTGGTGTCGCCCGCGTGGAACGCGAATTGGACCTCGCCGAGGGTCGAGTCCGGCGCCAGGCGGAACTCCAGGCTGAGGCAGCCGGCGTCGTCGCGGGCGAGGAGTCTCTGGCCGCCGGCCAGTCCCTGGGTCGACTCGACCACGGTCAGCGGCAGTCGGGCGATCACCTGCGATTGGGCCAGGAGCGCGCCCGTGACCCGTTGTGGGGTGGTGTCCGACGCCCCTATCTCCAGGGACGTAGGGATCGCGTCGGTGAGGAGCTGGTCGAGGCCGCCCGGGAGGCCGACCGTCACGTTGGTGATGTGGGGCGCGGTGAGCTGGAGTGGGGCACCGTAGGTGTGGAAGTCCTCGATTTTGGCGGCCTCGGCGCTGCCGGTCGGCGCGGCGAGGCTCAGGACTCCGCTGATCGGGCGGCGCTCGTTGGCGCCGGCGTCTTTGGGCCGGATCTCGATGGTCTGCGCGTTCTCGGCGAAGGACAGGTCGAACGTGTAGTCGGGATCGACGAGCGCCGCTAGGTCTCGGAGCTTCCGGCCGCGTTCCAGCGCGTCGGGCACGCCGGAGGCCAGCGGTGCCTCCTCCTGGCGCTGCTGTACGAGGAGGTCCAGGGCGCGATGTTCGGCCGCGCCGGGGTGGAGGCGGGCGAGTGCCGGGTGCTCGGCGAACGCCACGTTAAGCGCTGTGAGACCCATCCAGGCGACCTCGGCGGTGGTCTCCGCAGCCAGTGTCTCGCGGAGCCAGGTCTCCTCTGCCGGTGTCGGGTTCTTTGGCATGACCAGCGTCCACGCGACCATGTCCTGTTGTTCGCGAACCGCTGTGCGCAATGACCGCAGAACCTGCCGTTTCTGTGCCGGGGTAAGCAGGCTACGGAAGCTCTTGATCTCGTAGACGTGGCTGCCGCCGTCCACCGGGGCCACCACATCAACACCGCCGTCACCGCCAGCGCCGTGAACATGGAGCGCTCCGGGAACCGTCCGCACGAGCAGCGCCGCGATCAGGTTCTCGACGTCACCGGGCTGTAGGCCCTCCCAGACAACCGACATGGCCCCGTGGCAACCTTTCTTCCCGCCTGACGTCAGCACAGTTAGCCCAACCGCAACGGGTTCGCCCATTGCCGCGACGCCCGGCGAGCCACTGCCGGCCGCCGACACCCTTCGCGATCATCGCGCGGGGCATGTGACCAGTCGATGGTCACCCGCATCCGTCGTCCGGCCAACCAGAACGTCTGCTTGAAGGTACCGAGCCGGTCCGACAGACCCATAGCCGCGCCGCCGCGACGGCCTAGAATCCGACGAAGCCGTATCCGATCGGCGGTGAGCGCCGGCCCACGGTCCGACGGCGGCGCCGACAGCCCAGACCTAGTCGATTGCCGCCTGTAGCCCACTCAGGGCCGAGTAGGAGATGCCTTCCTCGGATCGTCGATTTTCGCGACCTGCTCTACTGCGAATTGCAATCCTGTCCGGCTGGCGGCACGTTCACTCACACCGGGAACGCCAGCATCCATGAGTAGCCGTGATCGAACGACCCACTGAATCAGTTCCCCGTACCAAAAGCGATCCACCGAGTCCCCGCTGGGTTTATTTCTCGCGCCACCATGCGACACTCCGTTGCGAAAGAATACGGCGATGGCCGCGAAATCCGGTGATGCTTTTAGTATGCAGTCCCCAACGGCGCCGGTCGAGCGGATTACATCTTCGACTCTCTGTCGGAATGGCCTGTCGTTACGGTTCTTGAGAATACGTTCGACCCAATCAATCTCGTCCCGTGGTACTTCATCGTTTCCTGCGGTCCGAAGTATGGCGACGATCCGTTCGACACGCTTGGTGTGGTCTGGTCTGTCCAGGTCGCGATGAGCATCGCTTCCGAATCGAGATTTGGTGTGTAGCGCCTCGACGGCCTGCATGGAGGAAGCGAGCTTGTGTTCCTGATAGATGAACGGAGCATAGTACGGACCGACCGCCAATGTGACGGCCTCACGTTCCCGCGCTCGCAGTTCGTACCATTTTTGAATAATTTGAGGAAGAAGTGTACCCGCATCGCGCGCCCAAAAAAGCGTCGGCGCACTGTAGCTCTGTATGGCTACTGCGGATCTATTTCCGCTTCCCTGTCGACCGAAAGATACCGCCGTGCCGTTGAAGCGCGCCTCGCAAAACTGCGTGCCCGACTCAGCGGTCGCTGGTCGCAGTCCGAGCCACGTCAATTGCACGGGCCGCCCGAGGGCAACGGTAAGAAGATCTTGAAATGGTCGGATGCGCGCATCGACGAGCGACTCGATACCGACAGGCTGGCAAAATTCGACCTCTAGCACGGAGAAGCGGTCGAGGTGCACGGACCCGCCTCCGCTGGTCCCGACTACCTTGCTGGCAAGCGTGACGGCATCACTCTCGATTACTAGTGTCGCGTGCTCCGTGCGGCCGACGTGAACGGGTAGGACGCCTGCCGACTTTTCCCCCGTGATCGAAGGCGGGTCCAGCCATGCGTCCAACCAGTCGAACTCGGCGATCGCATGGGTAAATTTGTCCTCCGGAGTATGAGCATCGAGTATCAACGCTGTCGCCAGGTACTCCTCTTGAGAACGTTCGAAGGGGCCGACCAAATTTTCGCCCCTCACGTTGAGGAGTGTGACCTTTCGACCGTCCCGGGTCTGGCCGAAGATGGCGGGGAGTCGCACAGAGCGGAACTCGGGTCCTTCCCATCCTCGTGCGGACATCGGATACTCCCGTAGAGGCTCGTCCAGTCGTAGCTCGACGGGTCCTGAGTCGGAATACACAGCTCCGCTGACTCGTCGCTCGGGCGCACTCGGAAGCCACCAACGTCCAACGTGCGATGATTCGTCCGCTCTCGCCACTAGTCACTCCAGTTTCGTCGGGCCTGAGTCGGATCGGCGGTCATCCTATTCCTGGTCATTGGGAACGACGTCGCTGGCTTCGTGATGGCCAAGGTCGATGAGCCTTGTGCGTAGATGGTAGAAAGTTTCGTCGATTGGTCCCGAAACGGAGGCGCGGAGAGTCTCGATTGCCTTCCCGGCCGCATGATGGCGTTCCCACGACTCGCCTGTGTCAAGCAGTTGCCGAAGGATGCCGCGTGTCGTCGGGCTGGGTGGAATGGCCGCTGCACGGTCGGCTACGGAAATCCCATAGCTGATTGCCCCGTTTGTCGCTGCGAGCGTGCGCGCGGTGAGCTCTGCCCATTGATGGTCGTCGACGCTTGTGACGAAAGCCCATCGTCCGAGGCCGTGGAGAGCCTGAGCCGGGATCGGCGGTTGGATCGTGTCGAGGAGACCGTTCCAGAAGTCGACGGCGGCGGTGAGTCGCGGGACGCCGGGCTGCGTTTGTTGGGCGAGGAAGGCGACTTCCTCGGCCACAGATTCTAGGGTATCCGGATTTGGGCTTAGCTGACGGATGATTGTGTCGAGGTCGTAGCCGGCTACCTTTTCCAACGTCGCGGCGGCGAGCTGTCTGGTCGCGTTGTCAATGTTGCGGCGCGCGACGGCGAACAGCTCGGCCTGAAGATTCTGGTAAAGCCACAACGTGGGAGGAGCCCATTGGATCGTGAGGTCGAATGTCTTGCCGGCCAGCGGTCCGTCTCGGAACAGCCCGGCGGCGCGGGTATCCAGCCATGGCCTGGCGATCGTTTCGAGCAAGGCCCGGCGGGTGGCGAGGAGCGCCCGGTATTGCAGCCCGACGGCGCCGGCCGCCCCGAGGGTCGTGTCGAGGATCCGCTCGAACTCGGGTCGGGCCGCGCCGTGGACGCGGAATTCCCACGCTGCGAGGGCCAGGACGGTCTCCAGACTGCGGCCCGACAGTGAGGTCATCGCATCGCCAAGCGGGTCGCGTTCCTCGGCTCCAAGCGGTTGGTCGGAGTCCGCCGCGTGGTCGATGATCGAGCGTGTCCAGGCCCACAGCTCGTCGAGGCTCGCCGCGATGTCGGCGCCGTGGTCGGCGAGGGTCTTAGCGAGGTCGAGGACTACGCCGTCGAGGCTGGTCTGGGACGGTCGGTCGGCGTCCGAGACGCCTCCGTTCGACTCGCTGGGGTCCTTGTTTGTCCGGGCGTGCAGACATGCCGCGACTATGGCGGGAGCGTGCTCCAGAATTTCGGCTGCCTTTGCCGTGACGGCGCGCAAGTAGTACTCGATGTAGATCGGCTTGCGGAGGGTCGTAATGATCGTTGCGGGATCTACGGCCCAACGCGCTGGGTCGCTGGCGACGGTGATCTCCAGTTCGCGGGCCAGCTCAAGTGGACCGGACAGAAACGTGTCCCGGTCGGTGGTCGGCTGCCATGAGGCGACCTGTTCCGCCGCTTCGAGGACTGGCTTGGCCGCAAGCTCATCGGCGGAAATGGGCGACGTCGCTGACAGCCACCTCCAACCGGGCTCCCGGGCGCGGGTGAGGGGACCCGGATCGGGCTGTCCGTGCAGGTGGGAGACATGGTCGATGGGATCTTTCCAGCCGGCCAGCAGATGGGTGGGCAGTATCGCGGCCCAGCGCCAGGCGCGGGCCCAGTCCTGGGGGATGTCGTGTGGCTCGGTGGGGGCGGCGGAGGGCGTGCCGAGCGCCGCGGTCCAGCCCGCGAGATCCTCGGGCGCCGGATCGTGCGCCAGGATGTCGGCCACGAGCGCGAGGTCGTCTCCCGTCGCGGTCTGCGACATCAGCCGCAGGGCCATGTGGTCAATCTTCTGAGTCAGGGCGACGTCGTCCGCGCCTGCGAAGACCTGGCTTCGGATGCGATCGCCGAGTTCCCCGGACAGGTTCTTCAGCCATTCCAGCTGTGTCGCGGTCGGTACGCCGAGGCCGCGAGCTGCCGCGAGGGCGCGGGTCAGGTGGTGTGCCAGCAGGACGAGTGGTTCAGGGTGCTCCCCAAGTTCACCGGACAGCGCCTCGATACCGATCGATAGGTAGCGGGACGGGGCGGTGCCTGCTTGGTGGCGTGTCTTGCCGGCCAGCATCCTCGTTCGGCCGGCCACGTTGTCCGCGGTGATGCCGGCCTGGATGTGGTCGAGGATGGTCGTCGCGTAGTAGTGATCTCCGTTTCTGAACTGGTGGAGGTCGTTCAGGACGGCCCGAGCGACCTGCTCGACGACCATGTCCGCAGGGTCTGCTCGGACAGCGACATCCACGGCTAGGGCCCGCACGCCCGACAGGTCGCCCTGCTGCCTGCTCACCGTCGCCACAACGCCATACCCGGCAGGCCCGAGATGCGTCGCGACCCGCAGCAGCTCGAATCGCGCGGCCACGCGCTCGTCGTTCGGCAGCGATTTCGTGTCGGCGAGTAGGCGTTCCAGGTGAACCGCCACGCTCTGCGGCTGGACACGGGCCAGCCCGTCCAGCAACGCGGCACCAGGCCAGGGGCCCTCGTGGGGCGACGGCGTGACGAGGCCGGCCAGGCGGAGAGGTTCCAGCCATGCCGGATCCGTGAGCTCGCTCAGGAACAGCCGGAGGTGGTGGCCATTGATGAGCAACTGCTCCAGCGTCCTGATCTGATCATGGCCTTGCCATGGCTCGGCCGCCAGGCGACGGATCGCATCGACGACCTCATCGGGTGGAGTGAACATCCGCACGAACCACGTGATGGTCCGTGTCTGGAGCGACGCCGCGTCGGCCAGCGTGAGCCCTGTGTGCACGGCACGATTCGCCACCCCCCGCAGATCGTCATACTCCGCCACCGGATCGCGACGGTGGGACAGCGGGCTGACGCCAGCCCTGTCCTGCAAGTAGCCCACCAATTTCCGCGCGTAGTACGAGGCACGAGACGTGTTAGCCGCGACCCTCGCCAGCACCTCGTCCAACGCGACGCGAGCCGAAACCGTGTCGGCGGCCGGCTGAGCTATCGCGACCTGGAACACCTGCCACGCCTTCAGAACCGCCGCGAGTCCCCCTTCAGCCGCCTGATCACGACCCTCGACAACCGCGTTCAACGCCTCGCGCAGGTTGTAGGCAGCGCTCTCTGCCCAACGCAAACCCCGGTCATCCGTCCTGGCGAGCCCGAGCAACACCTCCGCTGTGCCCAAACAGCGGATGATCTTCTCTGCGTCTACCCCGGGCTCTGCATGGAGGCGCTCGACAACCTTCCTCGAGAGCCCCGCAGCGAACTGATCATCGGACTTGCCGGTGGGCACCGCATCGGCGCTCTCCGCGGGTATGGGAAGGGGATCAGCCATGATCAAAGTAGGCTGCCGCCCTGGACGATCCAGGTCAAGCGGGTTTTGAACGTGCACCAAGGCCCGAGCGGGCCAGGAGCGTCGCGCAGAGCGGTTGCCGTGGCGTACAACCCTCCCGTGACCGACAACGGGGCATCTGGATGGCGGGTTCTGCTGGTGCCGGCGATCAGGGCCTGGTGGGCGCTGCGCTGGCTTGGGGGCCATCGCGCCATCCGCTCGGCCGTGCTCGCGGTGGTTGGGCTTTGCGGGTTGGGCGTGGTGGTGTGGGGAGTGCCGCCCGCGCTCTACCCGACCGTCGCTGGGCAACCGGCTCCGAGTCAGCCGCGGGCGACGCTGCAGGCCGGGATGCTCGCGGGAATGCTTACGGTCGCCGCCGCTACAATCGCCTACGCGGGTGTTCGGGCGACTCTGGGCGCGGCACGCAGAGCAAACGAGCTGACCCAGCGCCGAGACAATCTGACCCATGATCGGGAGATCGCTGAGCATCGGTCCGCGCGCTACACCGCCGCGATCACTCAGCTGGGTTCCCCCTCGATCGAGATTCGCCTCGGGGGGATCTACGCCCTCGAACGCCTCGCCAAAGACTCTCCGGACGACCACCCCACCATCGTCGAGGTGCTCTCCGCGTTCGTACGCACCCGCAGCACCGACCCCGAGCTCCGCCCACCCCCGCCAGCCGACGGCCAGGACCCGGCCCCAGATCGGCGAGCCGTCGACATCCGCGCCGCCGTCCAGGTCCTCGGCCGGCTACCCCACCGCGACGACTTGCCTGCCCTCCCCCGTGCCGACCTCGACGGCGCCGACCTCACCGGGCCTGCCAGCCTCGCCGACATCGACCTGACCGACGCCGACCTCCGCGGCGCCTGGCTAGAGGGTGCAGACCTGACCAGGGCCCGCCTGGATGGGGCGATCCTCACCGACGCCCGCCTGAACAGGGCGAACCTCACCCATGCACACCTGGACGGCGCGGACCTGACCGACGCTCACCTACAGGGGGCGGACCTGACCTGGGCACAGCTGGCCGAACGCCGGACCGGCGCCGACCAGACCGTTATCACCAACCTGACCCGCGCCAGGCTCGATGGGGCGATCCTGACTGACGCCCGCCTCATCATGACGAACTTGACCGCCGCGCACCTGACCAAAGCAGTTCTGATCAACGTTCAGCTGCACGGCGCGGACCTGACTCGCGCGTGGCTAAACGGGGTGGACCTTACGCGCGCCCACGGCCTGACGCAGGAACAGCTGAATGCTGCGATCGGGGATGCAGAGACTCGGCTGACATGGCCCCGAACGCGGCCCGCGTTGTGGCCGCCGCCAGCGGGCGCCTGGCTCTGAAGCCGCGTGGATAGCTGCCGCCATCAGCGCCGCATCTACGAATGTGCGAGGGAGAAGATCGTAACCACTCGCCGACCAGCTGCTGAGACCGTTCCAGGGGCGAACCACGATCAACGTCCTACATGCACCTTCGGGCCCGCAACCTCCGCCGATCTAGCCGGAGTGCTGTAGTCGGACCACTACAGGAAGAAACATAAGTCCAGCGTATGGGTTCGGCAATGATCAGAGGTGGATCTGATTTGATCACAACGCGAACCGCTACCCATCCTGCATGGCCCAATGATTGCCCTACCTGGTCCGGCGAGCAGGGACGCTACCTGCGGAAACACGCCGTCAGCAGGCTGACCGCCCTCGGTGACGATTGGGGTACGTACGAGTGTTCGGGACAGCGGCAGTTCCGCCTGACTAATCTGGTCTCGGAGACAGGTCCGGGCCGTCGGTCGCCCCTCGTCCGCGCCACAGCACAATCCGATCGAGAACGGCGCGGCGCGGCGGATCTCCCGAGAGGTGCCACCGAGCGCGTGTGGCCGGTGAGGGGACTGCCGACGGGTTGCCGGCGGGTCTCCACAACCGCACCGTCGGGTTCCAGCTTCCGGTGGCGAGCAAGTTCGCCTGCGAACCCAGGCCGACCACACGATCTCAGCTTGAGCCGACGTGATCGTCCCGACCGGGGCGACCTGGATCTTCGGCCTCGGCGAGTTGCCCTGCAGGCCGCCCAGTGAGCCGGGCAAGGCCAGCAGCGCCGGCTTCAGCCCACCACGCTGCGGCGAGACGAGGCTCTCTTCTTGACACGCTGCGAGAGCCTCACCAGGTGATGCGAGGATAGGAACGTGGTGGGCTCGGGGGGATCGCCGGCAGCATGGGACTTCTTCGTTTCCTATACGCAAGCTGACCGCCGCTGGGCCGAGTGGGTGGCCTGGCAGTTGGAAGACGCCGGCTACCACATCCTGATCCAATCCTGGGACTTCGTCGCGGGGACGCGGTGGTATTTTCGCATAAACGAGGCGGTTCAACGGGCGGAGAGAACCATTGCGATCCTCTCCGGAGCCTACTTGGAGTCAATCTATGGCCAGGAGGAGTGGCAGGCAGCCCTTTTGGCTGATCCCGGAGGCTTCCGCCGTAAGCTCCTGCCGATCCGTATCGAGAACTGTCCCCGACCAGGCATGCTCGGGCAAGTTGTATCAATTGATCTGTTCGACCGGTCAGAGAGTGAGGCCCGGCGGTATCTCGTCGACCAGGTGCGCGGCACCATCACCGGGCGTATCAAGCCTGCAGCGGCCCCCGACTTCCCAGTGCCACCACGCAGCGCACCTCCTGTCGACGAACCTGTCTTTCCGGCGGCGGGCCCAGCCACATCCTTTCCCGCGAAGCTTCTCGACGTATTAACGTCCTATCAGTCGGACGAGGCCGCCCACAGAGCCACCACGTCAGGGCCGCCATCGACGCCCAGCGCGGCGGCGAACGAAATCGGATTGCCCAGCATCGCCAAGGAAGATCGATCTCAGCCCCCTGCAGTGACCTTGGCGTCAACGCAAAGCAGCGGATCATATTCCATTGACGATATCGACGAGTTGGCGGGTGCTCGACAACCCACCACGCGTGTCAAAAATATATCGGGGAACCAACCCGACGCGAGCAACTATCACGGGAATAGCCGACACGCAGACGACGCAATTCGCCTGCTAGACCGCCCGTTGAAGTTTCGTTGGCCGGACGACCACGAGCCCGCTACGCCAATGAACAGATTCCGAGTCTCGGTGGTCGCGCTGGCGTGGAACAAGCATACAAATATCCGTCTGCGCACGATAATCACAATGACTGTAGCCGTTCTGGCGATCGCCGCCGCCGTCACGGCCACAATTCTTACCACGAGAATCCACGCCGCGATGCCCCCGGCACCTGCTGAGCAAGCTCTCGCTCGACCAGGAGATTGGGAGCACTCATCGGGGGCCTCTACCGATACACATCCCTCGTCCCAGCCAAACTCGAACAGCGCGCCTGGACCTTCGACCTGACCCTTCATCATCCGGGTTGGCGTCCCCGTCAGCTGCGGGCGCTGCTCACCTACGACGACGCCGCACGCCGGAAACGCCCGACCACGGTCAGCGGCCGGCACTCCGTTCAACCCCGTGCGTCTCTCGATACACGAGGGTGGTCGCGTCAGTACCTCGTGATCTCGCGCGGATCATAGGTGAGCTGGAACGTGTGGGCGTGGCCGAGTCTGTCGTCCATCCAGTAGACAGTCATGCTCGACAGAAGGTTGGCCTCGACCCAGGAAGCCCGCCGGCGAATCTCGTCACCTTCGAGGATCCAGTCCTCGATCTGGGGCGGGAGCCCGAATGTGACCGCGTAGGCGTCCGTGTCCTGGTGTGAGCGCAGCCGCCAGACGGGGTACTTGCCCGTAGTCTGCGCGGCGCTCGCTGGCCGCTCGCGCATGAGGTCGACACGATGGGTCGGATGGTCGCGGCAATAGTCGAAGAACGCCTGCCGACTGCGGGCGACGAGGCCGAGTACAAACGGTGCCGCGGGAAAGGCGACGATGACGCCAGGTGCGTCACCGCCCTGGAGCCGTATCGCGAGGCGATCCAGCGCTGCGGAACACCATTGTGGCAGGTCGGGGCCATCGCTGCGATGTCCCGGAATTCCGAGGATTTCGCGCAAGTACGTCCGGACTCTGCGAAGTGCCGGTACCTCGCCGGCGGGAAGCGTGCGCGCGACCAGCCGGATCTCCTGCGCGGCACGGTAGATCGCCGCTCGTAGCGGTTCGAAGGCGGGCACGGACAGGTCGACGAGCGAGATCTGGTGGGCGAGGGCGTAGTTCAGCGCGTCCGCGGTGAAACCACTCGTCGAGAAGACCGCATAGCTGTATCGGTACCGCGCCCTGATCCGTCGGGCGCCGGTCCCCTTGGCGACGGGTCCGCCCGTCTTCCGCCTCGGACTGGTGACGACCAGGTTCTCGTTGACGTCGTGAACGACGCCGTGACCGTTACGAACCGTCGCAAGGTCGACCCGCGCCTTCAGGAACTTCGCCTCGACGAACAGCCGCACGGGCAGTGAGAACGGGGGCGTATACAGGAACTCGCCGAGCACGTCCGCCTGGTGCCACGCCCCACGGCCCCGGATGATCAAATCGGACGAGCGGACGTCTAGCACCTCGGTGTCGTCCGCTGCCGTCAACAGGTCATAACCGCTGGCGCGCAACAGCCAAGCCAGACACTCCTCCAGCAGATAGCCCCGCAACCCGGCTTCGGTCCTCATCGGGCCCGTGGCCTCCCCGCTAGCTCCCGACCCGCGCGGAATCCCGCAGCTACCTACAGCGGAGCTTGTCGGCACCACGCGAGGGGCCCCGACCGGCATGCAGGCCCGGCCGTTTCGTCACCAGCCCACTGCGCACAGTCGTACCACACCCCACGATGGCTGTTACATCCACCCAACCACCGCAACATGGGGAGCTGACGGACGGAACGCGCCTCGTCGGCCGCAGACACGGCGGCAGCTCGCTGATCGCTGATCCGCACCTCGTGGACAGCATCCCGGCAGTCACCGTGGCTTGGAGGCCGCCTGATACTGATCCGTGTGAACGATCGCGATGCGGTCCCCCTTGCTGCCGACGATGACGGGAACCTTCTGGTCGCGTTCGACGAGGTCGGTGAGGACACCGACCTGCGGGACGCTGCACTGACCGCGTCTTTGGTCGCGCTCTGGAGCGACGACGGTCGCCTGCTGCTGGTGTTCGACCGCCGTCGGCAGTGCTGGGAGTTGCCCGGTGGGATGATCGAGGTCGGTGAGACGCCGCGGCAGGCGGCGGTGCGGGAGCTGCGCGAGGAATCCGGCTACCAGGTAGACGACCTGCTGTTCGCCGGTTTCGCGCGGTTCGCTCTGGGCCCCGAACGGCGCGTCGAGTACGCGGCCGTCTACGCCAGCCGCGCGACGGCGGGTACCGCTTTCCTCCCCAACGACGAGATAGCCGCGATCACCTGGTGGGACGGCACCACCCCGCTCGCGGGCGTGGTACAGCCCCTGGACGTGCGCCTGGGACGGCTCGCACGAGTCGCCCTCCAACGAAGCGTCCTCGGCCGACTGTTCAACGAAATTCCGGATCTCTACGACCGTGTCCGACCGGGGTATCCCCACGAACTGTTCGCAGACCTCGCCACGATCACCGGTTTGGACGAGGGGTCGCGGGTGCTGGAGGTGGGCTGTGGCACCGGCCAGGCGATAGCGGGGCTGGCGGCCCTGGGATGCCAGGTGACCGCCGTCGAACCCGGCGAGGGCATGGCCGCGCTCGCCCGCCACAGGCTCGCCGCCGTCACCAACGTCGAGGTCGAGACGTCGACGTTCGAGAGGTGGGAGGACCGCGGTCGGCGCTTTGATGTCCTCGTGGCCGCGTCGTCCTGGCACTGGGTCGACCCGTCGACCGGCTGGCGACGCGCTTACCAGGTCATTCGTCCCGGCGGGTGGATGGCCCTGCTCGCCAACATCGTCGTCCGGCGCCCCGGCGAGCCGGAGGTGTACGCCGAGACCGCCGACCTCCACGAACGGTTCTCCCCAGGAAACCCCGACTGGGGGCATCCGCCGAGCGAGGACGACTCGCACGCCACCACCAAGGGCTGGGGCCTGGTCCACGACCCCGGCGTCTTGTTCGGCCCGACGGATCGTGCGCTGGTATCCCACCGTGCAGTGGTTCGATGGCACTGGCTTCGCCGATCTCCTCCGCACGAACTCGATCTACCGAAAGCTCGACCACGACGTCCGTGAGCCCCTGCTCGATGCCATCGCCGAACGCATCCGCACCCGGATGGGCGACCGCGCACCACGCCGCTACCTGAGCGTCCTGCGCGTCGGACAGCGCACTGACTAGGCGACGAGGACAGCACGCTCCTCCATGCCGCCGGCCACTCCCAGGGCCGCCGCCGTCGCTGGAGGGGGTGCTCGGCGCGCGATCTTCACGCCGCACTACCGAGCCCCGATCGGCGGACAGTAACGTTCCAGGGGCGAACCACGATCAACGTTCTACCTGCACTTTTGGGGCGTACGACCCGCGCCGACCAGCCGTACAGGTGTAATCGAACCGCTACAGAAAAGACATAAGTCCAGGTCACGGTTCGACCACTCTCAGGGGTGGAGGTGAGGGGACTCGAACCCCTGGCCTCCTCCGTGCGAGAGAACAATAGCGTCCAAGACCGCTCGTCCAAGTGATCTACAAAATGTCCTAGGATGCAGGCCAGAGGCCGTTTTTCATACCGCCTCCTGCCGGCCGGTGCCGAGCCGTGACGGCGAAGTCCACGGACGAATGACGGACGGACGATCTTGGAGGTCGAAGGTGGCCTACGCGAGGAAGCGCATCGGCAAGGACGGCAAGCCGCGCTACACGGGTTGCTATCTCGACCTACAAGGTCGGGAACGCTCAGCCGGAACCTTCGGCGAGAAGCGGCGGGCCGAGCGGGCGGCACAGGAAGCGGAGTTCCGGCAGCGTGAAGGCAGGGTTGGCGACCCGAAGCGCGGCAAACAGCGCTTCCGGGAGTACGTCGTCGGGACGTGGTTCCCCCATCACGTGGTGGAGGCGAAGACCCGCGAGACCTACCGTTACAATCTCCACGCTCACATCCTCCCCTGGTTCGGAACGACGCGGATGTCCGAGATCATGCCGGGCGACGTCCGCGAATGGGTGACAGATCAGGTCAACCGCGGAATGAGCCCGCAGACGATCGACAAGAATATGACCATCCTGAGTGCCATCTTCACGACAGCACTCAACGACCAGATCACCTTTCTCCATCCCTGCAAGGGCGTCAAGATCCCTGTGGCACCGAAAAAGCCTTTGAGGATCATCACCTCGGAGCAGTTCGATGCGATCTACCAGAACGTGAAAGTAGTCTCCCTTCAACTACTCGTTGAGCTCGACATAGAGAGCGGCATGCGCTGGGGCGAGATCACGGAACTGCGCCCCCGAGACCTGGACTTCGCTAACAGTATTGTCACCGTCAGCCGGGCGGTCGTCGAAGTGACCCCCGAGGACCATCCCGCCGGCGGACGTTTCCTCGTCAAGGAGTATCCCAAGAACAAGAAGTTTCGGCGGTTCAAAATCAGCCGACAGCTGACCGCCAAGATTCAAGTATACGTCGAGGCGAATGGGATCGACACCGAAGACCTTCTCTTCCCTATGCCCGAACCGCGGCCACCGGCGCAGGTCGAGCCAGACAAGCCGCAGGACCTTGGCCTGACTGAACCGAACGACAAAGGTCGCCAATACCGGCATGGCACCATCACGGCCTACTCCATGGCCCCGTGTCACTGCCAACATTGCAAGCGGGCCTACGCGGCCTACCGAGCGGCCCGCCGAGCCGAAGGCAAGGACAGCCCTCGCCACCGTCGAGTCCGTGACACCGATGGGCACATCCCCGGCGACTGGTTCCGCAGGCAGGTCTGGCACCCAGCCGTCGCTGCCAGTGGAATCGGCTCAGGCATAGGTGTGCACCACCTCCGTCACGCTCACGCCTCTTGGCTCCTCGCAGGCGGCGCCGATCTCCAGATCGTCAAGGAACGCCTCGGCCACGGTTCGATCGCGACGACCCAGCGCTACCTCCACACCCTCCCCACCGCCGATGAAACCGCCCTCGCAGCCTTCGAACGCATCCGCGGCCGGCAAGCTGGATAGATCTCCGTCCCCGCATTCGACAGGCGGTAGATCGCTGCGGCCTACCTCGACGCGCGTGCACGCTGACTCGTCCGCAAGCAGGCGCTGGACCTCGGCGCAGGGCTTAACGGCCGCCGGGTTATCCACTGGGGGAGGCCCGTAGCGGACGAGGTCTCGACCTGGCCACCGGCAGCCGCACTAAGCCGAACTGGACCGTGCAGGAGGCGGCCAGGTGGAATCACGGCGTGAGCCCGACGCTGGCGAGCTCCAGACTCTGTTGGTGATCGCCGCGCCCCCTCCGGCGTGCACATTTGCTGATGGTTGCTCACTGTCGATCACCACGTTGGCAGAGCCATCTTCAGCTCGGAGCCACGCCGAGGCCATGACGGTCTGAACGACCTGCGCAGGAGCGGAGGGCGGTCGGCTGTGGCGCCGCTCTGGCTGCTCGTGGAACGGCTCTGGCGGAGGCTGGACAAGCTTCGACAGAAGGCACCTGCTTCTCCTGACGCCACCGTACCAATCCAATCAATTTCGGCCGGACTGCTATGAGCCTCGACCCGAAATCCTCCGCAGACCATGAAATGTGATTCACAACGCCTGTCCGGAGACATCTCTAAAGGCCGAAATCCGATAGGTCCGGCAGACGGACGGTCCCGTCGAGATCCCGAGCCTCTCCGGCGACGGGGGGAGTCGCTTTGACCTCACGGTGGGCCAAGGGAGTCTGCCGGGTCCGGCCGGTGGGGTGCGGGCTCGTAGCAAGGCCGCCCGAGGCTCGTATCTCAGAGATATGGCCGGCGGAAAGGAGAAACGGGCATGGCGGCTCGGCTGGCGGAATGTCGGGGAGACTTTGGGGTGGTGAGAGGCCGAGTGTCGGGTAGAGAGCGGTCACAATCCGGCGAACTGATGCGCCTCGGTGGGCGAGGATGTCGGCGCGTCCGGGCATGAGCCGAGGGTCGAAAGTGGCGATCGCGGTCGCTATGGCCTCCTTGAGGCCGACCGGCTGCTCCAGCAGAGGCGACGCCAAGCGGAGGGCCGCGATCGGGGCGGCCGGGTTGATGCTCTCGGCGGGCACGGGGACGGCAATGGTAGGTCGGTTGAGGAGGCCGAAGTATAGACAGAGGGAGCTGTGATCGATGATCGCTACGTCGGCTGCTGCCAGGTAGGGCATCCAGCTCTCGTCCGGTCCGCAGATAGACAAGCCGCTGCCGGCGAACTGCGTGAGACGTCTGCGCCACAACTCGGGCCCGCTATCCCCGGCACCGAACCACAGGTGCGGGTGCATGCTCAGAAGAATCCGGCAACGATCGCCGAGCCGAACCGCTTCCTTGAGGAATTCCAGGCCGCGGTCTCCGGTCGGTCCCATCAGGCCGTCCGGTCCCCAGGTCGAGATCAGGAGGACGGCGGTCTGACCCGGTTCGATGCCAAGGGCATCGCGGTAGACGTCGCGACGTGCGTCTGTCTGGAGGAGCCGGTCCGCCACGATGTCGCCAACGACTTGGATACGGTCGGCGAGCCGTGGGATCCGTCGAACGGCCCGTGCCCGTACTGCGTGACTCGATTCCAGCATGATCTCGTAGAGCGGCTCGCCGGCGTGGGGGCCGCCTTGGCGCAGCGACCAGGTCGGCCCGTAGGTGAAGTCGTCGCCCAGCGCTGTTTTTCCCGCGCCGATGCCATGTTGGATGTGCACGCATGGGACGTCGTCGCGGAGGAGTTCACGCGAGCCATGGGTGCCGAACAGAGCCAGGTCCCAGCGCTGACTCCGCGCCTGTTCGAACGAGATGGGGTGCACCACCCGGCCGCGGTCGGCGGAGTCTCGGATGAGGCCCGCGACTGCATCGGTGACCCCGCCGTCCAGTCGATCGGGCGCGCGTGTGATCCAAAAACGCAGCCGCGGATCCGCGGCTAGAAGGTCGTGGTACTCGTGGACGTAGGTCGTCGACAGCCTGGTATGCGCGACGAGGAGAACGTCTTTCGCCTGGTGCTGGGTCATCGCGGGCCGGGCCGGCGACGCGAGGGTGAACGCCGGTGGCAGACTGGTTTGCTGTGAGGGGATCGGCGGTTGTCGCGGGAGTCGTGAACGTGCAGCAGACGATTCCGGTCGACGATTTTCCGGTGCCCTATGCGCCGGTGCATTACCGCGCTCATCAGCTGCGGCTTGAGGCCTCGGGGGTCGGCCTGAATGTTGCCCGGGCGCTGCGTACGCTCGGCTCGCCAGTCGTGCTGGCGACGCTGGTTGGCACCGACCCGGCAGGCGCCGTCGTCCGCGCCGAGTTGGACCGCCTCGATCTGCTCGGAGACGCCGTGATCGAGACCGCGCACACCCCGACCTCGGGTGTCCTGGTCGACAAGGCTGGCGCCCGCCAGGTCCACACCGACCTGAAGGATCTTCCGGACGCTGTCTACCCGCCGGAACGGTTCACCCAACTCCTGGACGGCGCCCGCCTCGCGGTGCTGTCCACCATCGGCTTCGCGCGTCCGCTGCTCGCCTGCGCGAAGGCCGCGGGCATGCCGATAGCGGTCGACGTCCAGACAATCACCGGCGTGGACGACGCCTACAGCCAGCCGTGGCTGAGGGCCGCGGACATCCTGTTCTGCTCCGCCGAGCGGCTCGACAGCGACCCCTCCGTCTTCGCAGGAGCCGTCTTCGACCAGTTTCCTGCCCAGATCATCGTCGTCGGGCTCGGCTCCGCGGGTGCTCTGCTGGCCGTTCGCGGCCACCCCAGCCGGCGGCTGCCCGCGGTCGCGCCCTATGGCGTCGTTGATACGACAGGCGCGGGCGACGCACTGTTCGCGGGTTTCCTGCACTCCTGGCTTGAAGGACACGACCCGGACCTGGCGGCCGAACGCGCCGTCGTCGTCGCCGGCTGCGCGGTCGGAACCCCCGGCGCCGCCCTGCACGTCACGGACGCCCAGGTCACCGACCTGCTCGCCGGCCGCTAATACTCCTCGTAGCCGCCTCACGGCAGCCGGGCCACACACGCGGCTGCAGCCGGGAAACGCCGGACCGGACCACCGGCCCAGGCCACCACCTGCTCGTAGGCCACTCGCGCAGGCGCCGCTTCGTCTCCTGGAACGACGAATCCCGAGCCGCCCGTGAGCATCCCCTCCGGGTAATAGACGAGCACCCTCGTCGCGAGGCTCTCCGGCACCGACAATCGGCGAAGGACTCTTCGGGCCAGGTCGACCGCCGTCGCGAGAACGGGCACGCCGGTGGCTTCCTCCAACTGGCTGAACACAAGCAGCGCGACGCCGCCTACCGGGAAATAGAGACGGACATGCGCAAGACCGAGCGCCGGCGCCCCTCGCTCAAGATCTAGATCGAGGACGAACTCGCCCCACAGGGTGGGCTCCTCGCCGCCACCCTGCCCACGTCGTGGCAGCCACTCGCTACCACGCGCCGCGACCGCGAGCGCCTCCCTCAGAGCGTCCTGCACCGGGCCAGCGAGAGCGAACCGCAGACGCGGATCGGCGTCGGACAACGCCGCAGTCGCAGCCAGCACTCCCGCGACATCTCGCGCCTGGGAGAGCACGCGCCCCAGATCGTCAAGCACCTCTCGGGGCTGCTCACCATCCCAGAGCCAATCGTCCGAAGCCGTCAACTGCTGGTACAGCTCCGAAAACGCCTGAACAGCCCGGCGAGAAGCTCGCACCCCGGCGCGCGTGTAATCGAGATCGCAGTACCTCGGCAACGGCGCCCCAATCAGGTCCTCGACCGCGGCGAACGGCACATCCACCGCCGGGAGCACCCCAACCGCCCTGACTTGGAACTCAGCAAGACCGTCCGCCGCCCGGCCACGCCAAGGGCGGTACACATACCAGCGGATTTGAGCCCCGAGCACCTCTCGGTAACTCTCCCGTACGGCCGCCACTAGCGGCGGAAGAGCCACCCGGGGCGGGGGCCACGGCCTGTCACTCAGCTCCCCGACGACGACGACGGAACCGTTGCCCGCTGGCGCATAGACCCGAATATGGGCCCACACATCGGACGCCTCAATAACAGCGTCAACCTTCGCGTACTCGCGCACCATGGCTCCTTCTTCGATTGAGATCATCGAATTTGATCGATTCAAGCACCGGCCGCTTGCCAGTGAGTACACCCTTCCGAAATCGTGCAAATGTGCGACCCACCGTTCAGCCAGCCCCCGCAGGCTGCAGGGTCGAAGCGTTCGACTTCCGGTCGAGGCCGGTCCGCAGCTGCGCGACTCCGGTCTGAGCGATCTTGGCGCGGTGGCCGTCGGCCTCGACCGTGCGCTGTGCCTCGTTGCGACCGGCGTCGTCGGCGGCGCGGCCGGAGCGCCGCAGTAAGCGGACTGCACGTCGATTCGTCGCGTCCGTTCCTTCAGAACCTGGTGGGAGGTACGAATGATCGCGACCGCGTCCGCCATCCATAGCCCCGCGTCGATGGATGGACCGTCCTCCAGGACACGTCGTTGCCCGGGCGCTCCTCCGGGGTGCAGTTTGAGCTTGGGTGGTGCGCCGTCCGGCACGTCGGATGGCCTGCGGAGTCCGGCACCAGTGAGCGGATCGGTGGCTGGGTCG
This sequence comes from Pseudofrankia sp. DC12, assembly GCF_000966285.1. Classification (NCBI taxonomy): domain Bacteria; kingdom Bacillati; phylum Actinomycetota; class Actinomycetes; order Frankiales; family Frankiaceae; genus Pseudofrankia; species Pseudofrankia sp. DC12. Next base: position 2,510,223 of record NZ_KQ031391.1, read on the forward strand.
CCGGTCGCGAGAGTTGGGGTGTCGGTGGCCGGGAGGTCAGCAGCTGCGTGTTGGGCAACCAGACGGCGGTGACGAAGAGGGGCTGTCCGGCCGGCTCGACAGCCACCGGCGGCGGGCGAGCAGGGCGGCCAGGTGATCGGGGGGATGGCGTAGCGCAGCGATGAAGAGGTAGCCGGGGAGTTCAAGGCAGCCGGAGACGGGGTCGTCGATATGGATAACGGCACAGGCTGGGTAGGGGCCGGTGCCGACGGACGACCCTGGCGCCGGTGGACGGGCGGACCGCGCTGGCGCGGCGGCCGGCTCGTGGTCTGGTTCCCGTGGTCGGTGTTGGCGCCGGGAGTGACCGGTGTCGGCGGGTGGTCATGGGCCTGGGTCGAACGTCGGGCTACCGTCGGGCGGCGGTGGAGGTGTGCCGGGTAGCACATGCGGCGGCTGGGCGGCCGGGTTTGGGTCGGTCGGATCGGCGGGGAGGTGGGCGGTCGGCGGTCCGGTGGCGGTCGCAGCAAGGGCTGCCAGGTCGTTGGGGGCGTGCAGGGCGGTGAGGGCTGCGGTGATGAACGCGGGCTGGTCGGGAGTGGTGGGTAGCCAGGAGCGGCGGGCGAGGAGTTCGGTGAGGATGTGCTGGGGGTGGCGCATGGCGGTCTGGAATGCGCGGGTGGGGACTTCGAGGTGGCCGTGGATGGGGTCGTCGATGTGGATCGTGTCGCCGCCCTGCCGCAGCGTCGGAAGCTTCGCGGTCGGGCCGCGGCTGTGGGGGCTGGTCGGCCGGGTGAGGGCCTCGGGGACGGTGGTCGGGGTCTGGTTGGTGATGTCGAGCGCGAGGCTGGGTGGGCGAAGGGCGGGCAAAGGGAAGGTGACGGCCGGGCCGGTAGGGGTGTCGAGGACGCGTGCTGTCTCGTAGGGGGTGGTGAGGATTTCGCCTGGTTGCGGGGGTAGGCCGGCGGTGGCGCGGGCTTCGAGGAGGGCGTCGATGCTGGGCCAGGTGGAGCCACGTAGTGGGGTGATGTCGTCGAGGCGCAGGCGTAGTGGGGGTAGGGCGCCGTCGTGGGGTTGGATTTCGTAGCTGGGGAGGTCTTCGTCGTCGTCGAAGGCGCGGAGCACCGTGCCGACGGCGAATCGTGGGTCGTCGACCGTGGCGACGAGGGCCCCGGTGGCCAGGAGGGGTGGGGCGTCGGGGCCAGTGTGGGTGTCAGGGTTGGCGAGGGTGTGGGTGACCTGGTGGATCGGGGTGCGGGCGGTCCAGGTGGGGTGGTGGTACCAGGGGTGGCCGGGTAGGTCTGCGAGGTCGGGGCGCCACAGGTAGGCGGGGCCGTCGTTCCCGGTGGTGAGGGCGAGGACGGTGCCGGTGGCTGTGCGGGCCGGGTCGACGTCGTGGACGGCGACCCGGGTGCCGTGGGGGTAGGGGTGTTGGTGGCGGTAGGGGGCGGCGTCGGTGATGTGGTCGCCCTGCTCGAGGACGAACATGCGCTGGGAGCTGGTAAGCCCTGCGGGTTTCAGGTTGCGGGCAAGGCAGCCGAGCAGCACGTAGCGGATCACGGCGTCACTGGTCAGCGGGGGCGCCCCGGGAATGTCGGTCATGATTCCGGAGAACACGACGGTCGGGGTTGGGTCGCTGGTGGTGTCGCTGACGCGGTAGACGACGCCGGGGTCGTCGTCGACGTCGGTGCGGTAGATGTCGACCTGGACGGGGCCGTGCTGCCAGCGGCGGGTGCGGGCCTCGAGGTGCAGAAGCCGGCCGTAGGTGGTGGGCGGGTAGCCGGCGCAGCGCGTGGCGCTGGTGCGGCCGGGCCGGTAGACGGGGTCGCGGACCACGTCGGCGGGCGGGCTGGGCGGCCCGGCGAAGGCGGCCGCCGGGCGGGACGGTGGGTGGTGGGTCAGGATGTTCTGGGCGCGATGCGGGATCGCCCAGCCCAGTTCCTCCTCCAGCTCCGCGAGTGTGGGCTTGGCCGTGCTCCACAGGCTCCGCGCGGTGGCGGGGTTGGCCGGGCGGGAGGTGAGTTCGGCGCGGACCTGCAGCTCGCCGGCGTCGTCGGTGACGGTGTCCAGCGCCCAGCGTCCGCCTGCGACCTCGATCTCGACGGGACGGCGCGGCGTTTCCCTGGTTCTGCCGGTGGGGCGGGGCGGCGGCCCGGTCGGGCCGGGAGGGGGCTCGGGCATTCGTGCTCCTTCCAGGTCAGGGGCCGTCCCAGGACGGTGGGGTCGGTGCGGCGGCCGGGCTTTCGGAGCTGGGGGCGGGCGGAGATGGGTCGTGCAGGTGTGATCCCAGGACGTCGCCGGGTGCGTGAATGACGGCGAGGACCGCGGTGATCTCCAGCGGCTGCTGGCGGGACGGCAGCCAGCGGCGGCGCGTGAGGAGTTCCGTCAGCCGGTCGGCGCCGAGGCGCAGCGCGGCCTCGTAGTCGGCGGCGCGCACGGCGAGGTGGCCGTAAACCGGGTCGTGGACGGCGACCGTGGCGGGCGGTTTGTCGACCGGTCGCGCTGGTGAGGGCAAGTCGCCGTGGGCCGGCTCGGGGCCGGGGCGGTCCGGGTTGCCGGTCGCGGGCGGTGCTGTTCGGACGGCCGGTGGCCGAGCGGCGGCCTTCGGGTTGAGTCCGAGCGCCTGGATGTCGACGGGGTGAGCGCCGCGGGTCGGATCGGGGGTGGTGTTCGCCTGCGCGGGTGGGATGTTCGGGTGTGGAGCGCCGCTGTCAGTGGTGGTCGCCTGGTCGTGGGTGCTGGTGAGGAGCTCGCCCGATCGCAGGGGCAGCGCGGCGGCGCGGCGGGCGTCGAGGAGGTCGGCGACGCTGGGCCAGGCGGACGGGCGCAGGGGCACGACGGCGTCGGCGGCGAGCATCACGGGGTGGAGGGGTGCGTCGTGGGGCTGGATTTCGTAGGTGAGTTCGCCGCGGTGGTTGGCGTGGGCGCGCAGGACGGTGCCGGTGGCGAAGCGAGGGTCCTCGATGGTGGCGATGACGGCGCCGGTCGCGAGGATCGGCGACGGGCCGTGCTGCCCGTCGGATGCGGTGGTGGTGAGGGTGGGGATGAGGTGCAGGCGGGGGGTTTCGAGGGTCCAGGTCGGGTGGTGTTGCCACGGGTGGCCGGGGAGGTCGGCGGTGTCGGGGCGCCATAGATAGCGGCGGCGGCCGTCGGTGCCGGTCCGGCTGCCGAGCACGGTTCCGGCGACAGCCGGGGCGGCGGTGAGGCGGACGCGGGTGCCGGGTGGGTAGGGGTGTTCCGCGAAGGTGGCCGCCGCGATGAGAGTGTCGCGGTGGCGGGTGAGGAAGTCGTGTTGACGGCGGGTGCGGGTGGCCGCGGCGCGGTGCAGGATGGCGGGGGTGTGGAGGACGGCGCGGATCAGTTCGTCGCCGCTGAGGGCGCCTTCGGTGCGGCCGAGGATGTCCGGGCCGGCGTAGACGACGCCGTCACGGTCGCGAATCCGCCACAGCGTGAGCGCTCCAATCGTTGTCACATTTGGGGGCAGGTCGAGGATCTCGGCGTGCAGGTCGCCGTGGCACCACTGATGTGCGGGGCGGTCGTCGGCTCGTAGCCGGCCGTAGCTGATCCCCGGCCCGTCATCGACGCGTACCCGGCTAGCCCGCCAGGGCCGCCCCGGCGGCGCGCTGATGACGTCGTCGCCGAGCTGTGGGGTTGGGGGCGGCGCGCTCGTCGCGTCCTGGCGGCCGGGCGACTGCGCTGTGGGCCGTCCGGTGGGCGTCGTGTCGGGTCCGTACCGGTCGAGTCGAGGGTCGCGGGGGTTCGGGTGGGCTGGGAGGGTGAGCAGGAGTCGCTGCACGCGCAGTGGGATCGGCCAGCCGCAGGCCTCCTCCAGTCGCCACAGCGTCGCTCGGCGCGCCCACCACAGCACCTGGCGCGGCCCGGTCTGGTCGCCTTCCCGTGTCGCCGTGAGTTCGGCGACGAAACCGCGGCCCGAGCCGTCCGGTTCGGCGGTCGGGTAGAGCCGCCACGACCCGGCTGGAACCTCGACCACGACGATGCTTCTGCCGGCCTCGATCGAGGTTTGGCCCTTGGCGCTGGTTGGGGGATTGTCGCCCGGTGTGGCCTCGTCGTCCGGTGGGCTGGTCATGGGCGCCGGTACCGGGAGCTGAGTCGACCTGCCAGTGACTCGGGACCTGTGGGGTCGCGGTTCGGACATGCCGTCGGGGTCGCCCGGGGCGGGGCTGGTTCCGGGTCGGGGTCGCCGCCCGGGGTGGGCTCGTCGGCGTGCGGCCCGCCGGCTGTGGGACGCTTCGCCGGGCTGAGGCCCGCGCGGTGTCGCAGATCAGCGAGCCGCCGGGCGCGGCGGTCGGCGGCGTTGGCTAGGCCGCGGGTGGTGAGGCGGTGCCGGGTCGGAAGTAGGACCCAGCTGGTGACGGTTTCGCGGCACAGGTAGGTGCGCCGGCCGTCGCGGACCGCGACGACTCCGGTCTCGGCGAGCTGGCGGATGAGGGCGGGCGCGGCCGGGTCGCCGCGGTGCTGGGCGTCCAGCGCGCGGCAGGCGAGCGTTGCCCTCTCGTCGCGGCCGGACAACGCGACGATCGAAGGGTGGCTGAGGGCGCTCAGGTCCCAGGCGGGAGCAGGCAGGTCTGTTGCGGGTGGCGGGCTGGCGGGGTTGGTGCGCGTGGACATGGCTCCTACCTGGCGGGATCAGGGACCGGAAAGGTCGAGGTCATCAGGTGGGGCGGTGGGCGCGGCCGGGGCGGTCGTGGGGCCGTCGTGCTCGTCGGCCGTCATCGACGGGGGTGGGGCACTGTCCACCGGGTGGCCAGGCGCATCGCCGCCAGCGCCTGGGCGTGGACCTGATCCAGCGGCCGTGTCGACCGAGACGGCGCTGTCCTGGGGCGTGGCCGGGGCGGCTGGCGCCGTGCCGACGGGCTGCTGCGGGCCGGGCACGTCGTCGGCAGGGCTGAGGGGATCGGCGGCCGCGGCGGGGTCTGGGGGGTCGGGCTGCTCGGGTTGGTCGGTGATGTCGGTGAGATCGCTGGCTGGGTCGACGGCGTCGCGGTGGGCGGTCGGCCGGGTCAAGATGTCGGGCAGCTGGTGGGGTAGATCGCGGGCGGCGAGCGCGGCGAGGGTGACCTGGGCGGTGTCGGCGGCCAGGGCGGGGTGGTGGTGTCGCAGCAGCTGGTGCAGGTCAGTGGTGGGCAGGGCCATGGCGGCGAGGAGTTGGTCAGCGGGGACGGCGAGCCAGCCGTGGGCCGGGTCGCCGACGGTCGCGGTCGGGCCGTCGATGGACAGGGAGACGGCGGCGGGTGGTTGGCCGGGGTGGACGGGGAGCTGGCCGCCGGTGGGTGGTGCCGGTGGGCGCAGGCGGCGCAGGAGGCCTTGTTGGGCGGCGCTGTGGGCGGCGGTTGCGTTGTCGAAAGGGCCGTGCAGGACGAGGGCGTCGCGTTCGATCGCGTGCAGGTAGCCGAACCAGGTCCCGAGGAACACGGTCCGTACCGGAGGGGTGGATGCGGCGACCGCCTGGCGGCGGACGAAACCGCGCAGCCCGCTGTCGGCGGCGGCGGGTGTGACCTGGCGGTAGGCGGTCAGCGCGATCGTGTCGCCGAGGTCGGTGACCGGCGGGACGAGGAAGCCACGGCCGTCGGGACCGCGCTGCCAGCCGCGGCGGGCCCAGCCGTCGGGGCTCGCGGGTTCGGGCCAGAAGGTGTTGATCATCAGCTGTGCGCCGCGGGGTGCGGCGACGGGCGGGTCGAGCAGGATGCCGGCGGGGTGCAGCCGGCAGGAGAACAACCCCGCGCCGTCCGCCGTCGCCGGCCATGGAGGCGTGGGTGCCACGGGGCGCGCCGTGGAGTTCGGGACGCGCGGCGACGACGGGGGCGGCGGGTCGGTCACGGCAGCCCCCAGTCCGTCGGATCTGGGCCGGGTGGGGGGCCGTCGCGGGCGGCCGGGCCGTCGGCGCCGGCTGGTGGGGCGCTGGCGGTGAGGGTCTGGAGGCCGTCGGGGGCGTGCAGGGCGGCCAGCGCCGCGGCGACGATCCGGGGATGCGGTCCGGCGGGTAGCCAGGGCCGGCGCGCGAGCAGGGCGGCGACCTGGTCCGGGTCGGCATGCAGCGCGGCGATCAGACGGGTTTGCGGGACGGTGATCGGGCCGTGGGTGGGGTCGTTGAGCCGGAACAAGCCGCCAGCGGCGGACAGGGTGGCCAGCGGTCGCGTGTCGGCGGCCGGTACGGGGAGCTCGACGGGGGTTGCCCGCCCGTCGGGGTCCAGCGCGGTGCCGGCGTCGGCGAGCGGGTAGCGGGTGTGCAGGCGGGGGCCGTGTGGGCTGTCGGTGACGATCCCGCAGTCGCGCAGCGCGGTGAGGACCTCGAAGGGGCGGATCGGCAGGTCGCCGGCGGCGCGGGCCAGCAGCAGGTCGTCCAGGCTGGCCCAGGCGGTGCCGGCCTGGCCGGCGACCTCGTGGGCGGCGATGTCGATCGGCCCACCGCCGCTGTCGTGGGGCTGGATCTCGTAGCGCGGGGTCGGGCCGTCGCCGGCGTAGGCGCGCAGGACCGTCGCGACGCTGAACCGCGGGTCGTCGATCGCGGTGACCTGGGCGCCGGTTGCCAGGAACGCGGGTTGGCCGTCGGGGTTGGTGGTGCGCAGGTCGGGGGTGTCGAGGGTCGCTGTGACTTGATCGCGGGGTGTTTCCAGCGTCCAGCCGGGGTGGTCGCGCCAGGGGTGGCCGGGCAGGTCGGCGACGTCAGGCCGCCACCGGTAGAGCAAGGCGCCGGCCGGGGCGGCGGCGATCGTCACAACCGTGCCGGTCACCGGGCGGGCGACACCCGGCTCGGCGACGGTGACCCGGGTGCCCCGCAGGTAGGGGTGATGGGCCGGGCGGGCGGCGGTGGCCAGTGTCGTGCCGTGCGCGGCAAACAGGTGCCGTTGGCGGTCGGTCAGCCGATCGTCGGCGGCGGTAGGCCGGGCGAGGATGGTGGCGAGGACGGCGCGCACGGCTTCTGTGGAGTCGGGCCGCTGGCCGTGGGCCCAGGGTGCGTCGTCGCCGGCGAACAGCACCTTCCCCTGCTGGGTGAGCCGGTAGGCCAGCCTCGGGCGCCCGCCCGTGGGGACGGGCGACCACGCCAGGTCGACGACGTCGACGTGCAGGTCGGCGTGCGACCAGCGCCGCGCGGGCGGGCTGTCATGGATCAGCCGGCCGTACGTCGCGGGTGTCCGTCCGGCCAGCAGGACGAGGCTCCCCCGCCAGGGCCGATACTGCGCCTGGTCAATCGCGTCCGGCGGCGGGGCCGGCGCCGGTTCGCCGGGCGTCACCGGTCTGGTTGCGCCGGTCAGCAGCGCGTCGTGACCGGCGGGCGGCAGCGCCCAGCCGAGCCGTTCCTCCAGCTGCCAGACCGACGATGCCTCGGCGGTGAGGATCGGGGGCAGGGCCGGACCCGGTTCGCCGCTGACCAGTTCCGCGACGAGCCAAGGCCGGATGTGGCCGGGTCTGTTCTCGGATCGCAACCGCCACCAGCCGGCCCGAACCTGCACACAGACCGGGAACCGTGCCGCGTCCGCCCACAGCCTGCTTGTGGTTGGTGGCGGGTCGCCGGGTCCGGCGGGCGTGTCTCCGGGGGTGCCGCCCACGGTCATCGCGATCATCGAGCGCCTCCTCGGGGCACGGTCACAGGCCGGGGTCGAACGGCGGATGGTTCTCCGGCGGTATGGCGGGCGCGCCGGCCGGGTTCGGCTGTGGCGGCGCGGGGCTGTCAGGGCCGGCCGTCCGCGGGCTGTTCGGGGCGGTGCCAGGCGTCGGTGCAGGGGTGAGGAGGCCGCGGTCGTCGGCGGCGTGTTGGGCGGCCAGGGCGGCGACGACGAACAGCGGCCGGCCTTCGCCGGTCGGTAGCCAGGGGCGGCGGGCCAGCATCGCGGTCAGCTCGGCGCCGGGACAACGCATCGCCGTGTGGAACGCGGTCGCGCTCACGACCAGGCGGCCGTGTGTCGGGTCATCGACCTGGATCACGTCGCCGTCCTGCCGCAACGTCGGGGTGTGCCGGCCGGACGCGGTCGGGGAGGGGCCGGCGGTTCGGTGCAGGCCGGCCGGGACCGGGGTGGGCGTGGCGTCGTCGGTCGGGTCAGGCGCTGCTCGCGCCATCGCGATCCCCGCGGGAGCCTTGATGAGGTGGGTCTCGCCGTCGACGACGGCGGCCATCGCCCACTCATGGCGGGTGGCGAGTACCTCACCATCGAGGACGGGGAGGTCGGCGGCCGTCCGCGCGGCGAGCAGGTCATCCAGGGTTGGCCAGGCCGCGGCGCGCAGTGGCACGACGGTGAGCGCGTCGAGCACGATCGGGGGCAGCGCGGCATCCAGCGGCTGGATTTCGTAGGCCAGGTCCGGGCCCGCGTCGAGCAACGCGCGCAGGACAGTGCCGGTGGCGAAGCGGGGATCGTCGAGCGGGGTGACCAGCGCGCCAGTCGCTTGGATGACCGCGCCACGCGGCCCGTCGACGCCGGTGTCGGGGGTGGCGAGGGTGGCCTGTGCGTCGTGGTTTGCGGCGCGCAGTGCCCAGGTGGGGTGGTGCTGCCAGGGATGTCCGGCCAGGTCGGCGATGTCGGGTCGCCACAGGTAGTCGGGGCCGGTCGGGCCGTCAACAACAGCGAGAACCGTGCCGGTGGCGGTGCGGGTGGGGTCGCCGTCGTGGACGGCAATGCGGGTGCCACGCGGGTAGGGATGATCGGGCGGGTCGAGCGCGGCGGCAGCCAGCAGGTGGCTGTGTCGGTGCAGGAAGCCATGCTGGCGGCCGGTCAGGCTGTCGTCAGCGACAGCACGTAGCGCCAGATGTCGAGCGACGGTGTGGATCGCGTCGTCGCTGCGCACCGACTCCGGGGTGGGCAGGCCGGTCACCACGCCAGTGAGGACCACGGTCGGCGGCCGGCCGGGGACGGTGGTCTCCGACATCCGGTAGAGCACGGCCGCACCGTCGTCGCTCTGCAGGCCGAACAGGTCGAGCTCGACCGGGCCGGGCCGCCATCGGCGGGCCGTGGGTTCGGCGTGGATCAGGGAGCCGTAGCTGACCGGCGGCTCGTCGGGGACGCGGACCTCGCTGGCGCGCTCCGGCCGGTAGGAGGATACGCCGACGGCCTCCTCGATCGGCGGATACCGACCGCCACCATCGCCGGGCGGGGAAGGGACGGCGCGCAACGCGGCGTCGTTGAGCATGTCCTGCACACCGATCGGAACCGCCCAACCCAGCGCTTCCTCCAAGGTCGCCAGATCAGGTCGGGTCGCGGCCCACAGCGGCCGGCCGCCCCGGTCGGTGAGCTCTGCGGTGAACCGGAACCCGTCGTCGCCCTCCGAGGCGCCGCGCAGGGTCCAGCGGCCCGCCGCGACGTCGATCTCGACGCCGTCGGCGGCCGTTCCACGCTGGTCGGTGCGCCTGGTCGTGGCTGCGCGCCCGGGCGGTGGCTGGCTCATCGGGGCCTCCTTGCGGTGGGGCCGGCGCTGTGCTCGGTCGCTGCGGGCTGGGCGGGTCGGTCACGGCGCAGGGCGGCGAGGATGTCGGCGGTGTACACGCGGTAGGCCCGGCCGTGGCGGTGCACCGGGACCGGAAAGGTCCCGGCGCGGGCGAGGGTGTAGGCGAGGGTCCGGCCGATGTTCAACGCCCGGCCGGCGGTCGGAAGGTCGACCGATGCCGGCAGCTGCTCGATCTCGGCGAGCGTCAGCGGCGTACGCATAGCCACTCCTGGCGGCTGGGGCGGGTCAAAGCGGCGTTCACGGCAGGACACCGCCCAGGTCGGGGCCGGGTTCGGGAAGATCCGGCACCCAGCCGCCGCCGGCGGCGGCTGGCCAAGCGGGCTGCAGCGCGGCGCGGTCCGGCGGGTCGGCGAAGCTGGTGTCGGGCACCCAGCCGGTGGCCGCCGGTTGGGTGCCGGGCGGCCGGTGAATGTCGGGAAGCCGGTCGGGAGCGCGGATGGCCGTCAGCGCCGCGAGCGTCACCTGGGCGGTCCCCGCGGGCAGTGGGCCGAGAGAGGGGCGCAGCAGCGTCCGCAGCTGGTCGGCGGGAATCGCCATCGCCGCGAGCAGCCGCACCGTCGGGACGGTCATCCAGCCATGCGCCGGGTCGCCGACGGTCGCGCTGGGCCCGCCGATCGTCACGGTGACCGACGCGGGCGGCCGAGCCCGCCCCGCCAGGCGCCGTGCTGGGCCCGGGTCTGGGCTAGGGGGCTGATGGCGCTGGCTGACCAGCGCCTGCTGGGCCGCGCCGTGCGCGGCCAGCACACCCTCGAACGGTCCGCGCAGCACCACCGCGCCCGGCTCGACCGCATGCACATAGCCACACCAGGTCGCCGCCACCACCAGCACGCCGGCGTCCGGCCCGTCTGGCGAGGCGGACAGGGAGGGCTCGTCGCTGGATGCGGGATAGACAGAGGCCTGCTCGACGGCGACCGCGACCAGGTCACCGAGCGCTGTCCCCGCTGGCAGCCCGAAGCCGACCGGGCCCGGCCGCCACGCCCGCCGCGACCAGCCCCCATCGGCACGGGTGTCCGCGCGGACCGTCGCGACCCGCGCCCAACCGCCGACCGGCACCTGAACCGGCAGGTCCACCACCAGATCGCCGCCAGACAGGCGGCAGGACACCAGACCAGGCCGGCCCGGCGGCCACGGCGGCACCTCCAGGCGGCTGAGGCGCAACGCCCGGCCCGCCACCTCCGCCGCGGCGGGCGGCGGCCCCACGGGCGGCCCGCCTGGCACGGTCTTCCCGCCACTCACCGCGACCGCCTACCGGACCTACCTGAGACCGGCGAGGCCGGCGCTCGAAGCCGAGCCGGCGGCGCGAACGAGCCGGACCCGGCCCCGCGCAGGCCTGCGGTCGCCCGGCTCCACCAGCCGACCCGCGGCGGCTCGCCGCTGGCCAGGCGCCGCAGGCCCGGGTCCCGGAACCAGTACCGGCCGCGCAGATGGGCAGGCGGCAGGGTGCGATGGACCAGCAGCGCCTCCCCCGGCGCGACCTGGCGCAGCAGCGGCGCCGGCAGCAGCTCCAGACGCGTCGGCGCCTCCGACGTCCCGGCGCGGCCACCGCCAGGGCTGCTGTCCGCCGACACGCTGCGCGCGGCGACATGCTCCTGGCCGAGCAGCGACGCCGCGTAGTCCAGCGACGAGCGGTCGGACAGGCCGGAAAAGAACACCTTCGTCGGCGCGTTCGACACCACGATGTCGGCCTTCGGCCCGTAGGCCGCGTCGATTTGGGCCTTCGACTGGTAAAGCAGCAGCAGGACGACACCCATCCCCGCGCAGGTCGAGATCCGCGCCGGCAGGGAGCGCATCGGCCAGTTCCCCGCCTCGTCGATCACCACCAGCAGCGGCGGGTCCAACGGTTTCCCGGTGCGTCCGACGCGGGCGTAGACGTCGCGCAGCAGCTCGTCGACCAACCCGCCGAGTACTGGCGCGAGCCGTTCCGCGTCATCCAGGTCCGCGCACAGGTACAGGCTGTTCGCCCGAGCCGGCGCGGGCAGGGCCACCGCCAGACCAGACCGGCCCCGCCGAGCCGGGCGCCGGCGTGGCTCGGCGCGCTCCCGTGTGGCTCGTGGCGGCCCGCCCTCGGCGTCTGTTCCTGGCTCGTGCCACCGGCTCGCGGGCCAGGCCACGCGGCTCGCGCCACCAGCCGGCTCGGGCGAGCCAGCCTGGTGGTCGGCTCGGCGTGCAGCCGCCGGCCCCGCGCTCGCTGCGCCGTCGGGCAAGCCGGCCGACGAGCCGTACGCAGACGAGCCGGTCGTCCACGTGCCACTCCCCCGGCCCGAGCCCGCGGCATTCCAAGCCACGCCGCCGGGCTCCTGGCCGGCCGGCTCGGGGCCACTGGAGCCGGCCGGGCCGTCCGTCCGAGCGCCGCGATCGGCCTCGGTGAACGTGGCCTCACCGTGAGGGCCAGGGTCCGCCCGCGGGTAAGCAGAAAGGTCCGGAATCCATCCGCTGGCCGCACTCGGCTCGGCCTGCGTCACGTCGTACGGCGACAGGTCGGGAAGCCACTCGCCGCTCGGCCCCGCACCGACCGGATCGACCCCCGCCGCGGCCGGGGTGCTGCCCAGCAGCCAGTCGAGGTCGACCGACACCCCGCCAGAGGCGCTCGCCTGAACAGCGGGTTCCTGCCAGGGCCGGATCATCTGGCGGGCCACCAGGTACAGCGAGGACAGCTGTCGGCTGTCCGCCCGCCACACCGCCTGCAGCGCCGCGTCGACCTGCCGTCCCTCCGCCGCGACCGCCGGTTCAAGGTGCGTCGCGTACACGCCGGACAGGGCGAGAACGGTGTCCTTGTCCTGCGTGGTCACCCAGGCCACGACGCTGTCCATGCCCAGGCCCGAGCGGGCGGCCAGCCAGAACAGCAGACCGACGAGGTCCTCCCCCGCGGACGCCCAGAACGCCATGTCCCCCGAGCCGGCCGCGTTCCAGTCCGTCGAGGCCGCGACCGACCGCGCCGCCCGCCGCGCCCCGGCCAGCCGGCCCGACACCGCCAGCGGCGACCACACCGCGCCCTCGTCCCGGCCGGTCGCGCCAGCAGGGTCGAACACCCGCACCTCACCGACCGCCTGGCGGCGGGCCTCGGTGGCGCCCAGCAGGTCCGTCTTCACCGACACCGCGACCAGCGGCCCCTGCCACTCGAGAATCGCCGGGACCGCGAGCGCCGCCGTCTTCCCGCACCGGGTCGGGCCCAACGCCAGCACCGCGCCCCGGTCCGACTGCAGCCGGCGGGCGCCACGACGCAGCACCCACGGCACCGCGGCGTCCAACGGCCGGGCGGCGTCCTCCGTCGCGACCAGCCGCGACCGTCCGCCCGCCCGCACCGTGCCCAACACGAGCCGGCCCGGCCGCGGGCCGGCGACCAGCAGCGGCGCAAGGTCCCGCAGCCGCGCGAACCGCGCCTCCGGGTCCAGACCCATCCGCCGCCGCCGCGCCACCCCCACCCGCCGGCCCGTCACCGCCAGCAGCACCCCGACGGCCGCGACCGCGAACGCCAGCGGCGGCACCGTCGCCGCCCAATAGCCCACCGCCCCTGGCAGCCCGCCAGCGGCCGCCGCCGGCCAGGCGTCCCGCGGCCGCGACGGATGCGCCACCAGCCCCGGCAACGCCAGCGCCGCGTCGCGCACCCCGACCGGCAGCAGACGATGCCCACCGAAGACCAGCGCGCCCAGCTGCGCGCCCACCCACACCGCGACCGCCGACGCCCCGGTCGCCACGGCGCCCGCCAGCACCAGGCCCTCGACGCTCAGCGCGCTGGCGGGCTGCGACGGGCCGGCCATCACGCCACCGCGGGCAGCAACGCGACCCGCATCGCGCCGACCGCGGCGTCGCGCCGCGCCCGGACCGCCCGTTCGGACACGCCCGCCCGCGCGGCGACCTCCCGCTGCGAAAGGCCGACGATCCCCAGCTCGGCCAGCACCCGCAGCCGCTCCACCGGAACCCCCGCCGCCCGGCCGTCGAGCAGCACCGCGAACAGCTCCGCTCCCCGGCTCGAAGCCGCAGGCACCGCCCCACCGGTCGCGACCTGCCCGGCCGCGGCCGACATCGCCACGCGCCGGTCACCAGCGCCCTGGCCGTCCGTCCGGACCGCGCCGCGGCGCTGAGGGGCGAGGCCGCCCGGGACCGTCCGCGCCTGCACCACCGGCACGTAGCCGAACACCAGACCGACCGTGTCCCGGACCAGGTTCGCGGCCACCTTCACCGGCCGCCGCTCCAGCGGATAGCAACGGATCACGATCCACGCCGCGCCGACCAGCTCGGCGAACACATCCCCGAACGACACACCGCCGTTCCCGCAGCGCCGGCGTGCCTGGCCGGTCAACGCCGGCGCGAGCCGCTCCAACACCACCCGCGACGCCGCCAGATCCCCCACCCGCGCCCGACCCACCAGCGCGGCCAGCACCCGGTCCGCAGCGGCGACCGGGAACGCCGTGTCCCGGCCGCACGCCGCCAGCAGCGTGCTGACCGACGCGGCATGAGGGGCGAGCGTCGAGTCGTGCGACCAGCACTCCAGACCGGCGGCGGCCTCAGCCGAGTCCGCCCACCGCTCCCACTCGCTCTGCCAACGCCGCAGCACCACCGTGCGCGGCACGAACCTGTCCGGACCGGGGCACGGCCCGCTCTGCGTCTCCATGGAACCGCACGGTCCAGGCCAGCGACACCAGCACCGACACGGCGAACGTCACCAGCACCGACCTCGCCGAACGCCGGTCACCCGCGACGTCACCGTTGCCTTCACACCTGGGGGCGGCCCCCGGGGGCGCCGAACACAGGCCGCGCACGGGGAGCCACACCGCGACGGTCACCGTCGCAGGTCAGCGGTCCGTGAGGCCCGCTGCGCAAGGGAGCATCGCGCGCCCAACGGACGGAGTTCGAGAGACCCAGCACGTGATCAGGCGCGGCATCGGCACGCGCGGCGTCTGACGAACGGCCCGCGCGACCATGTCCACGACGACACCCAACGGCACCCCGCCCACACCCTCACGCCGCTGCGTTACACAGCGGTCGCCGAGGCCCTGACCGAGCGCGGGAGCTCAGCGGACAGGTCCCGGACAGCGGACAGGTGCGCCCAGTCCCGGCGGGCTATAAGGTGACGGTGAATACCCGCCGCGCGGCTCACGGTCAGGCCGTCACCGCTGGCCCGCGCCGTGCCGATGGCGTCGCGCAGTGCCGCGGCCGCCTGTTCCGGATCGGGATTCTCACGGCGGAGAAACGCGCGGGCCAGCGCGAGCTGGCTGCCAGCGATCTGGACGTAACGGCCGCCGCCCGCGAGCAGGGTGAGCGAGGAACGCGCATGCACCTCGGATTCCTCCCCGCGTCCGAGGTACCCGAGGGTTACCGCGCTGAAGGCCTCATAGGTCTCCTCGTCGCCAGGTTCGGCACCGGGAAGCTGCCCCCCGGTCCACAGGTGTTCACGCATGGTCCTCAGCGCGTCGAGGGCTCCTTCGGCGTCGCCAGTCTGGGCGAGTGCACGCGCCAGTGCGCTGGCCAGCGTGGGCACGACGTACGGATGGGCACCAGGCTGGGCCTTGCAGGCGATGGTCGCAGCGGCGGTGAACTCGCCGGCGAAAAACGCAACCGCTGACCGGAGGACCGCGACCGAGCCGGCCAGCAGGCTGTCACCCGCCGCGTCAGCATGCTGGCCCGCGAGGACCAGAAACGTCAACGCCGTCCGGTCCTCACCCAGGTCGAACGCCAGATGCCCCCGGTAGAACGCCCACTGGCCGGCGACGAGCTCGAGATCGGTGCGCGTCCGGCCGGCAACGCGGGTGTCCAGGAGGGCTTCGGCCGTCATCCAGCCCTGCTCGACCGGTGCGACCAGCTCGGCATGGGGGGTGACGGCGTAACGGGCCGCGAGCTGATGGATGTCCTGCTGGAGCTGGGCGAGCGTCAGCGGGTCAGGGGCGGCTGCGGCGATGGCGCGGGAAATCCGGACGGCCTGGTCAATCGGCCCGAGCGCGGTGGTCGTCGTGAACAGCAGGCCGGTGGTCAGAAGGTCGCGGCGGTCCACGGCACTCACCTCCTCGTCGAGGGGGACCTTCCCATCGTCACCCCCACCACCAGCTGAGATCAGCCCGTCCGGATGACTCGCCGCGTCCGCCTCGTGTCCGCCCGGGGGCGCAAGGAGGGCTGCCACGTCGGTGTCGAACATCGCCTCCAGGACACGGCAGGACGCCGGCTGCGGGAGCGCCGCCAGTCGCCCGGCGGTCCAGCGGGTGGCCTGCCGGTGGCTGATCACGTGGTCTCGGCGGTCGGGGCCGGAGCGGCGGCCGGCTCGGTTGAACTGGCGGACGAACTCCTCGACCGTCCAGTGCTTCTCGGCGAGCCGCTGGGCGAGCAGGGTCCGGGCGATCGGGACCGAGGACACGGGGCGCCTCCTAGAGGCAGGTGGAACCGGACATCCCGCATGATCCGGACCTGTCTGCCCGCTGTCACGGCACTGCCGCCCTGGCGTGGCGCACCACCTCGGGACGTCCGTGACGTCTTCCAAACGGCGTCACCTGTCACCGCCAGAGTCACGCCGACGAGCCGCGGCGTCACGTCACCGTGAAGGCACCGGCCTGTCCACAGGACGTCGCCGACAAGGCACTGGGAACGGCTAGGCCTGCCCGGCGATCGTGACCGCGACCCCCAGCAGGGCGTCCCGCGACCCGGGCCTTCCGGGACGTCGCGCAGCGCCAGGATCGGAGAACCCCCATGCCAACAATGATCGATATCGACGGCGGCCCCGACGGGATGATCGCCGTCAAGCTGGCGTCGTTCACGCTGCCAGCCGTCGACGGGGTGCTGCTGCCGGCCATGAACTCCGGCCGGTTTCCCGACCTGCCCGAGTTCGTGGACGCCAGAGGCACCCCGGAAGCCACCGCGCGGACACTCGCTCAGAGCCTGCGGCCTCGCCTGCTGGTGCTATGCCCACAGCTGGCCTCGCCGGCCCAGACCCGGCTCGCCTTCGCGGTCGCCGAGGTGCTCGCCAAACGCCGTCGAGCAAATCCAGCGCCGGTCGTGACCTGCGGGACACGGCCACGCTGCGCCTGGTTCTCCGAACCAACTACCTTTAGTAATTTTCAGCTACCACTTGTCGCTGGCTGTGCGGTTGATCGCCTGGATGAGGTTCTGGCGGTTGGTGTCGTCGAGGCTGGTGACGGCGTCGCCGAGGCGGACGGTGGCCTGGTCGGCGAGGCTGGCGGCGAGGCGGAGCATGTGGCGTTCGCCGGTGGAGCAGGGTAGGGCGCCGGCGTCGAGGGCGCTGATGGCGGCGGGCCAGTCGACGATGGCGAGTTGCTCCGTCGGGTCGAGGACGTTTTGGATGGTGACGACGAAATCGGTGAAGTCCGCGCGGTCGAGCCAGTGGGCGTGGGTAATGAGCATGTCGACGGCGGCGGCCTCGGTCAGGAGGCCACGGGCGCCGGCGCGCAGCATCTCCGACAGCGGAGCGAGGTTCATGAGGGCTTTCCTCCGAGGCCGGGAGTGACGGTGCCGGCGGCGACGTCGCGGAAGGCGGGTATGCCGAGGTTGGCACCGCCGGCGCGGCGGGCGGCGGCGAGTTCGAGTTGGGCGAGCTTGTTGTTGGTGGCGGCGAGGCTGACCTTGAGACCCTCGACCTCGCCGGCCCAGCCCTGGGCCTGGGCCTCGGTGATGCGGGCGAGCAGGTTGTCGCGGATCTCGACGAGGCGGTGGCGCTGGGCGGGGTCGACGCGCAGCATCGGGCAGCGGATGCAGCTGTGCTCGTGAATGCAACTGGTGCCGTAGGCGCGGCCGCAGTCGCCGAGTTCGAGGCGGCGGCGCTCGAAGTGGCCGAGGAACTCGTCCCATTCCTGGTCGGTCGGGGTGCGGTACTCGAGCGAGGGGCGCGTCTCGCGGCGGCGGGCGATGAAGGCGCGGTGGCCGTTGATGGCTTCCTCGGGGTAGACGGCCTTGTAGCCCATCGTGGTGTTGATGTCCTTGTGTCCCAGGATCAGCTGGCAGATATGCGGCGGCATCCCGTTCATGATCGCGTCAGTGGCGAAGATCCTTCGGAGATCGTGGGGGGCGAACCGCAGCGGTTCGCCCCCGGCGTCGGTCAGGCCGGTGCCGGCTAGCACATCATTGATCCATTCGCGGATGGTGGCGATGGAGATCGGACGTGGGTCGGCGCCGACGCGCCACTGGAACAGCGTGGGCATGGGCGATTGCCAGTCGCGCTGGTGGGGGTCGTAGGCCTCGACGAGCGGGACGGTGCCGTTGGTGCCGCGGACGCGGTGGATGAGGGCGGCGAGCACGTCGGCGAGTTCGGGCGAGACGACGAGCAGCCGCTCGATGTCGGCTTTGGACGGGGCGATGTGCAGCAGGGGGACCAGTTCCCCGGTGCCCGGGACCCGGTACTGGACCAGGCTGTGGTGGGACAGCTCGGTCAGTTCCTCGATGCGGATGCCGGTGGCGCGCAGGACCTCGATGGCGGCCCAGGTGAAGAACGCCTTGTCGTTCCCGCCGGTCAGGTCGCGGCGGCGGCGGGTGGCGCCCGGGTCCGTGGCCCAGACCCGGGACGACGCCTTGGCCTTGGAGCGGCGCAAGGTGATCTCACCGGCGGTGAACAGCGCGCCGGGCTCGGCCGCCGACGCCGCGGCGAGCAGCGCCTGGGCGCCTGCCAGCCGGCGGGCCGCGGTGGCGGTCAGGGTCGGCAGGGCAGGGAGCCGCTCGCGGGTGCGCTGGTCCATCCGTGACTTGACGCGCTGTCTCTCCTTCGCCACCGCCCGCTGGTCGATGCGGACCGGGCAGGGCACGGCCCAGGGGACCCAGCGGGGGTCCTCGAGCGCCCACTGGGCGATGTCCGCGTAGAACGCACGCACCACGACCAGGGTGGCCGTGGCGGAGAGCCGGGCGGTCGTGGCCGGCGCAGCCCCGTCGCCGGGCGCGGGCAGTGGCCTGGTCGTCAGCCGTTGCTGCCAGGCCGCGGCGACATCGGGCGGCAGGTGCAGCGAGTCGAGGCCGGGGTTGTGGGTCTCCAGATCCTTCCAGAACAGCTTGCCGAGGTGGTTGGCGATCTGCCGCAGCGTGTTGTAATCCAGGCCGGGGCGGCGTTCCTCGAGGTAGCCAGCCAGCAGATCGCGGACCGGCTGACAAGCCAGCGCGTACTGGTCGATCAGCTCGGCGGATGAGAGCTGCCCGTGGTAGCGGGGGTTGAGCATGCGCAGCGTCGTCGGCGCCCCGGCAGGGAAGAGCCCCATCCCGTGGAGGACCTGGTAGAAGCTGGTCCCTCTGTTGCTGCGCCCCACGGCCGGGTTGCAGACCGCGGGGCGGGTCTCGATCAGCTCGAGACAGTCCCCGACCGTGATGTCGGCGACGACGCCGCCTTTGGCCACGACCAGGAACGCGACCGACTGGACCACGTTGGCCTGCCCGATCTGGGCAAGGCCGCTGGCGGCCGCGCGCGCCCGCAGTTCCGCGAACCCCGCGGGGTCGCGCAGCCGGGGGATATCCAGGCCCCACGCGAACGTCACCGAGCACGACAGCAGCCAGGAAAGGCCCGGCCGCAGCGCGTCACCGTAGATCATCTGGCTGACGCCGGCGGTGAGGCTGGGCTCAAGTTCGTCCGGGGCCATCGTGCCCCGGCCGGTCTCGATGAGCCACCGCGCGGCATCCGGCCGCCAGGCCAGGTGCCCGTCCTCGGCGGCGGGGCTGGCCTCCCAGCGCTGCTGCCAGGTCCCGCCCGGGAACTGCGACAACCAGTCCAGGAACTTCTCCAGCCCCCGTCGGCGTCTGTAGCGCGACGACCGGTTGCCGACCACCGTGAACGGCGGCGCGAGCAGCAGATCCATCAGGTCCTCGCGGGCCAGCGCGGTGGTCTCCCACCCGGCTGCCACCGACCGCGGCGGGAACCGGCCGAGCAGATCCGCGGAGCCCCCCCGCCGTGCCCCGGCCGGGGCCAGAACGGGCCGGGTGTCCTGGCCGATGCTCACCATGCCCGGCCGCCGAACAGCACCTCAAGGCTCTCAGGCCGGTAGCCCCCCGTTCCGGGCGGCGGAGGTAGCGGCCCCTGCGCCCGGCGGCGATGGTGCGCCAGCACCCCTTCGACCACGTCTTCCGCCGTCGGGTTCACGTAGATCTGCGTGGTCGTCAGGTGCGCGTGGCCGAGAACCCACTGCACGTCGGTCAGCGGCATCAGCGGGTCCCGGGCCATCCGGTAGGACGCCGTGTGCCGAAGATGATGCAAGGTCCAGTTCGCGCCCAGCAGGCCATTCGCCCGGCCGAACATCGCCCGCGCCGCGTCGTATCCCAGCGGGCGCACCGGCGCACGCCGCGTCCACCACACCGGGTCATCCGGCCCGGCCGGCACCAGGCCCGCGGTCCGGGCCTGATAGAGCCGCAGCCACACGAACGCATCCGTCGACGCCGGCAGCGGCTGGACCGCCCGGCTGCCCTTGCGCACCACCCGCACCGTCTGGCACCCCGGATCCGCATCCGCGACCGTCAGGCCGAGCAGCTCCGAAGCGCGCGCCCCGGTCGACACCCAGAACGCCAGCAGCGCCCGGTCCCGGTCCGAACGCAGCCGGGCGAACAACTCGTCGAACATCCCGTCCGGGATCTGCTTGGGCACCCGCCGCGCCCCCCGCGGCCGGTAGAGCCCCGCCCGCTCCCGGCCGAACGGCTCCATCGGGTTGTGATGCGCGTGCGCCCGCCGGCCGGGCCGGGCCAGCGGGAACGGGTTCACGACCGGCCCGGAGCCGGCGTGCAGGTGGTAGTCATAGAACTCCCGCGCCACCGTCTCGGTGTGCGCCACAGTCGACGCCGCGTACTTCACCCCGGGCGAACGCCGGCCCGTGACCGCGTTCGCCGTCCCCGGAGCCACCGCCCCCGGCGCGGGGACGGCGCCAGTCCGCCAGTGTGGCCGCCGCGGCTTATCCGCGACCTGCAGCCAGCGCACGAAGTCCCGGGCCTCGATCCGTGTGGCCTGCGCCCAGGGCACCTCCAGCGCCCAGACGAACCGGAACCAGCGCAGCAGGTCCCTCCCGTAGGACTCCTGCGTGCCCTCCGCCCGGCCCCGCCCCTGCAACTCCCGCAGGAACTCCGTGACCGCGCCGACCCGCTCGCCAGCTGCGTCCACCAACTCGAACGGGTCGAACAGCGAGCCCGTCGCCCGCAACGCCCCCACCAGCGGGACCTGTAACCCGGCCAGGTCCCCGCCGCCCTCAACTGATCCATCCATGAGGGGCGACCGTAGGGCACAACCCGGATATTTGTCGCATCAGGAGATCAGCGATCTCCGCTAGTTCGGTTAACCAGGGCAGGACGGCGCCGTCATCATTCCCCACCTCATCACAGTCGTCGCCGGCCCCGCCGTGCAGCAACGAGTCGTGTGGGAGCTCACCGACCCCCACCACGCCCTTACCTGGCCCGGTCCCAGCCACCTGTTCGCCGGCTGGCCGGGGCCGCCCGTCTGACCCATCAAGGGGCGGGGACGGGCCGCCCACCACCCGCGCCGACCGACCAGATGACTAATCGCCGGCCCACCCCGCAAGCCATATGCCATGCCCATCGCGGGTCAGGCACGGCCCGACGTAGGCCACCCGCCCCAACCGCTGCCGAAGTCCTATCGGTCAATGCCACCGACGGTCTGGAGCCGTCGCCTACCGGGCGACCCGCAGTCGCCGGCACGGAACCGCCCCCGTCGCCGTCGCCGTCGAGATTCGATCTCTCAAGGAGACCTCGAATGACCACACCCGCCCAGGTCTACGCCGTCGTCAGCCTCCCTGACCCCGAACTCACCGCTGCCAGCGAAGCCGGTAACGCCGTGGTGTACGTCGCGTTCGAGTCACCCCACGCCGCCGAGGCCTTCGCGCGTCGCAACAACCTGGTTCGCCATCTCGTCAGCCCGCTCGTCTTCGACATCCCACCGGCAGCGGAACTGGTGAACCCGCTCGCAGCCGAGCCTGCCGGCCCGCCCCGGTCACGCCAGGGGCGAGCCCCTGATCCGACCGTGACCGGTGGGCGGACGGCGTCGTCGCCAACCGTCGGCCAGGGCACAGGCACGGCCGCGCCGCCCATGATGACGGAGCCCTGGCATGGCGATCAGTGACACTGGCGCTGAGATGCGCCGCCCCGCGGCGGCGGAGTCTAGGTGCGGGCGACGGTGGCATAGCAGCTGACCTGGGCGTCGCGGGTGGTCCTGCGACTTGGGCGGGTGCCCGGGGGTTGCCAGCGGTGGCAGGAGGTCAGCCCGGTGCCGAGGAGGTCCAGGCCGGCGGTGAAGCGGGCGATCTCGTCGCGGCTGCGGGGTTGGATGGTGAGGCCGGCGTCCTGCCAGGTCGTGGCGAGGGCAGCGACCTGGTCGGGGGCTGCGTCGGCGGTGAGGTGGCTGAGGATCAGCGCGCTGCCCGCCGGGAGCGCGGCGCGCAGCTCGGCGACGATCGCGTGCGGGTCGTCGGCGTCGGGAAGCAGGTGCAGGATGCCGGTGAGGCTGAGGGCTATGGGCTGGTCGGGGTAGCAGAAAGCCTCGTCCTCGATACGGCGCACGAGGGGCCAGGGGTCGCGCAGGTCGGCGTCGAGGTACTCGATCCGCTGGGTCGCGCGGCCTTTCAGCAGCGCGCGGGCGTGCAGGAGGACTCGTAGGTCGTTGTCGACGTAGATCACCCGCGTGTCCGGGGTGATGTCCTGGATGACCTCGTGCAGAGGCGGGCGGTCCGGGAAGCCGATCCCCACGTCGAGGAACGTTCGGAACCCGAGTTGGGCGATGTAGGCGACGGCCCGGCGGGCGAAGGCACGGTTCTCCCGGACGCTGGCCCGCAGGCTCGGGAACACCGCGAGGGCCTGTTCCCCAGCGACCCGGTCGACGGTGAGGAGGTCCTTGCCGTCCAGGAGGTAGTCGCAGATCCCGGCAGAGGTGACCTGATCGAGGCTGACGTCCCAGGGGCGTTCCGGGACCGGTCGGCGCGGCAGACCGTCGATCGGGCCAGGGACGAGACGTGCCGGTGGCATGACGTGCGCTCCAAGACAGTGCGGGAAGAGTGGAACGGTCGGGTTGCTGCTACGCCCGTGAGATGCCTCGCGGCTTCGCGGAAGCCCGATGGGCGCGGCAGCCGGTGGCCGGAGTCAGGGCGTTGTGGGCGCCGGGGCTCGCCGCCGCCGACGGGTGCGTGGCGGCCGGGTGCGCCACCAGTCCCCCAGAGCTGCCACCCCGACCGCGACGCCCAGCGCCTCACCGCCCGGGGTACCGACCTGGGCACTGGCGACCGCGAGCAGCAGACCGCTGACCGCCGCACAGCCGGCCCAGCGGTGCCGCACGGATCGCGGGCCACGGGCCGCCGCGACCCGCCAGGCAGCGACGATCACACCGTGGCTGGATCCCACGGCGAGGGCGAGGACGGTCGTCACCGGACACCACCCCCACCGGTTCCGGCCGCTTCGCGACTGAGCGCCTGCGTGTCTGTCCGATCCGCGCACGGCAGATCAGACCGGTGGCCCGAGTCGGTCGCGCTGCTCACGGGCGCCGGGCCGACCGGCGCTTGCCCGGCGGGGTGGGGCCAGTCGTCGAGCGCTCGTAGGCGCGCGCAGACCCGGGTGATGACCGCCGGGTCGGTGCTGTAGCCCGTGTAGACGGTCAGGGGCATCAGCGGCTCGTCCACGGGTTGTGGCCGCCGGGTCGGCATCGGCGGCTCATCGGCACCGCCACGCGGGACCGGCAGCAGCCGGCCGGGGAACTGCGCCAACACGGCGACGCCGCCCGACGGCGTCCGGTACCACGACCATCGGCTACACAGCGCCTCGACCATCAGCAGACCACGGCCGGTCTCGCTGTCCGGGTCGGGACGGGTCACGGACGGAACAGTGCTGTCGTCGCGGTTCCAGACCTCGATGGTGACCATGCAGCCCGTCACAGACAGCCGGACCGCCACGAACTCATCCCCAGGCCCACTTGCGCGCACAGCGTTCGTGGCCAACTCGGCCACGACAATCTCCGCGAGCTCGACGGCTTCCGGGTCCAGGGACCAGCCGGTGAGGGTCGCCACGGTGCTCGCGCGTATCCGCGGAATGGCTTCGGTGGTCGGGGGGAACTGGGCCGCCGCGATCGGGGCGACCGGCACGGCCGAGGCCAGGGTGCCGCTCACGCGGACGGAAGCTCGTCGAGGCGCACCGCCCGAAACGGCCAGCCACCGCCCCCAGCCGCGGCAGCCAACCGCCAGACGCCAACCCAGGACGGCGGGCGCGGCCGGGGAATCGCCAGGGCGAGCAACGCCGCGGAAAGGCTGTCGGCGATCTCCGCGGCCAGCGCCTCGCGGGCGCGGCGGCGGTCCTCGTCCACGGCCTCCGACCCGGCTGCGCTGTCGTGGGTCTCGTCCGCGGACGGCTCACCATAGAAGCCAAGCCCCTGGTCCCAGACCCGCACCCGGATCACCCCGGGCACCACCGCCAGCAGGCCACGGGCGACATCAACAGCTGCCACGCCACGGTCATCGGACACCGGCGCCTCGATCTCACCGCCGCTCGCGTGATCCAGTTTCACGATCACAGGTCGCTCCTCCCATTCGGTTGCTGGTCGGGTTGGTGCCCGCCGGGTTTCACTGGCCGTAGGCGTCGTGCGCGGCGAGAGCGAGGACAGCCTGCACGGTCGAGGACAACCCGAGGCGCGCCCACTGCGCCCGCACGACAGCCGCCAACACGTCGATCAGCCCACGCGACAGCAGCCCGGCAGCGTCCATCGCCGCGAACTGGCCCCCCGCGGCCACGCAGGCATCCGCCCAGGGCCCGACGGCAGCCGCCTTGCGCACGTTCGGGTTAGTAAGGACCTCGTGCAGCTTCGCGGCCAGCATCCGGGCGCCCGCAGGCTCGACCGCCTCGTTGTGACGTCCCAGGGCGATTGCCTGCGCGTAGACGCCACCGCGGGCCACGAAGCTCAGGCCCGCCGCGGCCAGCAGCACGTCCACCACGAGGATCGACAGATCGCGGCGTTCCAGCGGCAGACTGGAACGCGCGTAGGCCAGGATGCCGTGGCTCTCGGCGACGAACAGCTGGTAGGCGATCGCCAGACCAGCCGGCCCGCCGTACGGCCGCATGTCCGGGTCGTGGACCAGCGGCTGCGTCGCCGCGACAGGCCGCCCTCTGCCCAGGTCATGCAGGAACACGCCGAGCACGGCCGGGTCCGGATGACGCAGGTACACCCGCCAGTCACTCTCCCGGCGGGTGAACCACCAGTCGACCGGCATCGGCCCGACGCACAACGTGTCCAACAGCGGGCCGACCACGGTGGCCATCGTCTTCTCCGCGCGCCGCTGATCGGCGAAAGCCAACCGGGTCGTGTACCAGCGGTCCGTCGACCGTGTCACCGCCGCCGTCCCCGCCGCGTGATACGTCGTGAGCGCGGCCTCGAGCTGGTCGGCGGGCAGGCCGTAGCTGGCCGCGATCGCGGATACCTCGCCGCCGGCGAGCGCGGCGTGAACGGCCTCGACGAGTTGTTCCGGCGACGCGTCAGGCAAACGTTGAGCAGTCACAGGTCCCCCGGGATATCGACGAACGGGCTCGGGAACGAGGGCGAGGCGACGGGTTTTAGGGCTTCCATCCGACTGCCGCCCAGCAGGACACGTCCACGTCGGTCAGCCCGATGTCCGCACCGTCAGCGGGGCGTTCGGCGACGTCGTCTGTCAGGTCGGGCCGCCAGCGATGCGCCAGGGCGATCCCCGGGGCGACCAGGTCCAGGCCGTCGAAGAAGAACTCGACCTCGGCACGGCTACGCGCCTGGGCAGGGATACCGCGGGCTCGGTAGATCTCGGCGGCCTGGTCGGCTTGTTCCCGAGCGAAGTCAGCGGTGGCGTGCGTGGCCGTCAGATAGCTACCGGGCGCCAGCGCGTCCAGCAGCTTGACGACTAGGCCGTACGGGTCGGTGTCATCGGGCAAAAAGTGCAGGACCGCGATCAGGGACAGGCCGACCGGGCGGGTCAGGTCCAGGGTGCCCATGACCTCCTCAGAGTTGAGGATCGTCGCGGGGTCGAGGAGGTCCGCGTCCAGGTAGGCGGTTCTCCCTTCCGGGTCGCTGGTCAACAGGGCGCGGGCGTGCGCCAGAACAATGGGATTATTGTCGACGTAAACGACCCGCGTTTCCGGCGCGATTTTCTGCGCGACCTCGTGCAGGTTGGGCGACGTCGGAATGCCAGTACCGATATCGAGGAACTGGCGGATTCCCGCCTCGGCCGCGAGGAACCTGGTGGCACGGCGCAGAAAGGCCCTGTTTGACAGGGCCACGGTTCTGGCCTGTGGGAACTCGTCCAGGACCTGTTCGGCGGCTTCCCGGTCGGCGGGGAAATTGTCCTTGCCGCCGAGGAAATAGTCATACATCCGCGCCGAGTGCGGCATATCCGTCCGCAGATCGACAGGAGAGCGCCGCTGCTCGGATTCGTTCAGGATCACTGTTTCCGCGGTCCTTCGCGTGTCGGTCATGACGTTGTGGGCGGGGTGTAGAGGGTGAAGCGATCGCGGCGGGTCACGCCGGCGGCGTCGAGCGCTGCGATGGCCTGGGCCCGGTGGGCGGGCAGGACAGCGCGGGCGACGGTCGCGCCGTGCCCGGCGCCATGGAGAAGCGCTGCGCGTACGAGATCGCGGCAGGTAGTGAACTGCTCGACGGCCGTAAGGCACCGGTCGGTGAGAAGGTCGGCGATGAGTAGCTCCGACGGCTCGTCGTCGACGTGGTGGTTGGTGAGCGGGTAGAGCAGGGCCGCGGCGGTGGGCTGGTCGGCGGAGCCGGTGAGCAGGAGTCCCGAGGGGTGGTAGCGGTGGTCGGTGCTCCAGCGCCGCAGGGTGTCGTGGGCGGTGCGGGGGTCGTGGTCGGGGTAGGTCGCGGCGTAGAGCCTGCTGATCTGTGCGGCCAGGTCTGTTGGCGTGGTGGTCTGCGCGGTGTGGACCGCCGCGGGTGGTGGGGTGCCGAGGTCGGGAGGGATCGGGCCGCGTAGTAGCAGTGGGCCGTCGAGGCGGGCCCAGCGTGCTCGGGTGAACAGGGCGTGCGCGGCGGTGGCCGCGCTGGGGATCTCGGTCGTGGTGACGGCCGGCAGCCCGCTGGGATCGCCAAAGCGCTGGCTGATGGCGGCGAGCAGGCCGGTGCCCAGCCGGTGGCCTTGGCGGTGGGGGTGGACGACGGGTCCCCAGAGCCGGCCGATGCCGGTGCGGACGTAGGGCCAGCGCAACGCGGCGGCGGCGATCAGCCGGCGGTCGGGGTCACGGACCGCGGCAAGGAGGGTCACCGGTTGGCCCGCGCCGGCGGCGAGCCGGGACGCGACCAGGTCAGCGGTGACCGGCCGTCGGTCGGTCCGGCCGTGGAGGGCCTGGGAGCACAACCGGGCGAGTTCGTCCTCCAGCCCGCAGCCCGCCTGGTAGACGCTGAAGGTGACGGTCATCGACGATCCGGGAGAACGTCGCCGCGGAGTCGCACGATCTTGCTCCCAGCGGACAGGCGGCGTGGGTGCGCGGCGAGCAGGACCGACGGCGGGCGCCGGACGTGGACGTCGGTCATGGTGAGGCCGGCGGCGGCGAGAGCGTCGAACAGGTCATCAGCGCTGCGGAACGCGGCGGTGCGCGCGGGCCGTGACCAGGTCCGGCGGGCGGCGTCCCAGCGGCCGGCAGGCGGAGCGGGCAGGAAGCTCAGGGTGATCGCGGCCTGTAGGAGCCGTCCGGTCCGGTCGTATTCGAGGCGCTGGCCGGGACGGGCGGTCAGCCGCGTGGTGTAGCAGAACCGGCCGCCCGGCCGCAGCAGGCCGGTCACCTCAGCGAGGACGCCGGTCACGGCGGCTCGTGACGCCAGCAGCGAGAGCAGCCCGTCGGTGACGACGAGATCCGCGCTGGCCGCCGGCAACCCCAACGGCGCGTCGAACCGCTTCTCCCCTGGCGGCCCTGGAAGGTCTCGCTGGTCGGTGGTGAGGTGCAGGCCGAGCCGGCTCGCGATGGCGGCGTTACGGGCCAGCGGCGTGGGGCAGCGATCGATCAGGTGGAACCGCGGCGGGTAGTCGAGCGGGACCTGGGCGAGGGTGGTCAACATGCGGTCATCGGCGGCACCAGCGAGGACAATGTCGAGCGGTCGGGTCGCCGCGGCCGGATGGCTGGTCAGGGCTGCCGTCAGGAAGTCGCGGTGCCAGCCGGGATGGCTTTTGATCCCGAGACGGCGGCAGGCCGGCCAGGCCGCGTGGTAGCCGAAGCAGCCCGCCGCGCAGGTGCGCCGCGCCTGCCGGAGTTGCCCGGCAGGCCGGCGTGGCTGCCCGGTCTGCGCAGGTCGGGCCGGGTCGACCTCGACCGTCGAGGGGCGGTCGACGGTCATGGCCGGCGCTGGTGGATCAGATGGAAGAGGCGGGCGACTCCCCGGTACGGGTCACGTTCCCCAGCGCGCCACTCGGCCTCGACCACGGTGTCGAGATCGGGGCCGGGTGGGGTGTCCCCGAGATGGGCAGTGAACATGCGGATGCCGTACCAGGCGAGAGGCTCCGTGCCTGCAGCGGCGAGGAGGTCCTGGATCTGGCGGGGGTCGTCGCCGCGGCTGCGTACGCCGAGGTTCCCGATCTCGGTCGCCGTGCCCGCGGCGTGCGGCTCCTCGTCGAGGAGGCTGAGGGTGTCGTGCCAGCGGCCCTGCAGCCCCGCGCGCAGCGCGAGCGCGGTGCCGTTCTTCCCGACGACCGAGATCACCCCACCGGCCCCGGTCACCTCGGCCAGGACGCGCAGCAAGGCGGCCGGGTCGGTCAGGTACATCAGCACGCCGTGACACAGCACGCCATCCCAGCCGCCGCCGACAAGGGAGGCGGCGTCATGGCCGTCGCCGCAGACCAGCGTGATCCGGTCGCGGACGGCCGCGTCGCCGGCGGACAGCCGCTCGTCGGCCTGGCGCAGCATCGCCGGGTCCGGGTCGCAGATCGTGACCTCATAGCCGAGCCGGGCGAGCGCGGCGGCCTGGGTGCCCTCCCCACCGCCGACATCGAGAATCCGTCCCGGCGGGGTCGGGAGGTGCGCGAGCAGCGCGCGCGTAACCAAGCGCTGACGGACGACGCCCCGCAGCGTCGCGGTGTGGGCCTGGTAGCTGGGCGCGAGGGCGTGCTCGACAGCGCCCTGTACCCAACTGTTGTCGCCAGGGCGGGATCCGGGTGCGGTCATCAGCACGACTCCGTCAGACGGGGATGGGGCAGCGAGGGACGGTGCGCGGCGGCACGGGCCACGGCGGCGAGGACGACCTGCGGATGCTGGTGGGCGATCCGGGCAGACAGGTACCGGCCATCGAGCAGCGCGGCGAGATCAGTCAGACCCAGCTCGGGCAGGCGGCCTTCGCGGTGCACAGCGCGCAGCCGCAGCAGGCCCGGCACAGCGGCCTCAAGCACAGCCCGATCAGGCACAGGCGCGCCGGCGAGCCAGGCGCGGTAACCGGCGGCCGGCAGACGTTCCCAGACAGCCCTGTCCCCGATCCGCCCGGACGCGTCGATCGTCGCGACCAGGTGGGCCACCCACACCAGGTCGTCGTCGGCCAGCTCGCCCCAAGCTGGCCGGCGGACCGCGACGTACCCGGTCGGTAGCGCGAGCCGGCCGCGGATCTCGCGGAGATGCCTGACGAAGCGGGCCGCCAACGGCGACGCCCCGGGCAGCGGGAACACCGGTTCGGTGCGAAGGGCGGTCACGTCGCGGGTCCGTGCAGCGCGTAGTACCGCTCCAGCAGACCGCTGGACTCCAGCATCTTGTCGGTCAGCGCCACCTGGTGACCGACCGGGTAGCCGTCGCGGTGCGCGGACAGCGTGACCGCGCCGAGAGCAAGGGCAGCCATCACGACGTCGGCGTAGCTGTTCGGCAGCGACTCGGCGTGGTGAAAGTTCAGCGGGAAGCCATCGGCGAGCACCGTCACCGTCACACCCGAGGCCAGTCGGTAGCGCAGTCCGTCCGGGCCGGCGAGGGTGGTGGCGTCGTCGGCGATCTCGTCGAGGGCCAGCTCCCGGCCGCGGGAGGTGACGCTCGCGAGATAGCAGTCCCCGCGCAGCGCGTCGAGGTGATCCGCGCGTAGCGACGTGTGCCCGGTCGCGCCGACGACGAGGACCGGCTGATGCACGCCGAGCAGGCGGCGCACGGAACGGCCGGTGGTGAAGCCGGTCTCGTGGGCGGCGACGAGCCGGACGAGTTCGCTGTCGTGGACCGCGACCCGCATCCGCCGGCTACGCAGCACGCGAGCGACCTGCTCGCCGATCCGGCCGTAGCCAAGGACCAGCGCGGGTTTGCCTTCCCACTTCTCCTGCGGGACGAGCGCGAGCAGGTTCCGGATCGCGGCGTCCGCGACACCGTAGGACTCGATCGTCGCCTTCAGCCGGGACTCCGCGACGGAGAACACCGGCACCGGGAGCCGCGCGCCGAACCGGGCGAGCTTCGCGATCCCGGACGTCGTCTGCTCCACCAGGCCGAGAAGCTCGCGGACCAGCCGGGGATGCTCATCCAGCAGCACCGGCAGCAGATAGCCGCCGTCATCGATCAGGACCGGCCGGCGGCCCGCGTCGGCCGCGCGGGCGAAGTGCTCGGCGATCGCTGGCGATGCCTCCCGCCAGTCGGCCACGGTGACCCCGCCCGCGCGCAGATGCGCGTCGACGCGGCGGGTGTGCTGGTAGGCGTAGCGCTTGTCGAGGACCGTCATCGCCGCTGGGTCGACCCCCAGGGCGCGCAACGTGTCGACGAGCACGAGGAAGTCGGTCATGTGGTGCACCGCGAGCATCGGCGCCACGTCGGACAGCACCCCGGACGGCTGCCACCCGGGCAACCCCGAGGTCAACTGCATCTCGGCGTGCAACCCCGCCATTTCGGCCTCGGTGAACGGCAGCGCGGCAACAGCCGCCAGCAGCCGGCCGCGCTCCCGCTCCCCCAACACCCCCGGCGCGAGGATCGCGGCCGTCAACGTCAATTCCAGGTCGCCGGGCTCGGTCATCGCCGCGAGCACGGCGACCCCGCTTCCTGGCAGCCCCAGAACGCGTGTCCCGGGCAGCGACTGCCCGAGCTGGGCGCCCGGCACGATCGTGACTACCCGGCCGGCCGCCTCGTCGAGGTGGCGCTCCAGGTCCGCGACGCCGGCACGGCAGCGGACGGTGAGCTGCTCGCAGCCACGTCTGGCAGTCTCGCGGTCCGGCTGTTCGCGTCGTCCCACCGGCACCAGCAGCGGCGCAATCATCGGTTCGGCGGCAAGCGGGCTCAATGCAGAACACCCCACGTCCGCTCAGGCCTGCGCACATCGGATCGTTGAGCTAGCCAGCCATGTGCGCCGGCGGAAAGTGGGGGGATCATCAGCTGGTACTCCTCGCGGCTATGAGCGCGGTCAGTGCGGCGGCGGTCTCCTCGACGCTGGCGGCACAGTCACAGGAGCCGACCGCGATGCCGGCCGCGCGAAACGCGCCGCGGACAGCCGCCGCCTGGTCCCGATACCGCCGCAGGCGGGCCGCGAGCAGGCTCGGGGCGTCCCCCCGGCGCGGATGCAGCACTCCCCCGCACCGGCCACACCGCTGCCGATCCGCAAGACTTGGCTGCGCGGGCAGCCGAGGATCATGCGCAGGGTCACGCTCACACCGATGACACACCCGCCGCTGGACTGCCCGCCGACGCAGCGTCACCGCATCCACCGACAACTCGACCGGCACCACCGTCGAGGCGGGCGCGTGGGCGGCGAGCCTGCCCAGCAGGAGGACGACCTGGCTTGGCGTGCCCGGGAAGTTGTCGAACACGACGCAGCGTGCCGCCCCGGCCCGCGTGATCTCCGCCAGGTAGCGGTCCAGCGCTGTGGCGACGGTGGCCTCGTCCATCCACCCCAGCGCCCCGGCGCTCCCCGCTGCTTCAAGGCGGGCCGCAGGCACTTGCTCACGCAGCCGGAACACGACACAGCCCGCCGCCGCACCGAGCCGGATCGCCAACGTCGACTTCCCGACCCCAGGCGGCCCCAACAGTGGGACCACGACGGACATCGCTGTCAGTCACCTCCAGCCGTCGTCGTCACCCGGCCTCGGCGGCGGGTTGCCGACGTCGCCCGCCCAGGCAGGGGTGATGGATGTTGTGTCCCGAGCGTCGACCCGGCGGAACGCGAAGGCCATGCCACGGACCGATAAACCGCATACGCGTGACGTATGGACATCGCTACCCGCAGTGCTAGCTTTCGTCTGTTGACCGCGCGCGACCGCCGCGCATAGACCCGGGGGGACGGCCTGGGATGACCACCCCACGCCCGCGACGCCACTGCGCGAGTTGCGGCCAGCGACTCGCCGCCGACAACCCCGGCCGCCACTGCGGCCCCTGCCAACGCGCCCAGAACCAGTCAGCGCCACCGATCGTGCCCGCCGGGTTCTGGGACACCGACCAGATCCGCGACGCCCTCGCCAGCTGGCACATCGGCCGCGTCATCCACGCCTACCGCACCCACCCCCACCACCAGCGCCCGCTCACCCAAGAACAAGTCGGCCGCTGGCTCGGACTCACCCAAGCCCAACTCAGCCGCATCGAAAACGGCCGCGCCCCCGAAGAACTCACCAAACTCATCCACTACAGCCGCACCCTCCACATCCCCGCCCACCTCCTCTGGTTCGACCTCCCCGGCGAAACACGCGTTCGAGAACCGACGCTCGATGACTCCACCGACCAAAACCCGGCCTATTCGCCGGAAGGCACCGATGGGTCCTGGGATGGTGGCCTCGGCTCCGCGGGTCGAGCGGGGTCAGGTGAGCCCGGTGCCCAGGCGCGCGCCGCCAAGACCGCGAACGCGCCAGCTGGACTGCGGTTTCGTGCGGCGACGCACGTCGATGGGTTGCTCGATCCCAGGCCCCGCCGGGACGACACCGATTTGCGTCTGGATGGCGACGGGCTCGTCGCCATCGTGTGCGAGCTCGATCGGTGCAAGGCCGACGACGGCAGAGTTGGGCCCGCCCAGGTGCTTCCCCCCGTGCTGGCGATCCTGAAGGTAGTCACCCGACATGCACGGGACGCGCGTTCAGGTCTGCGCCGCGGCCTGCTCACAGTGGGCGCGGATGCTGCCGAGTTCGCTGGCTGGCTGTACCGCGACCTGCACGACCAAGTTTCGGCCGGCTATTGGTATGACCGCGCAATGGAATGGGCGCAAGCCGCTCAGGATCTTCCGATGCAGGGGTACATCCTTCTCCGTAAGTCGCAGATGGCATACAGCGAGCGGGACGCGGGTCAGGTCTTGGCTCTGGCTCAGGCCGCGTATGCGGGTCCGTGGCAGCTTCCGCGCCGGGTCCGGGCCGAGGTGCTCCAGCAGGAGGCCCGCGGGCTGGCGATGACCGGCGAGCCGATCGACCTGGTCGAGCGGAAGCTGGAGGAGGCTCGCGCCTTACTTGCGGTTGCCGACGAGGGACCTACCTCGCCGCTGGGCGCTGGCTACGACGAAGGGACTTGGCGTCTGCGCTCGGCGAGCTGTTACGTCGAGGCCGGCAAGCCACGGCTCGCTGCCGCGTTCTTCGCCGACGTCCTCGCCGGGGGCACACTCGCTCAACGAGACGAGGCGTACTACCGGGCGCGCAGGGCCGTGGCTTGTGCGCTTGCGGGCGAGCCGGACGACGCCTCGCAGGAAGCACTCCTCGCGCTGACCCTTGCGGGGTCGACAAGCTCGGAGCGCACGAGGTGCGAGGTGGCGCGTGTCGTCCGCATCCTGACGCCATGGCAGAGCCACCCGGGGCCGCAGGCGCTGCGTTCGGCCTTGCACGCCAAGGGATAGATCAGTTGCGGGCTTGCAGCCAGTCGCGGACCGTGCCGATCACCGACGCTTGCCATTCCTGGCTCCGCGGGTGCGCGTAGCTCGGATCGTCGTGCACCGCGAAGCCGTGCTGGGCGCCGTCGATCTCGACCAGCCGGTGGGGAGCCGTCAGACGCTTGATGGCTGCTCTCGACGCGTCGATCGGCACGAAGGTGTCCGCCGTACCGTGGATGATCACCGTCGGTGCGGTGATCTCGCCGAGCACCTCGATGGGGCGGATCCAAAAGACCTCGTTGAGCATGGCGCGGCCGTGCCGGACCGTCGGTGAGTGACGCAGAAAGCCGTCGTATTCGAGCTGGTGTGCCGCATCGGCGTCGAGGTGTTCGTCAATCCAGTAGGGCTTCTGCTGGATGTACCGATTCTTGTAGTCGAGCTGAGGGTTCAACAGCACGAGTCGGGAGACCTCGGCCGGCCGCTTCGCCGCGTAGTAGGCCGCGAGGCCCCCGCCAAAGCTCGCACCAAGAAGATGCAGGATGACAGCACCGGATTCATCTCTCAGGCGATCGATCGACACGCGGATGTCGTTCAGGTGCGCAGTGAGCGTCGAGTCTTCCTGACGACCCTCGCTCTTCCCGTGCCCACGAAGATCGAATCGCAGCGAGGCGATGCCCGCCCCCGCGAGGCCGGCGGCGACCCGGGTGAAGAACCCGCCCTCCTCGCGGGTTACTCCCCCGCCATGTACGAAGACCGCAGCCTGACGGGCAGGCTCACTGGGGAGCGTGATGCTGGCGGACAGCGTGAGGCCATCCAGCGCGCGTAGCGCGACCTCGGTCTCGTGAACGGTCATCATGCTCCCTGATCGTCGCGGGCCGGTCGACCCATCGTCGCAGGCCAATACCGCCAAAAAGGAGGCAGACACGGCGGCGGCGGCGCCCCCGTGCCCTGCGGATGCGTTCCCACGGATCGACCGCGCTACGTAGCGCTGCGATGACGGCCAAGGGTTGCCCGATGGCCAGTCTGTTCATTGGCCAGGCGGCTCTGGATGGCGGGCGACCACCCCGGACATCCTCGCAGGTACATACCTTCCGCGACGCCCTGAGCGCGCTTCCATGCAGCTTGATCTAGGGCCAGGCAGGGGCAGTGTTCAGGTCACGTTGGGGCGTTGGGTGGGCCAGGTGCGGGTTTCGTTGAGGGCTTCCTTGGCGCGGATCGCGTCGGCGAGGTCGATGCCGAGGCGGTTGGCGATGGAGCACGCGAAGATCAGGATGTCGACGAGTTCCTCGTCGATGCTGCCCGTGACCTGGCCGGCTGGGGAGCGTTGTCCGTTGTTCTTGCGGACGGCGCGGGCGAGTTCGCCGGCTTCTTCGAGGAGGCGCCAGGTCTGGTCGTGCACCGTGCTTTCGGTGAAGCCGCGTTCGGCTTCCATCTTCGCTACGTAGCGCTGGAGGTCTTCCAGTGTGGCGCCGGGGGAAAGTGGCAGCACTCTCGCAGGTCCTTTCGTCGGGCTGGCGGTTCTAGATGGCGAGGGCGAGCTGGCCCGCGTCGGTGGCGGTCTTGAGGGCGGTGGCGGAGCGCCAGCCGGCGCGTAGCGCCGCAGTGTGCTGGTCGGCGGCCTGCGCGGTCTGACGGTTCAGGCGTGCGCTGCTCCGGCCGGGGAGGAGTGTCGGGACGACGGTTCTGGTGGCGGGGTTCCAGGTCCAGGTGCCGTGGACCTCGCCGTCGACGAGGACGGTGGGAAGGGCCTCGCCGATCTGGTTGAAGGCGTTCCGTGGGGCGAGGTCTGCGAGGTAGCGGGCGCGGGTCTCGGCGTAGGCCTTCAGGGCAACGTCCTCGTGGGCGAGCAGCTGCAGCCCGCTGCTGTAGGTGTCGGGGTCCGCCGCGGTGAACTGCTCGTAGCGCCCGGCGGGCATGTAGGCGGGTGACGGGCTCCACGGGGTGGCGACTTCGAGGAGCTCGACGGCCGGGTCGTCGAGGGCGTCGACGACGGCGGCGCGGGAGAGGGCCGACCACCAGGTCGCGTCGGCGAGCGTGACCGGCCCGTAGCGATCCACGTAGGCGCGGATCAGGAGGCGGGTCGCCGTCTTCGGATCGAGGGCGAGGTCGAGGTCGGGGTGGAGCTGGCTGGTCAGGCCGAACAGGCGGCGTTCGGCGTTCCAACAGCCAGAGGCGTTCAGGTAGGTGAGGCTGCCGGTCTCCCACGCGGTCTTGACCGTGGCGCGGACCGCGGCCGTCCCGGCCGCTGCGAGCTCGGCCTCGATCTGCCGGTAGGGCATCGGCCCGTCGGCGAGCAGGCTGCGCAGGCAAGCGGTGAGCTGGTCGATCAGCTGCTCGGTGACACCGGCGTTGTGGGCGCGGCGGGCGGCGTCGCGTAGCCGGTAGTGGATCGTGGCGCGGTGCGCCGCGGCGGCGAGGTCGACCGGCAGGGTGTGCAGTGTGCGGCGCATGCAGCGCAGCGTGATCAGCCCGGCTGGTTGGTCGAGCAGCGTGAGTGCGGCGTCTGGCCGTGTAGCGCGGGCGATGACGGTGGCGAACGGCGATGGCAGGCGGGCGGCGTGTAGCCCGAGGGCCGCGTGGCTGATCTCGGTGGCCGCGGTAAGGCGGTCGCGGGGGTGCAGGCCCTGGCGGGACAGGGTCCAGTTCCACAGCTGGCGGGCGTGGTCGTCGGTGAGGGTGACGGTTCCGACGGTCCGCGGACGCCGGTTGATCACGTAGGCACGCTACCAGCGGCCGGGGCTGGGTTTCCGGTCACCCCTGGGCGCCCCAGTGGTCTTCGATGAAGCCGCGCAGCCGCCGGTAGGAGTCGTCGAGCTCGGCCCAGTCCTCGGGGCTGCCCCACCAGTGCCGGTCGTTGTGGTGGATGTGGAACTTCGACCAGTCCCCGTCCCAGTCGGGCTGGGTGTGCAGGCCGCGAAGCCCATGGCGGGCCGGGTCGGCGTAGACCTGGGTGCCGGGTAGCGGCGTGAACCTGAACAATGACACGCGGGTCAGCGACGGTCCTAGCTCGCCGAGCAGGCTGATCGTCTCGTCGGTGGTCTGCCGGTTCTCGCCCGGGTAGCCGTGGATGATGAACGCCTTGGCGCCGATCCCGGCGTCCGCGGTCGCGGCGAACGCGGCTTTAATCTGGTCGCGGGTGGTGTTCTTCCGCATCGCACGCAGGAGCTGCTCGCTCCCGGACTCGACGCCGTACTTGATCTCGATACAGCCGGAGGCCGCCATCGTCTTCAGCAGGGCTCGGTTGACGGTGTCGACGCGGGACAGCGCGGACCAGGCCAGGTCGAGGTCCGCGACCGCGTCGCAGATGTCGGCGACCTTCCGCTTGTTCACGACGAAGTTGTCGTCCACGATCGCGAACCCGCCGACGCCGTACCGGTCGATGAGGTCGCTCAGTTCGGCGCGGGCGCTGGCGCCGGAACGGTACTGGATGCGGGTCTGGCCGGCCGCGCAGAACGAGCACGGGAACGGGCAGCCCCGACTGAACATCACATGGGCCATATCCACGTCGCGGCCCGCGAGCCGATCGGACATCACGACATCCTCGACCGGCAGCAGGTGCCGGGCGGGTAGCGGTAGCTGGTCGATGTCCCGCATCAGCACCCGCGGCGGGCCGTGACGGATCTCGCCGTCCTCGATCCAACGGGTGCCCGCGACACCTCGCACCGGGCCGCCGCCGACGGCCCGGTCGAGGACTTCGAGGATCGTCTCCTCCGACTCCCCCTCACAGACAACGTCGGCCCCGAAGTCGCGCAGCGCGTCATTGGGATAGAAGTTCGCGTGCACTCCCCCGACCATCACCAGCGTGCCCTCGCTGATCTGGCTGGACGCTCGGGCGGCGGTCATGAACCCGTAGGTCGCCGACGACGCGACACTGAATCCGACCGCGTCGAAGCCGCGCAAGTCGAGGGTCAGGTGGTCAGGCCGGATCTGGAGGACCACGGCCTCGTGACCGGCGCCTTCGAGCACCGAGGCCAGGTAGAGGACCCCGAATGGCGGGAACTCGCGCCGGCGCTCGCGAAACCGCGCCATGTCGTAGACCTCGGGATACAGCAAGGCAACACGCATACCGGTACACCTCCGTGCAGTTAGGGGCTGGCCGTGGTGAGAGGGACAGCGGAATCAAGACCTCGCGCGACTGGCGTCGTCGGAGGGCTCGGAGGAGACGCGGCGGCCAATGCGGATGATCTCGGCCGGATACACGTCCGCCAGCCGGTCAAGTTCGCCAAGGTGTGGGCGCTCCAGTAGCGCGGTCACGGCCTGGTGCACGACGGGCGCCAAGGTGGCGATGCCCCGCTGGGCGCAGGCGTGGTCCGCGGTCGGGATCAGATGCGAGTTGCAGAGCACCAGGTCGTAGCGGTCCCGGTCGGTGAACAGGTCGAAACCGCGGCGGCGGCGCAACGAGTCGCGTGTGTGCTCGTCCTTCTCCTGGCACAGCGCCTCACAGCCAGGCAACGACAGACGGGTACGGGTCTGGGACACCAGGCACTTACGCGCCCGCGACGCAGGATCCGACTCGATCCAGATCCGGACGATCGGATCAGGAGCGAGCCAGGCCAGCGCCCACGTGTCGAACACCGTGCGCCGCCGGCTGGCCGCGAGCTCCAGCAGGCGCCGGTCGAGCTCGTCGTCCGCGGCGTCGCCCTCCCGGGCCGCCTGGATTTCGTCGTACCGCTGAAACCACGCGTCGCCGGCCGCGACGTCCAGCCCAAGAATTTCCAGCATCACCTCGGTCGCTGACACGTAGTCATAGCCCAGCTCGCGGGCCAACAGCCGCGCGTGCGTCGTCTTACCTGCCGCGGTAAGACCCGCGAACGCCACGTTCACACCGGAGACCTGAGCTCTACTGGCCGTAGCGCCTGAGTCGCCCGGTGGCGGGCGGCCCAGTCCGGTCCGGTCAGTCACAGCGAGACCCGGACCTCGACGGACGCCGAGAGGGTGGTCGATGACCGACTTCCCGTCGAGGCAACGCCGACGCAATCAGATGGCCATGCAAAGTCGAGACCGACACGGCACCCTCCCTTTCATACGGTGGGCCGCGTTTCTCGATGGTTGCCCCATGAGGGCGAAGAGGCTATGCCGAAAGCGAGTGGTCGATATGCAAGATATGTATTGACCACCGAACTGCCGTCCAGGTCAGATGCCCGAAGCAACATCCGGGCATTTCCGCCGAGGAGGGTGACCTCCCATGGCCGAGTACCGTCCCGCTGCGCGGCGCTGTGCCTGCTGGCCGGGCTCGACGATCGAACGACCGACAGGATCAGGGCATGGGCGCGGCTCTGGAGCGGCCACGAGTCGGGTCACTGACCGCTGGACGCCGAACGGCGACGGTCAAGATGTCTGACGAGGAGATGGGCGCCGACCCACAGATCGGGTCGTTCGAGCGGCTACGGGCCACCGCGCTTCGCGCCCTCAACACCCACCTCGACGCCGACGGCAGATGCGCCCACTGCGGCGGCACCTAGTACGGCAGCCGCTGTTCTGTGATCAGTTGTGATAGCTGTCCGCGTGGTGGGTGGCCGGGCCGGCATGAGGGGCGTGGCGGGGCAGACATGGAACGGCCACCGGCTGATCGTCGCGGGTTGTGTCGACTCTCGAAGATCTACCGGTGGCCGCGGGCCACAGCATAGACAGTGATCGTTGGCAGGCCGAGTTCGAGGTCCTTGTGGGCCGGATCAGCGGCCGGTTCGCGCGGTTCGCGACCCGCGCTCGGGTCGCGTCGTTCCTGCTGGGGCTGATGGCGGGGCTGTCGCGGACGAACTGCTGGAGCATCGCCGAGCATGCCGGCGACACCAACCCGCATGGGATGCAACGGCTGTTGGCCCGGGCGGTGTGGGACGCCGACGCCGTCCGCGACGACCTGCGCGCCTACGTCGTCGAGCGGCTTGGCGATCCGGACGCGGTCCTGGTCATCGACGAGACCGGCGACCTGAAGAAAGGCGACCAGACCGTCGGAACGCAACGCCAGTACACCGGCACCGCCGGCCGCATCGAGAATTCCCAGGTCGCGGTCTATCTCGTCTACGCCGCCGACCGGGGCCACACCTTCCTCGACAGGGCGCTCTACCTGCCGAAGTCCTGGACCGCCGACCCTGACCGGTGCGCGGCGGCGGGCGTTCCCGATCCGGTGGGGTTCGCGACGAAACCCGCCCTGGCCCGCCGTCTGCTCATCCGGGCGCTGGACGCCGGCGTGCCCGCGAGCTGGGTCGCCGCCGATGAGGTTTATGGCAACGACCCGGCGCTGCGCGGCGAGCTGGCCCGCCGCGGGGTCGGCTACGTCCTGGCCATCGCGAAGGACCACACGATCGTGACCGGGATCGGGCCGCGCAAGGCCATCGAACTCGCCGTCCGCCTCCCCGCCCGCTCCTGGCAGCGGATCTCCGCCGGCCCCGGCTCCAAAGGACAGCGGTTCTACGACTGGGCGCTGATCGACACCCACGACCGCGACTTCCCCGGCCGGCACTGGCTGCTCGTCCGCCGTAACCGCCGCACCGGTGAGCTGGCGTTCTACCGCGCACACGCCCCCAGGTCCGTCCCGCTGGCCGCGCTCGTCCGCGTCGCCGGACGGCGCTGGACGGTGGAGGAATCGTTCCAGACCGGAAAGGAACTCACCGCCCTCGACGAACACCAGCTACGCCGCTGGACGTCCTGGCACCGCTGGACCGTGCTCGCCATGCTCGCGCACGCCTTCCTCACCGTCCTCGCCGCCGACGAACACGACCAACCCACCCACACCGACGACCTGCTTCCCATCACCGTCAACGAGATCCGCCGCCTGTTCACCGCCACCCTCACCCGACCAGCGGCCACCCTCGCCCACATCCTGCACTGGTCCACCTGGCGCCGCCGCCACCAAACCAACGCCCGCGCCAGCCACTACCGCCGACGAGACCACGAACCCAACTGATCACAAAACGACGGCTGCCGTACTAGCCCTGCACGATCGCGCTCCTCACGGACAGCAACCTGCCCCTCCTCAACGAGGTCACGTCGATCCCCGCACAGCCCGCCGGCCCGCGCGGCCAGCCCGCCGTACGCTGCTACCCGCCCTTACCGGACATAGCACCAGCCATCCGCAGCCGCCGAGCGCGACCGAAGACCATCCGGCCGCTGCGCCCTTGGCGGTCGCTCGCGAGCCGCTATCCGCGTGGAGTTCCGTGCCTCGAACGGCACAGCAGCCGGGATCGCCGCCGACTCGGGCATGTAGGCACTGGCCTTGTTCTCCCGGCTCCGCGACTTCGAGCACCTCCTCGACAGATGAGGATCTTTAGCCTGCGTGGAGGATCATGCTCGTCTGGCGAGCCGTGCAGTGGTCACCACCGTCAGGCCGTCGGCGCTCAGCCGCATAGACGCTGCCGGACAGATGCGCCGACAGCGCTGGCGAGGGCCGCGCGGTGCTTTCGCAGCGCGCGGCGGTCCGCTCGCTCGGCGCAGACGTGTCCTCCACGGTTACCTGCGCGCCGAGCACCTGGGCATTCGCTTCGATCGCGCCCTGCTGCCCCTCCGATGTGACCAGAGTCAGATCCAGGCTTAGGAGCTGGTGGTCGGCAGGTTCTCAGGGTCGATGACCTTTCGCAGCTCTTGGAGGAGCCGCCACGCCCGTTCACGGGCCCGGGCACGGAACTTGCGATGAAGTCTTCGTTTATGTTTTATGTGATCATGCCGCCGCCGCTTCGTACGATCGATCCTTCGCGATTGGAGCTGCGGCGCGCTGAGCTTGGGTTGACGCGTGCCGCGCTGGCCACGCGGGCTGGAGTCTCAGCCAGGATGATCTTTTTCTATGAGGAAGGTAGGCACACTCCGACGCCAGCGCGTCTTGAGCGGTTGGCGGCGGCCTTGGGTTGCTCCGTGGATGCGCTGACCGGGTCCGAACGCGGTCGCGAAACCCTGGTCGACCTGCGATACGCGGCGGGCCTGACCCTCGACAGGGCGGCCGGCCTTCTGCGCGACTTTCCGGCGGGACGCCAGCTGTGCGTGTCGGCGGTGAAGCTGTCTGCCTTGGAGAACGGCCGGCCCGTAACGGGGTCGCCATGGCGGGATCCGGCATCCACGGGGCTGTTGGTCGAGCCGCTGGCCAAGGTGTATGGCGTGCCGATGCGGATGGTGCTGGATGCCTGGATGCGGACACGGCCCGATGAGCCGGCGCCGGCTCTCTCGGGCGCGAGGCCGCAGGCGGCGTCGGCCGCGGCGCTGGCCGCCTGGGAATCGCTGAACGAGCGCCAACAGATCTATCTCGGCGAGATACTGCGGGATGACCGGATGGTCGAGACCGAGGTCTGGATGCGGCGGGTGCAGCGCCTGCCGGTACCGCGGCCGGCGGAGTGGCGCAGGCTGCCGCTGACGCTCAGATCTGCGCCATCGCTCGTCGGCTACACCCGCCTTCAGGAACGTCTGCGGGCGCGCGGGGTGCACGATCCTGGGGCCGGGCCAACCGTGCATGCACTGGAGCGGCGGGGCCTGGTGAAGGTCAGCGAGGACACTGTGGTGCATCCGGCAGTCGGCGAGGTAGGCCGGGTCCTCGTGGAGGTCACCCGGCGAGGTCGAGCGGCGGCGCGCGCCGGACTGAGCGAGCCGCGCGACCCCGACCCGCCAGCCCATCTGCTCTCGGAGTGGCTGTGGGGAGTGCTGGCCCGG
The DNA here is from genome assembly GCF_000966285.1 of Pseudofrankia sp. DC12. Taxonomy (NCBI): domain Bacteria; kingdom Bacillati; phylum Actinomycetota; class Actinomycetes; order Frankiales; family Frankiaceae; genus Pseudofrankia; species Pseudofrankia sp. DC12. The sequence goes on from NZ_KQ031391.1 coordinate 2,551,912, forward strand.
GTCGCCAACGCCGGGCCTGACGGTCTTGGCGACGACGAGTTGGCAGGCAGGTCGTTGTTCTTCATCGGAGTGGGCTATCAGACGAAGGCCGGGGGGCGGCCGAGCCGGGGGTTCGTGGACTCCGTGCCGGTGATGGCACCGGGGGACACTCATGTCGCCGAGTACCGGTGGCGCCTGACGCAACTGGGCCGGCAGCACATCCAGGAATACGCTGACGTGTACCGGGAACTCTACCCGCACGTTTCCGTCATCGGTCTCGACTCCCCACCCACCCCTGCGCCATAGTTGCGCCATAATCATGGGGATTGGTGCGCCCCTCTCTGGGGTTGTCGGAGGTAGGGCCTATCCTCTCGATCTGTGACGAGTTCCACGGACAACGACGTCCGGACCTTCGACGGCACTAGGGTCCGCTACCTGGTGACCCGGGCGGCACTTCGCGCGGCGACCACGATGACCAACCCGACGCTTTCACCGAGGCAACGGCTCGCGGCACTCATGGAATGCCATGGCACGCTGTTGGCGGCCCGGGGCCCAGGGGATCCGCTGTCGTTCGGCGATTTCCGCCGAGCGCTGAAGAATGACCTGGCCAGGCTGCTGCCCGCCGGGATCGACTCTCCCGACCTCGAGGGTCTGCCAGTCGTCGATGGTGAGGACCGCGTCGCCGAGGACGCCTTCGACCTCGCCTTCGAGCAGCGGGTACTCCTCAAGGCCCTCGACAAGCCCGGCAACTCTGCACTGCTTATCAATGACCAGGAACTCCAGGATGAGATCGACCAGGAGACGGCTTTCGAAATCCTGTACAAGGGCGGCGAGCAGGCTGGCTACGTGGCCGGCCGGTCAGATCTGATCCGGTACCCGGCCGGGCCGGTCAGCGACCTGTGTGAACTCAGGCTGCCGCCCCGGGTCGTCGACCTCTACCAGGACATCCCCTACAACTCCGTTTACCAGGTCCATTGGTTCCCGTGCCCTGCCTGCCGCTGGCCGATGCGCGTCGCCATCCGGAGAAGCGCTGGCAGCCGGGTAGGCACGGCCCGCTGCTGGCACGGCGCCCATGCCGAGATGGGCGCCTCCTATCTGTTCCCACTGCCCGCGGACGGCGGTGTGCCCGAACTCGTGCCCGAGGCGTCGCCTCGGCGGCCGGGCTTGCGGGAGTCCGTGCTGTTCCCGTCGATCTCGGAGGTCCCTCGTGCGCTGCCAGCTGCTGGATACAAGGCTGTCGCACGCGGGATCTGGAGGTACACCACCATCCCTGGCCTTCCCGAGCTGGCGCTGTATGACCGGCTGTCCGAACGCGGGCTGACGGTGGAGCTGTGGCCCGCGCTGGACGCCTATGACCTGCGGGTCGAGGCCGGTCCCCGGAAGGGCCGGAAGGAGACCTTCAAGGTCGACGTCAAGGACTACACCTCGGCGATGACCCTGGGGAAGCTCATCGACGCCCAGGAGGGCGACCGGGGCGGTGCCGGCTGGCTGGTCGTGCCGGACTACCGGGCCGGTCAGCTGCCGCTGCTGTCCGGGGTCTGCGCGAAGTGGGACATGAAGGTGGCCACCGCGTCCGAGTTCGGCGCCATGGTCTGCGCGAAGGCCGGGGTGAGCTGGGCGTGAACGACAAGCCGATCAGGGAAATCACGATCCTCGCGTCGCTCGCGCTCGCCGCCCACTACTTCCCGATCAGCATCGAGGGCGACGACCGGGTCGCCGCGCCGTTCAACCAGGCGTCGTTCCTGCTCACCGGGAAGTACCGGGCCTGGTCACGCTGGACGGCGCTTCCCCACGACGAGAAGCAACGGATCGCACTGGTGTGCCGGTCCGCCCCGGCCGACCTGGCGGACCCGCGGTTCTTCGCCACCGCGGCGCGAACCCTGCTGGCCCGGCCTCCGGAGACGGGCGCCGACGACGTGCCCACGCCGCTGGCGCAGTTCGACCTCGTCGGGGAGAACCCGTACACGGCGCAGGCCGCGTTCCCGCGCGTCGGCGGCGACCTGCTCGGCTACGTGGATCGGCAGACCGCCCGCTTCCGCCGGCCCAGCGCCCGGCCCAAGCCGCCCGCGTTCGCCGGTCCCGGGGCCTGGACCACCCGGGAGATCTTCGTCAAGGGCGCCGGGCAGGTCCAGGGCCGGCTGACGATCCCGGCCTACGCCCAGTTCACCGAGCCGCTCGGCCACGACCAGCTCCCCACGGTCACCACCGCGCCCTACCAGGAGACCCTGAGGATCCCGACCGGCGAACTACTCGCCCTGGCCGAACAGCTCGACCGCCGGCCGCCCCTGGCGGACGCGCCCTACCTGCACGCGACGCTGACGCAGCTGTTCGGCGCGCTAAACACTAACGACGCTGTCTCGCCCCAGGAGGCACTGATCCTGACCGCCGGCGGCCTGGAGATCTTCCACGCGCCGACCGGCACCGGCAAGAGCATCCTGGTCCGGGTGATGGCCTCCTGGTTCGCCATCAACCACCGCCGGGTTGCCATCGTCCTGCCAGACATCAAGGCCTGTCTGAACCTGACCTGGGACGTCCGCGGCGACCTCGCGCACCTGCGCCAGCTGGGCGTCCTCGACCATCCCGCGACCTGCGCGCACCTGATGTCCTCGTCCGGGATGCACGACAAGGCGCTCAAGCACGCCTCCCTGCTCACCGAGGATCCCGGCGCCCCGGGCGATTGGGGTGAACACGCCGAACGCGACGTGGATCCGCTCGCCTATGGCTGCGCGCAGAAGACCTTTCTCCAAACCAGCGGCGGCGACTACCCTCCCGGCGAGGAGCCGTGCCTGTCGCTGCGCGGCAAGGGCACGGAGAGCACGGCCTGCCCATGGATTCCGACCTGCGGCAAGTTCACCCCCGTCTACGATGCCTGCGCCGCGGACGTCGTCATCCTGAACCACCACATGTTCCTCCAGGGCAGCGTCAAGATCGGGGTGACCCTCGACGGCCACTCCGTCAGGGGCATGAAGGCCGCGGAGCTGACGCTGCGTGCCTGCGAGGCCGTCCTCGTCGACGAAGTCGACCTGTTCCAGTCCACCGCCGTCGGCAACTGCGCCAGCGATGTCGTGCTGCACTCTCGCCGCCACTGGTCCGCGGCCCCTCAGGAGATCGACACGGATGCGAAGCGGCTCCCGCTCGATGACGAGAACAACCTGCTGGCCGCCATCAGCCACACCCGGCTCATGGCCGAGTCCCTCCTGCTGGGTATCTGCCGGAACGCGCTCCGCCTGCATGCCACCGAGGACGAACGAGCCCAGACCCGGATCCCCGACCGAACCAGCACCCGCTGGCATCTGGCCCAGGCCCGCGACCGCGCACTGATCCGGCTGCTCTGGTCCGACGCCCCCGTCGACGACGACCAGCCGATCCCGGGCGACCTGTACGACCGGCTCAACGCCCTGATGCCCAGCCGCTACCGCCGCGACCCGGCGGCCGGCCAGGGCCCATTGCCCGAGGCCGACTGGCCCGCGGCGCGGCGCGCGCTCGAAGCACTCGTCACGCCCCGCGGCGAAGACCTCCTCGACGAGGTGAAACTCGATCTCCACGCCATCCTCGAGGACACGGTCAAAGACGTTCACCGGCGCACCCAGGCGATCAATCTCCTTACCCTGCGCACCGTCATGCTCGAACTGGACGACGCGCTCGCCCTGCTCCAGGACAAGGCCCACGGCTATCGGTCCATCGGCCTGCGCTCGGCCCAGCGGATCCTCGACAACCTGCACCAGAGCGCCGTCTCGTCGGTCCTCCCGCAGGGGATGCTCGGCTACCCGATCACCGGCTACCGGGTGACCGGGCTTGAGGACACCGAGAAGAACGCCCAGCTGGCCGCCCAGACCCTCACCGGTGACCCGCACACCTTCGCCGCGGAACTCGGCGGCATCGTCTCCCTGCTCCTCGCCGGGCTGGAACGGCCGGTCCTGGGCCTCTCAGCGACCGCCTACTTCCCCCAGGCCGTGCGTGAGCACCTCCACGCTCCGGTCCGCTGGTGGATGACCGACGCCCAGGCCAAGTCGATCCGGGCGCGCAAGCACCGCGTCACTTACGGCGACGACCACCCGCTAGCCGGACAGGCCATCAGGATTTCCGGCACCCACAAGACGCAGAAGAAGGAAGCCGCCCTCGAACTCGGCGCCAAGCTGTACGACGAGCACATCCACGCCGAACTGGAGCGTACGACCCGCAAGGACCCGGACCGCGCCCACGTCCTAGTCGTCGCCAACTCCTACGAGCAGTGCGCCCAGCTCGCGACCGGCATCACCCGGGCGGGCACGTTCGACGGAGGCCTTTGCGTGGCCGTCCGCGACGCCGACCCACGCAACGCCCACCAGGACCTGCCGCGAGCCAGCCTCGCCAAACGCCTAACGCCGGAGCAGTTCGAGGACTTTCCCCGTCACGGCAAGATCTTGGTCGTACCGCTCCAGCGCATCGCCCGCGGTCTGAACATCGTTAAGGGCACTCGGTCTGCGGTCCGCTCCGTCTATCTATGCGTACGCCCCCTCGCGCTCGTCGGCGAGCCTGACGAGATGTACGGCAGCATCAACGCCGCGGGCCTGCGCGCCCTGCCCCCGGGCGGCAGCGACGACCCCGCCAAGGCCCTCGCCGAGGCACGCTCAGCGGCCCGGGAACGGCTCACGGTCCTCCTGCGCACCGCGCCACAGTTCACCGCCATGCACAAGTCACTGCAAGAAGAGATCGTCGCCGGCGTCATCGTCGACCTCATCCAGCTCGCCGGCCGCGCCCGCCGCGGCGGCACCGAAGCGGTCCTGCACCTCGTCGACTACGCCTTCCACGACGACACGTGGAGCTCCGACCTGGAGACCATCCTCGGCCGCATCCACTCCCAGTGGGACCCCGAGGTTCGCCAACACATGAACGACCTGTACGGCGAGGCGCTGCGTGCGTTCCTCTCCTACGCCGGTATCGACCCTGACCAGCCGTGAAATGGCGGAGGAGAACAACCCATGGACCCGCGCGAGCCGGGCAAGTACCTCAACACCCTCGCCTTCCGCTGCACCCCTGACCTCGTAGGCGACGCCGCTGTCCACGTCCGTCATCTGGACTCCGAGACCCGGAAGCTCTGGGAGGACTTCGACCGGGACTGCAAGAAGGCGTACAGGAACGACGACGCCCAAGCCCCTTACAGCATCGCCACCACGGTGCTGTCCGTCATGACCGGCGGATACGTCTACTTCGACCCAAGCTGGAACGAACCGTTCCTCGCCTCCCGGGAGCCGCTCGACGACCAGATGCTCTGCCGCGCCTTCACCCTGACCCAAGGGCTCGCCCAAGGCCAGAAGGTCGACGCCATCGATCTGAAGAGGCCCCCTGAGCTCGCCCGCCGACTCGCGGAACTTCCGGAACGTGCCCTTCTCCTCGCGGACCACCTCAGGCCCACTGCCGGCGCCCAGCCCAAAGCCCCTAGCTGGGTCTATAAGACGGTCGGCTGGGACCTCGCGCGGCGCCTGGCCGCCGTTCCCTGGAAAATCTCCGACAGCAGGACTGTCTCCTTGCGACCCGACACGGCCGGAGGGCTGGTCGCTCTTGACGACCCCTGGGACAACGACCAGCGGGAAAGTCGGTTCGCCATCTCCCGCACGGCGCTCGTCCTCAAGACCCTTCCCAACCTCATCAGCCCGGTCCTGCTCCTGACCTCACACGTCACCCGCATCTCACCCTCATTGATCTTCAGCCGGACCGTGTTCGCCCGGCAGCCCGGCGAGGGCCATCCGGTGCTGCGGGTAAGACTCGACGGCCAACGCGGCGTCCGTACCGTCAACCGCCTCGCGCTGCAGGCCCTCGGCCGCCTCCGGATGGACTACTCCATCCTCACCTCAATCGACGACAGGTCCCGCCGAGAGCGGGCGCTCCGCTCCGCGGCCGTAGCCGCAGGCACCAGGGTCGAGTGGCCCAAGACGCCGCCTGGCCAGATCTGGCCCATCCGGGCGGACAACACCGGCAAGTTCCCGATCGGAACCGGTGTCGGCATGCACCACCTCCGCCTGCTTCACGATCACGTCCACGCAGTGTTCCAGGACGCGGCCGAACCGCTCGAAATGCGCGAGGTCGCCATGCGGCTCCCGAGCCGACCAACCGATCCCGAGAGGAACCTTTCCGAGGAGGAACGAGCCCGGCGCAAGGCGAACGGCATGAGCACGCGCGGAAACGCGTTCCCCTCGGCCGAGTCCGTCGCGGCCTCCATCGAAACGACCGGCCACGACAAACTGCGCCTCGTCTGCCTGTGGTACCGGGACGAGACCCGACTGCGCATGCTCAGCACCCTCCGCCAGGCCTTCCAGCTACCGGCTGCTGGCCTCGACCCCCACGACGGCGAGGAAGTCCCCCTCCACGGCGACAAGATCACGGCGGTCTTCCACGAAGCGGCAGACTTCCTCGCCCCGGGCCGGCCCGAACACCGCGAAGAGGCATGGGCGCGACTCCGCCCGTCACTGCCCGCCGACGGTGGTGTCCTCACCGCTGCCTGGTGCGAGACCGAGATCCCCGTGGCCGACGCCGACGAGGACGCCGAAGCCAAGAACGATCGCGACGACCTGGACGCCAAGCACCACACCCGGCAGATCCTCGCCAGCCACGGCGTGCCCAGTCAGTACCTCAGGGGCACCGACGACCGGGGCGTGGTCATCCCTGAGGCGAAAGACCATCCGGCCGAGGCCGCGCTCCTCGACCTGTACCGCTCGCTGGGCGTCATCGACGCCCGCATCGCCAACGCGCTCCGACCCGCCAAATCTGGCCACTTCCGCGCCGACCGAGTCGCCCACGTCGGCGTTCACGTCCGGCGGCAGAACAAGCGCCCCGGCGAGACCAGCCGGCCCAGGATCGTCATCACCGCCGCGGCGATCATCCCGCCGGCCACGGACGACGGCACCTGGACGATGCTCGGCTGGAGTTCCAGCCGTCCCGGCTGGCAGCTCTACCAGCGCGCACAGACCAGCTTCCACAGCACTCGATACCCACGAAGCACCGAAGCCGCGAAGACCGACCGGCAGCGCTGGGACGAGGCAGCCGAACTCGTCGAAAAGGCTCTCGGCGACCTCGCCGACGAACTCGACGGCACCCCCTACATCGTCACGGTCGACCAGCAGGCAACCCGGCGGATGTGGAGCGGACTGCAGAACTCCCACCAGGGCGAGAAGCAACCCGGCGGCGGCAAGAGCCGACACTGGCTCCCCGGCGCCACTCTGAGTCTGGAGGACCGCCCGCAAGCCGTCGTTCGCGTCGGCACTGCCGACGACGAGGTACCGCAACCCGTCAGCGTCACGCACATCAAGAGGAACGGCGAGTCCAAGAACCAGCAGACCGCGACCACACTCTTCAAGATCGCAACGGACTTCGGTACACCCGTCTGGATCCTGAGCAATGTCCCTCGCAACTACGACGGCGGAACCGGCGGCGGTCCCCGACGCCCCGGCGCTACGCGCACCCGATGGGACGCCCAGCGCTCCGTCAGCTCGGACGACAAGAAGGAACGCCGCAGGAGCGAGATCCCGCTGCCCTGGTACTCCATGACCGCGACCGAGATCTACCCGGTCTCCTTCACCCTCGACGTCCCCGAGGAAACGCTCGCCATCGCGACCGCGAGCCTGTGCCACCAGACCCAGTTCTGGTCCGATCGCGCCCGTTACCCGGTTCCACTCCACGCCGCGAAGCAGATGGACCTCGACCATCCCCAGTACCGCCGCTCCGCACAGGCAGAGAACAGCGACCTCGCCAGGTCAGACACCGACCCCGGCACGGACTGAGCTGACGCGCGGCGCCGGCGCGAGGCCACCGAGTGGCTTGCCGCGGACCGCGACCGCATTGCTGGGGGCGGTGCCGTGCCGTGGTCGCGGTCGTCGGCGGCTGCGCGAGGTCGGTCTCGCCAGTAGTCGGTGGGCATTGCGTTTCATTCAAACAACACCTTGCGTACCGATGTTCTCACTGTCGCGACTGTTCCGGCGCTAGGCTTGGTCCTTCTTGGACGGGATGCGAGTCGTGGGGGACGGCACGTGGACGGACGGCTGCGCGAGCTGGCGACGGCATCACCGAACTTCGGACGGCTGTTCGGGCTGAACCGGTTGCTGTCGCTGTGCGGCGCGCTCGCCGAGACGACGGTGTTCACGAACCCGAACGCCTCGCTCATGCACTCGGGCCAGTTCGGGGAGATCCTGGCCGAGGTGCTCGTGACCGCGACCGGCACCAGGGTCGGTGGTGACCGCCAGGTCGATCGGCTCAACGCGCTGGCCAGGACGGGCTTGTTGCATGCCGACAAGCGTCAGCTGTTCGACCAGATCCGGGTGGACCGCAATCTGGCGGTGCACGAGTTCCTGTTCGACCGGTCGCGGGCGTTGACCGCGGTCGAGATCTGTTACCAGCTCGGGCTGTGGTATCACGACGCGATCGCGGGCCGGAGCACGGTGCCTGAGTTCGTGCCGCCGACGGACCCAGCCGACAGCGTGGAGATCAGCGATCCGGCCGAGCTGGCCGAACTGCGGGGCACCCTAGGCGCCAAGCGGGCGGCGCTGACCGAGGCCAGGACCCGGCTGCGAGACGCTGCAGACGAGGTCGAAGCCGAGCGCCGAGCGCGGACAGCGGCTGAGAACCTCATCGCGAGTGCGGACACCATCCGCCGCGAGTTGCAGGACCAGCTCGCGCACCTGACCGCGCAGATCGACGAGCTGCGCGCGGTGCAACGCGCCGAGTACGAATCGGCCCGCCGGGAGCCGAAGAGGGTTGACCCCGCCAGCCGGGACGCGATCATCCACCGGGCGGCCCGGCCGGCGCCGCTCAACGAGCTGCAGGCTCGCGGACGCATAGACGCGATGCTCCGCCAGGCGGGCTGGGTGATCCAGGACCACCGCGACCTCAACCCGCGGGCCGCGCGCGGGGTGATCGTCCGCGAGTTCCCGCTGGCGACCGGCCGGGCCGACTACGTCATGTTCGTCGACCAGCGGATCGTCGGCGTGCTGGAGGCCAAGCGCGAGGGTGACCACCTCTCCACCGCGGTCGAGCAGAACGACCGCTACTCCTCCGGTGTGAACCGGGACTACCGGCTGGCCGTCTGGGACGAACGGGAGCCGTTCGCATTCCGGTACGCGACGACGGGCACCGAGACGTATTTCGTAAACCGGCTCGACCCCGACGCCCGCTCACGTGAGGTCTTCCACTTTCATCGGCCGGAGACCGTCGCCGAGTGGATGCGGCGTGCCGACGAGAACCCCGACGTCCCGACCCTGCGGGCAGCGCTGCGCCGGTTGCCGCCGCTGGAGCGCAACGGGCTACGCGAGGCCCAGTTCGACGCGATCACCAACCTGGAGGAGTCGCTCGCCCACGACCGGCCGAAGGCTCTGATCCAGATGGCGACGGGCGCAGGCAAGACCTTCACCGCCGTCGCGCAGAGCTACCGGCTACTCAAGTACGCCGAGGCCAGCCGGGTGCTCTTCCTCGTCGACCGCAACAACCTCGGCAAGCAGGCCCTGGACGAGTTTCGCCGCTACGTCACCCCGGACGACGGCCGGAAGCTCTCCGATCTCTACGGCATTGATCGGCTCGGCCGGACCGGGCTGCAGGACACCTCGTCGGTGGCCATCTGCACGATCCAACGGATGTACCGCCTGCTCCAAGGCGAGGCGCCGTTCGACGAAGATGATGACGCTGGCGACGACTTCGACGCCGACGCTCCAGTCGAGGTCGCCTACAACCCGGACGTGCCGATCGAGTCCTTCGACCTGATCATCATCGACGAGTGCCACCGGTCCATCTACGGCCTGTGGAGGGCCGTGCTCGACTACTTCGACGCCCATCTCGTCGGTCTCACCGCCACCCCGACCCTGCAAGCCCTCGGCTTCTTCGACCGCAACCTGGTCTCCGAGTACACCTACCCCCAAGCCGTCGCCGATGGCGTCAACGTCGACTTCGACGTCGTCCGGATTCACAACACGCTGCGCGAACAGGGATCGGCGACGATCGAGGAGGGCACCACCGTCCAGGTCCGTGACCGTGCCACCCGCGCGAAGCGCTACGAACAGCTCGACGACGACTTCACCTACTCCACCCGCCAGATCGGCCGTTCCGTCGTCGCCGTCGACGAGATCCGCTCGGTCCTCGTCGCGTTCCGCGACAACTGGAAGCACTGGTTCCCAGACCGGGCAGTCCTCCCCAAGACCCTGATCTTCGCGGTCGGCGAGGACCACGCCGAGGACGTCCTCGCCCAGGTCAAGGAGGTCTTCGGCAAGGGCGACGGATTTGCCAAGAAGATCACCTACAAGAGTCGGCAGGCCGGAGACGACCCCGACCAGCTCATCCGCGAGATGCGCACCTCGCCCGACCTCCGGGTCGCCGTCACTGTCGACATGATCGCTACCGGGACGGACATCAAGGCGCTCGAATGTGTCCTGTTCTTGCGTGAGGTCCGCAGCGCCGTCCTTTTCGAGCAGATGAAGGGCCGCGGTGCTCGCACCATCGACCCGACCGAACTCGCTGAAGCCACCCCCGGCGCCACCGAGATCACCCGCAAGACCCGGTTCGTCCTCCTCGACGCCGTCGGCGTCACGGACTCCCCGCTTGTCGACGCCAAGCCCCTCGCTCCCGCCGGCCCGCGACAGATCGCCTTGTCGAAGCTGCTCGACAAGGCCGGGACGGGATCGATCAACGCCGAGGAAGCCGAGATCCTCGCCGGCCGGCTCGCCCGGCTCAACCAGCAGCTCACCGACGACGAACGCGACCTGCTCACCCACGCCGCCGACGGACAGACCCTCTCCTCCATCGCCGGGGCGATTGTCCGCGCCGTCGACCCCGACCGGCAGGAAGAAGCCACCCTCGCCGGAGGCAAGGCTGCCGCCCACCGACTCGTCACCGACGCGGTCGCCCCGCTCACCACCCACCCCGAACTGCGCCGCCAGATCCTTGAGATCCGCCGCGCCAAGGACTACGTCTACGACGAGGCCACCGCCGTCCAGGTCACCGAGATCCGGGAGATCCCCCGCCAGGAACGGGCCCGTGAGCAGATCGGCCGCTGGAGCAAGCTCCTCACTGACGAACGCGACCGCATCACGGCGATCAGCCTCGCCCTCGCCCGTCCTCGGTCCAGCTCACCGGCCGACGCCTACGCCTCGCTCAAGGAACTTGCGGCCTCCATCGAACGGCCCCCGCTGCACTGGACACCGATGACCCTGTGGGCCTACTACGAGGACCTGGGCGTCGGCGTCACTTTGGGTGGCCGCGACGCGGGCGTCCCCGACCTCATCTCCCTCATCAGGTATGAGTTGGGAGTGGACGACGAACTCCGCCCCTACCGGGACACCGTCGAGGAGCGCTACCAGGGCTGGCTCCTCCGACAGCACCATGCAGGCGCCACCTTCACCCCTGACCAGCTGCGCTGGCTCGACGCCATCCGCGACGTCGTCTCCACCGACATCGGCATCACCCCCCGCGAGTTCCGACGAGAACCGTTCCGCGCCTGGGGCGAAGGCCGCGGCTTCCGCGCCGCCTTCCCCAACCGCGACGTCCGCTCGCTGCTGGACGAGCTGAACCGGGAACTGGCTTGAGCAAGCCGAACGCCTCGGACCTGCCGAATGGCTGGGCATGGGCAACACTCGACGAGCTCGCAGCGGCCGAGCCGCGCGCGATCACGGACGGCCCGTTTGGCTCAAACCTCGCATCACGCCACTACACCTCAACCGGCGCACGCGTCATCCGCCTGCAAAATATCGGCGACGGAAGGTTCGTTGACGGGAAAGCATACATAAGTCTCGATCATTTTAACACGCTCCGCGCCCACGAGGTCCGCGAGGGCGATGTGCTCGTGGCGTCACTCGGTGAGGCCTTGCCACGGGCTTGTCTCACGCCCGCAGGCATCGAGCCCGCGATCGTCAAAGCCGACTGCATCCGAGTCAGGCCACACCCCGCGATCAATCCAAAGTGGCTCGTCTACACGCTGAACGCCCCAGAGACTCGCGCATACGCAGGTGCGCGCATTCGGGGAGTCGGCAGACCGCGTCTAGGGCTTGGCGAGCTTAGGAAAGTGCCACTCCCGGTACCTCCGCTTGCAGAGCAGCACCGCATCGTCGACGCCCTCGAAGACCACCTCTCCCGCCTCGACGCGGCCCAGCGGGCAGCGGAACAGGCACTCGCGAGGACAGCCGCTCTCCGCGAGAGAATAACGTCGATCACGTTCGGCATCGACGTGCCTGATGACCGCCCACGCGCACGGATTCTTGAGCCGGCTGGCACCGACGATGGCCTTCTCGCCAGGATCCCCGCGACTTGGAGGTGGCGCCGGCTCGATGAGATCGCAGACGTGGTCGGGGGCATCACCAAGGACGCGAAGAAGCAGGCGGACCCGCTGATCCCGGAGGTTCCCTACCTGCGCGTTGCCAATGTTCAACGCGGCAGGCTCGACCTTTCGCATGTCGCCCTGGTACGGGTTCCAGCGAAGAAGGCTGACCAACTCGCGCTGCAGCCGGGCGACGTGCTTCTCAATGAGGGTGGCGACCGCAACAAACTCGGGCGCGGCTGGATCTGGGAGGGGCAGATCCCGGGAGCGATCCACCAGAACCACGTCTTCCGCGCCCGGCCACGCCCGGACAGCATGCACCCAAAACTGCTGTCCTGGTACGCAAACAGCATGGCTCACTGGTTTGAGGTCAATGGAAAACAGAGCGTGAACCTCGCGTCGATCAGCCTGTCGAAAATCAAGAAGCTACCCGTGCCCGTTCCACCGCCCGACGAGCAGCAGGCCATCGTCGACCGTATCGAGACGCAACTCTCCGCGCTTGACGCCGCGGCCCAAACCGCGCAGGCAGCGCTACTGAAGGCGACGGCTCTTCGGCGATCGCTGCTCGCCGCCGCCTTTTCTGGGCGGCTCGTGTCGCAGGATCCGGCCGACGAACCGGCCGCCGCGCTTCTCGACCGTCTGGCAAGCCCGACCCCAACTCCTCGTCCCAGTCGCAGACTAAAGAGCGCCACTGTCGGTCGCAGGGCGACATCGATCCCCGTCCCCCAGGAGCTTCCGCTATGACCACCGTTGCCCCTGCCCAGGCGCATGCGCACACGAACACGCTGGTCGCGAAGCTGTGGAATTACTGCAATGTGCTGCGCGACGACGGCCTATCTACGATCGAGTACGTCGAGCAACTGTCGTACCTACTGTTCCTGAAGATGGCCGACGAGATCGCCGGAGACCCGTTTTTCGAGGAGGACGCCCGCGAAATCGTGCCGGCCGTCTACAACTGGCAGTCACTCGTTCGGCTGACCGCGGACGCTCTGGAGACGCACTACAAGCGGACGCTCGAAGCGCTCGGCAAAGGCAGTGGGACGACGCTCAGCACGATCTTCGCGGGCGCCCAATGCCGGATCACCAAGCCGGCGTTGTTGGAAAAGCTGGTGAAGAATCTGATCGGTGAGTTCACCTGGACGGTCGAGGGCTCCGACCTCAAGGGTGACGCCTACGAGGGCCTGCTAGCCAAGGGCGCTGAGGACACCAAGACCGGCGCCGGCCAGTACTTCACGCCGCGGGCCCTGATCGATGCCATGGTCGAGGTCACCCAGCCCCGCCCGGACGACACGATCAGCGACCCGGCCTGCGGGACCGGTGGCTTCCTCATCGCCGCGCACCGCTACATCCGCGAACATCACCTACGCACCCTCAGCCGAGATGAGCGCCTTGCGTTCGGCACGGAGAGGAACGTCTGGGGAACCGAGTTGGTCGCTGGCACGGCCCGGCTCGCCGCGATGAACATGCTGCTTCACGGCATCGGCGACGCGGACGGCCCATCGCTGATCACCGTCGACGACGCCCTTGCTGCTAGGCCCACCAAGCACGCCTCATTGGTGTTGGCGAACCCGCCGTTCGGCCGCAAGTCGTCGATCACGGTCATCGGCAACGACGGCACCGCCGAGAACGACGACATCGCCTACGAGCGCGAGGACTTCCGCGTCTCGACGACGAACAAGCAACTCAACTTCCTCCAGCACATTATGTCGCTACTGGAGATGGACGGCCGCGCCGCTGTAGTCCTACCCGACAACGTCCTCTTCGAGGGCGGCGCCGGTGAGAAGATCCGACGCCGCCTGCTCGACGAGTTCGACCTGCACACGATCCTGCGCCTGCCGACTGGCATCTTCTACGCTGGCGGAGTCAAGGCCAACGTGCTCTTCTTCGACAAGAAGGCCCCCCGGGTCGACGGACAGCCGAACACGACTGTCGTCTGGGTCTACGACTTCCGCACAGCCAAGCACTTCACCCTCCGCCAGCGCCCCCTACGCCGCGCCGACCTCGACGAGTTCATCGCTGCCTACCTGCCCGGCAAAGATCGTCGGGAGCGGGTCGAGTCCGAACGGTTCCGCCCATTCACTCACGCCGAGCTGATCGCCCGCGACAAGGTCAACCTCGACATCACCTGGCTGAAGGACCCCGCCCTCGACGACGCCGACAGCCTCCTACCACCCGGCGTCATCGCCCGCGAAATCGTCGAAGACCTCCAGTCCGCCCTCGCAGAGTTCGCCGCCATCGCGCAGGCTCTCGACGACGAGCCGGCCGAAGCACCAACGGCGTTCGTTCCGGATCCTCCCTTCGCGATCGACTAGCCCGGGCGCCACGGCCCCGCGACGTGCGCGTGGGAGTGACCTTTGCGGTGTGGGTGTCTGTGACAGGCCGTCCGCAGTGACTTTCGCCGTGTGGTTCGCGGTGTCGGTGGCGGTGTCGTCGGCTCGCACCGTGTCGTGTCATGGAGACGCAGAGCGGGCCGCGATCCGGACCCGGCGATTTCGTGCTGCGTACCGCTGTGTCGCGGTGCTGCCGTGGCGAGCGGACGCGGTGGACGTATTCCGCTGAGACGACGGCCGGTCTGGCGCGTCGGTCGACCGACCCGGTTGCTCACACGCACAGCACATCGACGGGCACGTTCCTGGCCGCCTGCGGCCCTACCCACGCGGGTGGGCCTGGGACGGCCCCCGCCATTCCAGCAACACGGCAAGCCCTGGTAGAAGGGCGATGACCGAGCCCGACGCCGACACGGGCCCGGCACTCCAAGCCCGCGCGGGCGGCGGACCCGGGAGTGGGCCGCGGCATCCCGTCGAGATCCAGGTGGCAGCAGGCCTCTGGCAGCTCGACGCCGTCACCGACGGCACGGGCGAGGTGATGTTCACCGCCGACCTGCTCATCGGCGCCGCGGGGGCCAGTCCGCGTCGAGTCTGGAGTGCCGCCCAGCCCGAGATGTGGATGTTGGAGGAGGAGCTCGGCTGGGCGATCCCGCACCCGGCGCAGAACGTTCTGCTCAACCACGCTACCGCCGGCCCGCCGCCCGGCGCCGTGGTAGGTCCGGACAGGTTGGCCGACGACGCGGTCCGCGGGGCGGCGTTCCGTCCAACGAGGGCCAGCGTCGTGGGCGGCGCCGAGATCGCGGCGGCCCGCTACGGCCGGCTGCTGCACGTCGAGCCGCGCGTCCGCCGCTGGCGCAACGGCTCCGTCCAGATGGACCTCTACCGCGCCGAGGTCGACGGCCGCCTCACCGCGGCCTACCGCATCAGCGAGATCACCGCCGGCCCGAGCCCGACGGAGACCGTCGTGTTCTCCGGCCTGCTCATCGGCTTCCCCGACGTCGCGGCCCTCACCAGCGACGCCACCATCCGCTACGTCCTACTCGCCGTCCTACGGCGCGGCATGCGCGAGGACGGCTTCTCCGACCGGCAACTGGCCTTCGTCCTCGACCACTCCGAACGCATCGCCGAAGCGGCCGCGGACCTGCTTGAACACCCCTACCCGCGCGGCACCCGCGTCGTCGTCCACGACGACGACCCGACCCGCACCGCCACCGGCACGATCCTCGGCGTAGCCGACACCTCGGCCGGCCCGGCCTACCTGTGGCGACCCGACGTCGCCGAACTGCCCGGCCACCCCTGGTACAGCCATCCCACCCGCGCCCTGCGTACCCCCGCCCACCGGGTCACCCCCACCCTCAACGGACCCGACACCAACTCCGGCCGGGACAGCCCGATGCTCCTGGCCACCGGCGCGATCGTCGCCCCCATCGAGGACCTCCGGTTCACCGTCGCCACCGTGTTACGCGCCTTCGACGACGACACCCACATCGTCAGCTACGAGATCCAGCCCCACGACGGCGCCCTACCCCCACAACGCCTGCCCGCCGGCGACGTCACTCCGCTGCGCGGCACCGCTTGGCCCACCGTCGACGCCCTTCTCGCCGCCCGCGCCCTCGCCGAGCTACCCCCGCAACCCGGGGAGATCCTCGCCACCAGCCATGAGGTTGCCGTCGTCCTCGACGCCCCCAGCGGCGTGCACGTCAGCTTCCCCAAACCCACCCGCCAGCCACCCCGCCCAGACCCCACCGTCACCGACACCCCGTCGAGCCTCGTCCCCGACGCAGGCCGACGGCCAGTCGATCCAGCCATCAGCACCGGGGCGACCGCGCCATCGCAGGGACCGCGTCACGCCGGAGGCACGGTCCACATCGACGACCCCATCCACGGCCACCTCGAAGTCCCCGCCACCGCATTCCACACGGCCATGCGCCAGCCCCCCGGCATCCTCACCGCGCTGCTCACCCGCTGCCCCTGGCTACCACCGCCCACTCCCGACCAGCCGCTCCACCTCACTGCAGCCCTCACCGTCCTGCACACCCCCCTCCACCTCGCCGCCCTCACCGCGACGCCGGCCGCCCCGACGGCGCCGGAGTCCGCAGCCGTCCCCACATCGCTCGACCCGGTCGCCACGCCCAACAGCCAGGCCCGGCTCCAGGCACTTCCACACCCTGCGAGCGCGCCCGCGACCGACAGTCCGACGACCGATCCCGGGCTGTGACTGGCGGCCGGCGCCGCCCACCGCTCCAGCGCCGCGATCAACCAGCACCGGCCTTCCCGCTCTCCTCAAGCCCCCTCGTCATGGCTGGAGCCCCGATGACCGACCTGTCTCCGACCAAGCCACCTCCCGTCACCCCCGCCGAGCCCGCGGACCCGCCGACGTGGTGGAGGCGCCTGCGCCACCGCCGCGCCGACCGCGACGCCCGCCTGCTCGCCGCCCACCACGCCTGGACCACCGACCGCGCCCGCCACGCCCAGATCGCACTCGTGCGCGCCGGCTACCACCTCGGCCCCGTCCCCTACGGCTACCAGGCCCTACACGACCTCCCGACCCACTCCGGCACGCGGCGCCACATCCGGCTCGCGACCAACCCCCGAACCGCCTGCGTGGTGGCGCAGATCTACCGCTGGCGGGTCGAGGACAACCTCACCGACCGATCGATCATGACCCGGCTGCGCGGCATCGCCGACCTGGCCCTCATCCCGATCGATCCGACCACTGGCCTCCCCCGACCGTGGACCCTCGCCGCGGTCAGCCGCGTCCTGGCCAACCCCGTCTACACGGGCGCCACCGTCTGGGGCCGCACCCGCCACGGCCAGCCCGTTCCACCCGACCAGTGGACGATCCACCCCGGCGCCCACGAACCGATCATCGACGGTCACACGTTCCACCAGGCCCAGCTCCTCGCCCCAGGCGGCCACGGCGTGTTCAGCCCTCTCCTCCCACCCTGGAAATTCCCCAGCACCACCACCCCGACCGAGCAGCGACCGGTGCAGTAAACCCGAGGGCCCCACGCGCGACTGCGGCCACGGACACCCGCCCGGTGGCCTGGCCGTGTCCGCGACGAGGGCCGAGCGCCGCTGGCTGAGGACAGGTCATATCCCCCGGCACCGCGCCGTCCCCGGCCGGGTTCGCAACCCACCGAGTCCGCCGAGGTCCCGAGGCCGCCACCACCCGCCCCCCGCGGGGCATCCACCTGCACGCGACCGCGGCCACCACCTGTTCTCCCCGCGCGTCCGTCAACCTCGGAAAGGAACATCCGTGCCCCAGCACGACGGCCACACCAACCCGGCTGTCCCACCGCCCCGCACGCCCGGCCAGACCGCGGGGACGCCGCCCCGCCCGGTGGAGATCGAGGTCGCAGGCGGCTGCTGGCGCCTGGACACCCTCGCCGACAAGGCAGGCGACGAGGTCTACGCGGCCGAGCTGATCGCCAGCCCGAGCCCCCACCAGCCGTCGCGGCGACTGTGGAACACCACCCAGCCCGACCCGGCGTCACTCGAGGAAGCATTGGGCTGGGCGATCCCCCACGGCGCCCTCAACGTCCTCGTAGATCGATCCCCCTCCGGCCCCGCGCCCGACAAGACCACCCGCGAGCACCCCACCCTCCCCGACGACGCGATCCACTCCCCCGCCTACCGGCCCACCCGCACCAGCACCGTCCGCCGCACCGGAGCCCCCACCACCAGCTACGGCCGGCTCCTCCACACCGACAACCAAGCCACCCGCCGACGCTGGACCGACGGACCGATCCAGATCGATGTTAGGCGCCGCGCTGGATGTCCATGATGGCGTCGTTGACGGTGGGCATGATCTTGGATGAGGAAGGCCCCGTCGGCGGGGTGCCGGCGGGGCCTTGGTGCTCGGGTTGTCGTCGTGGTGCTCAGCTTGTCGCCGCCTTTGTGATCATTCGGTGGTGACCTCGGTGATGGCGGTGCGGGCGGCGGCGTGGTCGACGATGGTCTTGTTCTGGGCGTAGGTGGCGATGAGGGCTTGGATGGCGAGGTTGTTGACGGCGCGGGGCAGGCCGCGGGCGGTGGTGTGGATGAGGTCGATGGCGTCGTCGGAGAACAGGGTGTCGGAGCGGCCGGCGAAGCGGACGTGGTGGGTGATGTAGGCGCGGGTCTCGTCGGGGTCGAGGCCGGGCATGGTGTAGCGCAGGGTGATGCGCTGGTCGAGGGCGGCCATGTCGCCGAGTTTGAGGCGGCGCCGCAGGGTGGGCTGGCCGATCAGGAGGCAGGTCAGGGGGCTTGCGGAGTCCATGTCGGCGTTGGTGATCATGCGGACGGCCTCGAGTTGGGTGGTGTCGAGGAGGTGGGCCTCGTCGATGATCAGGATGACGTGGCGGCCGCGTTCGGTGGTTTCGGCGGCGAGGGCGTCGGCGGTCTGGGGGACGAGGGTGGCGTGGTGGAAGCGGGGGGTGACGCCGAGGGCGGTGACGATGGCGTTGTGGATGCCGCGGACGCCGACGGCGGGGTTGGGCAGGTAGACGACGGTGTTCCGCGACGGGTCGAGGGTGGCGGTGGCGGCGCGGGTGGCGGCGGTCTTGCCGGCGCCGACCTCGCCGGTGAGTACGCCGAGGCCGTGGGTGTGGATGAGCCAGCCGATACGGGCGACGGCCTCGTTGTGGGCGCGGTGGCGGTGCAGCGCGGAGATGGGTAGGTCGCGGCCGAAGGGCATGCGGGTGAAGCCGTAGTGGGCCTGCATCCGGTCGATGCTCACCGGCTGGGTCCTTCCTGGTCGGGGTTTGGGTCCTCGATGCACTGGTCGATGAGGGTGGTGGCGAGGCGTTCGACGGCGAGGGCGGTGGTCAGGACGGTTTCGGCGATGAGGAGCTGGTCGTCGGTGTGGTAGGGGTCGGCGAGGGTGGCGGCGGCGTGGGCGAGGTCGGCGGCGCGGTGCGCGAGGGCGAGGGCGTCGTCGAGGTGGGCGCCGGTCACGGGGTGTCCTGGCCGGTGGGGGCGGTGGCCGCCGCGTAGCTGATGGTCGCGGCGGCGAGCTCGGTGTCGTGGGCGGCGGTGAGCAGGTCGACGTAGTCGATGCCGGTCGCCGCCGGTGGTGGGGTGGGCGGGGTCTCGGGGCGGGCTTTCGGGTGCGCGTGGCGGCCGATCACGGCGGGGATCGCGACCCCGGCGGGGCGGCCCTGCCAGCGGATCTCGACGTGTGACAGGTCGAACGGGTCGTAGACGGCGGCGACGGTGCGCCCGACGAGGTGCGGTTCGACCTGGTAGGTGTTGCCGTGCAGGGAGATCGTCGCGGTCTTGCGGACCTTGCGGTGTTCCTCCCACTTGAACGCCTCGGCCAGGGCGGCGTCGCTGGGATGGGTGAACGGGCCGCCGGCCTCGAAGCGGGCCAGCGGCGCCATCTGTGTTTCGGAATGCACCCGGCGGTGATAGACCGTCTCCACCCAGGCGGTGAACGCGTTGTTCAACGCCGACAGGTCACCGAACACATGGGTGCCGACCGGGGCGATCTCGACGAGGAACTCGCCCCGAACAGTCTCGAAGAAACGTTCGATTTTCCCCCGGCCCTCGGGCCGGCCCGGGGTGGAATGTATGAGTCTGATCCCGAGGACTGCGCAGGCCCGGCGCAGCGCCGCGTCCACGAACGCCGAGCCGTTATCCACGTAGACAGCGGCGGGAACACCGCGCGAGGCCAGCGCCCACCGCAACGCTACCGCGAGACGGACGGAGTCCTCGGCATAGCCGAACCGGTAGCCCACCAGCGCCCTGGAACGGTCGTCAATGAAAGCGAAAAGGTAGGTCTTGCGGCCGGCGACCGGCGGCCCGTGCAACGCATCCCCGATCCACAGGTCGTTGGGACGATCGGCCTCGAACCGGCCGAACGCCGCCGGCGCCGTCCCGTCGGGCCGGGTATTGAGCTCCAGGGCTTCGAAATGCCGCTGCAGCGTGCGGTCCGACGGCGCCCACCCCGAACTCGCGCGCAGTAGCCGCCCGACCTGCGCCGCGGTGCGCGCCGGGTTCTCCCGCTTGAGCGCGGCGGCCAACGCCAACACCTCGGCCGGGGTGCGCGCCTCCACCCGCCTGGGCGCGGGCACCAGCGCGTCGAACCCCCCGACCCGCCACGCCCGGATCCACCGGTCAAGCGTCTTGCGCGACACCCGCACCGGCGTCCCGTCCGGCCCGGCATGCTCCCCAGCCGCCAACTGGCGCACCAGCCGGCCCCGCGCCCGCGCCGAGAGCCCCGGGTCCGCCGCCTCCCGCACCAGCCCGTAGCGGAACAGGCCCACCGCACGCGCCCGCTCCGCCCGCCGCGCCATCTCGGCGTCCGACACCGACATCCACCACCTCCACAAGACGGTTGACAGCAACATCAACAGCCTTGCGGAACGATCACCAGGTGGGCAGACGCGGACCCGTGTTGATCGACTCGGGGGCGAACGCAGGCAGAAGCAGACCGCCGGCCGTCACGAACGACACCAACTCCCAGGCCGACAACGTGGGCACCGCCCAGCGGCCCGCCGCCGCGTCGCGTACCGCGACGACCAGCGCCACCAGACCCGCGAACAGCCCACCGCCGATCTCCAGGACCCGGGGGTCGACGGCCACCGCCCGCAGCCGCACCGCCAGCGCCGCCCGCAGCCGCGGCGCCCGCCCGGTCAGCCGGCCAAGCCAGCCCCGCACTGTCGAGGGCGCCCGGCCAACCGCCGCCGCGACCCGGCGCACCCCCATCCCCCCGGCCGCGAGCCCGACCGCCTCACCGATCACCGCCACCGCGTCCGCCCGCCGCGCCAGGCACGACACCGGCAGCAGCACATGCGTCACCAGACAGCCCGAACACCGCCCCCGCCGCGGCCGGATCTCCCCGTCGATCCCCCGCACCCGGCGCACCCGCGCCCACCCCCAGCCAGCCAGACCACTCCCGCACCCCGGACAGGTCAAGCCACCCACCGCCAACCGCCGTTCGACCTCGACCAGATCCACGTCTACGGTGAACACCAGCGCCTCCGCGCGCCTCGCACGGCCCTCCCCGAACCGGCCAAGGTGATCAGGGGAGGGCCGTCGCCATTTCCGACGTGCTCACCCTGTCGTCGCGCACCAACAAGAAACCCACCACAAGATCACAGTTGGCACATGCCCACGCACGATGGCGCCGACCCGCCTCGCCGTGCCCACCTAGAACGACGCGTGACAATCGACCTGTTCGGCGGCGAAACCGCGTCGACCGTCGCCGCCTACTTCCGCGTCAGCGACACCTCCGCCGGCCCGACACCGGCGTTGATGTTCTCCGGCCTGATGATCGGCCTACCCGACCTGGCGGCGCTGACCAGCGACGACGCGATCCGCAACGTCGTCGCCGGTGTCTTCATCCGCGCCCGCAGGGACAACACCCTCACCGCTCGGCAGCACACGTTCTGGACCGATCACGTCGAACGCCTCACCGAGACCATGTTCCGCCCGCGAGAACGCCCCTACGCCCCCGGCACACGGATCGCCGTCCACCACGGAGACCCGCGCCAGACCACCACCGGACGGATCCTCGCCGTAGCCGACGAGCCCACCGGTCCGGCCTACCTGTGGCGCCCCGACCTCGCAGACCTCCCCGGCCACCCCTGGTTCACCCACCCCACCTGGGCACTACGCACCCCTGCCCACCACGTCACTCCCACCCTCGCCGGCCCTGACACCAACATCAACCCCGACGAACCCCTCATGACCACCGGCGCGCTCGTCGCCACCATCGACGACCCCCGATTCACCGTCGGCACCGTCCTGCGCGCCTTCCACGACGACGAACACCACCTCACCTACGAGATCCAGCCCCACGACGGCGCCCTACCCCCGCAACGCATCCCCCTCGACGACGTCACCCCGCTCCGCGGCACCGCCTGGCCTACCGTCGAGGCCCTCCTCGAAGCCCGCGCCCTCGCGAACCTCTCCCCACAACCCGGCGAAATCCTCGCCACGACTCGCGAAATGTCCTTCGTCATCGACACACCCCTCGGCGCCGGCGTCACCTTCCCCAGTTCCGCCCGCTATCTCCGCCCCTCTCTCACCGTCACCGACACCACACCCATCCTCATCTCCGAAAACGCCACCCCACCCGCCGAAACCCCACCCGCCGCGAGCAGCACCACCCAGACACCGCGACTGCGTTACACCGGCGACACGATCCACATCGACGACCCCGTCCACGGCCACCTCGAAGTCGCCGCCGCGGCATTCCACACCGCCATGCGCCAGCACCACGACACCCTCGCCACGGCCCTCGCCTGCCGCCCGTGGCTCGCCACGATCCCCGACCAGCCCAAGCACGTCACCGCCGCTCTCACTGCGATCCACGCCCCCCACGACCTCGCCGCCCTCGACACGGCCTTCACGCGGCACACGCCCGGCCGCCCGACCAGCTCCTCACCGCCCAACCCGCCCGGCCCAGACATCACCACCCCGCCCCAAACCCCAACTGAAGACCCGACCGCACCCCCGCCCGACGGTCCGACCTTCGACACAGGCCCATGACCGGCCAGCGACCCCGAACCTGACCTGCGGCGCCACAGGGCAGAGGCAGTACCCGGCCGGCACAACCCGATCCATCCATACATCTCAGACAGCGATGAACGAACGAATGCTCGGGCGAGGTGGGTCATCGCCGGCCCCAACGGGCGAGAGACAGGCCCGAGAGAGCCGGTGATCGGCAGGCCGTCTGGGCCGGGGCAGCGGAACCGTCACGAGCCCGGATCGACTTGCGAGAACGCGCCGCACGAGGCCGGTGCCGCGGCGACCATTGCCGTATGCAACCAGACGACCGCGTCCTGCTCATCGACGTGGAGAACGTCGTCGGCTCCGTACGACCGCGCCCCGATCTCGTACGCCACCGCGTCGCGCGACTTCTAGAGGCCGCCGGCCCTGTCCACCACAGCGTCGCCTGCTAGGCCCGCCAACAACCCGCCCCCGACGCTCTCATGTCCCTTCTCGCCGAGCTCGGCGTCGCGCCCTGGCCCGTACCGGCCAAACCCGACGCCGCCGACGACGCCCTGCTCCAGCACGCCCGCTACATCCACGAACGCGGCGGGCGGACCTTCACCGTTGCCTCCGCCGACCGCCAGTTCGCGGACCTGGCCAAGCTCGGCGACCTGGAAGTCATCGCCTGGGAGAACCAGCCGGTGGCACGCGCCTTGGAAAAGGCCGCGACCCGAGTACGACGCCTGCCGTACCCAACCACCGGCGCACCCACCGAGCCTGCCCCCACAGCGCCGCGGGAACCCACCCCCACGCATGGCACCACAGCGACCTCCCCGGCCCGCCCGGAGGCCAGGCCAACAGTGTCCTCCGCATTTCCCGGACCGATGTCCGCGCTTCTCGCCGGCCTCGGGATCGGAGTCGGCCAACGCCTCGCAACCGCAATACTCGACCGTCACCACCTGCCGCGCTCGCCTCCTCCATGACCCCGCGATTCCGGCGACAGATGGGGACGAGCGGCCCTCTCATGATTGTGCGACGGCCGGCAACCGGGGGTGCTGCCGCGTCGGCGAACGGGTGCGCCCCTCGGCGGTGAAAGCTTTTCGGCAATGGCTTCCGGTTGGAGGGTCGAAATTCGCACTGCGGAAGTAGAGACCTTTCTACGTCCGGAGGTACGCGATGGCTCCCAAAAGATGGTGGCAGCGGGTCGGGGTGTGGTGGCGTCGGGCCCGTCGCCTGGCCGCGGCGGCGGGCGCGGCATTGCTGCTGATGGTCGGCGGTTCGGATTCGCCCGCGCGGGCCGCGGTGTCCCCGTCTCCGGCAAGTCCGGTGCCAGGAGGTGGGGTGCCGGGGATCGTGGTGCATCCAGGCTGGCAGGACATGCCAGGGCAGGACAAGATCCAGACGTTGCTGGATGTGGCGTCGCAGGTCGGCTTGGCGTGCTGCATCGGATCGGTCGTCATCGGTGGGGCAGCGCTCGGGGTGGGCCGGGCCACCGGCGCCGGGCAGGCCTCAGGCCGGGGCCTGGCGATGGTCCTGGGCGGTGGCGGTGGGGCGGTGCTGATTCTGCTGGCGCCGTCGCTGATCGGCTGGCTCAGCCGATGAGCACCCTGCGAGACCGGCCATCCCTACCAGGCGGAGGCGGTTGGCGGTCGCGGCTGGCCAGCTGGGCCGCGGCCGCCGTGCTGCTCGTCGCGGTAGGCCTGTGCGCGGTGATGGTCTGGCGGCTGGTCCGCCCGGTGCCGGATCGGGTGTGCCCGCCGGGGCCGGCGGTAGTGCGTTCGGTGCCACCGCCGGTCCTGGTCCTCACCGTGGGTGGGGTGAGTTGAATGCCGAATCCGCTGCATCTGCTCGACCTGCCGTCCGACGGGGCCAAGACGCTGGTGTCGGCGCTGGTCGCCGTGTTTGTGAAGTCTTTCGGCGACCGGTTGCATGATCTGCTGGGCGCGGTGTTCACCGGGTCGACGCGGCCGCCGGTGACCGCGGCGAGCTTCGTCGCGGGCGACGGGGCCTATCACACGGTCGCGATGTTCTCCACGGTCCTGCTGGTCGGGACGTTGGTGGTCGGAGTGATCCAGGGGGTGGTGTCGGGCGAGCCGGGGCAGGCGTTCGCCCGGCTCGGCCGCCAGGTGCCGGTCGCGGTCCTCGCGATCGGCGGGTTCCCGTGGCTGGTCGACCAGATGCTGACCCTCGCCGACGTGCTGTCGAACGCGGTTCTGCCGGCCTCCCAGGGCACCCAGCTTGCCGATGCGATGGCGACGCCGCCGACACTCGACGTCGCGGGACTGATGCTGACCCTGGTCGCGTTCGGCGCCGGAGTGTTGGTCGCGATGGAACTCGTCGTCCGTGACGGGCTCGTGCTCGTCGTCGTCGCGCTCGCGCCGCTGAGCTTCGCCGGATCCGTGATGCCGGCGGCGCGGGCGGCGGCGGGCGAGGCCGTCAAGCTCGCGGCGGCCGTGGTGCTCTCCAAACCGGCGATCTACGTCGCGTTGCGGATCGGGATCGACCAGCTTCACGACCACCAACCAGGCGATCTCGTCGCGACCGACTGGGGCCGCTACCTGACCGGGTTGACGGTGCTGGTCGTGGCCGGGTTCATGCCGTTCGTCGTGTGGCGCCTCATGCCGCTCGTCGAGGCGTACGCGCTCGCACAGGGAGTGACGCGGGCGCCGTTCCGGGCGGCGCAGCAGTCTGCCCAGCTCGCGTACTACAGCCGTTTCCTGACCGGCGGCGGACGCGGCGGTCTGCCCGGCGGCGGACGCCGTAGTGGGCAACAAGCCGGCCAGCCGGCGGGCCAGGGCGCCGCGCCCACGGGTCTCGGCCTCCCACGCCGCCTGCCGCCGCCACCCGCGGCCCGGCCAGCACAGGGCCGACGTCCCGATCCCGAATCCGCCGCCCCGCCAGCGTCTGAGCGCCCACGGACAGACAGGCAGCGGCCGCGCCGCCCCGGCGACCCAGGCGGCGCCGCCAGCCGGAGGCGCAACAGATGAGTGACGGGCCGATCTACCGGCTGCCGCCGCAGCGGGCCGGGACTGGGTTCTACGGGCTGACCGTCGCCCAACTGGCCCTGGCTGGTTCCGGGGTGACACTGCTGGCAGTCGCGGCCTTGACCGTTCGCGGGCAGGCCGGGCTGCTCCTCGGTGCTACCGGCATGGTCGGGTCGGTGCTGCTCGCGGTCGTCCGCATCGACGGCGAGCCACTGCACCAGCTGCTGCCGCTGTTGGCCCGCTACGCCCTCACCCACTGCCGGCCGCGCAGGCCCACCCGTTCGGACCGGCCGCCGGCCAGCCCGCACGGACGGGCGTGCCGCCAAAGACACCGCCCGTCGTTGGCAACGTCGCCGGCGGCGGGCGGCACCGGCTGGCCGCAGGACGGTCGGCTGGCGGGTGTGGACCTGCGTGACGTCGAACTGCTCGACGGGCCGCGCGGACTGCTACCCACGAGCGGCGACGGTCCGCCGGTGGTGATCCGCCACCGGGCTGGGGGCGCGGTCACGGTCGTCCTCGAGGTTCGGGGCGGCCCGTTCACGCTCCTGGACGCCGGCGACCAACACCGGGCGCTGGCGGCCTGGTCCCGGGTGCTGGCCCAGACCGCCCGCACCCCGGGCGTCGTCGCGTTCGGCTGGACCCTGCACACCCAGGAGACCCACCCCAACAGGCTGCAGCCCACCAGACCCGTGACGCACCCGCGGGGCGCCGAGCCCAGGGCCAGATCGGCACCGACCAGGGCGCGGGCCGACACGACCGGCAACCACCCGGCGGCACAACCCGCCGGCCGCCTTCCGCCGGCGGCCAGGCCCACGCGGACCCCGACCGATGCCGCACCCTCAGCCGGAGGCGCTGCGGCGGTCGCGTCCTATACCCGGCTGCTCGCCGCCACCCAGCTGCAGCAGCACGACCTCCGCCTCTGGATCACCATCGATCCACGCCGCGGTCAGCGTCGCGCCGGACACAGCGGCCGCCCCGAGCAGGTCGGCTTCGAGGCCGCGGCGTCACTCGCCGCCCGCGCCGCCGACGCCGGACTGACCATCCACGGCGCGCTGACCGCCGCCCAGCTCACCGCCGACCTCACCCGCCAGACCGACCCAGCTCCGTTCCGCCGACCCCAGAACCCGCGGGAACCGGTCGGCCTTGCCGCCCGCGCCGGCCTCCCCGGCGCCCTGACCACCGCCCCGGCCGCCGGTCACGACAGGCGACGCGTGCGCTGGGACGCGGTCCAGACGGGCGAGACCTGGCACCGCGTCTTCTCCGTCGCCACCTGGCCCACCGGGCCGCTGGCCCCCGGCTGGCTTGATCCGCTACTGCACGAAACCCCTGGCGCGAGGACGTTGACGGTCGCGTTCGCTCCCCTGTCGACGCGGGCCTCGCGCCGACGGCTCAACCACGACACCGCCGCCGTCGACCTCGCGCTACAGATCCGCGACCGCCACGCCGTCCGCGTCCCCGACCACCTCGCCCGCGCCCACGACGACATCCGCCAACGCGACGCCGAGATCACCGCCGGCCACCCCGAACTCGCCTACCTCGCCCTGCTCGACCTCACCGCCCCCGACCACCACACCCTCGACGCCGCCACCGGCGAACTCGCCGACCTCGCCGCGCGCGCCGGCATCACCGACCTGCGACCCCTGCACGGCCGCCACCACCACGCCCTACCCGCCGTCCTCCCCCTCGGCCTGACCATCCGCCCCGCCCACCCCGGAGCCGAACGATGACCCGACGCCACCCCACCCGCCGGCTCCGACGCACCCACAACAGGCCAGTCGTGCCGGTGACCCTGCCCTGGCAGGTCGCCACCACCGCCCACCTGTGCACCCTGAGCCCACTGGCGATCGCGACCAGCGCCGGCCACGCCGGGCCGCTGCTCGGCGCCGACCGCCTCGCCGGCGGCCCGTTCCACTTCGACCTCATCGACGCCTACGAAGCCGGCCTCATCCAAGGCCCCAACATGCTCATCTCCGGGGCCGGCGCCCACGGCAAGAGCGCTCTGGCCAAGGCCTACCTGCACCGCACCACCGCCCTGACCACCGTCACCGGTGGCCGGGCACGCTGGACCGCGGTCATCGACCCCAAAGGAGAATGGACCACCCTCGGCCACCACCTCGGCTACGCCGTCCTACGCCTCACCCCCGGCGGCACCCTGCGCGTCAACCCCCTCGACACCGGCCACCGCGAACAAGAACCCAACGGCGCGCGCACCCCTCCCACGGAGACCACCCGCGCCCAGTCCACCGTCGCTCGACAACCAGCCGCGCCCACACCAGCGAAAGGCCCCCAGCCCGACTCCCAACACCGCACACCGACAACCGCGACTATGGCCGGGGCGGACAGCAACGTCGACGCGGTCGCCGCCCAGCGGGCCGCCGTCCTGGAAACCCTCCTCGCCGTCGCCCTAGACCGTCCGGCCCTCGATCCCAGCCAGCAACGCCTCCTCGTCGAGACCGCCCGCCGACTCACCGCCCGACCCGGCGCGACTGCCTCGGGCCCGAACGCACCAACGCTGCACGACGTCCGCCACCTGCTCGCCCAGCCCGACGAGGCGTTCGCCGCCGACCTCGACACCACCCTCGACGAGCTCCTTGAGCGCCGCCGCCCCCTCCTCGACGCCACGGTCACCCTGCTCGAACACGACCTGCGCGGCATCTGCGACGGCCCGACCACCCCTGGCCTCGCCTGGCATACAGCCCCCGGCCTGATCCTCGACCTGTCCGCGCTGCTCACCCAGCCCCGAACCTTGAAACTCGTCCTCACCGCCGCGACCGGCTGGCTCTCGGCCGTCATGTACGGCCAGCCCGCCGCCCACAAAGTCACGATCGTCGACGAGGCCTGGATCGCCCTCGATGATCCCGCCATCGCCCGCCACCTGCACAACCAATGGCGCCTCGGTCGCCAGTTCGGCCAGGTCAACATGCTGATCACCCACGCCATCGCCGACCTACGCACCCGTGCCGCCGCCAGCCCCGGCGGCGCTACTACGGCCGAGGGGCTGCTGAACACCACATCCGTGCGCGTCTACCTCCACCAGAACCCCGAACACGTCGCGCGACTCCTCGCCGAGATGGGTCTGACCCACCGCCAGGCGGCCCTCCTCGGCCAGCTGCCTCCGTTCACCGCCCTCTGGCAGATCGGCTCCCACACCGCGCTGGTCGACCACGTCATCGCCGACGACGAATGGACCTTCGCCGACACCGACGCCGCCATGACCGGCCGGTCGCGGATCGGCGGCCCCTGAAGCCGGGAGAACAGACCTACCTGCGACGCATGACGCAGGCGTACGAGCACCGGCCGCATTTCCGGTCAGCCGCCTTGCTCAAGTGCCTGGTACTCGTGGACGACGACCGTGATCGGCGTTGTGGTCACGAGCGGGTCGAGCGCACCGGTCTGGCCGTTGCTGGCGGTCCAGCCGACCTGCCAGCGGACCGACAGGGACGCTGGCCAGGCGTGCCTGTCCGGCGCAGCGGTCGAGGCGTCCCGGTAGGTATACGAGCAGGCCGGCGGGGCGACCGGCGCCGGCACGGTCGGATCGAAGGCCGGACCAGGGCCAGCGCAGCTGACCGGTGCGGAACCGTCGCCTGGGTCGTACACCAGTGTGTCCGGGGTCGCGGTCACCGTGACGGTGGCCGCGAGCGCCGTCGCGGTCGCCTGTACCCGCACCCACTGCGAAGCGGGTACCGCGAACCAGGTCGCGACCTTGACGACCAGGCCGACAGTCGGGTCCGGCGACAGCACCGGTCGGGGTAGCGGCAGTCGGCGGCGCACCTCGTCGCGTGCCGCGGCGAGTGAGGCTGCCCGGTCCGGGACCGCGAACCACTGCCAGTCGGCGACCGTCCCGTCGCCGCACACCCGCGCATACAGGACCGCTTTGGTTCCACCAGCGGCAGTCTGGTCGAGGCCGCCGTTCATCCCGCCGCCCGGTTGGTCGTCGATCGACGCCGCGACCTGCGCCCAGGGCTTCCACAAACACACCGGTGCCGAAGCGGCCGAACCTCGCGGGCCGCTGGTCGGCGCGGCGCCATCGTTGATCGTGACGGACGACAGCAGTTGCTGGCGGTCTTGGTCGGTCTCGACATGGCCGTCCGCCGTGCTTCCGCCTCGGTCCGTCCAACGAAGCGAGACCGGATCACCAGCCCGCGCGGGAACCGTGTGACCAGCCAGAACCGCGGCGACGATCACGCTGGCAGCGGCCGCGGTCACGACCCGCCGGGCCGTGCAGGACACCGATTTACTCCCTCCCAGCTGTCGAGTACGAGCGCATCGCCGATCTTCCAGGAACCATCGGCCTGTTCTAGCCAGGTAGTTCGTGTACGGCCCCCGCCGGGGGTGTTGTTCACGGTGATCTCCCGTCCGTCTGGCGCGCGATGGACGCCGTCGATCACTGGATCGGTGTCCCAGCCGCAGTCGACGGAAACCGCCCGGCCGGTGGGCGGGAGCGCGTTGACAGTGATGCTCTCGATCACGTAATACGACGCCGGGTCGGGGCGCACGACGTAGCCGTGCTGCGCGAAGAAGGCCATCCGTCCGCGAACGTTGTCGCCGACGACCGACTGGTCGGTGTAGAGAGAGCGCAACGCCGTGACGAGCGCAGAGTCAGATGGGTCGGCGCCAGCGGCGCGGTAGGCGTCGAAGTAGCGTTTCTCGGCCAGGGTGACCGCCGCACGGACCTCGGCGGCGGGGTCGGCTGGCGACGCTGATGGCGTCGAGGCGGCTCCGCTGCTTGTCACGGCTCGGATTGGGGTACCGGCGCTGCTGGTGCCTGAGCACGCCGAGGCAACCAGGCAAAGTCCGAGGGTGGCGGCCGTCAAAACTATCCGGATCGGCCCACGCGGCACCCTTCGCGGGCGACGCGAGGTCCCGTTCCGGCGCCTTTCCGATCCGGCTCGGCCCGAGCCCGTCTCGGGTCGCGCGACCTCACGCAGTCCCGAATTCGAGGAGCGGCGTTGGGCTGGGATGCGACGACGCATCGAACCTCCAATCAGCCATGGCCGGATACGGTGCGTCCCGGCATTTGCGAGGGCCGCTACGGCGCGGCGATAGGGCAAAGCGCGAGGTCAACGCGGTCTCACCCGCCGAGCGGATCAAAGGCACCCGGGCAGATCGTTACCGCTCGGGATCGCCGGTGGCGGCCGAACGATGGGCTGGCGAGATGAACGGTCCGGGCGGCTCGGGCTGGCGCATTCTCGAAATGGTCGTACCACAGGCATTCCATCTCTGGGCAGGCAACGCCTCCAGCGCTGCCAGCGCTGCTGCATCGCCTCGACGTCGGCTGTTCGGAAACTGGACCCATCCACCGTGCCGAGATGACCAAGGGTCACGTCCGGTGCACGGCCCTCGGTCAACGTGGCACGCCACGTCGACTGTGATCGAGCCAGCGGACGCTTGTGGTGGCTGTTCGGGTGGTGAGCTGCCGGTGAAGGTGAGCGAGGTCGGTGTCGGTGTCGCCGGTCGAGTCGGGGTCGGCCTGTTCAGCGCGCAGGTAGGAGTGGTATTCGGCGGTGACGGCGGCCAGGTCGCCGGCCGCGGCGTGGGCGCGCAGCCGGGTCGCAAACAGGCCGGGGTGGGCGGGGTGAACCGCCAGTCCACGCCGGGTCGCGGCAAGGGCCTTCCCGGACTCGTCGCGGTCGAGGTGGAGTTCGGCGAGCAGGAGGGCGGCGCGGACGGCGGTAGCGGTCAGAGCGGAGCCGAGCTCGGCTTCGAGCCAGCCGTAGGTCGCAGGGGTGCCGATGACCAGGTCGAGAGCCGCGTCGAGCACGGGGATGGCGCTGTCGGGGTCGGAACGGTGGGCGTGTGCGTAGTCGAGGCGATGTTCGAGCAGGGCGAGGTCGGTGGTGACGGCGAGGTCGAGGCGTAGGACGGAGCGGCTGTTCGGGAGCCAGGCGCGGGCGTGTTCGCCGGCGAGCTGGACGAGGAGGCGGCGGACCAGGCTGAGTTTGTTGTTCAGGGTGCGGTGTTCCGGCCGGGTGTCCCAGAGGGCGTTCTCGAGGGCGTCGCGGGTGTGGTTGCGGTGGGTCGTGAGCCAGGCGAGTACTTCGAGGATCCGGGGGTGGCCGGGTTCGCCAGTGGGTTGTCTGCCGGTGCGGCTGGTGACTGCTGGCGGCCCGTAGAGCCGGGCCATGATCTGCCAGTCGGGCTCGCGGTAGGGCGGCGTCTGGTCGGCAGCCCGCTCGGCCGGGACCGACGCGAGCACCTCCTGGTGGGCGACGTCTGGCATGGGCATGACTGCCCCTGGTGCCGGTGGCAGCAGGGGCATCCAGGGCTGCGGCGATTCGTCCTGCCGCATCGGAGCTTGGCCGGTGGGTGCCGTCTCCTTGGGCGATGGGGTCGAGGGCAGCGCCGGGACCGCGATGGGAGGGCGAGCGACGTCGCTGAGCAGGTCGGACAGTGCCCTCAGTTCGGCGGCGGCGAGCGTGATGGGCGTCAGCACCAGGCCGAGCGGGTCGAGGCGCCATCGTGGCGTGTTCGCCGTTTCCCGTAGGTCGGCGACGGCGGCGAGCCCGCCTCTGTCACCGGTCGGGTCGTCGTCGTCGAAGTCGTCCGGGTCGGGGTCGCGGGCGCCGGATGCAGGGTCGTCGGTGGGCGACGGCGGGTTGGCGGGACCGTCGAGGAGGGTGAGGCGCCAGTGGGGTTGGTGGTCGGAGGTGGCGGGCCCGATGACGGCGAGGCCGCCGCCGGGGGTGGCGAGGAGCGCGAGGTCGGTGAGCTGGTCGCTTTCGGTGTCGTCGGCGGATGGGGTGACGATCAGTGCGATCGTGGGTTCCCAGTTGTCGGTGGGGGTGGTCGCGCGGGCTTCGAAGGTGGTGTCCGCCTCGGGGGCGACTGCTTCGAGGTCGGCACGCAGCTGGCCGATCTCGGCGGCCGTCGCGGTCAGCAGGTCATCAAGGCTGTCGGCGGGGTGGACGCGGTCCTCGGCGGCGAGGCCGTCGGGGTGTAGGCCGTAGGTTCGGATGGTCGGGGCGACGGCAAGCGGGCTCAGGGCAAGGGTGGCGAGCAGGGCGCGAGCGAGGTCCTGCAGCGCGGCCGGGCCGTGGGTAGCGGTGTCGAGGGTGAGGGTGCCGAGCGCTTCAAGGTCGGCGTAGACGGCGGCGCCGTCGGTTTCGTGGCCGAGCTGGACGAACGCCGGGCACGGCGGGGGCAGCCCGGTGTCGACGTCGGGGAGCGTCGCGTCGGTGGGCAGTGTCCAGACCTGGCCGTGGGCGTCGGCTTCCCAGGGTGGCGGAGGATCTGGGATCGGGTCGCGCAGGTAGACGTCGAGGGTGCCCGTCGAGCGGGCGAGCACGACCTGCGGCAGCGGCCCGCCCTCACCGCCGGGGACCGTGTGCAGATCCGCGAGCGCGCGCAGCGCATGGTCGATCCGCTGGGTGTCCTGCTGCGAGGTGGTCGCGAGCAGGGCCGTGTGGAGGGCCGCGGCGTCCGGGGTCGGCGGTGGCGGGGCGGTGTCCGGGGTGACGGTGGCGTCGCGGCGTCGCCGCCGGTAGGCGACGGCGGCGACCACGGCGGCGGCGAGCAGTCCTCCGCTGAGCCCGGCGGCCAGCGCTCGGGCGAACCGGTACCGCCCGTCGGCTGTGTGGCCCGCGGGTGGGCGCTGGCCGGTCGGCTTGGGTGTGTTCGTCGGCGGCTCGGGGGTGTGTGGCGCGACCGGGGTCGACTGGGCCGGCGACGCCGAGACACCCGGCGTCGGGCTGGGGGGACGGGTCAGCTGCGGCGTCGGTGAGACCGTGGCCGGCGTCGCGGGTGGGCTCGTGACCGGTGACAGCACCGAGGGTCCGGTTGTGGTCCTGTTCCCCGGATCTGGGCGGCTCGCGACGCCCGCGGGCTGGTCTGGGACCGCCGGTGCGGTTGCGGTGAGGTCGATGGTGGGCAGGGTCAGGACCATGCCGGGGTTGATCAGGCTGGGGTGGACGAGGCGGCGACCGGCCGGGTCGGGGGTTCCGAGGTTCGCGGCGAAGACGGCGTCGACGGCGGCGGGGAGCTGGGCGAGGGTGGCGTCTGGGTAGGCGTCGGCGGCGATTGACCAGAGTGTCTGCCCCGGTGCGACGGTGCAGCGCCCGGTCGCAGGGTGCAGCGTGACTGTTGGCGTCGCCGCGCCTGCTCCGCCCGTCGCGCTCGCGGTCGCCGTCGCGGTGGGGGCGAGGGTGAACCAGTCCTCGAGGCTGAGATCGCCGAGATCCTGCGGTCCGGTGGTGGTAACCGCGGTAGTGGCGATGGCCTGGCCGGTGGCGGGCGGCCCGGTGGGGGTGGCGGCGAGCGCGGCGCGGCTGGACAGCAGGGTGATCGCGACGCTGGCGGTGGCGATCCAGCGGGCGGCGCCGTGCCGAACGGCCCGGGGTGCCGGCGCGCCACCGTGCCCTCCTGCTCCCTGCCCACGGCCCGCGGTGATCGCCGGCCGTCCTACCGTCGACGCTCCGCGACCCGGGCTGGCGGTGGTGCGTGGGCCTGGCCGGCGGCTGGCGGTGGCGATCTGGGTGATGGCTTCCCAGGCGAGGCAGAGCGCGAGCCAAGCCCAGAGCAGCCAGCTGGCGGTGGCGATGGCGTTGGGTAGTACGTCGGGGTGGATGTAGCCGGCGAGGAGCAGCTGCCACCAGCGGCCGGGTTGGAAGGTCGTTGGTAGCGGGTAGCCGCGCCACGTCCACAACAGCAGTGGCACCCCGCCGAGAAACGCGATCAGGGCGACCAGCGCGGCCAGGCTGGTGATGACCTCGCCGGCTCGCCTTCGCCGTGTGCGGCGATCTGGTCGGACCGCGGCGGGCGCCGGGCCGCGTCGGGGTGGGGTGGCTGGGTGTCTGGTGGCCCGCGGGGGCATGGGCCTGCCTTCCTGGGGTGGGGGTCAGGGGCCGGTGGTGGCGGTGGCGGTGCGGGTCTGGGTGACGGTGGCCTGGGTGTGGCCGGTGAGGGCGAGGAGGCGGTAGTCGACGGTTTCGGTGACGGTGACCGTGACGGTCAGCCCGTTGATGTCGATCGCGGTGGGCTGGGCTTCGGGGTGGCGGGCGAGGTAGGCGCGGGCGTCAGTACTCGCTCGGGTGGGGTCGAGGGTGGGAGTGCCGGTGCGCAGGCTGGTTTCGTCGAGGGCCTGGGCGCCGGCGCGGGCCGCGCCGGCGGCGAGGTCGGAGGCGTGGCCGGCGGCGTCCAGGGTCCGGCCGGCGTCGAAGATCAGGCCGGCGAGTAGCAGCGCGCCGGCGAACAGGACCGCCAGCGTCGCGCTGACCGTCCCCTGATCGCCGGCCGCCGGGGACGGGCGGTCGTCACTCGCCGGGCTCATGGGCCGCCGTGGCACGTATGCGGGCCGACGGTGCCGGGGAGTCATGGTGTGGTGAGGGTGGGGTCGGAGCGGTAGTGGTCGAGGACCGCGTCGCCGCTGGCCTGGGCAGTCCGGCTGGCGACGAGGACGTCGAACTGGCAGCGCACGACGACGGTGACGACGGTGAGCTCACCGGTCGTCGAGATCGCGGTGTCGACGCCGGTGGTGTGGCACAGGCCGGCGCGCAGGTTGCCCCGGGCAGTCGCGTCGGCGATGGCCGTCACGTCGCTGGGGGTGGTCGCGAGGGAGGCGGCGCGGGCGGCCTGTCGGGCGGCCCGGCCGACCTGGGCGGAGGCGGTCGCGTCGAGGGTGGCGCCGGCGACGACGAGCAGCGCGAGCAGCAGCACGGGCAGCGCGAAGGCGAACTCGAGGGCGTATGACCCCCGATCCTGGCCGGGCGGTGTGCGCGGGGCGGCATGGCTCATCGGGCGCTGGTCCCGGCGTCGGGCAGGAAGCGGATCGTCGGGCCGGTCGCGGTCCGGGTGACCGCGCCGCCGAGCAGGGCGGTGACGGTGACGTCGACGGTGACCGTCGCGGCGGTCCGGGTCACGGTGGTGTGCACGGTGGTGATGGCGCCGCTGGAGCGGGCGATGCCGGTGGCGACATGGCTGGCGGCGGCATCGGTCCCGCCGTCTGCCTGGGCGGTCTCGAGGGCTCGCTGGGCGGCGGCGTCGGCGCCCTGGGCGGCCAGCCAGCGCATCCCGACCAGCAGGATCAGTGCGAACAGGGCGAGGACCGCGCCCATGACCACGGCCAGCTCGACCGCGCCCGCTCCCCGGTCCCGGCGCCCGCCCGGCCGGCGCCGGCCGGGGCGGGGGCCGCCGGGGTGGGGACTCATCGGCAGGTGGTCCCGTCGGTTGAGGTGCAAATGCTGTTCGCGGCACCTTCGGCCTTCGCGCGGAGGATCGCGACGACGGCGATGGCCATCGCG
Source organism: Pseudofrankia sp. DC12 (assembly GCF_000966285.1). NCBI lineage: Bacteria > Bacillati > Actinomycetota > Actinomycetes > Frankiales > Frankiaceae > Pseudofrankia > Pseudofrankia sp. DC12. The sequence goes on from NZ_KQ031391.1 coordinate 2,588,126, forward strand.
ATCGTGCCGAGCGCGATGACCGCCATGGTCAGTGGGCTTTCGCCCCGGTCATCGCGGGTGAGGCGCCGCGCGGCAGCCGTAGCCTGCGCGGCGGCCCGGGCGGGTAGGGCGGTCAGCCACAGGCCGGTGAGGGTGAGGTAAAGGGCCAGTCGGCGCATCGCGGTGCTCCTTGTCGCGAGGACGTTCAGGGGGTGAGACCGGTGGAGGACAGGGCTGCGAGTAGCGGGTAGGTCAGGAACGCGACGAACACCAGCGCGACAGCGGCCGCGGGCAGTTCCAGCTCGGCGTCGGCTCTCGCGGCGTCCGCGCGGGCGGCGGCGGCTTCGGCGGCGCGCAGGTGGATGGCTTTGGAGTCCATCGCCTCGACGGGGGACGCGCCGCGCAGCGCGGAGGTGACGGTCAGCCGTAGCTCCCGCCATTCGGCGAGCGGTATCCGGGCCGCGAGGGCGTCGAGGCCGGTGTCGGGGGGCTGCTGGCGGGCGGCGGCGCTGGTGAGGGCGTGCCGGATCTGTTCGAAGGCCCAGCCGTGGCCGGCGTCCGCGGCCAGGCGCAGCACGGCGTGCAGCGGCAGGCCGCTGGCGAGCAGGACGCGGGTGAGTTCCAGGTAGACGGCGACCGCGAGGCGGGCCTCCTGGCGGCGGCGGGTGGCGAGCTGGCGGACCGGCCGGTCGACCAGCGCGACCCCCACGAGCGCGCCCAGCGGCACGGTGACGAGCGCCGCCGGGCCGGGCAGAGCGGCAGCGGTCCCCGTCGCGGCGACGATGGCTAGGGCGAGGGCGGCGCCAAGGCGGGCGGCGGTGTGGACGGCGTCGTCGCGGCCGGCGATCGCCAGGTCCTCGGCGAGCAGCAGCCGGCGCGCCCGCGTCGGCCCGGCCGCCGAGGTGACCTGGCCGTTCAGCCACGCCCCACCCGCCCGCGCCCACAGCGCCGCCCGGGCCGGCCTCGGGAGTCCCGAGAGCGCGGCCCGCGCGGCGACGAACAGGCCCAGCCCGGCGCAGCCGCCCGCGAGACCGGTCAGCAGCCCGGACGCGGGGACGCCACTCACCACGCCACCGCACCCACGCCGAGCACGCTCTGGAGGTCGCGGGTCATGGGGTCTCCCGGAAGAAGTCAGGAACCGTGGGCGGCCGGGAGCGGACCAGCAGGGCATGGATCGCGGCGCCGACGGCGAGCAGCAGGCCAGCGAGGACCAGCTGACCGCCGGGCGACCGGTAGGGGCCGAGGACCGCCGGCCAGACGGCCAGCAGCACCACCGTCGTGACGGCGAACAAGCCCAGCAGCAGGCTCATCGCGCGCCGGTAACGCGCCCGCCCGGCGTGAAGGTCGCGCAGCACCGCGACCCGGTGCCGCGTCGTCTCGACCTGGCCGGCCATCAGCCGCCCGACACCGCCCGCGCCGTGGCGGTAGGCCAGCGACAGGGCGGCGACGACCTGGCCGACCGCCGGGTGCGCGACCTCGGTGTGGAAGGCGGCCAGCGCCGCCGGCAGCGGCTGGTGGTCCTCCAGCCGGCGCGCCAGGCCGGCCAGTGGGGCGGCGAGCGGGGGTGGCGGGAGCAGGCAGGACGCGGCGACCGCCGCGAGCAGCGGCTGGCCGGCGTCGAGTTCCTGGCGGACCGTCTCACACCAGCTCGCGACCGCGTCACCCAGCTCGTTGACCTGCGGCACCGCCCGTACCGCCCGCGTCTGACCGACCAGCCACACCAACCCACCCGCCGCGACCGCCAGCACCGGCAGGCCGACCAGCACCCCGACCGCCAGCCCGCCAGCCGCCGCGACCAGCGCCCCGCTGGCGCCCTCGGGCAGTCGCCATCGCACGCCGCCCAGCACGGCGGCCGCCGGCCGGGTGGGCGTCGCGCGCCGGCGCCCACCCGGCTGGCCGCCGTGCCCGAGGACGCCCCAGGCCGTCAGCCACACTCCGACGCCGCCGGTCCCACCCGCGCAGGCGAGCACGACCAGGCGCAGTCCGCCGCTCATCCGCCCACCTGCGTCCGGGCCGCCGCGAACGGCCGCGGGTCGGTGACCGACGCCAGCTTCTCCCGCAGCGCCGGTGACATCTCGATCTCGGTCCGCACCGCCCGTCCAGCGCCCGGGTGCCACGCCCACAGCTGCGCCGAGGTGACCATCCCCGCCTGGTAGTCGCCGATCTCCCGCACCTCAGTCACGACCCGGCGTCCACCGACGTGGGCGACATGTACGACGAGGTCGAGGGCGCGGGCGATCGTTGCCAGCACCACCGGCTCCGCGACCGTCCGCGAACCGAACGCCGCATACGTCTGCAGACGGGCCACAACGTCCGCAGCGGACAGGGCGTGGATCGTCGTCGCGATGCCCTGACCAATGCCCTGCCCCGCGCCCAGCAGCAGCGGCAGCACCCCACCATCGGGTTTCAGTTCCCCGAGCAGCACCCGGCTGGGGGTCTGGCGGCGCAGGTCCGCGGTCAGATAGCGCTCCATCGAGTACTCGCCCCGGCCATCGACGTTCGACTCCCGGGTCTCGAACTCCACCAAATTGCGAAACCGGGCCCGGTCCAGAAACAGCTCCGCCTCGTCCTCGACCGTCACCACCCGGTCCAACGCCCGCTCCGCCGGCGCCGCGTTCGCCCACGCCCGCAGCAACGTCGTCTTCCCCGCACCGGTCCCACCCGAGAGGACCAGACCGAACGGCACCCGCAGCGCTGCGGTTGCAGCCAGCAGCGCGGCCACATCCGGCCCGCACATCCCCGCCGCAGCCAACCCGGCCAGCGAGTCGAGCGCCGGGGTGAACAGCCGGCAATCCAGATGCGTCACCGACGTCACCCGACCCAGCGCATGCACCCGCACCCCGTTCGGCAACCGGAAACGCACCGACGGATTCGCCTCGTCGAACCGCCGCCCCGCCAACGCCGCCCGCGACGCCGCCCACTCCCACACCGCGACATCGGTCGCGAACGGCGACGGGCCCTCCACACGCCGGCCGGACAGCCGTTCGGTGCAGACCATGTTCACCGCCCCGTTGACCTCCACGTCGGAAAACCGGTGCGCCGCCGTCAGCACCGGACCCAACACGCCGAGATCCGCACCCGCCTCACGGGCACGCGCCCGAACCATCTCCTGACCGACCAGATCCAGCGGGGCGACACCGGCCTCGGCTGCGTCCGCGCGGGCAGCCGCCAACACGACGGCGACCGCGTCCTCGACCAGCGACGCCCGGTCCGCGGGGTCGACTGTCACCCCGGAACGGCGGGCCTGCGCGAGGCGTGCCTCGACCATCTCGCCAACCTCGGCCACCAGCGCGGCGACCAGCTCCTCATCCACCGCGACCGGCCCGCCTGACCGCAGGTCCGGCGCGCGGATCGCCACCACCGGGTGCACCGCCGGGACGATGTCCGCCGGGCGCAGACCACGCGACGCCATCAGGTGCCACCTGCGGCCTGTCCGCCCAGCCCGCCGGTCGGCGAACCGGAGCCCGGCACGTTCACGCCCGCGCCAGGTGAGGTGGTCGGTCTGCTGGTGCTGGACGCGCCGGCGTAGACCGACGATCCGGCGCTCGGCGGCGCCAGGACAGCGGTCGCGGCGCTGGTCGGGACAACAGCCGGAACCCCGGGATCGGTGGAGCCGGTGACGCCGAGCAGCCGGACCCCGGGGCCCTGCGCGGCGGCGGCCGCGACCTGAGGTGCAAGCTCGGCATCGACCGCCAGATAGACGACCGTGTTCCCACCGCCTGCCCCGCCGCCGGGGGCGTGGACCTCGGTGACGGTCACCATCGACGCCAGCGTCAGCGGCTCCTTCGACACCGCGTCCACACCGACCACGTCGACCACATCCCCCGGCCGGAGTCCCGCGGACGGCAGGCCCGCGGCGTCGACGGCGACGCCGAGCGTCAACGTCCCCGCCGGGCCGGACACCGAGCCGACCAACTCCGGGCTCAGCAACGTCCCCGCCGGCAGGTCGACCAGAGCCTGACGGCCCACCACCGCGTGACGGGCCGCCGCCGGCGACGCCAACCGGACCTGTCCCCCATCGGCGGCGACCCGCACCACCGCCAGATCCCCCACCCCGACGACCTGGCCACGCTGCACCGGTCGCGACAGCGCCACCGCGTCGATCATCTGGACCCGCCCGGAGCCGAGCCACAACGCCAACCCGGCACCCAGCGCGGCAAGCAACAGGCCCGCGAGCACCCCACCCCACCGCGGGACGCCCCGGCCGGCACCCGGCACCGGGGCGTCGCCGTACAGGTCGCCGTCCTCGGCCGGCAGATCCCAGCGCCGCGGCGCGGCGTACGTCACCGCCGACACCCCCCACGTCCCGCCGCTACCGCCAGCGAGACCGCGCCACCAACAGGAGCCCCCCGCCGGCCCCGGCCACCACGGCCCGCCGGTCCCGGCGCACCTGGCAGCGCACCGCCCACCGCTGATGCCCGGATCCGGACATCAGCCGGCGCTCTCTTCAAATGCAATGCCTGGATCCGGACATTCGATGGCCCAACCGGGTCGCCGAATGTCCTAAACCGGGCGGCACGGCGCGGCACGAAACAACACGAGCGGCGATGGTGCCGAGAACTCGGACGCATGATTCTCCTATCGGGCAGGTCGGAGTACCCGCAACCAGGGCGCCCGAAAAGACGCCATCCGGCTGCGAGCGCAGCAAGATGTGCAGCTCAGAGCATGTTTCTGGGACGAGGCGAGCTGGTGCGACCGCAGGCAACACCGCCGCCAGGGGACGGCAAAGCAATCGGAAAGATCGTCGGAGTGTAGCGCCCGGCTAGTCCGGACCATCATTAGAGAAAGGTGGTACCACAGGATTTCACGATTGAAAAGCCTTAGCATCCGACCATGCGAAGAACCCTCGACAACGGCCGCGACCGTCCGTCATCACGGCCACGCCGCTAAACCCCGCCGACCCGAGCGCAAACGCCACCACGAGGCCGAGCCCGTCCCCGACGCGCCCGCGGCCCGGGACCCTCCACTCCGCGCGCACCCCCAGATCCGCTGACGCCACGGGCCGCGCGCTACCGCGCCGGACCGTCCCGTCCGCCCGTCACCTCGATACCCGTGCTCGCCGGCGACCGACACGGCAGGTCACCGAGGGGTCGACCGATGTCCGTGGGGCACCGCGCGCCCGACACGCCCATCAACCGCTTGCCCAGCCGACCCCGATCGAATCACTACAATCCGTACTCAAAGTGATGTGCCTCACATAACGGGCGTCGACTCTTCCCCTACAGCCACCGCTCCCCCGCCACGCCAACATCGGGCAGGCCGCCATGACCCCCGCACCCACCACCGCCGCCAGAATTCGAACACCACACCGCGCCCATCCCCAAAACTCCGGCCACACCGCCCACGCGCAGTCCTTCACCTCGCCGACCGACGCGACCCGGGCCAGGCACACACCAACCACCGAGGGCGGCCAGCCGCCCACCGCCAAGCCGGGAGCCGCAAGTCGCGGCACGCAGGCACCGACCACGCCCACGCTGGGTCCACCGGCCGAAGCGCGGACCACGTGGCGAGACGCCGAGTTCTGGATCCGCCTCGCCACCATCGCCGCCGTCCTGACCGTCGCGGCCATCGCCGCCGCCGTGTCCTACCGCCACATGCGCGGCGTCGCCCTCGACCACGGCGAGGACCACACCGCCGCCGCCATCATCCCGATCTCCGTCGACGGCCTCATCGTCGCCGCCTCCATGACCCTGCTCGCCGACAGCCGCGCCGGACGCCGCCGCACCCTGCTGCCCTACGCCCTGCTAGCGCTCAGCTCCGCCGCCTCCGTCGCCGCCAACGTCATGCACGCCGAACCCACCCTGGCCGCCCGGGTGATTGCCGCCTGGCCGAGCGCCGCTCTGATTGGCGCGTACGAGCTGCTCATGGGGCAGATCCGTGCTGCCAGCCGTGCACCCCGCAACGGCCGCGACGGCGGCCCGGGCCGGCGCCGCCGCACGGTCCCTGCCGGCCAGACCAGTCAGATCGATCAGGTCCCGGCGCGACGGAGCGACGCCGCACCAAGCGAAGTGGCGCAGGGGCGAGGGGTCCCAGCCGGGCCGGCGACCCGGGCAAGCGGCGCGCGGACGCACCCGCGCCGCGCCCTGGTCACGGTGCCCAAGCCAGGAACGAAACGCGAAGCGCTCGCGGCACTCCTCGCCACCGTCGCCCAAGACGACCCGCGCACTGACTACGCGCTCGCCCGCGACCTCGGCCCCGCCGTCGACCTCCACATCAGCACCGCCCGCCGCTACATCGGCCAGCTCCGCCAACTCGACCCGCCAGGCGCTGTGGCGGCGTGACGCAAGGAAGGCAGCGCCGTCGCCTCACGGCGGGCCAGCCTGCTTCAAGATCTTGAATCAGGCTGGGAGGTCACGCGGGCCAGCAGGCCGGCCCAAACCGGGCCACGCTCGCAGAGCGCGGTGGATGCCCGAACCGGGTCGAGGCTGTTGCCCGTCCTTGGACAGTTGGTCGCGCGCCGTAGGCTGATCTCCGCGGAAGGGCGGGGAGGGGTCTGCGCGGTGACCACAGGCCAGTGAGCGGTGGATCGAACGCCAGCTTGGCGCCGGACGGGCGCGCCGCGGCGCGCAGACCCGATCGGGCTGCGCGCCCGGGTGAGGGTGCCAGGGCCGGTTCGGTGGACGGGCCGCGGTGGACGTTGCTGGACGCGACGTTGGAGCGGGTCACCTTCGCCAACGAGGAGACCGGCTACACCGTCGCACGGGTCGATCCCGGCCGTGGTGGGGAACTCGTCACGGTCGTCGGGTCGCTGCTGGGTGCCCAGCCAGGGGAGTTCCTGCGGATGCGGGGCCGCTGGGGCAGCCATCCCCAGCACGGCCGGCAGTTCCAGGTGGAGGACTACACGACCGTCCTGCCCGCCACCGTCCAGGGCATCCGCCGCTACCTCGGCTCCGGGCTGATCAAAGGGGTGGGGCCGCGGCTCGCGGAGAACATCGTCGAGCACTTCGGCGCCGAGGCCCTCGATGTCATCGACACCGAGCCCGCCCGGCTGATCGAGGTCCCCAAGCTCGGCCCGAAACGCGTCAAGGCGATCACCGCCGCCTGGGACGAACAACGAGCCATCAAGGAAGTGATGGTCTTCCTGCAAAGCGTCGGGGTCTCGACCTCGCTCGCCGTGAAGATCTACAAGAAGTACCAGGACGGCTCGGTCGACGTGGTCCGCCGCGAGCCCTACCGGCTCGCGAACGACGTGTGGGGCATCGGTTTCCGGACCGCGGACACCATCGCCCAGGCCGTCGGTATCCCGCACGACGCCCCCGAGCGGATCAAGGCCGGTCTACAGTACTGCCTGTCGGAGTCGACCAGTGACGGCCACTGCTATCTGCCCGAGCAGCGGCTGCTCACCGACGCGGCGAAGATCCTGGAAGTCGAGCTGGCCGGGGTGATCGACGCCCTCGGCGCGCTCGTCGCCGAGGACGGGGTCGTCCGCGAGGAGCTGCCCGGTGAGGACCCGGCGCAGCCGGTGCCCGCCTACTATCTCGTGCCGTTCCACCGGGCCGAGGTGTCGCTGGCCAACCAGCTGCAGCGTCTCCTGGACGCCGACACTGATCGGCTCGGCGCGTTCGCGACCGTGGACTGGGACGCGGCCCGGCGCTGGCTGCGCGGGCGGACGGGCGCCGATCTCGCGCCGGCGCAGGACGAGGCGGTCCGCCTCGCGCTGACCCGCAAGGTCGCGGTGCTGACCGGCGGGCCGGGCTGCGGGAAGAGCTTCACGGTCCGCTCGATCGTGGAGATGGCGACGGCGAAACGCGCGAAGGTGCTGCTCGCCGCGCCGACCGGCCGCGCCGCCAAGAGACTGACCGAGCTGACCGGCCACCCCGCAGCAACCGTGCACCGCCTGCTGGAGCTGCGCCCCGGCGGCGACGCCGCCTACGACCGCGACCGCCCGCTGGACGCCGACCTCGTCGTCGTCGACGAGGCCTCGATGCTTGACCTGCTGTTGGCGAACAAGCTCGCCCGCGCGGTCGCCCCCGGCGCCCACCTGCTGCTCGTCGGCGACGTCGACCAGCTGCCCTCCGTCGGCGCCGGCCAGGTGCTGCGTGACCTGCTCGCCGACGACACCCCGGTCCCGCACGTCCGGCTGACCCAGGTGTTCCGCCAGGCCGCCCAGTCCGGGGTCGTCACCAACGCCCACCGCATCAACGCAGGCACCTTCCCCCAGGTCACCGGCCTGCCCGACTTCTTCCTGTTCGCCTGCGACGAGGCCGAGGACGCCGCGAACCTCACCGTCGACGTCGTCGCGAACCGGATCCCCCGCCGGTTCGGCCTGGACCCCCGCACCGACGTCCAGGTCCTCACCCCGATGCACCGCGGCCACGCCGGCGCCGGCACCCTCAACGGCCTGCTCCAGGACGCGCTCACCCCTGCTGGCCCCGGCGTCCCGGAGCGGCGATTCGGCGGCCGGGTGTTCCGCGTCGGCGACAAGGTCAGCCAGATCCGCAACAACTACGACAAGGGCACGGCCGGTGTCTTCAACGGCACCCTCGGCGTCGTCACCGCCCTCGACCTCGTCGAGCAGACCCTGACCGTGCGGACCGACGAGGGCGAGACCATCCCCTACGATTTCGCCGAGCTCGACGAGCTCACCCATGCCTACGCACTGACCATCCACCGCTCCCAGGGCAGCGAATACCCCGCCGTCGTCATCCCGGTGACGATGAGCGCCTGGATGATGCTGCAACGCAACCTGCTCTACACGGCCGTCACCCGCGCCAAGAAACTCGTCGTCCTCGTCGGCTCGCGCAAGGCCATCGGCCGTGCCGTGCACACCGCGACCGCCGGCCGCCGCCACACCGGCCTCGCCCACCGCCTCCACACCAGCCCACCGCGGCGCGACACACCGAACCTCCCCGCCGCCCCGCACTGACCAAGGCGACCCCGGACCCGGTCGGACGCGGGCGGCGATCGTCCCTGCCCCGGCCCCAGTCGGTACCGGTCCGACCCCGCAATCGGACACTCGATCACGGGCTGGCCGGCCGACCTCAGGCAGGACTCAGGCCACCGCCCAATCAAACAGATGATCGTCCGGGTGAGGTCTCGACGTCGGGCGTCGTCACGGCCAGCGGCGCTCAACGGGCGGCGATGACCACATCCTGCGACCGGCGCGAGCGCGACCACGCATCGGTCAAGCCGTCGTCGCGCGGCCTGGCCCGGCCCAACCGGGCGGCGGGTCATCCGCCACGCCAGACCCGAACACCACGCAATCCGGCTGGGCGGCCGGTTCCCGAGACACGAGGAAGGCGGCTGCATGCGCGGCCGAAGCCGCGCTGTCACCGGGGTCGAACGGTGCCCGTGACGGGCGGCGTGACCCTCGTGGTGACACCGGTGGTGACAGTCGCGGTGCGCGAATCCGCCCGCGGGCGGGGCCAGTGATGGTCGCGGTGACGATGGCGGTGACGTGCACGGTCAGCGTTGGGCTGTTGGGCGCCTTCCCGGGGCGCGGGTCCGGCACCAGGAGCACGCATGGCGCGACGCGGAACGTCACTACCCCGTAGCGACACCCTGATCGGTACGGCGACGGTCCTGGGCTCCGTTCGGCCCCAGGTCGGGACGGGACCCGCCAGGATGGCCGTCTGGTGATCGCGACGGTGCGGGTGTTGCGGGCGTCGCACCCCGGGCAGGTCGCGAAGGCAGCGCGGGACGTCGTCGCCTACGTACAGGGCGGCCAGCCCGAAGCGTCCAGCCCGCTGGCGGTGTACTACAGCCGCGCCCGTGCACAGGGCCGGGCGCGGGGGGCCGGCGCCGAGCTGGTCGGGCTGGACGGGCAGGTGTCCGCGCTCGCGCTGGAACGGCTGCTACGCGGTCGGCACGCGGTCAGCGGCCGTCCGCTGCTGTCCGCCGCCGGCTCCGCCGGCCGAGTGCCACGGCGCCCTGGCGCCGGTCCCGGCGAGGCAGACGAGCTGCTGACGCTCGCAGCAGCGGCACGGATCGCCGGAGTCGGACCGACCTATCTACGCCGCCTGGTCAGCCGCAACGCCCGCACCCTGACCGCGGCCACGACGCCGGCCGGCCGCACAGCCACCCCAGCCGGCCTCAGACGCCCGGCTGACCGGGATGCGGCCCGAGCCACCGCCGACGACGCGAAGGCCGCGGCCGGAGGGCTGCCAGCCGGCCAGTTGGCGGGAGTCCGGGGGCGGGGAGGCCAGTGGCTGGTACGCCGCGCCGAGTTGGAACGGTGGTGTGCCCAGCGGGTCCCGCCTGCGACGGTGCTGGGCTATGACCTGGTGTGCTCGGCGCCGAAGTCGGTCAGCCTGCTGTGGGCCTTCGGTGACGACGCCCTGCGCGCGGACGTCGCCGCCGCGATGGAGGCCGCGGTCGACGCGACGATCGGCTACCTGGAACGCCACGGTGTGTTCGGCCGGGTCCGCGGGCAGAGCCGCCACGCCCTCGGCCTGGCAGTCGCCTCTTATCTGCACGACGTGTCCCGCAGCGACGAGGCACACCTGCACATCCACAACATCATCATCAACGCGGTGTTCGTCCCCACCGAACCCGACGACGATCCGAGCGCGCCGGCGGGCGGCGGGGAGTGGCGCACGATCGACGGCGAGGCGCTGCTCACCGAGGTCAGGACCGCCGGCTACGTCGGCGCGGCCGTGTTGCGCCACGAGCTGTCCGCCCGCCGGGCTGTCGACTGGCTCCCGGTGCGCAACGGCGTCGCGGAGATCGCCGGTTTCCCGTCCGACCTGTTGACGGCGTTCTCGACCCGCCATGGCGAGGTTATGGCGGAGTTCACCCAGCTCGTCGCCGCCGGACTCGAGCCGTCGGCGGCGACCAAGGATGCGGCGCAGCGCGGGTCGCGGGCGCCGAAGCGGGTGCTGGCGGACGCCGAGGTCGACGCGCTGCAACGCGACCGGCTCACCGCGACCGGCTGGACCATCGACGCTGTGCGCCACCTGGCCCCGGCCCGGCCCGCCCGTTCAGGCACCGCGACGTCCCCGCCGTCCGTGGACAGGGATGTGCGGGCGGTTGGTGCGCTGTTTGACCAGCTGTCGGGCGCGGATGGGCTGACGGCGCGGGCGACGACGTTCACCCGCCGCCAGGTCGTCGAGCAGGTCGCCGCCTGGGCCGGTGACCGCCTCGGCGCCGACGCGATCGAACGCCTCGCCGACCGCTACCTCGCGGACGCCCGTGTGGTGCTGCTGCACGACACCAGCCGCACGCGCCGACGCCACGAACCCGAAGCGCTCTACACCGTCGAAGGACTCCTCACCGTCGAGGACACCCTGCTGGCACTGTGCCGCCAAGGCCAGGTCGCTGCCGGAGCGATCCCGCGCCTCCTGCTGGACCCGGGTCTCCTGAACGCCCAGCTCGCCGCCGCCACCGCCCACCCTGCTGCACGCGAGGCCGGGCCGCGGCTGACGGACGAACAGGCCGAACTGGTCCGCCGGCTGCTCGACTGCGGTGACCTGGTCCGCCCCGCGGTCGGCCCGGCCGGCACCGGCAAAACCGAGGCCATGCGGGTCCTGACCGCGATCCTGCACAACGGCGGGCGGACCGTGCTCGCGACCGCCCACGGCGGCCGCCAAGCCGAGGAACTCGCCGACCGCATCGAAATTCCCGCCCGCGTCGTCGCGAGCTGGCTGACCCTGCTCGAGCACACCGACGACCCGAGCACCGTCTGGCCACCCGGCTCGGTCCTCATCGTCGACGAAGCCACCCAGGTCCCCACCCGCGACGCCGAACAGCTCCTGCGCTACGCCACCCGCACCGGCACCGTCCTCATCCTGCTCGGCGACCCCGCCCAGCTCGGCTCCGTGTCCGCCGGCGGCTGGTTCACCCACCTCGCCACCCACACCCCGGCCATCCCGGCGCTGGCAACAGTGCACCGCCAGGCCGGCCCGCAGCTGGCGCCGATCCGCGCCGCACTCGGCGCGCTACGCGCCGACACACCGGCCGCGACCCGCGCCGCCCTCGACGAGCTCGCCCGCCTCGGGCACGTCCACCTCGCTGAGAGCGCCACCGTCCTGCTCGACCGCGCCGTCGAGGGCTGGTACACCGAACGCCGCCAGGCGCTTGAAGCCAAGCCGAGCCAAGCCACCCACTCCCCCGGGCGACGAGTCGAGCCAAGTCATCGCCAGCCGCGGGCCACACCCGCCCCGAGGACCGCGGATCCAGACGGCCCTCCCAGCCAGGAAGACGCCGAGCCGGCAGGGCTCACGCCGGCGCGGCCGGCGATGGTCCAGATGATGGCGCAATATCAGCGCGACGTGGACACCCTCAACACCGCCGCCCGCGCCCTGCTCACCGACGACGGCACCCTGACCGGACCCACCCTCACCGTGGCCGGCCGGCAGTTCCGTGTCGGGGACGAGGTCATCACGCTCACCCAGGCCGGCCACACCCTGATCCCCGCCGGCCGGCCCGACTCCGCCTACATCCGCACCGGCACCGTTGGCATCGTCACCGCCGTCCACCTGCACGACACCACCGCCGCACAGGCCATCGAGGTGTCGTTCCCGTCCAAAGGCACGGTCCGGGTCCCCTGGGCCTACCTCACCCACCGGTTCGAGGACGGACGCGACGGCGGCCTCGCTCACGCCTACGCCATCACCGCGGCCAAGGCCCAAGGCGCCACGATGGACACCACCCGCGCCGTCGTCCCTGACGACACCACCCGCGCCGGCCTCTACGTCATGCTCTCGCGCGCCCGCACCGACCTACACGCCTACCTGCTACGCCGCGACCAACTACGCGACCGTGACGACGACGAATCCTGGCTCCCCGCCGTCGAAGCCGGCCCCGCTGACGGCGACCCTCTCGACCGGTTCGCCGAACGGCTCGCCCGCAGCCGCGCCGAACGGCTCGCCACCGACCACGACCCGCACGCAGAGGCAGCCCACCAGCTCCGCGGTCGCCACACCCTCAGCGAACTGACCGCCGCGAGGCTCGCCCACCAACCACCGCAGCCGGCAGACTCCGCGCCGGCAAGCCAAGCCCCCACCGGACCGAGCGGCGGCGAGCCGGCCGCGCCGCGCCGCGAGCCGTCCCGCGGCCACCTGTTCGGACGGCGACGCGGCCGGCCGGCGCCGGCAACCGAGGACGCCTCGACCGGGACGCCCAGCAACGGGTCCAGGCCGCCGCACGAGCCGAGCCAAGCCGAGCCAAGCCAGGCCGCGCTGCGGGTCAATAGCGGGCCGACACCAGCCGAGCCGAGCCAGACCCTGGTGGAGCCAGGCCGCGCGGCCAACGCCACGTCAGAGCCACCCACCGAGCCGGCAGGGGCCGCTCTGCCACGCCAGGTCCTCCTGCGGCGCGCCGAGCTGGCCGCCGAAGCCGCCATCCGCGCCGCGGCGCTCGCCGACCCACCCGCGCAGCTCCTCGCCCGCATTGGCCCCCTGCCAACCTCCGGCGCGGCCCGGGCGACCTGGGACGACGCTGTCGCCGCCCTGGCGATTCACCACGCCCGCCACCAGCCCGCCGCGCCCACCGACACCCTCGGTCCGCCACCAATCACCGCACCGGACGGGCGGCACCGCGATCCATGGCTCCGCGACCACTACCAGGCCATGCGCCTCGCCGCGGACTGGGCCGAGCGACTACCCGACCCGGCCCGCGCCCATTTCCACCACCCCGACGAAACCGTGCCCCGCGCCCGCGCGGTCGCCGGACTGCACGCCCTGCTCGACCACGGCCACCCCGCCGACCGGCTCGCCGGCACCCTGGCCGCAGAACCGGTCACCGACATCCGCACCGGCGCCGCCGTCCTCGCCCACCGCGTCACCGACCTCTGCCACCAAGCCCACCTCGACCCGGCCCACTACGAGCTCCCGCCCCCAGCCACCGTCCACCACGAGTGGCAGCGCGCCTTCCGCCTCCTGCACGCCGCCGAGACCCACCACCTTGCCACCCGGCCCACGGTTGACCTGGCCGCCGAACGCCACGCCCTCGACCAGCAGCTCCACCAGCCCCCGGCCGCACCCGACCACCTCGCCGGCCCGCGCGATCCGCGCGAGATCCAGACACGGCTGAAGCGACTCGACTCCGCCCTGGACCGCCAGACCAGCCACGCAGTCGTACGCGCCACCCACGAGCCCGCTGGCTACCTCACCGGCCTCCTCGGCCCTCGCCCCACCGCGCAGCCCGCTGCCACGGCCTGGGACGACGCCACCCACCGCATCGAGCACTACCGCCACCACGTCCTCGGCCTGCCCTACAACACCCCCGCCACTCCCGACGACCCCGACCCCGCCCACCACGCACTCGGCCCCCGCCCCACCGACCCTGCCGGCGCCGCCGCCTACGACCACGCCCTGCACCCCGATCCAGCCCTCGACCCCCAACTTCCCCTGTAGGGCGACAGGGCGGCGGGCGGGCTCGTTGGAGGGTTCTCGCGGTAGCCAGAATGAGTGAATCTTGGCGGTACCACGCCACACCGCACAAACATGGCGCAGGCTCGCCACCGCATCTCCCTTCCCGGGTTGTCCGGGTTCAGATAGCTTCGCGACAACCCGAATTCGACTGACGTCTCGCACCTATCCGCAACACGCAGACGACAGCCACGTCGTTATCTACCCGTGCCCTGGCCGCAGCCGAGCCAATTCGCGATCTTTCTTTGTCTCGACGGGCGCATGACGCGGTTCGTTCGTGGGAGATGGGAAAAGAACGTGCCACGCCATCCGACGGATATCAGCGACAGCTACCACGACCGCACCACGACATCCCTCGCGCCTGAACCCACACCGAGCCTCGCACTCGCCGCCGCCTTCGGACTGGACGACGTCGCGGCCAGCGTCTTCGCCGCCGCGGTGCAGCGACCATGCGCCGACCTGGCCACCGTCGCCGACCTCGCCGGCCGATCCCTGCGCCAGACCCACATCGAGATCGCCTGGCTACAGGAACGAGGCCTCCTCCGCGAGATCGACGGGATCTGGGCGCCACCCCATCCCAGGCGTGTCCCGCGCGCCCAGCAGGCACGCCAGGACGCCGCGATCGCCGCCCACTGGACCGCAGCACTCGCACGCCACGCCGAACACCTCCGCGCGGCAATCCTCGCGGGCACCGAGCTCACGGGAAGCCTGCCCAGCGACGACGTCGAACTTCTGCACCCGCACGAGGCCCACGCCCGCGTCGCCCGACTCCTCGACACCGCGCGATCCCACGTCCATTTCCTGCTCTGTGGCCCGACACTGCCCCAGGACCACAGCGAACACCTGATACACGCCCTGCTCCGAGCCGCCGGGCGCGGCGTCGCGATCACGTCGGTCTGGACGCCCGACTTCCTCGCCGCCGCCTGCGCACGCACCGCCGGCGAACAGCTACGCACCGCCGACTGGATCCGCCAAAGCCCCGACGTCCCCATGCGGATGCTCGTCGTCGACCGGCAGACAGCCCTCCTCCCCATCGACGCCACCGACCTGGCCCAAGGCGCGCTCGCCTTCCGAACCCCAGCCCTACGCCAGCTCGTCACCAACCTGATCGAACAGATCCACCGCGACGCGACACCACCACCGCCGCGCACCAACCCCGCGAACCGCCACGCCGAAGTACTCGCGCTCCTCAACGAGGGCCTCACCGAAGACGCGATCGCCGCGCGCCTCCACGTCCACGTCCGCACCGTCAGCCGCACCATCGCCAACCTCCGCAACGAACTGAACGTCTCCACACCCTTCCAACTCGGCGCCGCAGCCCACCAACACGGCCTGATCCCCCGACCCCGCCCCACCGAACCAGAACGCCGCAACCAGCCAGCATCATGATCTTCAGCGCACTAGATCATCCACACGGTTGATCATGAAACCAGTCGCTTGTAGTTACTTTGCTTGGAAACAACTCCCCCATCGAGCGTCCTACCGACCCCCCCGCCCCGAGCCCGGCCGCGGGCAGCCCGCCGCCCGGCCACAACACCGAACAGACCAGGAAAAGGCACACCCGAATCGGCCCACCGCGACCCCACGGCACACGTGCAGGTGGCGCTCCGCGCCACCAGCCAGGAAAGATCAAAGACCGTCGCGCGCCGCGGAGTTCGCAGGATTATGGGAGCCGAGGGCCGCGATACGTCCTCGCGCAGGCCGGCTCGGACACCAATAGCCGTCCCCGCGGACCAGGGTTACCTAAGGATAGTTCCGTGCGCGAGAAACCTGTGTTCGGCGATTCGTGGTCGGACCTGCGCGGAGGCGGACTCTCCGAACGCCAACAACGCGAGGCGCTTGCACGAGAGCTCCGCGCCGAAGTCGCCATTGGCCATCCCCTGCACGGCCAGCGGGCCGCGATCATCGCGCAGTCGTCCGCCGCGGATGACATCATCGTCGAGCTGGCCGAGGGCGGGTGGGCCCACGTGCATCTCACCTGGATCCACGCTGCTGAGAGCCCCCCATGGCCTGTTACGACCTTCTACGAGACCGTCGCCGCCCTCGAACAGGATCTCGACCGCGCCACTTGACCCGCACGCGAGAGCGCACCAACCATCAGCTCGATGCGCGGCCCATAACCACTGTCGTCAGCGCCGGTGCACCGGCGCTGGATAGACGGGCCGCCCAGCAGGCAGCCCGGACGGAACCTGCGCCCGCACGTGCACCGCGACCGTTCGCGTCGGCAGGACCGCGAGCGTGCAGGCGGCAGCGCTCGCGTTGTGCGTAGATCTTGGCGGGGAGCCTCATGTACCAGTCGATGGCCGGCGAGACCGTGGGCCGGATGTCGCGCACGGGCGGCAAATGCAATCGGCATCGGCCCTGGTCAGGCCACCCGGGGGCCGTCGGCGCCGAGCGATCGTGACCGCGGTCGAAAACTCGCTGCGCCGCCTGCAGACCGACCACCTCGACCTCTACCTGATCCACCGACCGGACCCCAGCACGGACATCAAGGAGACGCTGTCCGCGCTCTCCGACCTGATCCGCAGCGGCAAGGTCCGCGATCGGGACGTCCGCGCTGCCCTCCGACATCGTCGAGGCCCACTGGGTCGTCGAGCGGCACGGTCTGGCGCGGTTCCGCACCGAGCAGCCACTCGTACTCGCTACTCAATCGCGGCATCGAACGCGAGGTGCTGCCCGTCGCCACAGCGCTACGGGATGGGGACCCTGGTGTGGGGCCCGCTCGGGCAGGGCTGCTCACCGGGTGCGTCCGCAAGGGCCAGCACAACGAACTGCGCCGCGCCGCCTTCGTCACGCACGTCCACGACGAGCGCCGCCTCGACACCGTCGAGCGGTACCTCTCGCTCGCCGCCGAGGTGGGCCTGCCGCTGACCCACCTCGCCATGGCGCTCGCGATCACTCACCCTGGCGTCACCAGCGCGCTCCTCGGGCCGCGCACCATGAACCACCTCGACGGCCTGTTCACCGGCCTCGACGTCGCACTCACCGACGACGTTCTCGACCGGATCGACGAGATCGTCCCGCCCGGCACCGAACATCGGCATGCTCGACCAGGCCTACGCCCCGCCGCCACTCCAACAGGCGAGCCTGCGCCGCCGGCCCACCGGCGAACCCGCCGCCACCTGACCAGCCCGCCACCGATCATGAATCTCACGACCCTCTACGATCATCGCGGCTGTTGGGCTAGCTTCCGCACCAGCTGTGTCGCCAGCAGCTCCAGCTGGGCCGTGTCGGGTGGGTTTCCGAACCGCCCCAGCGTGAGCTCAATTTCGACCCGCCGATCGATCGCAAACAACGTCGTGGCGTAATATTTCTGGCTACTCGCCGGGCCCGAGATGGTCACGACGAACTCCATGGCGGCGGCGAAACCTGGCAGCGGCGAGGCGAAACCGGCCGAGCTCACGTCAGCAGACAGCTTTTCAGCAAGACTGGGATCCGTGTAACCAGCACGCTTCAACTGACCCTTGAGCTGTGCATCGAAATCTTTGGCAGTCAAGCTGGCCAGACAGCCCGGATACCTTGGCTCCTGGAGAGCCTTGCGCGCAGCGGTCGCGTCCTCCATCGACAGGATCGCGCTCGTGGAATTCGCGGTCGTAGGATCTTCGGCACCGTCAGTAAAGGCCGGTCCATTGTAGGCGGCCGTTACCGAAAGACCGGGGATTCCGAGACAGTCGGCTAGGTCTTTACCCGCTTGTGGATCCGCGAGGCCGGGAGCCCCCGGAGTCGGTTGTTCCTTCAGACCCTTCGTCTCAGGGCCTGACGTGAGTACGTAGTCCTGCGAGCGGAGCACCTTCAGGTCCGCCGAGCCTGCTGGCAGACCGGTAGTCGAAGAACTGGGCCCGCGCACAGGCGTAGACGCGGCATCGATGTGACCCAGATCCCGACCGCCGCACGCCACCAGCGCGAGACATGAGGTCATTATGATCGTGACGCTCAGCTTTCCCCGAGGGTTTCCCCGTGCGAGCACCCGCGCAAACAAACCGACGACTCCTTTGCATTCCTAGCAGACGGGCGACGTCGATCCGCCACGCCACACATCCTACTAGACGTACCACAAGATCGAGTCCGCCCAATCCGCCTTCCACTTGTCAGCCTACGCACCCATGCGGGCAACAGCAGAATGAGCTCAGGGGCGTTGGTGCCGTCAGCCCATTTCCGCACGGCGATTATTGGGTCTGCGAACAACAGTGGACCGAGGTCGACAGGCTGACGATTTATGCCGACCGAGGCGCATCCAGAAGCTCACCGCGACGGAGAGGATCTTGACTGCAACACTTCAGCGGGAGCTCGACGCTTGAAGAACAGTGCATCTCGATGACCAAGTTGGCAACGCACCACGGATACTCGCCAAATCGGCATCCACGTAGTTAGGGATCGCTTCGCCAATTCCGTCGACTTCGAGCAGATAAAATTCCGCCGAATTCCCTGTGACGATCAGATCGGCATCCGGAAAGAGTCCAAACTCCATAGTAAATGAGTCGAGATCAAACTTCGGGGCGCTTGACACAATCGTCGCTGCGACGAGCGGTCTATAGCCAGCCAGCCAACTCCAGCTGAATTTACGGAGCCCCCGCACTACGAGGACTGCCGAGTTCCCAATATCGATCTGGAGAGCAGTTCGCAACTCAAAAAGCAGGGCTGCTGTCGCGGTCAGTGGAGACACTTTGCAATCCAGCAGTTGGACCTCCTGTAGCGCATCAACCACCCTCAGTGGATCCGCGTCGAGCGAACCCCCAGATGACACGTATTCGCCCTTCTCAGCCAAGCTCGAAATCTCGATCATGGAATCAACGAGCATTCGAAGCGGTCGACCCGAACGAGTGCCCGATTTTCTGTACGACTATACGAATGATCTATCTTATTCATACCTACACCATATCTAACTTGACTGATAACTATTAGTCGAGACATTGTACACCCATCCCTTTCCGGTGCTGCCCCCGACTCCGCTGGACGGGCAAGGTATCGCCATTCGGCCCTCCGCACCGCCTCGATACGGCAATTTAATTTATGGACCACGGGACTCGTGCCACCACGACAGAGGTAGAAGGTGTAGGTGTCGCCAACAGTACGGTCCACGGTAGCTCCGACCGGAAAGCATTTGCGGAGGCTAGACAGTGTGCCGACAGCATGTAGGTTGTCGGCGGGTTTGACACTGTGGGCCTCGACCCTGGCATTCGCGCCAGGCTCGTTCTCAATGTGATGTTTCCAATATAATTCTCTCTCGGGTGCCACCTGTCTCGACGATGACGTCCAGAAGGTAGGCGACGCGGTTGATCCCGTGTTACCGAGAACGATGTCCGGGTCAACATCTTTCTCCTTCGACCAGATTTTCGGCGACGCCGGAATCTAGCTTGGCGGTCCAATCGGCAAATGGGCCCACGGGTCCGCCTTACCTTTCGGCGTTTGACCGGTCAAAGGGTTGATAGTCTGCTCCGCCGCGTTCATATAAACGACGTATCCATGCGGGTACCGACTCGTCGGGTCCATCAACCGAACTTCGACGACGCGGGGGTTCAGCCCCTGAGTGCCCGCAGGAACGGCGAAAGCCCAGCCTGTTCCTTTTCTGGTCAGTTTTCCTTTCGCCCCGAATGGAAGGGGCAGGGTTTCGCCGTTAGGCCCCTGCACCGTCCCGATAGGGCAGTTTATGTTATGGACCAGACTGCTTGTGTCTCCTACGCGGATGTAGAAGGTGTGGGTTTCCTGGACTGTGAGGTCCCACATGTAGCCGCTGGCAGGCAGGACAACTGCGGTGGCGACGGTGGCGACGGTGCCGTTCTCGGTGTGGAGGTGGTCGCCAGGTTTAAGGTCGATCGCCTCGGTCCAGGCGCGGGTGGTGTCGTCGAAGAAGCGGTGGTGTTCGGTGGTGTGGATCGCTGAGCGGACGCCGTCGGTCTCGACGATGAGGTCGAGCAGGTCGGTGTCGTGGTTGATCCATACATTGGTGACCGTGCGGGCGCTGGTCTGTCCGGTGGCAGGGTCGGTTGCTCGTACCTTGTCGCCGACCTTGATCTTTCCGATCGGTTGTGAGGTGCCGTCAGCGAGAAGGACCTCCGTGTCCTCGGTGAAGCTTTCTCCGCAGCCCTGCAAGGCCTTACCAAGCTCTTTTCCATAGGTATCTTCGTTCGGCCCGCTCAAGAACGACCAGACGCCTTTCAGTAGATCTTCGTCTGCGTTCGTGTATTGCGACCAATCGTTATTGGGGTCGCAGGGGTCCTTCGCTGCGGCGACGGGGCCCGGATCGGGACCACAAACCGATTTCTTGAGCCAATCACCGGGCACCCCCGGAATTTTAGTGCCCGGCGTCAGCGAGACATTCTGCACATTACTCTTGACATTACTCTTGACGTTACTGGCGGCCGGCAGCTTCACTCCGGCTTTCTGGAACGCGACCGCGGCGCTGACGCCGGCCCAGAACTTGTCCGCGCCCATGACGGCGATCTGCCGCTGCGCCTCCGGGCTCAGAGCCTGTTTTAGATCTTGTCGACTGTCGGTCGCGTGGTCCATCGCGTGACGTGCCCGCCGCGGGCGAGCCGGCGGGCCATGGTTCGGATCATGGCCCAGCGGATGAAGGCCTCGGAGCTCGCCGGATCGCGTTCGTAGTCACGGGCAAGGCGGCGATGACCCGTGATCCAGGCCAAGGTTCGTTCCACGACCCAGCGCCGAGGCAGGGGCTGGAAGCCTTTCTGACCGTCTTTCTTCCGGACGACCTGAACCGTGGTCTTCACGATCTTCGCGGCCCACTCGACGAACCTCCCAGCGAAACCGCCGTCCGCCCACAGGAACCGACACGACGGCGTGGCGAAGTAATGGTCCACGAGCAACTGGCGGGCGCCGTCCCGGTCCTGGCGACTCGCCGGCACGACGAGCACCGCGAGCAGCAGACCCAGCGTGTCGACCACGATGAACCGCTTACGACCGTTGACCTTCTTCCCCGCGTCGAACCCCCGCGACCCCGCCGCCACCGTCGGCGCGCCCTTCACCGACTGCGAGTCGATCACCCCAGCGGTCGGCGACGCCGCCCGGCCCTCCACCCTGCGAACCTCGTCCCGTAAACCATCGTGGACCTGGACCGTGACGCCTTTCCGCTTCCACCGAGCGAAATACCCATAGACCGTCGCCCACGGCGGGAAGTCCACCGGCAACGCCCGCCAGACCACCCCATTGTGCGTCACATACAGAATCCCATCCACAACATCCCGGCGATCATGCTTCTCGCGCCGCCCGTCCTTCGACGGCGCCGGCAACAGCGGCGCCACATACGCCCACTCCGCATCGGACATATCGGAGGGATACCGCGGAGATCGACTCATGGAACGACCGTGACCAACCCACCCCAGTCGATCACGTCACCACGCCGAACCCCAACCACGCGGCCAACACCCAGTACACACCATCAAGATCTAAAACAGGCACTAAGGGGCACACATTGGCCGTCGGCAGCGCCGACAAGACGGTTCGGCTATGGGACCTGACTAACCGCGCCCGCCCGGCACCCCTCGGCCAACCCCTGGCCAGCGCCGACGCCGTGCTCTCGGTGGCGTTCTCCCCGGACGGGCGCACGTTGGCCGTCGGCAGCGAAGACAAGACGATGCGGCTGTGGGACCTCACTGAACCAACTCGCCCGACACCCTTTGGCCAACCTCTAACCGCCGTAGACTCGGTGGCGTTCTCCCCAGACGGGCGCACGTTGGCCGTCGGCAGCGAGAAGACAGTGCGACTTTGGCGGCTGCGCTGAGCGCCCAGCGCTAGGCCGGTGTTTACTCAGATCCACGAGATGGCGAGTACGCTCGACGCAATTATCAAGCCGAACCGCGCTGTCCCATTGAACACAAGAGCCGTCGTGACTGCTAGGTAAGACAGGGCAGACCGTTCAACCCGCGTCGGTGCATCCCGGGCTGGACACAGGTCACGGGTCTCGGCGGCGACCGCCTCGTCAAGGTCACTTGCGGCAGGCGGTTGACAGCTCCACCATTTCTTCGACCGATCGGCTCGGAGTTTGCCTCCCGTAAAGTCGAGGAAGGTCGCGTCGTCGGAAAAGCCTCTGATCTATGATGCTCGCGGACCTTCGTCACCGGACACCTCCGCGGGGTCCCGCGACCTGGCCAGATCGTTTCGGATAATCAGCGCTTCCGGGTGATCGGCACCTAGCACCCGTTGAAAGTCGGCCAATAGCTGCTCAAAAGCGGGCACCGCGCCGCCCGGGTCTCCGGGCTCTCCCCGCACCCGTGCCAGGTTGGCCCGGGTGGCCAGAGTTCTCGGGTGATCGAAGCCAAGCACCCGCTGGCAATCGGCGAGAAGCTCCTCGGAAAGCGGCGGCCCGCCAGCTGCCGGTCGACTGGGTGCGGAGGCCCCCGCCACGCTACTGTCGCCCCGCCGAGCGCCATCGACCTGCTCGACGTCACCGACGAGGTGGATGCCCCGGCCGCGCTGATCGCCGCGTCCACCACCGAGCCGCCGTTCGCGATCGCGGTGCTGGGCGAATGGGGTGCGGGAGATTCGACCGTGCTCAAGAGGTCCACGGCCGGGTCGAACGGCTCGGGGCGCTGTCGTTGAACAACCTCGGCCGCAGCGCCTACGTCGGGCAGACGGCCACTTGAGTATGATGCTTTGGCGGACATCTCCCCGCAGGACCGCTACCCTTTGCCCGGTGTGGATCAGGCGCGGCGAAGTGCGACTCCGTCTCGAACTGCGCTCCGTGAGCCCCAACACCATCAGACTTCGAGGCCTCAGCCATCATCCTTACGACGGAGCGCTGGCCGCCCGGGAGGCGGGCGGCCACATCGTCCCGCTCGACGAGGCAAATCCCGACGGGGTCGCACTCGGTCTACTGGCGGCGCCAGGCGTCTGGAGGGCAGTCCGGGCCGCCATCGAGGCAGTCGGGGCCCGTCACAAGCACAAGCGATTCCGAATTGAGTTCACCGACGACTATCGCCTGAAGATCGAGATTAATGGCCACTCGGCGAAGGACGTCGCCACCCTGCTGGCGCTTGCCGCAGCCGAGCAGGAACGCCTCGCGCGGACTCGGGAAGCGCCGGGCGAGGACCAGCCAGACACCGCGCCACCCTCGCCCCGCTCGGCCGACGGGCACGGCGAGGGGGCCAACCCCCTACCACCTGATCCCGCATAGCGTCGCGACGCGGCTCCGCCAGCTGATCAAGGTATTCGCCCGTCGGCCTCCGTATGCCGCGAAGCCCGATCGCCGCGCGAGGATTCAAACGGCGTCCATCGGACCCGGCGAACGTCGGGCTGGCAGAGGGCACCCACTACTACCCCTGGAAGGTCACTAGCAGGCGGACCATACCGCACGGTTTGAATAACAGCACTCTGCCAGTCAAATAGGCTTCATTCCAACCAGTTAGTGTTCCCGGGATTGGAAACTGGTGTAGTGCGTCCCGTTGAGATCAAGAAGGGTGGGAGATCAGTCCACTATCGCATCTGGCCGTGGCACGTCAGGGGCACGACCGCCTGTATGCGATACCCGGCACTTCCGCCAACCATTCCTCTGGCGACAGTCCCCCGCCCGTTGCATAGCATGACCATTGCTGGACGTGGCCGCTTAACGCGGATATCTGCTTAATGTCCCACAGCCGCAGCCGGCCACCGATGGTGGTGGCAAGGGTGTGCTTGTCGGGGCTGAACGCCAGTGCATTCACGCTCTTGTCGTCATCGACGCTGGCGATGCGGGTTGGCGCGTTGGCGTCGGTGATGTCCCACAGCTGCAGCACATAACCGTGCCCACCTAGCCACCGGCTACGATTCGGGTCCGATGATGATCGAGAGGATCGAGCCGTTGGGTCCGGCAGAGGTAATCCGGACTCGCCCTCCAGGCTCGACTGCCGCTCGCGGCGGTTCCTCAGTCTCGGCGAGGCTTTGCGCGAAGTTCGACTGGGCATCGAGGAGCCCGGTCGGGTTGACTCTCGCGAGCTCCTCGTCGACCGCGCCATCGATGCCGCGACGGATGGTCAGTGTCCGCCCGTTGACTCGGGTCCGCCTCTCGACTCCCCACGCATAGCCCGAGCCGTAGGGGGTTCCAAAGCGCCTGCGCGGCGGGCCCTGCCCGCCCGCGGGCACGCTGTGCCGCTCGTCCTGCGCCCACTCTGCGGCTGCGCGTAGGTTGCCGCCGAAGTCGGCGAGGGCGGTCCACGCGATCCTCAATGCGGCGAACGTCGCCTCATCATCCAAGGTCCGCATGTTGCCCCTGGCCACTCTGCGGTCATCTGGCGCGGCCTCGACGCCGTCGCACTCAAGCTCCACGGCCCGGTAGGCCACGGTGTCTCTGGAAGTCACCGTACTCACGGCGAGGCCAGGAAGCGGGGCGCCGCCGATCTGGATTCCGTCGAGCTGGATCACGGCGCCGGCCAGTTGCCTGACGGCGTAGTCGGCCCTCGCGGTTCCCTTGCACTCCAGGAAGAAGAGGCGAAACGGCCAGCGCGACCCCGGAACGTGCGCGATCAGCAGGTAATCGGGGTGCTTGCCGTCGTCCTCGACGGTGAGCTTCCTCCCATGTAGCTTGAGGAAGCCTTGCTTGCGGAGTAGGTCGACATCGACAACCTCGATCAGTCCGGGGCGGAGGCCGCGGTCCCGAATCCAGTCCTCGGCGATGCGCACGGCGAAGCCGATGCCGAGTTCCTCGGACGTGACCCGGCGCTGGTTGCCCCTGATCTCCCGGCCGGCGTCGCTGACCACGAGCCGGCCCGCCTTGTCGTGGGCGAAGAAGCCGAGATAGCGAAGGGGTGCCCACCGCTGGTAGAGCTCGATGAGCTCGTCCGGGTACGGGGGCTGGGTGGCAAGGGCGAGCCTGTGCAGTGCCTCGGCCGGCTGGAGTCGGATCCCCGATACCAGGCCAGCGGCCGGAACGATCCCCTTGGGCGGCGTGATGCCCGCCTTGCTGATCTGGCTCTTGATCTCCTTGACCAAGGTGGAGTCGCTGCACCCCTCGAACATGATCTCGGAACGTAGAACCCTTTTCGCCTCAGCGAGATCCACGGTCGCATGATCTCATGGCGCTCGAGCACCTCGGCACCCAGGGCGTCGAGAGTACGGCCGATTCGGGTCAGATCTGCGGCTCACCGGTTGGCGAGCGGGCGCTGCAGCTCCAGGTGTCGACGTCGCAGCCAAGGCTGTGGGCGCTGCAAGGAGGAACCCAACCCATGTCGACCCTCGGATGGGAGGGATTTGATCGGATCGGATCGGATCGGATCGGATGCTCACCAAGGGGGCGGTGGCCAGCCGGCTGGTCGGCGCGCGAAGCGCCCAAGGCGACCGTTTATGATCACCGAATACGGCGCGGTTTGAATAACCGCACTCCACCAGTCAAATAGAATTTCGCTAGGAAGACATTTTCTCGACTCAAGGGTTACGCTCGGCGTGTCGATTTACGCTTTGCCCGAAAAAATATCCAAGAATGATTAGAAAACTGCTGCTCACAATTTCGGGAACTGCGGTCTTGCTAAACATTGCCACCACTAGCGCTATGGTGAGTGCGACGAGCAAAAAACTTCCGATAACCGTCGCGATCGACTCTCTGCCAAGAAACTGCTGAAGTACGACCCATCGCCTTTCCATGACTTCGAGTTTAGTCATAGCCAACTCGCGATCAACTCTGGCCCGCTCCGCTTCTTGAGCCCGCCGCACCTGCTCGGATTGCTGGCCCAAATCGCGAGCTTGAATCTCAAGCTCTTCAACCTCTCTGGCCAGATTCTCACGAATGGCAAGATCGTCAATCTGTCCGATCAGGTCACGAATCGATTCGATCTTCTGGGAACCACCCAGAAGACGAATCCGACTTAGAACGAGTTGCTTTCGCTCCAGCAGTAGCGGCAACACGCCGACTTCAAAGCTAGATTCAACGGAAGCGAACACTAGCGCACTGTTGGACTTGAGTCGGAAGAGCCCGAACTGCTGCGGATTAGAGATCGCGGCATCTAGCACTGAGAGAGAGTCCTGCAATTGAGTGAGATTCTGCTTCTCTATTGCGTCGAGCGATAGTCCGTGACCAGCAAGCTCGCCTTCAAAGAAGTTTCGCGCTTCTTCGCGAACTCGCTCATGGCTCTTCTCAATGGCTACGTCGCCGCTAGACATCGCTCTCCCCGAAATCCAAAAAATTGCTCAGTTCCTATGATACCGGCCACCCGGCTTGGCCGTGGCCTTGGACGGTTGCAACGTCTGACTGCCGAGTCAGGCACTCCACGTGCTCGGGTCCGGGTAACCGGCGGGACTTCCCTACGGGCCGAGGTCGCCCGCCGTTCCGCGACCATCACGTCACGTAGGCGACCTCCCGCGGCTTCGAGCCAAGGGGCCTGGCACCCAAGAGCGATGCCGGCCGGGCTCCAACCCTGCTGTCAGCGATCGCGAGGCCCAGCCATCACACCGCGGCGCGCAGTCAGCGCGGGACATCGGACCGCCGCCGAGCCGGCGTTCGTGAATACAGCAGGGTTCAAATAGCAGCACTCCACCAGTCAACTGAGATTTATTCACGCCAGATGTAACTTCCGGCGGTTGCTAAAGGTTTGACGTTCTGGTTAGCAAGTGCGCTGGTACGTGAGATCAGGAATGTACTGGACCCACTCGGTGGAGGTGAGGCCGCCGCCCGCTCGTGCGCACGCAGTGGGCACGAGGGCCTTTCGTAGGCCGGCAAGGTAGCTGAGGTCCCATCGGATGGGTTGCGGAAGGGCCGAACCGTTAATATTTGCCACTGTCAGCTCGGTGTCGTCGGCGTTGAAGGCGATTTGACTAAGGCAGCAGGACTCGACTGCAAGTGTTGGGAGGTCGATGCGGCGCGGGGACGCCAAGTCGGCTACATCCCAGAGGGAGATCGTCTCTCCGCCGACGGCGAGCGTGGTCGAGTCATGGCTGAATGCCAGTGATCTGGCTGAGCCGAGGTGGCCGGAAAGCGTTCCGCCGAGCCGACGTGGGGAGGTTGGGTCCGATAGATCCCACAGGGTCACGGTGGAACCAGTCGCACCGTCGTAGGTGGCGCTCGCGAGTGTCTTCCCATCAGGAGCGAAAGTTGGTAGCTCAATGGACTCGGTGGGGACGGATGCCAGGAGCCGAGGAGATTCCGGACGGGACGTATCCCATATCTCCAAGGTCAGTTTTCCGTGGACGTATCCTGTCATGATAAGCTTGGTGCCGTCTGGGCTCCAGATCATTTCTGCGCCGTAGCTGTCAAGGTCGGTCTTGGGAGTTCGGAGGCGGCGGGGCTCGCTGGGATCAGCGAGGTTCCACAGCTCCAGCGTTCCCTGGGCGGTCCCTATGGCCAGCATCTTTGCGTCGGCAGTGAAAGATGGGGCAGTGGAATAGTCTGCGACGATTGGGAGCTTGGCCAGGAAGCGGGGAGAGGTCGGGTCCGCGATATCCCAGAGCTCTACCGGTTCGTTCTGGTCCGCTGCCGAGTAGCTTTCAGCGAGGCCATCGTACGCGTCGCGGGTCACGGATATCTTGGTGGCGGACACGACAAGAAGTTTGCCGCCGGGAGCGAACCGGGTGCTCCGTACGAAAGATCCACCGGGCACGCCAGGCAGCGTTGCGACGCGTCGCGGAGATCCCGCGTGGGTGATGTCCCAGATTTCTACTGGCCCATCGTGTTCTTTGGGGTCGGTAGCGGCCGTCGAGGTCTCGTCGAGACCAGCGGCGCGGACGAGTGTGGTGCCATCGGCGGTAACGGCAACATCTTGGTTCCGGAACGGGTCGAACCCTTGAATGTAGTCTGGCTCCGGGTCGACTGGCGTGAGCAGTGCAGCGGGAAGGCGTCGAGGCGCGGCGAGGTCTTTGATGTGCCACAGGGCCGCGGTGGCGTCAAAACTACCCGTGGCGAGAGTGGCGCCGTTCGGGGCGAATGCCACGGCGTCCACGCCATCGGTGTGGCCTGTGAAGGTCTCTGTACGTTTCGGGTCGACTGGGTCGGTTACGTCCCAGACGGTGACGGTGCTGTCGTTACTGCCGATCGCGAGGGCCGATCCGTCGCGGTTGAACGCGAGGGCGAGCAGGTTGGTCGTATGCGTGACGACCGGTTGGCCTATGCGGCGAGCCGTCGCGGGGTCGTGGACGTCCCAAAGGGCAAACGTGCCGTCGGAGCTACCGCTGACCAGGGTGGTGCCGCCAGGCGTGAACGCGACCGCGTTGACGCCTCGAATCTGTTCCATAGGCTGGTCGAGTACTTCCCCGTTGGCCTCGCCGAATGGCCCGTCTCCTTCTGTGCTGCCCTCTAGGCGCCGTGGCGCGGTGGGATCCCGGATGTCCCATAGGTGCACACCGGAGTCTCCGCCGACAGCCAGGGTGTTGCCGTCGCTGGTGACCGCCATGGACAGCACATTGAACGTGTCGTGGATCGGGGTGCCGAACGGCCTTGGTGCGATCGGGTCGGAGGCATCCCAGAGGATCACTGTGCCGTCGGTGCTGCCGCTGACGAGCGTCTTGCCGTCGGCGGTGAACGCGACAGCCCGGATGTTGCCGGTGTGGCCGCGTAGCGGCTGACCGAGGCGCCGCGGCGCGGCCGGATCGGAGGTGTCCCACAAGATGATCTCGGCGTCCGTGGCTTCGACGCCGGTGCCGCTGGTATGGGCACTTCCGCTGCTGCCAGTAGTGGCGGTCGCGAGGACGTCTCCGTCTGGAGTGAACGCAACGGCGAGAACGCCGCCGGTCAGACCGGCGAGCGGATGGCCGAATGGTCGGGGCGAATCCGGGTGGGACACGTCCCACAGGGAAACGGTGCCGTCGGCGCTGCCGGTAGCCAGTGTCGTGCCACTGCCAGTGAAGGCGACCGTGTTGACGGTGGACTTGTGTCTGGTGATCGTCGCGGCGAGCGGGCTGCTGCCGACGAGAGTGTCAAGCAGGTTCGCCCGGGCGCCGGGGCTGGTGGCGATGGTGTCGGCGGCGACGGCCAAGCGGAGCGCCGTGCGTGGGTCGGTTTGCCGGACGCCGTCGGCGCGGGCGAGCAGTCCTTCGGCGATCGCCGAGCGCCGAGCCTGTTCCGTCGCCTTTTCGCGATCGACCGCTCGTTGCCACTGCACCAGGGCGGTGAGGCCACCACCGGTGACGAGCAGCCCGAGTACGGCCAGTACGGCCACGGTGCGCAGACGTGCGCGACGGCCTTGTCGTTGACTGGCGGCGAGGAAGTCGTGGGCCCGTGGACTGAGCTGGGCATCGCTGCGGGTGTCGCTGGCCCAGGCCGCGGCCACGGCGTACCGCAAAGTCAGTTGTCGCAGGTCAAGGCCAGTTTTCGGCACTGCGCCATGGCGGGAGGATCCTGCCGCCGCCTTGATCTTATGATCTTGGTTTGGTGACTGTCCGTCGCTGACGGCGCCAGGCGCGGGCGGCTCGCGGCCCCCTGAGCTAATGACTGACAGTGACACCGGTGAGGTCGGGTCTGTCCGGGAGATGCCGGGTTGTCACGTTCGGCGTGCCGGCGGGGAGAAGGGCAACGGGGCGCGGTTAGGACAGGGGCTTCCTAGGTCCGATGTCCGCCGGAGGCCCCGTTGCCCGTCCAGTCTCGCATGCCCGTCTCGCGGAGCTCCCGGTCGACGGCGGCCCCTCGACGTCCCGCCCGTAGGGCGGCGACCGCGGCGAGGAAGGCTGTGGTGACGGCGGCTCGGTCCGAGGTGGCGAGGGCGCTGGCCGCGGCCGAACGCGAGGAGACCCTGGCTCGCGCGCAGGTGACAGTGAATGCGCTGGTCGCGCGGGCGGTGGCGGTGCGGGCACTGGCGGGCGGGTCGCTGCTCGAGGCGTTCGCGTCGGTGGTCGACCCGCGTCACCCGCGCGGGGTGCGCCACGCGCTCCCGGTGATCCTGACGTTGTGCGTGGGGGCGGTGCTGCGTGGGGAGACCGAGGTCCTCGACGTGGCGGTCGCGGTCGAGCACGCCGACCAGGTGCTGCTCGCCGCGTGCGGCGCCCGGACCTCGCCGACGACCGGCCTGTTCGAGGCCCCGTCGCAGGACACGGTGCTGCGCGTGCTCGCGAAGCTGAGCGCGGCATCCCTGGACGAGACCGTCGGGGCCCACCTGTCCGGCCGCGTGCGCCGCGTCCACGGCGAACGCCCCGACCCCGACGACCCTGCCGGCCCGGACGGGAACGGGCAACCGGCGCACGCGGGCCGGGCGGGGCGGCGGCGTGAGCAGCGCGCCGCGCGGCGTGCGTTCGCCGCGGACGGCAAGGCGCTGCGCGGCGCCGCGCGCGACGGGACGCGCACGTACCTGCTCTCGGTGGCGACCCACGACGAGGGCGTCGTCGTCGCCCAGCACGAGATCGGCGAGAAGACCAACGAGGTCCCCGCCCTGGTCCCGCTACTGAAGGCCCTGGACGCCTACCAGCCCCTGGCCGGCGCCGTGATCACTGTCGATGCCGGCCACACCGTACGCGCGCACGGCAGGGCGATCCGCGCGCTCGGCGCGCACTTCGTGTTCACCGTCAAACTCAACACCCCGGCACTCAATGCCGACTGCGAGGCCGCCGCGGACTGGAACAACCTGCCCGTCGAGCACGCGGCCGAGACCCACGGCCACGGACGCGAGGAACTGCGCACGATCCGCCGCGCTCCGGCGACCGCCGAGATCCGCGCCCGCCACCCGGGCGCCCGCACCGTCGCGCTCATCGAGCGCTACGCCACCCACACCGTCCACAAGGGCAAGGGCGCCAGGCGGGTCACGCAGACCGTGACCACCGCGGTGTCGGTGTTCGTCATCACCAGCCTGGAACTCGACGAGGTCACCGCCGAGGAACTCGCGGGCTACGTGAAGGGCCACTGGGCCATCGAGAGCAAGGTCCACTATGTCCGTGACGTCACCTACCGTGAGGACGCCTCTCAGGTGAGGACCGGTGACCTCCCCCGAGTCATGGCCACGCTCCGTAACACAGCGATCAGCCTGATCCGGCTCGCCGGCCACAAGGCGATCAAGCCCACCATTCGGCGGCTCAAGCACGACACAGCCCTACTCCTGAACGTCCTCGGCCTCAAACACCCCGCCTGACCAGCACAGACAGACTTTGCGGTACGCCGTGGGCCGCGGCGAGGGTGAGCCGGTTTCCTTGGTAGAGGTGGACAGGGTTGCGATTGCCTTCGGTCCAGGCGTGTGCGTCGTCATCGAGGCGTTGCCGCAGGAGCTGTCCGGCGCGGTCGCTGTCGATCCACTCGCGAAGCGTGGGCCAGGCGCGTAGAAGTGCCTCGTGCGTGATCTCGACTCGATCTTCATGGATCGTGACAAGGCGGGCATCGGGTGCGGCTAACTCGGTGAGTACCCGTTGCGTGCGCTGTGGGTCTGGGGCGCTGGCGAGCAAGCGCGCGAGAGGCATGCGGCGTCGGGTGTCGTCGGTGCCTTCGCCGATCTGGACCAGGTCGAGGAGCAGGTTGCGGGCCGTGTCGTAGTGATCTTTGTCGAGTCGGGCGACGATGTCGTCGGCAGTGCTCGCGACGGCCCGGCGTATCCCGCCGGTGGCCTGGTAGGCGGCAAGGGTGAGATGCGTTCCAGCGCTTCGCTGGCAGGTCACCAGCAGCGCGTGCGACAGCAAAGGCAGCTGGCCAACCTCGTAGCTGGCCTCGGCGCCCGCGCTTCTCCCCGCTCGGGGACCGAGGTCGTCGATTAGTCGGTCGACCAGCCCTAGCTCAAGCGTCAGGCCGGCCGCTGCCGCGGGCTGTTCGACAGCGGATCGCAGCTCGTCCGAACTCATTGGGCCGACAAGCACCGGGTGAGCTTCCATCGCCGCCCGTAGCTGCGGGAATGCCGCGAGGTGCGCGACGAAGTCGGCCCTGATACCGATCACCACGGCCGCGGCAGGTGCAGACCCGTCGTCACAGGCCGCCGCGGCACAGATCGCGTCGATGAACGCCTGCCGAGCAGCGCTATCCGTGCACTGCGTGAACACCTCCTCGAACTGGTCGACCACCAGCAGGCAGCGGTCGGCGCCGGCCGGCGGCGATTCCAGGTCGCCAGTTCTGGCGTCCTCGCCAAGCCAAGCCGCCAGCCGATCAGGGTCGGCCCGCAACTGGCCTGCCAACCCGTCAGCCGAACGCCTGGTCGCTGCGGCGACCGCTGCGGCGAGTGCGCCCAGGGGATCCCCGGTAGGCGTGAACAGAGCCCGAGGCCAGGCTTCTGATCCAGCCACGTCGAGCTGCCCCTGGCGCAGCGCGGGCAGCATGCCAGCCGCGAGAAGCGACGACTTTCCCGCGCCAGATGCCCCCATGACCACCAAGGGCCGGCCCTCCGCGTGAGAACGCGACAGCCGTCCGACGACTCGGGCAGCGAGCTGCTCCCGACCGAAGAACACCGACGCGTCGGCCTCGGTGAACGCGGCCAACCCCTTGTACGGGCAGGCCGCATCGCGGTCGCTCTGGCCTTCCAGCAGGGCTTTCGCCGCGCTGGCAGCACTCTCACGACGACGAGGGTCGACAGGTAGAAGATCGTGAATTTGGGACAATACGTCGCCGAGGACGATCTGGCCGGCATTGGTCCGGCGGACGCCGTCGTGGACATCGAGCAGGCGGCACAGCTTGTCGTAGTGCCATACCGCCCAGTCCCGCAGACCCAGACGCTTGGCGTAACTCTCGATGAGTCGATCAACCGTGTCGACGCCGCCGCCTCCCGCCACCGGCGAGAGCACGACGTTCGTGGTCATCAGTAGGTAGTCCGGTACTCGGCCCTTCTTGACCCTTACAGAGTCGGGCTCCAACCACTTCTCAAGTTCGGCCTTCACCTGGGCTGCGAACCAGCGCTCGCCGCTTGCCGTGTCCCCCGGGCGACGCAGGTACTTGGCCTGTACGACTCCGAAGCCGTTCCACCTACCTCGGCCGTCCCGATGCGGAAGATTCACACCGCCCTCGAACGTAGCTTCGCGTCCGCCATCCGGACCGTCGCCGAACACCTCGACACCAGGACCCAACGCAGCCAGCACCAATGCCTGCGACAGGTGCTCGAACTCCCGTTCGCCCAACCGGCTCAAGTCGTAGTCCACAGCCCGAATCATTCAGCTTGCTCTGCCGCAACCGATCACCCGGGTCGCGGATCCTGTGTCCGTGGCCGCCGTCGCGCCAGGCGGCCCCCGAAAGACTTAGCGGCCCCGCTGACCTGGGTGAGCCGCTGCTCGCCGCCGCGCTGGATGTCGAGATCGTCCTCTTTCCAGTAGAGGAGGCCATCGACGCCGGTGAACACGAGCCGATCGTGGAGCAACCGGTCCAACTCGCCGGCAGCGGCAGCGAACTGCGCCGCCTGCACCACTGCACCGGTAGCCAGAAGCCGGAAGCCGGAACATCACCCGGTTTCGCCCGTCGAGACAAGGCAACAACTGATCGAGTGCTCATCACGGCTGCGCCGACCAGGAGGCTCGGTCCACGTCGCGCCCAGGGCGGCCATCCATGATCACTGAATACTGCACACTTTGAATAACAACACTCTGCCAGTCAAATGAGATCTATTCGAACTCAGTTGCCGGCCTGCGGCGGGCTGGGCGTCCGGGCGCAGGCGACCAGGAACCGCTTGCCCAGATCCACCCCAGCGGACCGCAGATGAGTGACCTCGTCCTTCACGTTCTCGCTGGCCACAGCCCTCTCCGTCTCCCTGACACCTCACCCGGCGGGTACCCCGGAGAGGCCAGAGGAAGAGGCGGAATCTGACACACGCGCTCTAGGCAGCGAACCGCCCTGGCGCAACCCGTGATCCCCTGATCGGCCCCCATCGCCATCCTGTAGAACGAGCTGACCCGCGTCACAGGCCCAACGGCTGACCGGGACACCCGAGATCAATTTTCCAGTACACGTGATGATCAGCGCAGCGATCCGCCCTGCCTGTAAGAACAATGGACAGTCCCACGGTGGATCGAGGCTCGACGCAGGTGGCCGAGTTCCGGAATCCCAAAGGCGGGTGGCCGGCCCCCTGTCCCGGCCACCCCGCCCAAGTCCTCCGGTTGGTCTCTGTTCAGGTGAGATGAACTGGTGCTTCATGCCGTGGGAGAAGTGGGCTCGCCGTTTGGTCCGACGCCGGTTTCCGCCGCTTCCGGGTGGGGCCGGCGGGCGGCGGGCAGACCGTCAGATGATCGCCTGGTGGGAGGCTGGACGGGGCGATCCCTCCTTCGGCTGTGAGATGGGGACGGTCAGTGGGCTCGGGAACGGCCTTCGGTGGGCCGTGCGAGTGGGGCGTGGCCGGTCAGCTGGCTTTGATCCATTCGGGCTGGGCCTTGAAGTCGGGTGTGGTGACGACTGGGGTCAGGCCGGTGCCGTCCGCGTGTACGACGGCCAGTTCGTCGGCTGGGTGGGGGTCGCCGGTGATCGTGGCGAGGCAGAACAGCAGGAGCGACCCGTCGGGTGACCAGGTGGGCGTGATCGCCGTGCGGCCCTTCGGCGGGGTGAACACGGGTCGCAGGTCGGTGCCGTCCGAGCGGACGGCCATGAGTGCGCCTGCGGCTGTCACCGATGCGGCGCCGAAGGCGATTGTCTGCCCGTCGGGTGACCAGCGTGCCGGGCCGGCTTCGACGCCGGCAGGGGTGACCTGGCGGGGCGCGGAGGCGTTGGCGGCGGCGTCGGTGAGGTAGAGCGTCCCGTGGGGGGAGCCGTCGGCGGTCGTCGCGCGCAGGAAGAGTAGCTGTGTGCCGTCGGGTGAGTAGTCCATCGGGATGTCGTGGTATCCGGCGGGCGCGACCGTGAGGCGCCGGACTGCCGGTTGGTCGACGGGGGGTGCGGTGTAGATTCCGTTGCGTCCCGGGTCCTGGTCGTCCCAGCCTTCGAAGGCCAGTTCGCGGGCGTCGCGGGACCACGCGCCCGGCCCGAGGTTGATAGTCCCGTCGGGTAGCTCAAGCGGGTGTGACGCTCCGGCGCCCTGGTAGATCGCCGTGGTGATGCGACCGTCCGCGGTGGTCGCCGACGCCAGTATCCGGGTGCCGTCGGGTGAGAATCGTGGGCAGCAACCGTCCGGTAGCTGGTTGATCTGCTGCTCGCTCGTCCCGTCGGCGTGGGCGGTGAAGACGGTCGATTCGCCGAACGGTCCACCGGCCCTGGTGAACAGGATGGTGCCCTGGAACGCGGCGGCCGGTTGTCCAGTCGACGACGACCCGCCCGACGGGGTGGGTTCGCTGTTCGCGTTGCAGGCGGTTACTACCGCGACCAGCACGAGACCGGCTGCCAGTTTTCCTAGACGAGTCATGTCGTCCTTCCCTTTTGAATCGAATGCAATGGCAGCCTCTCCCGCCGCCGGACGGCGCGCGGGAACACGGCTCCGGTCG
Organism: Pseudofrankia sp. DC12; assembly: GCF_000966285.1. NCBI lineage: Bacteria > Bacillati > Actinomycetota > Actinomycetes > Frankiales > Frankiaceae > Pseudofrankia > Pseudofrankia sp. DC12. The sequence goes on from NZ_KQ031391.1 coordinate 2,623,618, forward strand.
CCGTGACGGCGAGGACCAGACCGAGGGTGAGGTGGAAGAATTCCACGTCGAGGTAGTCCTGCATGATGAGCGCCTGCCGGTCGTTCACGCCGGTCCGGCCGAAATCGTCGCCAGTACGGGGCCTCTGACACGTGGTCCGGCCGACTGGTGGACTCGAAGGCATAGTCGGAGACGAGAATCGTCGTACACCACAGCGTGTCTTCGACGGCGACCCGACCACACGGCCACGCAACCAACAAGGAGCAACCGAGCGATCGAGGATTGTGAGAACTGGTCAGCGGTCAAGCTCAACGCGCCGCCCAACCGACTTGGGCACCACCAGGGACGGCTTTAGCAGTGCGAGCGAGGCGCCGGCGACGGTGGCTGCAGGGCAGGCTGGGGCGATTGCCGGACAGGTCGTCGCTGCCTGGCCGGGGACTCTGGGGTGGCGCCGGTCTTACTCGGGCCGCACTGGGGCGCTGCGCGCGGTCCAGGCCAGGGCGAGGCCGGCGAGCAGGCCTACCGGCGGGAACGTTCCGATGAGGGATACGAGACCGGCCAGGATGAACAGGACGCAGGCGCCGCGGGGCATGGCGCGCCGTCGCCAGCCAACGATCCCCGCCGCGACGAAGCCCACCAGACACGCAGCGGTCATGGGAATGGAGTTCAACTGCAGCAGGAAGGTGGTCTTGCCGAGCCGGTCGAACTCGTCGTCGGACACGCTGTTGGCCACATGAGCGATCACGCTGCCGTCCGCCCAGGCCTGGATGGCGATGAAGGCGGCGCCCACGGCCGTGGTGAGCAGTACCCAGCGGGGAAGCCTGATGGAGCCCGCTAGCAGGGGCAGGCTGAGGGCGAGCGCGATGTAGGCCAAGCCCGCGACCAGGCTTGTGGTGACCGTGACTGGTGCTCGTGCCACCTCGGCCTGCGACATGCCGTGCAGCGAGAACACGCTGGCGACGAAGCCGGCGCTGGCGAGCGCGCCGGCAGTTCCGGCCGCGGTGACGACGCCTCGGGTGCTGGTGACTGGCTGGCTCACCGCTGGGCTGGCGGTGGTCTCGACGGACATGGGAATCAGCTCCGATCGTGAGAGACGGTTTCTACTGGCAAGGGTGGTCCGTGACGACGGCCCGCACAGCGCCCGTCGGGCGGATTCTCGATTCCTCCGCATGGGGGAATCGACAAGCGCGGGTCCCCCATGCGGTGGAAACACGCCTTCCGCCGGGAGAAGGACTCGCCGTATGGCGGCCCGGTCTATCCTTCGGGCGTGCGCCGGGGTGTGGGGTGGGCCGCGCCGGGATGGCGGGACCGGCAGTGGCCGGTCGACGCGCTGCTGACGGCGGTGCTCGCCGCTGTTGTGGTGGCCAGCGTGGCGAGCAGGAACCCCGCGGTGGCGTACGAGTTCCGGGCGCCGAGTGGGTGGTCGGTCGGGCTGGGGCTGGTCGCGAGCCTGCCGCTCGCGGTGCGTCGGCGCTGGCCGTTCACCGTCGCCGCCCTCGTGACTGCGGCGGTGGTGGCGATCGCGGTGGGCCGCTGGGATCCTGGTCAGACGCCGTTCTGTCTTTTCGTGGCCTTGTATACGGTCGCTGCCTGGTGTCGACGGGCGGTCGCGGTGGCCGGCTTGGCCTTCGCTTACGCGGGCCTTGGCCTCGCGGCCTTGCTAGGGGTGCCGTACTTCGACCACCCCTTCGGGTGGCTCATCGTGGTCGCGGCTACCACCGCGTGGGTGATGGGACGGGTGATGCGCCGGTGGCGCGGCGCTCGCGACAACGCGGTGGCGCGGGCGCTGGTGGCACAACGGGCCCGGACCCTGGCGGCCGAACGGGCTGTCTTCGCCGAACGGCTGCGGCTGGCCCGCGAGTTGCACGACGTCGTCTCGCACACGCTGTCGCTGATCGCGGTGCAGTCCGGGGTGGCCCGCCACCGGTTCGGCCACCAGGCCGACCCGGCGGGATCGGCGCTGGCCGCCATCGAGCAGGCCAGCCGTGCCGCCCTCAACGACCTGCGCCGCATGCTGGGGGTGCTCCGCGACGACACGGCCACCGGCTCGACCGGGGCCGCCACCGACCCGGCGCCCCCGCCCGGGGTGGCCGAACTGGAGCCGCTGGCGGCGGCCCACCGGGCTGCGTACGGCCCGGTCGAGCTGAGCGTCGACCCGGCGGCCGGGTCGGCGCCGCCGAGCCTACGGCTGACGGTGTACCGGCTCGTGCAGGAGGCGTTGACGAACGCGCGCAAGCACGCTCCCGGAGCGGCGGCATGGGTCAGCGTCCGCGCCGAGGCGGGAACGTTCGTGGTCCAGATCGACAATGACGGCCCGGGACGGGGCAACACCCTCGGGCCCGTGAAAAAGCCGGACCCGGATCAGCCTGACCGCCATGGGTACGGCCTGCTGGGGATGCGCGAGCGGGTGTCGCTGTTCGGTGGGAGCATCGCCGCCGGCCCGCGCCAAGGCGGCGGCTTCCAGGTCCGGGCGGTGCTGCGCGAGAGTGCCCACGGCAGCCCGGCGGCCGAGCCGGGAGGGGAGCCCGACGACCAACCCGACCCCGTCGTTCCCCACCCTCAGGCATCGGAGTTCACCCGCCGGGGCTTGGTGCCCGAGTCGCTGGTCGACGCGGTGGTAGCGGTGACGCTGGCCGCCTTCGGGATCGCCGATGCCTATGTGCGCGACCCAGCGGTGGCGCACCCGTACCCGCGGCCGAACGCCTTGCTGGTGGTGCTCGTGCTGGCGGCCGGCCTGCCGCTGGCGGTACGCCGCCGCTGGCCCGTCGCGGTCTTCCTCGGGGCGGCGGGCATCGCCTTCTTGGTTGCGCTGCGCGGGTGGAATGCCGAGGTTCCGGGATTCTGCTCCTTCGTCGCGCTGTACACGGTGGCGGCGTGGCGCCGGCTACCGGTCGCCACCGCCAGTCTGGCTCTGCTGGTCACCGCCGACGCGACGTTGGCGATGCTGCACGCACCGAACTTCGACTACGCCGGCGAACTGTGGGGGGCCGGTGCCGCGGTCCCCTGGGGGGTCGGGTTGATCGTGCGGCGCTGGCGGCACGAACGGGAACAGGCGTTGGCCCGCGCGCTGGAGGCAGAACGCACCAGGGTGGTGGCGGCCGAGCGGGCAGTCTTCGCTGAACGCCTGCGCATCGCCCGGGAGATGCACGACATCGTCTCGCACACACTGTCAGTGATCGCGGTACAGTCCGGCGTGGCCCGCCACCAGCTGGCCGGACAGTCCAGCCCGATCGCCCCGGCGCTGACCGTGATCGAGGAGGCCAGCCGCGCCGCCCTCGACGATCTCCGCCGCATGCTGGGCGCGCTGCGGGCCGACACCGACCCGGAGGACAGCCTCGGACCCAGCCCGGCCGTGGCCGAGCTGGACCTGCTCATCTCGGCCCACCGGGCGGTCTGCGGCCCGGTCGAGCTGGCGGTCGACGCCGCCACGGGGTCCGCGCCACCCAGCGTGCAGATGACCGTCTACCGGCTGGTCCAGGAAGCACTGACCAACATCCGCAAGCATGCGGCGGGCGCCGCGACCAGGGTGACCGTGCGCGCGGCTACAGGGACCGTCACCGTCACCGTCGACAACGACCCGCCGCGCGGCGCCGGGCCGACCGACGACGACGGGTACCTTGCCAGCAACGAGCACGCCCTGACGGGCATGCGCGAACGGGTCGCGATCTTCAACGGCAGCCTCCACGCCGAACCGGGCGAGGACGGCGGCTTCCGGGTCCGCGCCGTGCTGCGCGACATAGGCGAGGTGCCGGCCACATGACCAGCGTGCTGCGGGTCGTGGTCGTGGACGACCAGGACCTGGTCCGAGCCGGGTTCGTCGCTTTGCTCTCCGGCGTCGACGACCTTCGGGTGGTCGGCGAAGCCGGCCAGGGGGAGGAAGCGGTACGGATCATCCGTGCCACGCAGCCCGATGTGGTCCTCATGGACGTGCGCATGCCCGTCGTCGACGGCATCGAGGCGACCCGCCGCATCTCCGCCGACCCGACATGCGCCGGGACCAGGGTCGTCATGCTGACCACATTCGGCCTCGACGAATACGTCTTCGGGGCACTGCGCGCCGGAGCCGTCGGGTTTCTCCTCAAGGACACCCCACCCGAGGAGCTGCTCTGCGCCGTGCGGCTCGCCGCGGCCGGTGACGCCCTCCTGTCGCCCTCGATCACCCGCCGCCTGATCGAGGTCTTCGCCGCCACCTCGCCGGGCCCATCCACCCCGCCAACGCCTGAACCGGAACTGACCGAGCGGGAACACGACGTGCTCCTCCTAGTCGCCCACGGCCTGTCCAACAGCGACATCGCCGCCCGGCTGCACATCGGCGTCGCCACCGTCAAGACGTACGTCAGCCGGCTGCTGATGAAACTCGACGCCACCGCCCGAGTCCACCTCGTCATCCACGCCTACGAATCAGGCCTGCTCGGCTCGACGCGCCACCAGCGATAGCGAAAGCGTTCGCGCAGCACCAACGGCGCGTATACCGCGCCAGAACTCGCTGCGACACGAGGTCGCCGGTCGGTGGTCGAGGTGGTGCAGGCCGCGGTGACGGCGGCGGCGATCGCGACAGCGATGATCCGTCGGCGGCGGCGTGGTCGGCGGGCCGATGGTATTCCGACCACAAATCCTCCGCCATGAAGAGGCGACTGTGTGGTCCCCGCCCGGAGGCAGGGGATCTGTATGGGATCGTATGGACCTGATGTGTCGGTCGATACGTTTTGCCCGGATCGTGCGTGCCTGGAGCGAGACACGTTTCAGGCGCCACGTGGGAGGCCCAGGCCAGGGCCGGTGATGGCCGCGCCGGGGGCGTCTCCTACCCTGCCCGGCGTCCGCCGATACGGCCGTGGGGCCGATTGGTGGGCTCCCCTACGGACATGATCCCCGAAATGGCCGCTCCGGGTTGGCGGGCTCGAAGCGGCGAGACCCGATGCCCGCGCCACGCGGCATCAAGATCGTCGAATACCGCAGGGTTCGGATAACAGCACTGTGCCAGTTAAAGAGGATTTATTCGAGCAAGATGCAACATCCGGCGGACGCTGAGAGCGTCAAGATCGTTGCTTCAGTGTTCTCGATTGACGTGAGGCGCCTCGCAGATCGCACGGATCGTATCTGAACCCACATCTCCGATTGTACCGAGGTGCAAGCGGCGGGCCGCTCGGTTCGCCACCAGCACGCGCGCAGTCTTATTCGTGAGCGGTGAGGTCAATGCGGGCAGCAGCAAGATCACGCTCCGATTTCAAGGTGAAGGGGTGTTCCTTCCCGAGAACCCGACGCATCTGGGAGAGAGTACCCTCGGCCAGCACCTGCGCTGCATGGGACATCCCAAGAGCCGCCAGTTCGAGGGCGAGGTTGGATGCCACGACCAGAGCATTGGGGTGGTCTTCGCCGAGGACCTTTCGCATCCGCGCGAGGGTGTCCTCTGCAAGCGCTCTCGCGGCCTCGTGGTCGCCGAGATCCGCCAGACGAAGCGCGAGGTTGTTCGCCGATCTCAAAGTATCGGGATGATCAACACCAAGGACGTGGCGCCGTCGGACCAGGACGTCCTCGGCCAGCGAATGTGCGGCACGCTGCTCCCCAAGTTCGGCTAGCCAAAGAGCCAGATCATTCGCTGAATGCAGCGTACTGGGATGGTCCTCACCGAGTACACGGCGTCGGCGGAAGAGGGTGTCTTCGGCCAGCGCACTTGCAGCTTGATATTCACCAACATCAGCCAGGCGACGGGCCAGGTTGTTCGCCGAGGTCAGCGTCTCAGGATGATCAGCGCCGCGGATTCGGCGTAGGCGCCCAAAGGTGTCCTCGTCCAGCACACGTGCAGCTTGGTACTCGCCAAGATCGGAAAGACGCAGAGCAAGATTGTTCGCCGATATCAGACTGTGAGGATGGTCGTGGCCGAGGATGCGGCGCCGCCGTCCCAAAGTCTCCTCGTCCAGGACCCGGGCCTCCTCGTGCTTTCCAAGAGCGGCGAGGACGGACGCGAGGCTGGAAGCCGCGTTCAGAGTATCAGGATGATCAGCTCCGAGGCCGCTTTTCCAGCGGACGTATGTCGATTCGGTCAGGACACGTGCGCTGGTGAGCTGACCGGCGCTGTACAGATACCAGCACGCCCGATCCAACAGGAGACGGAACCGGTCGGGTTCGAGGACATCGTCGGCGTGGGCAAGGTGGGCCGCGGCGGCGGTGATGTGGGGGACGAGCTCACCATAGGCGGGCCAGTTGGCGGGATCTTCGGCATCTTGCGGGGTCACGGTACCCAGGAGAGTGAGGGCGGCTTCGAGGGAGGCGCGGACCGACGCCGGGGTGAGGCGAGCGCGCAGCAGGCTTTGCACGAGGCGGTGGAGCTGGACCGTGGCGCCGCTACGGCGGGCCAGCGCGTACCGACCGATCGCTGCCAACATAATGTGTGTGGTCAGCGGATCTGCCACCAGCAGCGCTCCGGGCACAGGGCTCGCGGTCCCGACCGGGATCGCGGCCAGCGGAATGGGTTCCGGGGCGAGGAAGGCAAGCTGATCGAGCAGTGCCGCAGCGGCTGGATAGCCGGCGGCGAGCTGGTCGTGAGCGGCCATCACCGTGGTAACCAACCCCGGATGGTGGGGGGTGTCCTCGTCCAGCAAAACCTGCGGGTGAACGGCGAGTAGCGCCAGGTAGCCGTCTAAGGCCATGGCCGTCGCCGCTAGGAACGCCCCGGCCTGATCCACGGCCAGCGGCAGATTGCCCAACATTTCCCCGAGCCGGTCCGCCGCCGTTTCGTCGATGTCAGGGACGTGACGGCGGATCAGCGCGGCGGTCTCATCTCGGGTGAATTCGCCGACCTCGACCAGTTCCGCGCCGACGCGGCGTAGAGCGGGGTCGCGGCACGTCAGAATAAGCCGGCCCGATGATGGCGGCATCACCGCGGCGATGGAGGCCGGGTCGGTGACGTTGTCGTAGATCATTAGCCAACCCTCGCGGCGACCCAACTCCGCCAGCGCCGCAGCTGCCCGCTCGGGCACGTCCCCCGTTCCCACCCCTAGCGTGTTAGCAAGGGCTGCAAGGCCGGCGTTCAGAGCTATCGGGGTTTCCGCGTCGACCCACCAGACCAGCGGGTAGAGGTCGGCGTACCGCCAGGCGTACTCCACGGCCAGCTGGGTCTTACCCATCCCTCCCAGCCCCTGCAACGCAGAGACCGCGACCCGCCCCAACCCGCCTGACAGCTGCTCATGGAGCCGGTCAAGAAGTCGATCGCGGCCCGTGAAGAGCAGGTTTCGCGCCGGCACCGGGCCCCAGACCGGTGGCAGCCGTCCAGGGAAGACCACCGGTGGATGCCGACCGCCCGCCAACGCAGAACCGGCGTAGGCCCCCGGGAACGTCGTCCTCGTGCCCATCGGCGGGCGGCGGGCCCCTGCCAGACGATCCAGCAGGGTCCTGCGCGCCGCCGCCTCATCCAAGCCCACCAGGTCGATATAGATCAGCGGCGCCAACAGTCGTGGATACTCCTCCGGCCCACAAGGTCGGATCAGCACTGGCACCAGGAACCCGGCGTCTTCCGACTGACGGACGAACGCTGCCTCCCACTCGACCGCCGTCCACGTCCGGGAAAAGTAGTCCGGGCTCGCCAGCGCCAACAACCGGTCCGCCCGGCTCAACGCCCGCTCCATTGCCGCGACGAAGCTCGTACCTGCGGTCCAGTCCCAGACATCCAGCTCGACGCTGTACCCGGCGGCCTCCACCGTCGTTGCGATCCACTCCGCCCACGCCGTATCCGGGCCGGCATGGGAGACAAAGAAGTCCACCTGGCCGGCCCGGCCGCCCGCCGCGGCCAGCGCCCCAGCGCCCGCGCTCATGTCGGCATAGCCTGCCAGAACGGCCACACCCCTGGGGACCAGCCACCACCTGGGTGTCCTCGAACCACTGCGCCGGCACCCGGAAGTGCCCACACCCAGGTCCACTGATCGAGACGGGACATCAGCGGCTCCGGTGCCCACCACAGCGGCCCCAGCCAGGAGGCTCGGTCAGCCAGACACCCCAAAGCAGCCGTCCATGATCAACTAATACGGCGTACTTCGAATAACAGCACTCTGCCAGTCAAACGAGCTTTATACCAACCAGATGCGAACATTCCGGAAATACGATCTCGTTGGCCAGAGGCAATTCCGCGACCTCCGCACACTGCTTGACCCCAGCGGGAGCTACCGCCGGCGCAGCGGCGGTCTTACCGGTTGTAGGCCTCGGTAGCGGCGCGGACGAGGACCGCGCGGGCAGGGGCGGGCAGGCCGAGGCGTGCCCAGTGCGGGCGTATGAGGGCGGCGAGGACGTCGGTGATCGGGCTGGTGAGCAGGCCGCCCGCGGCGGCGTCGGCGAGGCGCTGGCCGGCGGTCGCGCAGGCGCCGACCCAAGCGCCGCCGATCGCCGTGCGCGTAGCCGGGTCGCTGAGAAACGTGTGCAGATGGACGCCCAGCTGTCGGGCGCCGATCGGCTCGGCCGCCTCGTACGGGGGCGAGGTGACGGCGAGCTGGGTGTAGACGTCGCCACGTTCAATCCAGGTCAGGCCGGCGGCGGCCAGGAGGATGTCCACGATGGCGATCGACAGGTCTCGGCGTCCCAGCAGCGGGTCGGTGCGCCGCGCGTACTCCAGAATGCCTCGGCTGTCCGCGACGAAGAATTCATAGGCGATCAGGGTGCCGGTCATCCCGCCGAACGGGCGAACATCGGGTTCGTGCAGCGCCGGCTGCGTCGCCGCGACCGGCCGTCCCTTGCCAAGGTCGTGGAGGAACTCGCCGAGGACGGCCGGATCCGGGTGACGGACGTGGACCCGCCAGTCGCTTTCGCGGCGTAGGAACCACCAGTCGACCGGCGTCTCCCAGGAACACAGCGAGTCCAGCGCCGGCGCGACCACGTCAGCCATGACCTTCTCCGGCTGGGTCTGGGTCGGGAACATCAGCCGGCTGGCGTACCAGCGGTCCCCCGGCCGGGTCAGCGCTGCTGTGCCGGCCTCGTGGTAGGCGGAGATCGCGGCGGTAAGCTGCGCGGTCGCCAGGCCGTGGGCCGCCGCGACCTCGCAGAGGTCTCCACCAGCGAGCGCCACGCGGACCGCGTCCACCAGCGGCCCGACTGACACAACGGGCACAGGTCCCACGATCACAGGCCCCCTTCAGGACACCTAGGAACACGACCACGCACGGCCGGAAGGCGGGCGGGCCACCGGTCAGGCGCATGGCGTCTCACGGTTTGCGCCCGACCGCCGCGTAGCAGGACACCTCGTCATCCGTGAGCGTGACCTCGACGTGGCCGGTGGGCGGTGCGGCGTCGGGGCGCCAGTGGTGCGCCACGACGACGCCCGGGTCGATCAGTTCCAGGCCGTCGAAGAAGCAGTCGACCTCGTCGAGGCTGCGCGCCTGGGCGGGGATGCCGCGGGCTCGGTAGATCGCGGCGGCCTGGTCGGCCTGCGCGCGGGCGAAGTCCGCGGTGGCATGCGTGAGCGTCAGGTAGCTGCCGGACGGCAACGCGTCCAGCAGCGTCGCGACGATTCCGTAGGGGTCGGCGTCATCGGGCAGGAAATGCAGGACCGCGATCAGCGACAGGCCGACTGGGCGGGTCAGGTCCAGGGTGTCCCGGACATCCTCCGAGTCAAGGATCCTCGCGGGTTCGAGGAGGTTAGCGTCCAAGTACGCGGTCACGCCCTGCGGGCTGCTCGTCAATAGCGCCCGGGCGTGGGACAAAACGATCGGATCATTGTCGACGTAGACGATCCGCGCCTCCGGAGTGTTCGCCTGAGCGATCTCATGCAGGTTAGGTGACGTAGGGATACCCGTTCCAATATCGAGGAACTGGCGGACTCCCGCGCTGGCGGCGAGGTACCGGGTCGCGCGGCGCAGGAAAGCCCTGTTCTGCCGTGCGGCGGTCCGGGCCTGGGGGAACTCGGCCAATACCAGATTGGCGGCTTCCCGGTCGGCGGTGAAGTTGTCCTTGCCGTCGAGATAGTAGTCGTACATGCGCGCCGAGTGCGGCACGTCGATTCGCAGATCGACGGGTGAGCGCGGCCGATCGGAATCATTCAGGAGCATTTCTTCTACTTCCCTTATCCCTTGTCGTCGCCACCGCTTCCCGCGCGAGCTCAGGCGGGCGCACCCGACGAAACACCGGCAGGGCTCACGGCCAGACCAGGAGCGCACGGAAACGTGAGCGTGCGCAGGCCCTGACGAACGCGACCCAGCAGCGCCAGATCATCGGCCACCGTCGGTGGGGCATCGGGCATAGCCGGACTCCTTCTCGGCAGCCACCCCGACACGGGATCGCTTCCCCCGCGAGAGCCGCCATGGTCAAAGCCGGCCCAGACGATCTTCCCGGATCCAGTCGCCACTCGGTAACTGCCCCACGTGGCGAGCGTTTCGACCAGGCGCAGACCCTTCCCGGTCTCGGCCATCGGGTCATCTGCCTGCACGACCGGAACACCTGGGGCAGCATCAAAGACCTCGATCACGAATCGCCGTCCCGTATCACTGAACCGAACAGCGACCCAGCTGAGAAACGGGTCCTCCAAGCCGGCGCCGGTACCGGTTGAGGCGTTCACCGCGTTCGTGACCAACTCACTGACGACGATCTTCGCGTCATCGACGAGAATCGGCACACCCCACTCCGACACAACCGCATCCACCTGGCCACGGGCGATAGACGGCGCAGTCGGTGTCGCCAGGAGCCAGCGAACGACTGGCCGCGCAATCGACATCGCGTCTCGCTCCATCACAAGTGCCAATGATCGGCCGGCAACAGGCCTGCGTGGTTCGGTGAGGACCATAAAAATGCTCCAGAACGGAGGGCGGAGGGCGGCGCGAATAGAATCGTGGTTCCGCGCTACGGCGGGTTCAGCGCGTGATCCTCGCTGGCTTGACCAGCAAACCTGGTCGCCGTTGCCGGCGCTACCGTCCACAGCCCAGCCAATAGGAACCGTATGAGGCAGAGGGAAGTGCCGTCCGATAGTTTCACCCTGGTGGCTGAGGCGTGCTCGGCCTCCCGGGAGGAGTCCGCATGCCGATCAGGTCAGTGTTCTTCGACGTCGGTGAGACGATCGTGGATGAGTCTCGGGAGTATGGGACGTGGGCGGACTGGCTGGGGGTGCCGCGGCACACGTTCTCGGCGGTGTTCGGCGCCGTGATCGCTCGGGGGCTGGACTACCGCGAGGTGTTCCAGGTTTTCCGGCCAGGGTTCGATCTCCGTGCCGAGCGCGAGCGGAGGACGGCCGCAGGACAGCCTGAGTCGTTCAGCGAAGAGAACCTCTACGCCGATGCCCGGCCGTGCCTCGAAGCGCTGCGCTCCGGGGGTCTGCTGGTCGGCCTGGCGGGCAACCAGACAGCCCGAGCGGAGACCATTCTGCGGGCATTGGATCTTCCGGTGGATCTGATCGGCACCTCGGACGGCTGGGGCGTAGAGAAGCCCTCGACGGCGTTCTTCGACCGCGTCGTCGCCGAGGCGCGATGCGCGCCGGAGGAAGTGCTCTACGTCGGCGACCGGCTCGACAATGACATCCGTCCGGCGCAGGCGGTCGGGCTGGCGACTGCCCTCGTCCGCCGAGGCCCGTGGGGGTACATCGTCGAGGACACCGCCGTCGCCAGCCGCTGTCTGTTCCACCTCGACTCCTTGGCCGACCTGCCCGAGCTGGTGCGCAAACACAACGAGGCGCGCTAACCCCCTCGGGCAAGGGTCACGATGCCCGCGGCAATGCCTTGATCTGCTCGTCGAGGTGTCGACCATGCTGGCTGTCCCCGAGAAGCGGCCGGGTGGCGCGGAGTCGTTCCAGGCCGGTCGCATACCAGTCGCTGGTCAACGCTGTGATCGCCTGGCCAAGGAAGTCAGCGACGCGGTCACCGTCCCGGCCATGTGCGGCGGCGAGATCCGCGAGGACGACGCTTCGCTGCTTGCTGCCGTCGGCGCCGAGTCGGTCGGCGGCTGAGGCCAGCCTGCGGGCGGCTTCCGGATGATCGCCGGTCGCGAGGGCGGCGTAGCCGGCGAAGCAGTCGAGGCGTCCGGCGTCGTAGAAGTCGAACCACGGGAGGTCGCCCGGCTGGTCGGGCAGCGACGCTTCCGCAAGGTCGATCTTGTGTCGGCTGGATGCCGCGGCGCCGCCTCGGGCTTCGATCTCGGACGACACGGCGTGTAGCCATGATCGGACGATGGGCTGGACGCCGTGCCAGCAGTGTTGCAGCGCGGCGGCGATCAGGTTCCGCGCGCTGTCGGGATCCTGGCTGAAGCCAGGGATGAAGGCCATATGACCGAGAACCGTGGCGGCGAGGGCATGGTCGCCGGCCTCTTTGCTCGCCGTGAGCGCGACCTCGTAGCAGCGGGCGGCGACGGCGGGCTGGCTGAGGTCAAAGAACGCGAGGCGTCCGGCCAGCAGTGCTGACTGGACCAGGCCGGTGGCTAGCGCGGTGCGGCGGGTGCCGCGAGCACCGCGCACGAGCGTGACGCCCAGGTGCGTGTGCGCGAAGGACGCCTCGAAGAGCAGACGTGCAGGGCTGCTCCAGTAGAGCTCCCGCTGGCCATTCGCGATCTTCGCGTAGGCCTCTGGGTCTACCGCGGCAGATCCGGCGGGCTCCTCGCCCTCGATCGACGTCACGGACAGCAACGGGCTTAGTAGCGGCAGCGCGCTCGTTCCGAGTAGCGCTCGAAGGACGGCCGCCCGGTCCCAGTCCGGACCACTACCTGCGTCAGCAGCCATGTCACCCTGCTTTCCCGTCCTGGGCTCGGGACGCATCTTCAACTCGTCCGGCGTGAGCAGGCCCAGCTCGCTCGCCGGCTTCCCGAACACGGTCACCAGGTGTTTGCGGTACCGAGGCTCGGGGTGCCGCTCGCCGGTCTCCCACCGCCGGACCGTGTTGGCGGTCAGGCCCGTGTAGGTCTCGCCGGCGCGGTCCATCTCGATGCTGACGCGGCGGGCGACCTCGTCGTGCGACCAGCCGCGTTGGAGCCGCTCCCAAGCCAAATCGCGGTTCGGGGGACGACGGCTGCTCGTCATCACATCTCCAAAGGATTCGGCCTTGCCGACCTTGTCGGACAGGGATAAATCTAGTGCAGCCGTTACCTTGCGTCATCGCATGGTTGCCAATGGACGCACCGTGGGTGGTACCGCCGCCGAGTGCCGTCAGGTTTTCTGGTCACGCCGACGGGACCTCCCCTGATACGGCGGTCCGCCGGGCGCATCGCACACTCCGGCCACGCATGATCTTGCCCCGCACGCATCGGGAGAGGAATCTGAATGACCCTCGGCACCCTGGACGGCGAGAGCCTCCGTCACGCGCTGGTCGACAAGCTGGTCGCCGATCAGGACGCGAAGGGGCTTGTGCTTCCAGCCGCGGTCGAGGCGGCGATGCGGACGGTTCCCCGCGAGCTGTTCACACCGAGCCTCCCCGTGCAGGAGGCGTACGCGGACGCCGCGGTCCTCAAGAAGCGGCGCGGCGAGGAAGTCGTCAGCTCGGTGTCGGCGCCGTTTCTGATCGCGGAGATGCTCGCCCAAGCGGTGAACAGCCTCCGCGATCTGGAGGGCCGACACGTCCTGGAGATCGGCAGCGGAGGCTACAACGCGGCACTGCTGCGGGAACTTGTCGGCCCGACGGGCTCCGTCACGACCGTCGACATCGACCCCGAGGTCACCGGCAGGGCCGGCGCCTGCCTGGCGGCCGCAGGCTACCACGACGTCACGGTGGTGTGCGCGGACGCCGAACATCCGGTCGTGCCGGGCCGCCGCTACGACCTGGTCATCGTCACGGTCGGGGCGTGGGACATCCCGCCAGCGTGGCGGAATCAGCTCACCGAGGACGGCGTGCTCGTCGTGCCGCTACGGACGTTCGGGATGACCCGGTCGTGGGAGCTACAGCGCGACGGGGATCGTCTGGTCAGTGCGAGCAACCGCATGTGTGGGTTCGTCTCGATGCAGGGCGACGGAGCCCACGAGATGCGCTACATCGACATCGCCGAGGGCGTCCATCTGCGGCTGGACGAGGGCCAGCAGATCGACCCGACCACGATCGCCGGCCTCCTCACACTGCCCCGCGAGGAGGCGTGGGCCGGGGTGAGCCTGCCTCCCCGGACCAAGCTGGCCGACCTCAACCTGTGGCTCGCGACCCGCCTCCGCAGCGAGCCGGGAGACGTCGTCGCCCTCACCGCGCAGGAGGCAGCGATCAAGGCCGGCGGGGTCACCCCCTCCTGGCAGTTCGGCACCCCGGCCACCCTGCGGAACGGCACGTTGGTCTACCGGTCGACCCTGCGCTGGACCGACCGGCTGTTCGATCTCGGCGCCTACGCCCACGGTCCCGAGGCCGCCCTGGCGGCCGGGCGGATGGTCGAGCACATGCGCGCGTGGGTGGACGCCGGCGGCCCGCCGCCGGTGCTGCACGTGCTTCCCGCGCAGACCCCCGACGGCGACCTGCCGGCGGGGGCGGTCCTGGACAAGCGGCACAGCCGCCTCGTCCTGGCCTTCACTCCCCAGGAGAAGGGAACCCCCTGATGGACAACCCCGAGTACGAGCTGGACCTGACTCTCGTCGACGCCGGTCCGGTCGCGAGCGGTCACGCCCTCACCACCGACGACGAATGCGGCTCGGGTGAGACAGGCACCAACGCCTGCACGACCAACGCCGACGCCAGCTGAACCCCCGCTAGCCCGGCGGGGCCCGGTCGACCTCGACCGGGCCCCGCCGACCGACCCCCGCGACACGGAGCCACCGATGTACCAGGCCACCGACGCCGCGCTGATCAGGGCCGCGGCCTACCCCCAGGATCTGGCGCTGCACGCCTGGCCCGACCTGACCGACAACCAGCCCGGCCAGTGGCTGGACTGGCTGCGTCGGGTGTGGGAACTGCCGCAGTTCGCGGCGGCCGTCGCGCAGGCCACGCCGGACCTGGCCGCCCAGATCGGCCGCGCCCTGGCCGACGAGCCAATCCAGGCCCGCAGGCTGCGACGGGTGACGGAGTCGACGGTCCGCTACCTGCTTCGGTGGACGACTCGGGCCACGCCGTTCGGCAGGTTCGCCGGCGTCGCGCCCGTCATGTTCGGTCCGCACGCGGCGGTCCGCTGGGCGGAGAACCACCACGTGGTGATCCGCCCGGACGGCCACCGGATCGCAGAGTTCACAGCCGCAGCTGAGCGGGGGGTGGCGACGCTGCCGACCGTCACGGTGGTGACGAACGCGCTGGGATTTCGCCGCGGCCGAGTGTGGGTGCTGCCCTGCGCCCGCGCTAAGGGCGACACGATGTGGGACATCGAGATCGGCCTCACCGACCCGGTGCGCGTGGCGGTCGAGGTGGCCACCGTCCCAATTACTTCTGGCGAGTTCATCGCGACGATGGCCGAAAAGCTGGCCAGCGACACCGCGAAGGCGGAGCGGTTGCTCACTGCGCTGGTGAGCGCCGGGGTACTCCTTACCGCGATCAGACCGCCGATGGTTGTGACCGACCCGGTCGCGCACCTGGCCCGTTTCAAAGCCTCTCCCGACCTGGGTACCGGGACCGCAGTCGATCTGCGCGTCGACTGCGCGGTGACGCTGCCTCCCGCCGTGGTCCGCGAGGCCGAGGAAGCCGCCCGCGCGCTCGTCGCCGTCGCGCCCCACCTGCCGGGCTGGGCCGACTACCACCGCGCATTCCTCGAACGATGGGGTCCCGGCGCGGCGGTACCAGTGCGCGACGTCCTGGCCATCCTCGGCTTTCCCGCCGGATACCGTGGCTCGCCCCGCCTCGACCCGGCAGTGCTCGCCCCCCGCGACGGGCTTCTGGCCACGCTCGCGCAGCGGTCGGCCCTGGATGGGTGCGCCGAGGTGGTCCTCGATGACGATCTGATCGAGTCCCTGCGGGGCGAGGACGACCGGCCGCCAATCCCACACACTGAGCTGCGGTTCACCCTCGCCGCCAGCACCCTACGTGACCTTGACCGCGGTTCGTTCACCCTGACAGTGGTGAGCGGGGCCCGCCACGCGGGCGTGGCCGCCGGCCGGTTCCTGCACCTGCTCACCCCCGGCGAGCTGGACCGTTTCCGCGCCGTCTACGCCGCCCTGCCGACCGCCCTGCCGGGCGCGCAGACCGTGCAACTGTCCGGCCCTCCACTGGACCCCCGGCTCACCACCGTCGCCCGTGCCCCGGAGCTTCTGCCAGTCCTGCCCGCCGGCGACTTCCACCCCGGCTCGCCCTGGACGCTGACGGACTTGGCGATCACCGGAGACGGCCAGCGACTGTGGCTGGTGTCGTCCACAACCGGCCGGTCGGTGGAGCCGCTGTTGTTCAACAGCGTGCGCCTGCCGGCGGGCCAGCAACCGATCCTCCGGTTCCTCACCGAGATCTGGACCGCGTGGACAGCGCCCTGCGCCCGGTTCGACTGGGGCCAGGCCCGTCACCTGCCGTTCCTGCCACGGGTCCGGCGAGGCCGCTCCATCCTGCATCCGGCCCGCTGGAGCATCCTGGCGAGCTCGTTACCCGCCCGCACCGCACCCTGGCCGGAATGGAAGACCGCCTGGCAGCGCCACCGCGAACGCCAGCGGCTGCCACGCGAGGTGCTGATGGGCGAGCACGACAGGCTGCTGCAGCTCGACCTCGACGAGAACGCCCACCTCGCGCTGCTGCGCCAGCACCTCGACCACCGGGCCAGCGCCGTCCTGATCGAGGCCAGTGGCTCATCGGAGTGGATCCACGGTCGACCCGCCGAGATCATGCTCACGCTCACTCACGCGCAGCCGGCGCCTCGCGCGGCCGCGCGCCCGGCCCGCCCCGCCAGCACCCTCGCCTACCGGCCCGGCCGCTCGCGCTGGCTGGACGCCCGGCTCGCCGGACGATCTGATCAGATCCTCGCCCGGCTCGCAGAGTTCCCCGACCTACCCCCTGGCTGGTGGTTTCTGCGCTACCCACGACCCGAGGCCCATCTGCGGCTGCGGATACCGCTCCAGGACACCACCCGATTCGCCCAAGCCACATCCAACCTCGCGCTGTGGGCAGCGCAGTTGCAGGACGACGGTCTGCTGGCCGACTACACACTGGCGACCTACCGACCCGAGACCCGCCACGGCACCGGCGAGACCCTCGCCGCAGCCGAGGCGGTGTTCGCCGCCGACTCTCGCGCCGTGCTCCAGCGGTTATCCGGCGACCGGCAGGCCGCGACCGCGGCAGGGATGATCGCCATCGCCGATGGGTTCACCAGCGACGGCGCCCGCTGGCTCGTCGACCACGCACCTCACCACAGTGGACCCCGCTTACAGTCCGCCCAGCTCGCGGGCGCCCGCCTGCCGTTTCGGGACAGCGACCTGGCCGCGGCCTTGGCCGCCTACCGGGCCCTCGCCCATAGGGACGGCCTGAATACCGATCAAATGCTGGCCGATCTGCTGCACCTTCACCACGCCCGCATGATCGGAGTCGACACCGCCTCCGAACGGCACTGCCTACGCCTCGCCCGTGCCGTGGCCCGTACCGACCTGATGACGAGAACAACCTCGTGACGGCGGGGCAGTCGCTCACCGATGGAGCTGCCGGCATCGCGCTCCTCCACCTGGAAACCGGGGACTGGCCGGCGGCCTTCGCGACACTGCACCAGGCCGTCGCCGACAGCGTCAGCGTCGCCGATAGCGCGAGCCTCTACTACGGCGTGCCCGCCCTCGCGTTCGTCCTGGCCGCGCGTGACCATCCGGGCCTCGCCCGAGCGAGGGCGACCGCCGCCGCGGGCACCGCCACAGTCACGCGCCGCCGGCTACAGGAGGCGCACCGCCGCATGGACGCCTGCGAGCGGCCCCGCTACGCCGAATACGACCTGATCCGCGGCCTGACCGGACTCGGCGTCGCACTACGCCGCATCGGCGATCTCGATCTGCTGCGCGACGTGCTGACCTACCTGGTGCGGCTCACCGAGCCGATCGACGGCCTCCCCGGCTGGTGGTGCCCGCACGGCCCCGACCGCGCCCAGGCCGGACCACCCGGCGGCCACAGCAACCACGGGCTCGCCCACGGGATCACCGGACCGCTCGCGCTCCTGGCCCTCACTTCAATCGACGGCCTCGAGATCTCCGGACAGGCCGAAGCCATCACACGGATCTGCCAGTGGCTGGACACCTGGGAACGGCAAGCAGGCGCAGGCACGTGGTGGCCTCAGCACCTCACGCTCGATGACCTCGACCGGGGCGAACCCCATCAGCGCGGCCCGCTGCGGCCCTCCTGGTGTTACTCCACTCCTGGTATTGCCCGCGCGCAGCAACTCGCCGGCCGGGCCCTCGCCGACCTGAACCGCCTGCACAAAGCTGAGGCCGCCTTCGCCGCATGTATCACCGACCCGGCTCAACTCGGCCGCCTCATCGACCGCAGCCTGTGTCACGGCACCGGAGGACTCCTCACCGTCGCCCGCCGGATCAACGCCGAGGCACTCACCCCCATCGCGATCGAACCCCTGGCCGACCTCCATCAACGCACCAACCGAACGGCCACCGAACAGGCCGGACTCCTCGACGGCCAGGCCGGCGCCGACCTGGCCACAGCCGGAACCACAACCACCAACTGGGACGCCTGCCTCCTGCTCTGCTAACCGAAACGGGCCCGACCATGAATGAAACAGCCTGGAGACAGGTAAACATCACCTACCCGGGCCACGATCGCCGTCAACGTGAACGCCACGCCGTCGACCACCTCGCCCACGTGCTTCCCGCAGCCGAGGCCGACGGCCTCATCACCGCCTGGTTCTTCATCCGCAAAGGGCCTTGGCGTATCCGCTACCTGCTCACCCAGGACGCGGCCGGCGGCCACCGCGGACCGAACGGCGATCCCGTCCGTCCCCTGCTCGTCGACGGGGTCAGCTGGACCCCCGACATCTACGAACCAGAAACGCACGCCTTTGGCGGCACCGCAAGCATGCACTCAGCGCACGCCCTGTTCCACCACGACAGCCACTACCTTCTTCCCTACCTCATCGACAACCCCACCGACCGCCGCGAACGTTCACTCCTGCTGTGTACCGCGCTCATGCGAACCGCAGGCCTTGATCTCAACGAACAGGGTGACGTATGGGCGCGGATCGCCGGCCTGCGCCCTCTAGCGACGCGCGGGCCTCTCGATCTTCAGAATTGGGTATCGTTCACCAGCAACGTCCGCCACCTCCTCCTCGGCCACGCCCGCGTAGGACTCATCGACCACAGCTGGATCAGCGCATTCGAGGAAGCGGGCAGGAAACTCCGAGCTCACCGCGAAAACGGCACACTCACCCGAGGACTACGTGCCGTCATCACACAATACGTGATCTTCCACTGGAACCGCCTCGGGCTTAGCGCCGTCACTCAGGCCACGCTCGCCCGAGCCGCAAGGGAGGCCCTTTTCCGCAGCCGTGCCGCACCCGTCTCGTGAAGAAATTCCCTATGCCGGTAACGGATCCCCGCGCTGCGACCATTTGTCCCTCACGGGAGCTTGCCGGACCCACGCACCCCGGACTGCGCGAAACTGGATTCACCAGTCCCGGCTGTCCGCCACTGACCCGTCGATACTGAAACCAAAACGCAGCAATCGATCATCACCGCCCTTGGCGAGCAGCCAAGCCAGCCGGTAGGCGGCCTGCCCGTCGCCGGCGATGGCCCGGCCACGCAGGCCCTCAATGTCCCCTGTCTTGGCCAATTGCTCGGTCATCCGGTGGGCGGCATTCTCATCACGAATGTTGGCGCGGGCGTGCGGAGTCTTGATCGCACCCTCGATGTTCCCGGTCTGGGCCAGCAGCCTGGCCAGCCGGTAGGCGGCATGCCGGTCGCCGACGTCGGCACGGGCACGCAGGCCCTCGACGTCTCCGGTCTCGGCCAGCAGCCTGGCCAACCGGTAGACCGCGTTCTCGTCGCCGCTGTCGGCACGGGCACGCAGGCCCTCGACGTCTCCGGTCTCGGCCAGCAGCCTGGCTAAGCGGTAGGCCGCGTTGTCGTCGCCAGTGTCGGCGCGGGCGCGCAGGGTCCCGACCGCCGCCGCGACGTCCCCCGTCTCGGCCAGCAGCCTGGCCAACCGGTAGACCGCGTTCTCGTCGCCGTTGTTGGCACGAGCTCGCAGACCCTTGTCGTTCCCGGTCTGGGTCAGTAGCAGAGCCAGCCGGTGAGCGGAATGCCGGTCGCCTGCTTCGGCACGAGCACGCAGACCCGCGGCGTCCCCGGTCTCGGCTAACAGCAGGGCCAAACGATAGGCGGCATTCTCATCACCGCTGTCCGCGCGGGCACGCAGGGTCCCGACTTCACCCTCAACGTTCCCGGTCTGAGCCAACAGGTCCGCAAGCCGGTGGACGCTATTTCGGTCGCCTGCTTCGGCGCGAGCACGCAGACCCGCGATGTCCCCGGTCTCGGCTAACAGCAGGGCCAAACGATAGGCGGCATTCTCATCACCGCTGTCCGCGCGGGCACGCAGGGTCCCGACCGCACCCTCGACGTCCCCCGTCTCGGCCAGCAGCAGGGCCAGCCGGTGGGCGGCATGCCGGTCGCCCAACTCGGCGCGAGCACGCAGACCCGCGATGTCCCCGGTCTCGGCTAACAGCAGCGCCAAACGATAGGCAGAATTCTCATCACCGCTATCCGCGCGGGCACGCAGGGTCCCGACCGCACCCTCGACGTCCCCCGTCTCGGCCAACAACTCTGCGAGCCGGTAGGCCGCGTTCTCGTCGCCGATGTCGGCGCCGGGGCGCAGAGCCTCGATCGCACCCTCGACGTCCCCGGACTCGGCCAGCAGCGTCACCAGCCGGTAGGCGGCGGCTCGCTCGCCGGTGTCGGCCAGAGCACGCAGGCCGTCAACGTCCCCGGCCCCGGCTAGTGTCCTGAGTCTTTGGTCCTCGTGTAGATCGTATACTTGAGGTATGCCTGGGACGCGCGCTGTGCAGATTGAGCTTTCCGTCGAGGAGCGGCGGGTGTTGGAGGGCTGGGTGCGGCGTCCGAAGACGTCGCAGGCGTTGGCGACGCGGTCACGGATCGTGCTGGCGTGCGCATCGGAGGCCACGAACGGGCAGGTGGCGGGGACGGTCGGGGTATCGATCGGCACGGTGGCGAAGTGGCGGGGCCGGTTTTTGAAGGATCGGTTGGAGGGTTTGGTTGACGAGCCGCGGCCGGGCCGGCCGCGGACGGTGTCGGACGACCAGGTTTATGAGGTGGTCACGAAGACGTTGGAGACGACGCCGCCGAATGGTGACACGCATTGGTCGACGAGGTCGATGGCGAAGGCGACGGGGTTGTCGCAGTCGACGGTGTCGCGGATGTGGCGGGCGTTCGGTTTGAAGCCGCATTTGGTCGAGACGTGGAAGCTCTCGACCGATCCGCTGTTCGTGGAGAAGGTCCGTGATGTGGTCGGGGTGTATCTCGATCCGCCGGAGAAGGCGATTGTTCTCTGTGTCGACGAAAAAAGCCAAATTCAGGCTTTGGATCGCACCGCGCCTGTTCTTCCGATGATGCCCGGTACCCCGCAGCGGATGACTCATACCTACGTCCGCAACGGCACGACCAGCCTGTTCGCCGCCTTGGACCCGACGTCCGGGTCGGTGATCGCTCAGCATTACCGGCGCCACCGCCATCAGGAATTTCTCCGTTTCCTGAAGCTGATCGACGCCTCGGTTCCCACCGGCTACGACCTGCATCTGATTCTCGACAACTACGCCACCCACAAGACTCCGGAGGTGCAGAAGTGGCTGCTGCGGCATCCCCGGTTTCATCTCCACTTCACCCCGACCTCGTCGTCATGGATGAATCTCGTGGAGCGCTGGTTCGCCGAGTTGACGAACCGCAAACTGCGTCGCTCTGCTCACCGTTCCGTCGTCGAACTCGAAGCCGACATCCGAAAGTGGATCAACGCCTGGAACAAGGACCCGAAGCCGTTCGTCTGGGCCAAGACCGCGGACGAGATCCTCGAGACCCTCGCCGCCTACTGCCAACGAATTAACGACTCAGGACACTAGCAGCTCGGCAAGCCGGTAGGCGGCGAACTCGTCGCCATTGTCGGCGCGTGTTCGAAGGAGGGGGACGGCGATGGTGTAGATGCGCCGGTCATATGTGGCAGTGGCGATGCGGTCAATGTCGTTCGGGTCGGTGAGATGGTCGCGTAGCGCGGTCCAAAGGCTGGCGGGTGGGCGGTTTCCGTGGCGAGCACGCGTCGCGTATTGGAGGAGGTAGTCAGCGGTGATGTAGCCGGTAATATTGCCCATGCCGCCGAGTCCGGCGGGGTCTAGAGCGGCGGCGGCGCCGTGCATGGTGTTGTTGTCAGTGGCGTAGGCGAGGGCGTCCTCGAACCAGTCGCCGGGGGCCCGGGCCTGCTGTCGGGCGTTGCAGTAGCCGGGTGCCGCCGCGCGCAATAGGGCTGCGGGCAGGGGTGCGCGGGCGCCAAGGCGGGCGGCGTCGAGCGCGGCGGTCAGCAGCGCCGACCGGTACGGCCCACGGGCCGGGCCGCCGCTGGCGATGGCCTGTTCCCAGCGAGCGACCAACTGCGGGGCGGCGGCCAGCGTCTGGGTCAGCCCGTAATCGGCCGTGGCAAGCGCGGCTCGCAGCTTCGGGTCGGTCTGGGCGGACCGTTCGGCTCGGTCATATTCGGCGTGACTGAACGTGGAGTCGATCTGGACCGAGTCGGCCAACCACAGCAGGCTACGTTGCTCCCGGTGGCGGTCCTCGTCGCTGTCGCGGTCCGGCAGCGCAGTGTAGCGGGCGAAACGGTCGGGCCAGATCGTGGCGACCACCACCACTGGCCCCGGCCCGTCCAGCAGCCCACGCAGCACGCCGGCGGTCAGGCCATGGTCGCCATCGAGATAGTTCTGGATCTCATCCAGCCAGACCACCAGCTGGCGCGGCCGAAGCCCGACCAGCGCGCCGACCGCCGCAGCGTCGGCCGGGTGAACCAGCCACCAGTCCGACACGACGGCGCGCACCGCCTCATAGACCGTCCGAGTCTTCCCCACCGACGAGTCCCCGATCAGCAGGACAAACCCGCCCCGTTCAGCGGCTGCAGTGATCTTGGCGTGAACCCCGTCAACTGCCTCGTCGACATCGCGGGCTACATAGGCCGGCAGGTCCCCGTCCGCCACGCCTGACACCTGGATCGGCCGGTGCACTCCCAGCCAGTAGGGGTCGGCATCCGCGACCCGCCGCCACCCCGCCAACAGGCTGCCGGATGACCCTGGAAACCAAGGTCGGGCGGGGCTGGCCCCGCCTGGGAATGCCACGGGACGGTGAGGTTTGCCCCGACCACCCGCCACAGCTGCCAGCAGGCGCACCCCAGCTTCCTCCTGTTCCAGACCGAACAGATCAGCCCCGACCAGCAGTCCGAGAAACCCTGGCAGGGAGCAGTCCTCGACCCGTACCGCCACCAGCTTGCGGGCGTTGCCGGACGGGTCGGCGGCCCACGCCGCCTGCCACTGCGCCTCGCCATACGCCGAATCCAGATAGGACGCCGACACGACCGCGACCGTGCGGGCCGTCGTCGAGACTGCCCAATCCAACTCACGGATTAGATGTGCACCGGCGCTGAAGTCCCATGCCTGTAGCACCACCCGGTAGCCGGCATCCTCCAGGTGCCAGGAGATCCACTCCGCCCACGGCCGGTCGACCTCGGCGTACGACACGAAGAAATCCGCACCGTCACCAACGCGCCCGCCGACCGGCGCGTCCGCCCCCGCTCCCACAGCAACAGACTCCCACAAACAATCTGTCACCGACAGTCACCTCTCGGCCTCCCTAAACTCAGCGACAGCTGCCGTCGTGGGCGGTCGGTGGGGCTGACAGCCGGTGGACGGCGATTTCGCTGAGGAGTTGGGTGCCGTCTAGGAAGCTGAATTCGACGGCGTGGTCAGGGCCATCAATGGGCCTGGTCTCGTCGGCGAGGTAGAGGTCGAACCAGTACGGCCGTTCGTCCTGTGGGTCGCCGAGTTGGTGACGGGATGACGTCCAGACGCCCGCGGCAGTCCGGACTTTCTCGACGACGTAGAGCTTGCCCTCCGCCGGGTTCGCGGCGGTCGGCTTAGTGTCGGCCGCGGTCGGTGCGCGCACGACGAGCCAGAGAACTTTGCCAGCGGGGACGCGCGCTGCGGTCCCAGACATGACGTAGCAGAAGTCGACGGCCGGGTGTGTCGGTCTCGTCGAGATAGCCGGCAGCCTGTTCGACCGCGAACGGCAGGTCACCGACGGCGGCGGCGAGCTGGCCGGCCACAGCCCGGTCCAGGCCAGAGACCCGCTCCTGGAGCAGGGCCACGGAGGCGTCCCGGTCTAACAGCGGGACCGGCAGCGCGCGGCCCAGCCCGCGGACGGAACGCAGCCGTGAGGTCACCAGCACCCTGCCGCCTTCACCGGGCTGGAACGGTGCCACAGCGCCGACATCTTCGACGTTGTCGAAGATGACCAGCCAAGAGGCAACTCTTCGCAGCGCGATCCAGATCGACGCCGGGTCTGAGCCAGGAGGCAGGCCCAAGGCCTTGGCCAGGCCTGCCAGGTGCTGGCCAACGAGCTCGGCCCGCTCGGCGGGAACCCACCAGGCGACATCGAACTCTGCAGCATGACGGTGGGCGTATTCCAACGCGGCCGCCGACTTACCCACTCCGCCCATCCCATCCAGCGCGACCAACGCCACCCTGGCATCGGCGGTCAGTTTCGCGTGAAGGTCGGCGAGGAGCCCGTCGCGCCCGACGAAGCGTGGCAGACGCCCAGGAAGGTTCCAGACCACAGGCCCAGACGGTGTCGCGCCGCCCACGGCAGCGGCCGTGGCGATGCCGTCAAACGCCGAGTTGTTCGGGTAACGTTCCCGGGCCGCCGTGAGAAGCTTCCGCCTGCCGTCGACCAGCGCACCGGCGCGAAGCTCCCGAGAGATCGCCGACCAGAACAGCCGGGGCGTCGGTGCACTCGACGGCAGGTCCGCGAGCGGAAAGCGCACGGCAGCCAGAAGATCCGTGGCGGCGTCACGGTCATGAAAGACCGCCGCGAACGCGGAGATCTCCCGCTCGGTCAGCCCTTCGCCGTTCACCGCACCCCCGCGCACGGCCGAATCCACGCAGACGGACGAGGCCGTCACACCGCCGCACATCTTCGCACCAACCGCCACCGCCTGGTGCGCAGACCGCCCAGGAATGACACCCGGCAGTTCGCGGCCAGCCCGGGCTGATGGGCGGTATCGCGAACAGGCTCCCGGCCGTCCGCGCCCGGCAAGATGATGAGATCAGGGCCTGTCTGGACACGTCCGTCCCGTCCGCCCGCTTCGGGTTGGCTGGAGCGTCCCGAGCTGTCGCGCGAACCGCCGGGTGACCGGTCCTCGTCGGACGAGCGTGCCTCGCGACCTTCCGTAGTCCCGCCGGTACCGGAGGGCGGCGTTCGCCCAGCGGCGTCAAGGAACGCGCGGCTGGCATGCCATCGTTGCCTCTCGGACCAGGCGGTAGGGCCGACCGGTCCGGCCGCCTTTCGCCCATCTCCGTGCGCCCAGGAGTGTCGATGAATCCGCCCCCGAGGTCGCTGGACCGCCGCCGTTTCGGCGTGCTCGGGCTACTGGCCGGGGCTGGTGTCCTCGGTGCCACCGCGTCGGGATGCTCCGGCGACCCGGCCGCGGACGCCACCCCGAGTGGGCGAACCCCGCCTCCGTCGGCCGACCGGGCCGCTCTCGACGGGGCCGTCTACGGGTACGCCGGCGTGACGGTGGCCCGCACACGCGCCTCACTGGTCTGCCTGGTCGGCGTGAACACCCTCGTGCACCAGCCCGAGCTGGCCTCGCCGGCCTCCCGGCGCGTCGTCGCGCCCAACGTCGACACCCTGTACTCGACCGCGTGGCTCGACCTGCGGTCGGGGCCGTACGTGCTGACCGTGCCGCAGATCAGTGGCCGGTACTTCAGCTACCAGTTCCTCGACGTCTACAGCAACACGTTCACCACCATCGGGACACGGGCGACGGGAGGCCGGCCCGGGCGCTGGGCCGTGGTGCCGCCTGGCTGGACCGGCGCACTCACCGACCTGGCCGACGGCGACGTCACGGTCATCCACGCGCCGAGCTGGGATATCTGGCTGGTGGGACGCACGCTGGCGCGCGGGCCCGGCGACCTCGCGGCGGCGAAGGTCGCGCAACGCGGCTTCCAGCTCGCGCCGGCCACGTCGACCGGCGCGACCACGAACCCGACCGGCGCCGGCCAGGCCGCCACACCGCCGCCGCTGCCGGCGCCCGACTGCGGCCATCCGCTCGACCCACAGGACCCGACCGACGGCGGCGCCGGTTTCTTCGACGAACTCGCCGCGCTGTTGGCCAGCGACCCGCCGCCGGCCGCGGACCGACCGGTCCTCGCCGAGCTCGCCACCCTGGGCGTGACGCCCGGCTCGACCCCCAGCAAGGGGAAGAACCCCGCCACGGTGGCGGTGCTGGCCAAGGCGGCGCGGGAGGCCGAGGCGACCGTGACCCGCGCCGCCGACCGACTCGGCGAGCCGGCCGGCACCTGGACGGCGTCCTACGGATTCGGCACGTACGGCACGGACTACCTGACCCGCGCGGCCGTCGCGGCCACGTTGCTGGCCGCGAACGTCCCCGAGGAGGCGACCTACTACAGCGCCCGAGCCGACTCGACGGGCCAGCCGCTGTCCGGCGCCGCGACCTACCGGCTTCACTTCCCCGCCGGTGGGCTTCCGCCGGCGGGTCCGGGCGGGTTCTGGTCCGTCACGCTGTACGGCGAGGACAACTTCCTCGTCGACAATCCGGCGAAGGTATACGCGATCGGCGACCGCACCGAAGGTCTCACCCGTGGCGCCGACGGTTCACTCGACCTCGTCGTGTCCGCCACCCAGCCCGGCGAACCGGTCGCGAACTGGCTGCCCGCCCCGGCGAACGCCGCGTTCAGGCTCTACCTGCGCGTCTACCTCCCGACCACGGCCGCGACCGGCCACCACTGGGCCCCACCACCAGTAGTCCGCGTGACCAGCTGACACCCAGGTTGGCGCTGACGCTCCTGACCAACAGCGGCCTGCGGGGCGACGAGCTCGACGGCGGCCAGGGCGAGACCGTCCGAGTCCCCCAGGCCGACGGCACACTGATCAAACCGCCCGTCGAGGAGGGCTCGCCGCCGCTGCCCTCGCTGCTGTCCCTCGGTCCTGGAATGCGTCTGCCTGCGCCGGGCGATCGAGACCACTCTCGACGTGGTCCGGGCGGGTGGCACCGTCAGCCGGGTCGGCGCGCCGCAGTATGCCGAGGTGCCTATCGACTTCGGGTGTTCTTCCGCAACGTGACCCTGACGGGCGGGGTGGCGCCGGCCCGCGCTTACATCGACGAGCTCCTGCCGGACGTGAGACGGCACCCTCGGCCCGGGCCGCGTCTTCGACCGGACCGTCGGTCTCGACGAGACACCGGCCGGCTACAGGCGATGACCGACCGCGAGGCACTGAAGGTGCTCATCCAGAGATCGGCGCGATCCTCGTCGAGCTGTGGCATGTCGCCGACGAGGAGTTCGACGCCAAGAACCGTCGAAGTTGAAGTGCAGCCAAGTACGGATCATGCGAACCAGCATGGCGAGCACGTCGTCCGGGAGACCGTCGATAGCATGGTAGGCGACGCCGCGGAACTCGCGAGTGTCGATATCGTCGGTTATCGGATCGTTCCCGGCGATGTCAGTCGCCACATCGCCACCTGGACATCGCCGCCTTCAGGTTCGGGCGTGACCTCACCTCTCCCGAGACTGGGTGCCCACGCCGCAGCAGGCGCGTCCCACTGCCTCGTCCTCGGCATTGGCAAAGCGGAGGCCGCACCTGTTCGCGCCGGGTTCGGCCGCCCAGACAACGAGCGATACAAGCCGGAGAAGCCACTGACGGTCATCCATAGCAGCTGGCTATCACCAGATCCGTTTGTTCGCCGTCACTTCCGACGAAATATGCATACCAGGCCGCCGCCCCTGGCCGGAGGACAGATGACCCTCTATGTCGGCTCGTCGCGGACTGGCGCCATGACCTTGCTCGGGCGAGGGGTCGATCTCTTGCTGCGTGACCTTGCGGCGAGTGCCGCGTTCTCATGTGGCCGGCCGACAGCTCGGCGGCGCAGGCGGTGGACTGCCTGACGGGTGCCTCCAACGCTGCGGCGGCCTAGCAGAAGCCCTTGTCGTCTGAACGACTGGCTGCGGCGGCATCGCGACGGAGCGTGTTCTAGGAGTCGCAGGGATGTAGCCTGGCCGGTTGGCTTCTCCGGCGGAGGTGGCGCGATGTTAGTCAGGACGCTTGATGACCTGCGGAAGGCCGACGACGTCACGTTGCGTTTCACGCCGCTGGGATTCAGCACGAGCGGCGGCCTGCGCCCGGAGGACGCCGCGGCGTACCTTCAGGGCCTTGTCGCCGGATCCGAACTCGCACCGCGGGTCGCCGAGGGCACGCGGCGAAGCTTTGACGATCTTCGTGAGGTCTTCCCGCTCGGCCTGTTCAACTACACGGTCTTCACACTTGTCCGCGACCACGCACTCGTCTCGTTCGAGCAGGCGCTGCGGGATCGTTTCCTGGAGCACCATGCCGGCACCATCACCTTCGTCGACGACCCCGCCGACCTCCGCGAGGACGTCGTTGTCGCCACCTTCGACGACGTGAAGGCGGCGGCCGACCGAAAGAGGCGCGACCGCCGCACCATGCCGGACGGGAGGAAGTCCAGCTGGCAGCTGGCCGTCACCGACGCGGTCAGCATTCCGTTCAACGGGATGCTGCACGGCCTGCGCGAGTGGGCCTGGCAACTCGGGCTCCTGCGCGGACAGCGCAACCGGACGATCGAGAACGCCCTCACCGAACTCCGCAACCTCGCCGCTCACCCAAACGGCCATCACCGGGACACGCCGGTGAGCGCTGCCGGGATGGTCGCCGACCTCGCCGAGATCATCAACCAGCTGTGGGGTGTCCCCACCCCCGGAGGGCGGCTTTACCCCGCTCCCGTGCAACGCGATGTGACCGTTCTGGCCTGGAATGGCGCCGGCAGGCAGGTGTACCGCGCCGACCTGCTGGCCGGCGAGCTTCACCCGAGCGACCGCGACCGTCGCTGCCTGATCTTGCGGTCGCCGTTCGCGCCTCAACGGCAGGGATCGTTCGCGGACCTGCACAGTTTCGACTCCCGCTACGAGACGACTGCCCACCCTATTGACCTGCTGTGGGGACCTGGCCCGGTCGATGAAGCCGCAGCCTGGTATCGCCAGCATCGGCCCGAGCCAGACACCTACGACGCGGTAGAACGACTTTTCGCCGTCCGCCACGTCGACGGCCAGCTCTACCGGCCCATGCGACCAGCTGTCGCTGCCGCGCTTCCCGACCACGAACGGACCGGCCGCTGGTACTGCGTCAAGGCTGACGTCCCCGACGGGGCGTTCACCCACGTCTACAGCGTGATCGTCGGCACGGGCTGCCAAGTCCACGGACGATGCCCGGCCTGCCACGCCACGAGCCTTGCCTGCGGCGACCACCAGGAGGTCATGGCCGCGCTCATCGACCCGGCTACCCCCGCACAGCCGTTGCCACCCGACTTCGCCACCGAGTGGGCCGGCCCACGGGCTCGGCCCGTCCCTTGACCACCTCGCAAAGAAACTAAGCCACCCAGCTGTGACTGCTTATTATCCCGACTCTTGCGCCTCCGCAGCATAGACGTGTTGAGCATCGTCGCGAGCACGGCGTTCACCGGTGTGTATCGCACATCAGCCGACGCCGAAATCGACCTCATCGAGCGTGAAGGAATACTCGATCTGCCGCTCGCGCCCTAACTTTGTCGAGCATGTCCGCCAGCTGCCGCCGACGTTTCAGCACCGCCTCGCCTAGGAGGTATCGGCGCAGATCGATGCCAATGTCGGCGACGGCCACGTCCTCGGCGAGTTCTGTTGGGCCGAGGCCGCAGTCAAATCGGAACGTGCGGACCTTCGCGCGGCGATACAGGTAAAGATCCTCTTTGATGTGGAGCCATGCCCGTGCCTCGGCCCAGCCGTCCTTCCATGCCACGTCGAAGCTACGGATGAACTAGTCGTCGATGACACCCTTTTTCCACAGTCGAAGCGCGTCGAGTCGAGCTGGCTGTGCAAGACCGTTGGACGGGCCGAGCTTTCCATCCTGCGTTACATCCCAGGTCGCCCAGGACCGACCCGATGTTCGACAGCTCGTACACCGACACCCCGACCAGCAGGCGGCGCAGTGGTCCGGTGCGCAGCTCCTGGACCCTCTCGGCGAGCGGGCGGACCGCGACGCCTCGCCGTTACCCGCGGAGGCCGGGCGGCGCAGGGCGAGCGCCACGGCGGCGAGCCCCGGCAGCGCCATGATCAGGAAAGTGGGGCGGACACCGACCACCGACAGCAGTCCGAACGCGAGTAGGGCGCCCACCGCCGCGCCGAGCGAGTCGACCGACCGCTCGATGCCCAAGCGGTAGCCCAGCAGCCGTTTGGGCGCGATCTCGGAGATCTGCGCCGGGCGCAGCGGCGTCCGCAACCCGCGCGGGACGGGCGACCCCGGCGGACACGCAGTCCGGTGTCAGCCCGCCGACGGCATGTTTCCGCAGGTAGCGGCCCTGTCGGTAGCATCGGGGATGCTAATCGTTGGACCATGCATGATGGGGTAGCGGTTCGCATTGTGGTCACTCAGGTTCACCCCTGATCATTGGCGAACCCGCAAGCTGGATTTATGTCCCTTCTGTAGCGGTTCAACTACACCTGTATGGCTGGGTCGGTGTGGGTCGCAGGCCCCAAAGCGCAGGTAGAACGTTGATCGCGGTTCGCCCCTGGAACGTTCGCGTCCCGCTGACCGGCGAGTGGTATTGATCTTCCCTCTTGTCTGGTCGGAGCGGCTGGAACGGGCGTCGGCGGCCAGCGTTCGCCGAGTCGGCTGAGTTCCCGCCGTACGCTGACGGGATCGGCGATTGGCGGAGTTGAGCTGCTTGTCTACAGAAAGTTCCGTGTCGACTGCCAGCGTGCCGCGATTCTGGTGCCTTCGCGGCGGCGCGTACACGCTCGACGATCAAGGCTTCCTGCGCGATCCTGACGAGACCTGGCTCGGTACGCGCGTGGCGAACCCGGAGGCGCTGCGCACCGATGACGTGCGCGAGCAGCGGTGCGTGGCGTTGCTGGGAGAACCTGGCACGGGAAAGTCGACCGCGGTCGCGGAAACAGCGCAACTGGTTACCGCTGGAGTGTCGCTCCTGTCCTTTGACCTCGGGGCATATGGCTCGGAGGACCGACTGGTGCGCGAGGTGTTCGACAACTCGTCGATCGCCGCGTGGTCGGCCGGGTCCGACGAGCTGTGTCTCGTGCTCGACTCCCTTGACGAGGCTCAAGCCCGAGTCCCCAATGTAGGTGCGATCGTCGCCGACTGTGTCCGTCGGCTCCCGTACGAGCGGCTGTTCCTGCGCATCGCCTGCCGAACTTCGGACTGGCCACCGGGACTGGAGGGCCGGTTGGAGCAGCTGTTCGGCGCGGTTACGGTGGTCGAGATCCTGCCGCTTCGCCGGGCAGATGTAGCGGCGATCGCGGCAGCCTGGTGCGATCCGTCGCCGTTCCTCCACGAGGTCGCGCAGGCCGGCGCCGGGCCGCTCGCCGCCCGGCCCCTGACTTTGCGATTTCTCGCCCGCGCTTTCGGCCAGTCGGGGGCGCTGCCTGGGCGGGGCGCCGCGTTGTACGAAGCGGGAATCCGCGCTCTCTGTGAGGAGCAGAACCCCGTCCGCCGCGACGCACGGCTCGGGGGTGTGATATCGCTCGATCAGCGCGTCGCGATCGCTCGACGTGTCGCCGCGGCGACGGTGTTCGGCGGTGCGTCTGCTATGTGGACCGGTCCGGAGGTTGAGGCGCCGGGCGAGGACATCGCTGTTGAGCGTCTTGCCGGGTCGGTCGAACCGACCGACGCGGGCAAGGTTGACGTCTCCGTGTCCGCGTTGTGGGAAGCCGCGCGGACGGGGCTGTTTGCTAGCAGCGGTGGACAACGCCTCGGCTGGGCACATGCGACGTTCGCTGACTTCCTCGCCGCGGATTGGGTAGTCGCCAACGATCTATCGGCGACCCAGGCCGGGCCGCTTTTCCTCGGCCCGGACGGCCGCTGCTGGCCGCAGACCCGTCTTGCTGCGGCCTGGGCGGTGGCGATCGCACCGGAGCGATTCACATTCCTTACCGCGGCGGACCCGGCGGCGTTCCAGGGTGAGGTCGAACTTCCGGGCGACGCACTGCGCGCCGCGGTAATCGACGGGTTGTTCTCGGTCGCCAGCATGCTTACCGCAGCGCCGTGGGAGCGCTCATACCACGCGCTGCGACACGGCGACGTCGCCGAACAGATTCGCCCGCACCTGCGCGACCCCGACGCGGACTGCCGCCGCTTGGCCCTTGACCTCGCCGACGAGTGCGCCGCAGTCGAGCTGAGCGGTGAGCTAGCTGCGATCGCCACAGACACCGCCGTTGAAACGTACGACCGCGTCGCCGCCGGCCGGGCACTGGCGCGGCTTCCGGACCCCCACCGGACCGCGGCGCTGCGCCCGCTCGCGTCTGACGCCGCCGCGCGGGGCGACGACCCGAAAGACGAGCTGAAAGGCGTCTCGCTGCTCGCCTCCTGGCCACATGCCATATCCAACGCGGAGGTGTTCTCCGTGCTGACTCCCCGCCAGCAGCGCAACTATCACGGCGCCTACGCCGTGTTTCTCGATCGGTTTCGCGCCAATATCACCGCGACTGACATCGACGCCGGCCTCACGTGGCTCCTCAGCGACCTCACCACGCCAAGCGACGACCACGATGTGGGTGCCCTTGCGAACCGCGTACTGACCCTGGCCGCAATGCGTCCGTCCGACGCCGCTGTCGTCGACGCGTTCACCCGCGTCGTCCTCGCCCGCGTTGATCAATACGAGGGCCTGCTGTTCGAGGATCTTCGCCCTGACGAACGCGGCGACCCGCTGGCAGACCCTGTGCTGCGACGGGCCGTCGCGACCGCGGTGCTCGCTACCGACCAGACGAACAGGGTGCTCTATAGACTTGCTGGTCCCAGCTCGCACTCGCTCGCCGTCGTACGTGCCGAGGACCTCGCGTGGCTCGCCGAGATGTACGTGGAAGCCGACAGCGAGACGCGGGAAGCGCTGCGCTCGCTGTTCGGCTGGACGTTCGACGCCAGCGCCCCCGAACACCGAAACCTGGTGCTCGACATGCCAGTCGGACACCCCCTGCATGTCGATCTCGTCCATGCCTGGGTGAACCCGGTCGCGCTCGACTCGCCCGAGGCCGACAACATGCGTCGATCCTGGAGGAAGCCTCACGAGCCGAAGCCTGCGAGCGGCGATGCCGACAACGTCAACGAGCAGATCGAAGAGCTGCTGACACGGTTCGACGAGGGCGAGGCGGTCGGCTTCTGGCACAGCACACGGCTGCTGGCCGTCGCGCCGGGTTCCAAGTGGCCTGGGGTCGAGTTCGACCTGGACGTCGTCGGCATGCCGCGGTGGCCGACTCTGAGCGAGGAGTTGCGTGAACGCCTCGTCGAAGCCGCCGATCGGTATCTGCGCTCCCACCTGTGCGAGCCTGAGCAGTGGCTCCATAACCCCGAGACCACCTACTTTCCGGCGGAGGCCGGGTACCGGGCGATGCTGATGCTGCTCCGGATCGCGCCCGAACGCCTTGCCCAGCTGCCCCCGGCTGCGTGGATCGAATGGGCCCCGGTCCTCGCCAGCGTGTCCACGGCGGCCGTGAACGGCCCGACTTGGGAAGACAAGCTGCGGATGTTCGAGCTCGCCGGACCTGCGGCGCATGACGCGGCCCGCGCCGCGCTGCTGACCTGGGTGGACGCCGCCGTGTCGAAAAGCAGGCGGCCGTCCGCCTCCAACGAAGCCAGCTACCTGTGGGACGGCAATGTCGCGTCCACCTATCTGTCACTGGCTCGGTCCGCGGAGGCAGAACCGCGCGAAGAACTCGTCACCACGCTCGCCACGCACGACTTCAGCCTGCTGCGACCGTTGCTGCTGGAATGGTTGGAGAATCCGTCCGACCCCGACCGGTATCGGCTGGCGGCGGGGCAGCTCATCGACCACGACCTCGAACAGAGTTGGCCGGCGGTGAAGGCCGCGCTCGACGCTGCCCCAACGCTCGCGGAGCAGGTGCTCGGGCACGCGTTGACGGTTCGTGGCTTCAACCGGATCGATCACGTGTCGCCCTCGGTCCTGGCCGATATCTACCTGTGGCTGCGCGCGAGGTTCCCACCGGAGTCCGACCCGCAGTTCGACGACGCCCACCTGGTCGGGCCTCGCGAGCAGATCGGGCAGTGGCGCGATCGACTCTTGGGCCAATTGCGAGACGAAGGGTCGCCGGAAGCCGCCGAGGCTATCCGCGTGATCGTCGCGGCGCTGCCAACCGAAGGGTGGCTCACGAGGACGCTGTCGATCGCAGAAGCGGCGCTGCGGCGCAACCAGTGGACACCCACGCCGCTGCCCCAGCTTCTCCAACTGGCCGACGACCGCCGCACAGTCCTGGTGAACGACGCCGCCGCCCTCGCCGCGGCGGTCGCCGCCGCGATGGACGACATCCAGACACGGCTGACCGGTGCGACGCCCGAGTCGCACTACCTGTGGGACACCCACTCGGGCCGGCCGAAGTCCGAGGACGAGATCTCGGACTACCTCGCCAACGAGCTCAACCGCGTCCTGACCGAGAGCGGCGCGATCGTCAATCGCGAGGTGCAAATCCGGCGCAGCCGGCCCAGCGGCATCGGCGAGCGCACGGATCTCCTCGTTGACGCCGCTCCTGGGGGCGGGGCCAACACAGGCCGCATATCGCTGCCCATCGAGGTCAAAGGGGCCTGGAACAGCGAGCTGCGCACTGCCATACGCGATCAGCTCGTCGAGCGGTACATGTGCGACACCGCCTCCGACGACGGCATGTACGTAGTCGCCTGGCCCGATCTGGAGGGCTGGACAGACCTAGCCGATTCCCGGCGGTCGGCGCTGGCGTCGCTCAACCGCGATGCGGTCGAGGCCGAACTCGCCGCGCAGGTATCCGCACTGGCGCAGGACGGGACGCGAGTGCGCGTGGTGCATCTCGGTATTGACTACCACCGACAGAGGTGAGGCGGTGTCGGCGTTGCGGTGGTCCGCTCGATCTCGGAGTCGATATCGATCAGTGCGTCGGTCATCGGGCCGATGCGGAACTCTGCGACCTTGAGCAACAGCGTGGCGTGCAGGCGGCGACCCTCGCGGCGGCGGTCTTTCCGTGCGCTGGACTCTGGTCGGTTCTCGGGCGCGTCCGGGGCGCCGACCAGCCTGCCATGCGACGGGTTTGAAGCGAGGTCGTCATCCCGAGAGTCTCCGATGAGTAATTGCCTCGCCGCTCTCCAGCAAGACAGCGACCGGACAAGCACCGGTCCCACTGCCATGTAGCGGGAGCAGAGCATATGGTGCGCGCTGCACCCGCGCATACAGGGGGATGATGCGCCGCAAAGCGTTACTTGCCGTCGTCGTGATTGCCATGCTCAGTGCGGCGGCCTGTGAGCCGCCCGGCGCAAGCACAGCCACGCCCGGCCCTCCGGTGACTGAGTCGTCGCCGCCTTCGACCGGTGGGCCATCGCCCTCGGGCCCCGCGGCATCGGCTACCGCAGGCGGTACCACGTCGCCGAGCGACCCCGCCGGCGTTCCGGCTGCAACCGCGTCGACGATGCCCACTGACGAGGAGTACCTGGCCGCGGCCTTCAATCCGATCATCGGGCAGCCGTGCACGCAGGGCGACGAGGTCACGCTCAACGCACCGGGCGAAGCGGTCCGGATCTGGGCTCGCTGACACCAAGGACGGCTTGTACCTAGTCGCCTGGCCCGACCTGGACGGCTGGGCAGACGTAACTGACTTACGGTGGTCGACGCTGGCGGCACTCGACCGCCAGGCCATCGAGGCCGAGCTCGCCGCGCAGGTCTCCGCCCTGGCGCAGGCCGGGACCCACGTGCGCGTCGTGCATCTCGGCATTGACTTCCCGCCGACCGGGCTGAGGCGAGGTCGTGGTCCCTGATGCGCGCTTTGGAGCCGGCAGCCCATCCGTATGAGCATCCGTCACCTGGGCGGCCCGCGCGGGGCGGGTCAAGAGTGCAGTCGTAGGAGTGTGGTGCCGAGGGCTTGGTCGGTGGCGCAGCAGAGTTCGTCCTGGTGCCACCCGAGGTTGGTGATCGGTGCGGTAAGCCGCACGGAGGTCGCCACGGTCGAGGCGTGCAAGTCCCAGAGCAGGACGGTTCCATCGTGGCTGCCGGCGGCGAGGAACTGGCCATCTGGTGTGAACCCGAGGGCGGTGACCTTGCCGAGGTGGCCGGTGATGGTGGTGTGTTCGGTCCCGTCGGCGAGGTTCCACAGTCGAATTTCGCCGACGTCGTCGCCGGTGGCGATTAGCCGGCTGTCTGGTGAGGCGGCGATCGTTCGGACCCAGGTGTGGTGGCCGTCGAGACGGGCGTGCTCGGAGTCGGTGGCGATGTTCCACAGCACGGCGGTTCGCCCGGTGCTGGCAGCCAGGAGGCTGCCGTCGGCCGAGAACGTGGGGAGACCGACCTCGCTGTTCCAGCCGGTGAAGGTGACGTGCTGGTCGCCGGTCGCGGTGTTCCAGATCCGGACGGCAGGACCGGTCTCGGTACTCACGATCAGGCGGCCGTCCGGGGAGAACGCGAGGCGCTTGAGGTAGTTGGCTGCGCCGTCCGGGGAGCGTGGGGCTGGGTCGAACCTGGTGTGGACGGTGCCGCTCGACGTGTCAGAGAGGCGGATGGATCTCCCGACGACGGTCGCGAGCAGCCGGCCGTCCGGGGAGAAAGCCGCTGTGCTTCCGAAGTCGAGGCCGCCGACGTGGACGGCGTCCTGGGCGCCTGTGGCGGCCCTGTAGATCCATCCTGTCTGCTCATCTGTGCAGGCCGCGAGTAGCCAGCCGTGGGAAGCGTGACCGAGGCCCAGCGTCCACAATCTGCGGCCGGGGGCGTTCTCTGCGTGCGGGTTCCACAGACGGGTGGTGTGGTCGCCGCTGCCGGTGGCGACGGCCTGGCCGTCCGGAGCGAAAGCGACCGCGTTGACCGGCGCGGTG
Organism: Pseudofrankia sp. DC12; assembly: GCF_000966285.1. Classification (NCBI taxonomy): domain Bacteria; kingdom Bacillati; phylum Actinomycetota; class Actinomycetes; order Frankiales; family Frankiaceae; genus Pseudofrankia; species Pseudofrankia sp. DC12. Next base: position 2,660,519 of record NZ_KQ031391.1, read on the forward strand.
TGGCCGGTGAGCGTCGCTCGCTGGACGCGGCTGGTGGCGTCCCAGATCCGCAGCGCGCGGTCATCGCCGGCGGTGGCGAGCAGCCGGCCGTCGGGCGAGAACGCGAGGGCGTTCACCGCATCTAGCCATTCGGTAGACACGGGGAACGTCACTGGAGTTTCAGCGTCTGAGGTGGTGTCCCAGAGGTAGATGGTCTCGTCCTTCCCACCGACGGCGAGGATTTGACCGTCTGGGGAAAATGCAATGACCTGTACGCCTCCGCGGGAGATGCCGTAGAGGGCAACGTGCTCGGCGCCGGTGTCACTGCTCCATAGTCTTAGGGAACCGTCCCGACCTGCGGTCGCGAGCTGCTCGCCGTTCGGGGAGAAAGCCACGGTGCGTACGTCGTCGGGATAGGGATGGATGCTCACTCGGGCGATGGCGGTCGCGACGTTCCAGAGTGTTGCCAAGTGGCCGCCTCCGGCGGCCAAAAGCTGGCCGTCGGGGGAGAACGCGAGGGAGGTAATCCGCCCGAAGTGGCGGCCGGTGAGGACAACGGGTTCGGTGTCGGCGTTCAGATCCCACAGGAGCACGTCGATGCTGCCAGTCGCGAGCAGCCGCCCGTCGGGCGAGAACGCGACGCTTCCGACGCCGTCGCGGTAGCCGCTCACCACGGCGACTTCGGTGCCTAAGTCCACGTCCCAAAGACGCACGGTCCGGTCGTCGCCACCGGTCGCGAGCAGGGCGCCATCCGGGGAGAACGCGACCGTGTTCACGGCGCCGGTGTGGCCGGCGAGGACACGCAGCAGCGCGGTGTCCGTCGTGAGTGTCGACCAGACGACCTCGAAGAACGTGCCGGTGAGCATCCGAGTATAGGCGGCGGCGCTCGCCGCGAGTTCGGGAACCGAGGCGATGTGGGCTGCCAGCGTCGGGGCGAGCCCGTTGGCGGGTAGCGGCGGGTAAAGCAGGTGGGTCATCCCAGCCAGGGAGCGGGCGAGGGCCCGGGCCTGGCCGGTGGCGACGATGGCGAGGTCGATCTCGGCCGTGAGCGTGGAACCGGTGCGGACAAGCGACGCGGCGACCCACCGCAGGTCGGTGGCGACCGCGGCTGCGTCCTCGGTCAGCCCCGCGCCGACGAGGTGGTCGATGAGCCGGCCGGCCAGATAGTCGCCGGCGAGGTTGTCGGGCAGGTGCGACCAGTCGGTCCGATCGTCGGTGTCGGCGGTCAGGCGACGGGCTGCGGCGACGAACGCGGCGTGACCCTCCTGGAGGCCGGTCGGGCCGAGGTCGTGGCGGAGAAGCGTGCGCACGACGTCGTGCAGGTCGACCATCGGGCCGGCGTAGGTCCACTGGCGACGTGCCAGCCGGCGGTGGTCGAGCTCGTCCACCAGCTTCTTGGACCGACCGGGGCTGAGCCCGCCGGTCTCAGCCCAGAGCAGAGCGATGACGTCGAGGGGGATGGCCGTGTCTTCGGGGAACATCGCGAGTTCGCCGAATCGGAGCCGTTCCGCCGCGGTCAGGCCGTTCAGGCTGACCTCGAGGGTGGCGTGGAGGCTGCTGTCGCGGCTCGTCTCGTCCCGGATGTCGAGGACGGCGGGCCCCTCGGCGGCCAGCTGGTCGGCGAGCGCTTCGGCGGCCTGGGCGGGTGTGGCGCCAGCGTTGAGATCGGCGCGAAGCGTACCGTTGGCGAGGCTCAGGGGGAGCGGCCAGCGGCCCAATGCGTCCAGCAGCCGGCGGGCCAGAGGGCCGGGCAGGTCGCCGACCTGCCCGCAGAGCAGCTCCCGGGCCTCGTCATCGGTCATCTCTTCGACCGACACCACCCGGGTGCCGGTAGGCAGGGCGCGGACCACCCGGGTGGTGACGAGCAGCCGGCAGGCTCGCCCGACAGCGCGGAACGGGGCAAGCTGGGAGGCGGACCAGGCGTCGTCGACGACGAGCAGCACAGGCGGCCCCCCGGCCAGCAGTTTGGCGACCCGGCTCGCCGCCTGGACAGGGTCGGTCAGACCGGTGGGAGCGCCGGTCAGCGTGACAGCAAGGTCGTCGAGCAGCGCGGTCAGGGAAGGACCATGGCGGTCCTGGCCTACAGCGACCCACAGCAGCCCGCCCGGGAACCCGGCCCGAACCTCGTCACGGTCACAGACCACGGCAGTCAGGGCGGTCTTCCCGAAGCCGGGCGGCCCCTCAACGCCGATCAGCGGCGTCGCCGGTTCCAGCAGCGCCGCGAGTAGCGCGGCCTCCAACTGGGGCCGTGGCACGATCGGCGCGGACGACGGAGGCGGCAGTTGCCAAGGCCGGCCCGGGAACTCCTCCGCAGACGTGGACCCTCGAACCGGGTAGGGCGGCGCGACAGGCGGCTTGGCGCGGCCCCCCGACAGGGCCAGACCAGCCGCCGACAGCAGACGCACACGGGCCGCCGGCCCGGCGACATCGGCCAGGTCTACCGCGACGACCTGGCCGAGCACACCAGCCGGACGATGACCGTCGACACGGACCGTCAGCAACCGGCGTTCTTCGCCGGCTGGGTCGGCGAAGAACGCCGCCGCCCAGTCGACCCCACCGAGCGTCCACAGCTCATATGCGGCCGTCACAAACGCGATGGTGCGCCGCGCGTCTTGGACTGCCCGGTTGATCAGAAGAGGCAAATTCGTGCCCGGAGTCGCATCCCACGCCGGCAGCAGCACCGTGTAACCGGCTGTCTCCAGCTCCCACGCCGCCCACGCGCCCCAATCTTGGTCCTCTGGCGCACAGGACACGTAGAAGTCCCAACCGTCGCCCCGGCCTCCGTCGACCACTCCGCAATTATTCCATCTACCGAAACGGGATCGAATCACCTCGACCCGGTAGGAATCTGGCGGTATCACCCTCTCGTCTTGCAGCGACCCGGATCCGCGCATCGGCCGTCAGCCAGCCCGTGGCGCGTCCGCGCAGGCGGTAGTCTCGCCGGTCGAGCCGAGCCCCGGGAGTTCGTCGCGGTGATCGTCTGATGGGTGGTAGGGCGTGATCGCTGCTACCCGCCGCGGAATCGCACTGCCGCCCCGCGTCTCGCGGCCATGCTGGACCGCCTCACAGGGTGCGAATCAGCGGCCAGCCGGCTGGCGGCGTGTCTGCGCAGGTCGCGATCCCGCGCACGCACCGGCGACACTGATCACCGGGCCCGGCAGAATCGGGTAGCGGTTCGCATTGTGGTCAATCAGGCCCACCAGGTTCGAGTCCCCCGAGGCCCACCACTGAGAGTGAATAGCCTCTGACCTGGGCAAATGAGTTGCGCCTACCCGCCGAGACGAGCGACTGCTACCTAAACGTGCAGATAGTTGCATGATCATTCGGTTCGTACGGAAGGATGGTCTTCATCCCGCCACCCGATCCAGTTGCTCTGCGTGACATCCTGCCACCATCGAGCGGCACCGGTGGGCGGGCCGATCAAAACGGCTTCGTCGCTCCGGCCCAGATCGGGAGGGACCAGAAGCGATTGGGACCCGCAACGGCCCCGGCGGGCTGCTCGCCTCCAGCGGCGACGACGGTGCCGTTGCGGGACGTCAGCAAGCCAGCCTGGGGCTCCGCCTGGTTGGCGCCCGTCTGGGTTGCTGGGCTGGGGCCGGACGGCCTTTTGCCCGATGCGCCACCGGCTCGACGCCGACCTCGGCGAGCACCCGCAGCGCGTCGAGCTTGGACGTCGGCTCGACGATCCGCGCCAGCACGAGCTGACGGAACACCTCGTCCCCGCCAGCCGCAGCGTCGAAGCCGAGCGTGTCGTAGGCACGGCAGAGCGCATCCCACAGATGCCCCATCCGCGACGCCACGATCGGAAGCGGCGCGGGCCGCCGTCCCCACGGTGTCCAGGCCGAGGTCAAGCTCGTTCTGCCCGGCCGCGAGCCGCTGGCGCGCGGCCCGCTTTCAGCGCTTCCACCTCCGCCTCGTCGTGCGCCGAACCGACATGGTCCATCGTCTGGGAGCCGCGACGGTTCGAGTACACGATCTGCACCGCAGTCGCCCCGGACGCTGTCTTCACGGTCCGCACATAGGCCACGAATCCCGAGCCTACGGCCGGCTTCAAGTCAGGACTGGGCATCGCCCCCGGCCACGGTGCGGGTAGCGACCGGACGGACAGAGATTTCAGGGCCAGCAACCAAGATCAAACGGTTCGGGATGCTGACATACGGGATCCACGCTTACTCTTCGTAGTTCCATGTTGGCGGTCGACCCGGTATCGATCATGTGACCTACCGCGTGGTCGTCCCAGCCAGCCACAGGCGGAAACAGGCAGCCTGAGCGCCCAAGCATCCAGACGAGGCCCGCGCGCTCATCCGAGGTCCGAACCCTGCTGCCTAAGCCGCGCACCCATGCGGCCCACGACGGTGATGACCTCACGACAGCCGGTGCTATCTGCCCACTCCCGAAGCGTCCGCACGGCCTGCGCGTGGACGTGTGGACGGTGCTGGTGACGTGAGTCCGGTCTCGCGGGCCACTTCCTACTGCCAGTAGCGGATGCGGACTGGGCGCTCGGGCTCGCGCGGCGGCTTGCTGTTACTTCCCGTGACGGGCTGCCGGGTAGCACCGGCGGTGGTCCGGCGTGGCAGCGTGGCGTCGAGGTCGCTGGGTGGTTGGTGACGGTTCGTCGTGTCCCCGTACTGCGGGTCCATAACGGAAATTCCCGGTGTCGGCTGGAGGTGCGCTGGCCAGGCTCAGGGCGTATAGAAGCCCGACGCTTGCTCGACTCCCTGGATAACGATTTCCGAGAGTTCGTCTCCCGGTGGCGCGCCGGCCAGATGGACGGTCTCACGCCGACCAGCGCTTGCTGAACGCCACCGTGGTGGACTCAACCGACAGTGACACCGTCTCGACCCGTGGGACGACAAAGTCCGACCAGTCGGCTGATCGCAAAATACGCCGAGACTCGATCTTCAAAGGCTACCCGAGTGCGCCCGGTGCTCGCCAAGCACCGCGATCTCGGCAGCCTGCAGGACCTCGCAAGGGCCGCCGTACGCCGACAGCGGAGACATGAGATCACCATGATCGTGGTGCACTTTCCCCCCATGATTTCCCCATGCGAACACCCGCGCAGACAAGGCTAAGACTCCTTTGTGTTCTTAGCCGGTAAGCGACTAGGCGACGCAACAGAACCCACAGTTGAAATTTTCGATCATCGGTAAATGACGTCTCGTGGACGACCAAAGAGTCCCGATGGACCTGTGCACGACGCTAATATGACAGGCCATCCCGAGTTTCCGGAAAATGCGTGAGGCACCCCCGCCACATACGGGGGCGTCAGCCGACAGTATCCTTTATCGGAACGTCCAGAGGCTCCGACATAAAAGAAAGTCCAGTATTCTAGGTATTGGCGTGTAAAAATGGCGCGACGGCCAGACTGCTAATCAAACGGCATTGAGCCAGAAGCCGTCGGAAGTCGCTTCAAGATCAAGAAGTACGGGGCCACGTCTCGTCGGAAGGGTGGGGCCAGAGGAATCCGGAGACGCCAGGCGACATAGGTCCCCGTCGCTGCCTATCTGAATGGCGCCACCAGATCACAACCCAAACCCTCCGCTGCCTGACACAGCCCCCAAAGGTTTGTGAATCAGCGGCACTGGGAGATCAGACCTCCTCGACGGGCCAGCCCACCGGTAAGATCAACCGGCACGGCGCGCGGCCCAGGCGAGAACCGAGCAAGAGTCTGCATATACGTAGACTCTTCGAGACATTAGTTCAGGCTATCCGACACGACTAACACCTTAATGGCAGCGTCAATTTCGTCGGAGTAGTAACCCGTCCTCAAGAATAGCTCTCGGTCCCCAAGCGATGAGATCACAAATTTTAGCAGAGACTGCCAGATCTCAGCAATAGATTCCGGCAACTGCCCCACAGCCTCCAATTGAGCCCCAGATCTGCCGGGACCCAATTCTAGAACAGGGGTCACAGGAAGGCCGTCCGTCTGGCCTTCCACTACCTGGATCCGAACCATCGAAGACTGATCAGCGATGCTTCGTATTGACCGCACGAGATCGCTGAGAAATTCGAGCATTCGAGGTGTCATGCCTTCGCGGTTCAGCCGCTCTACCTGATAGTTTCGCAGCTGGATCGTGACCTGAAAGATCACCTCGAACTGTCGGGGACTCAGAAGGATATGGCGCTGCGGTGGCACTTGACCCGCATTCTCATTAATTGAGTTCGTCCCTGAAATACTCATACCCGTCCCTCGGCGTGAATACCGTTCCCCCTTCACCGTCTTCAATTACTACTGCCCCCTTGCTCGGATCCCAGTACCCGACACGCCCATTCCGGAGGAACCGAGTCTCCAGGTTCGGCACGTTGCCATTAATCACACCATCAACATAGAAGCCAAGCACCCTACTATCAACACCACTCACATAATGCGTTCCATCACCAGCAAGGGCCCGATCGTTCGCGTGATCGGCAATTTTGACAGCAATAGGATCAATGGGGCAGTTGGGTCCGCTGTTGTGGACGAGGATACTCGTGTTCGCGGCGAGGACGTAGAAGGTGTGCGTGTGGTCAACGGTGAGGTCCCACATGTTGTGGGCGGCGGGGAGGATGACGGTCGCGACGACGGTGGCGACGGTCGCGCTGTCAGTGCGGAGGTGGTCTCCGACTTGGAGGTCTGCGGCCTCTCTCCAGACACGGGTGGTTTCGTCGAAGAAGGGGTGATGTTCGGTGGTGTGGATGACCCCTCTGCCATGGGCAGTCTGGATCGTGAGGTCGAGCAGGTCGGTGTCGTAGTTGACCCAGACCTTGGTGACGGCCTGGGGAGCGGTTTTTCCGGTGATGGGGTCGGTGGCTCGGACCCGGTCACCGACCTTGATCTGACCGATGGGTCTCGAGGTGCCATCAGCCAGAAGGACTAGCGTACCGCTGGTGAAGCTCTTTCCGCAGGCCTTCAGCGCATCGGCAACCGCCGCGTCGACGAGGGAAGCACTCTTAAAGTCCCCTCCAAGCGCCAGGAGGTTCCTGAGTGCTGCGACGTCACCACTTTCACCGCCTCCGATGGACATCAGGGCAGCCTGTCCCGGGCCGCTGTTGAGCAGGCAATTGATGTCTTTCCAGCGGCAGTCGACAGCCGACGGGTAGGTTGTCTTGGATCCCGCGCAGAGCGCGATGGTGAGGCAGCCTTGATCCTTGCCTGCGGCGCCCAGGCACATCGCAAGGCTGGTGCAGACCGGCATGCCGATGGCCGACGCGAGGTTGTAGTTCGTGGGACTGCTTGGTGCCGCTGGCTTCGTGTTCCCGGAGGGGCCGCCAACACTGGCCTTTCTCACGGTCTGCTGCTGCACTCCGGCTTTCTGGAACGCGACCGCGGCAGTGACGCCGGCCCAGAACTTGTCCGCGCCCATGACGGCGATCTGCCGCTGCGCCTCCGGGCTCAGGCTTGAGGACGGTGCGGGAGCCGGAGTGGGCCGGCTGACCTTGGTAACGGGCGCGGGTGCCTTCACGCCGGCCTTTTGGAACGCCAGGGCTGCGCTGACGCCGGCCCAGAACTTGTCCGCACCCATGGAGGCGATCTGTCGCTGAGCTTCCGGGCTCAGGGCCGGCGGCGGCGGCGGGGCCGGCTTCGGTGTCGCCGCGGCCTTCTGGAACGCGAGGGCGGCGGCGACACCGGCCCAGAACTTGTCCGCGCCCATCGCCGCGATCTGCCGCTGAGCCTCCGGGCTGAGTCCCGCGGTCGAAGCTGTCCCGGTGCCAGGAGTCCCGTCGAGCATGAAGCCGGTGGGGTCGTTGTAGGCCAGTGGGTTGGCGCCCGCGTAGGTGTACCGGTTCGACGCGGCGGTGCCGGTGATGGGCAGATTTGCCGTGTCGCGGCTGGCGAACGTGCCGGTGCCGGGGGTGTACCAGCGTGCTTGGGCGTCGACGCGCTTGGTGCTCGGGTCGGTCCAGCTGCCCTGGAAGCCGACATGGACCGCTGTGCTGCCGGTGGTGACGGGATCGCCGAACGGGTCGTAGGAACGCGAGTCCGCCAAGGCGCCGGCGGTGGTGAACGCGGCAACCAGGTCACCATGGGTATCGGTGACAGTCGCCCAGTTCCCGGTCGTGGAGCCGACCGCGACCAGGTCACCGTCGGGGTCGCGGGAGAACGACGACGAGTAGTCGGTGGCGGGTTCCTTTTCCAGGCCGGCGTAGGTGAAGGTGCCGCTGTTGCGGGTGGCGAGGCGGTCGAGGCCGTCGTAGGTGTAGTTCTGCAGGGTGCCGCCTTCGTTGTCGGCGAGCAGCCGGCCGAAGGCGTCGAACACGGTCGTCGTGACCGTCGAGCCCTGGGTTTTGGTGTTGAGGGTGCCTCGCGCGGTGTAGGTGTAGGTCGCGGTGCCGTCGGAGGTGAGTCGGTTGCGGGCGTCGTAGGTGGAGGTGACGCCGTTCTTCGAGGTCCGGTTGCCGGCGGCGTCCCAGCCGTAGGCGGTGGTGACCGACGACTGGTTGGTCCACGAGGTCAGCTGGTTGGCCCAGTCGTAGGCGTAGCTCTGGGTGCCGGCGCCGGCGACGCCGGTGCCGCTGATCGTGGTCGACAGCCGGTTGTCGTTGTTGTCGTAGGTGTAGCTCTGGCCACGCAGAACAGCGGAGCCGGGGCCGGTGAGGGTGTCTGAGGTGGTGCGGCCCAGATTGTCGTAGCCGAAGGTGCGGGTCGCCCCGGTGTAGGCGACGGAGGTGATCTGGCCGGCGTCGTCGTAGCCGAGAGTCCGGGTCCCACCGGTCACCGTGCCGGTCACCGTCGCCAGCTCGCTGCGGGCGCTGTAGGTGAAGGTGCTGGTCCCGGCCGGGTCGGTGCGCCCCGACATGCGGCCGGTCGAGTCGTAGGTGAAGCTGCTGGCGCCGTCCGGGCCGGAGGCGCCGGTGACCAGGCCGCGGTCGTTGTAGGTGAACGTCTGGGTGCCGCTCGGGGCGTCGGCGCCGGTGAGCTGGCCGACGAGGTCGTAGGACAGGGTTCGTGAGGCCGACGCGACACCCGCTCCGGAGCCGGTCTCGGCGGTCAGCCGGCCGAGCACGTCGTAGGTGGAGGTGCGGGTGACCCCGCCGGGTGCCAGGACGGTGACCGGGTCGGCGGCGGCGTCGTAGCTCGTTGTCCACGTCCGGTCGGCCAGGTTCGGATACGCCGTCGTGGACGGCTCGATGACCTTCTCGACCAGGCCCAGAGAGTTGTACGTCGTGACCGTCGGGTTGCCGCGGCCGTCGGTGACCCGGGTGACGTTGCCCCCCAGGTCATAGCCGATCGAGGTCGAGTTGCTGCTGCTCGACGACACGGGAACGGTGACAGTGCGCCGCTGGCTCAGCGCGTCGAAGGTGGCGGTGGTCGTGTGGCTGTTCGCGTCCGTCTGGGAGACGACGTTGCCCGCATCGTCATAGCCCGTCGACGTACTACGCAGAAGGGTGTTGCTGGGCGAGTACTCGCCGACGGTGACCGGCCGGCCGGCGCGATCGTAGGTCGTCGTGGTCTTGCGGCCGAGCGGGTCGGTCGTCGAGACGCGCCGGCCGGCGAGGTCGTAGGTGTAGGTCGTGGTCTTACCGAGCTCGTCATGCGTCGCGGTGACGTCGCCGGCGCCGTTGTAGTCCGACCTGCTCCACGCGCCCGCCGCGTAGTTGTCGGGCAGCAGCGTCCCGGTCACGTCGCCGGCGTCGTCGTAGGACGTGTAGGTGTTGAAGACCTGGGTCAGCCACTGCTCGGTGCGAGTCGTGGCCCAGACACGGTTGAGGTCGTCATAGGCGTGGAACGTCCAGGCGCCATCCTGGTTGACCTCGCTGGTGAGGTTGCCAGCGTCGTCGTACACCATCCGCCGTACCCCGCCGGTCGAATGGCCGGCCAGCGTCGGGTCGGTGATCGCGACGGTCCGGTTCAGCTTGTCGTAGACGGTGGTCGTGGTCTGGCCACGGGTATCGGTGTGACTGATCGGCTTGCCGGCGTCGTCGTAGAGCCACGATTCGGTCGGGTTGATCGCCGAGCCGCCGGCAGGTGGGGTGTACGACGGGTAGGTCTTCTGCGTGACCCGGCCCAGGTGGTCGTACGTCGTGGTCGTCACCTGGTTGCGGGCGTCGCGGACCTGTGTCACCTCGCCGAAGGTGTTGTGGCCGACCTCTTCCGACGGGCGGTCGGTGGTAGCTGTTCCGCCGTTCTCCTCGACCTGGACCGGCGGGAGAATCCGTTGCGCCGGGTTGCCGGCCGCGTCGTTGACCAGGTCTGTCACGTAGGCGGAGTTCGGTGCCCCGCCCGAGACGTAGCCGCGCGGATCGACGGTGCTGGTGACCTGGCCGCGCTGGTCGTAGCTGACCGCGTTGGTGTAGCGCGCCACCCCGTCACCGAACACGGTGGTCGACGTCGGCCGCGAGGCGTCGTCGAAGGTGTACTCGGTCCGTTCGGTCGCCGACGTGCCCGCCGCGGAAGCCTGGGTGGCGGTGACGTTGTCACCCGCGTCGTAGGTGACGTCGGTGCGGCGCGCCACACCCTGTGGGTCGAGGACGGTGGCGGTGGTGCGACCAGCGGCGTCGTACTCGGTGGAGGTCGTGCGCAGCCCACCGCCGGTGGTGGTGGTGATCTCGTTACCGGCGGCGTCGTAGGCGTGCTCGGCCAGGACGATGTCGTAGGCGGCGGAGGCGTTCAGAACGCCGTAGGCCGGGGCCGGGGGCCGGAAGCCCTGGAGGACCTCGCGGAACGGCAGGTCGTCCAGCCAGTACAGGTGCTGGACGGTACGGCCCTCGGCGTCGGTGACCGTGGCGAGCCGACCGGCCGGGTCGTACGCGCGGGACTCGAGAACCACGTCGCGGGGGGTGGTGCCGGCGATCGGGTCGTCGACGAAGTCCTGCAGTGTCGTCGTCGCGAGCTGGTTGTGGGCGGTGTACGTGTAGGAGGTGATCGTGCCGTTCGGGTCGGTCTTCGTCGCGACGTTGCCGTTCGGGTCGTACGTCGTCGCATAGGTGGACCAGGGGAAGCTGCCCGCGCCGGCGGTGTGGTAGGTCTCCCGGTCGTCGTCGTCATAGGCGTAGGTGGTGGTGCGGGCGGTGTCGCCGCCGGTGGCGTCGGAGACCGTGACTTGGGTCTTGTTGCCGTTGTCGTCGTAGGTGTTCGTCGTGACTCTGGTGTGCACCACTGAGGTGACCAGGTTCGTCACTCCGGGTTCGGTGACCTGGGCGATCTGCCCCAGCTTCGTGTAGGCGTAGGTCGTGGTGAGGCCGGCGGGGAAGGTGTTGGAGGTCTCCTTCGAGGTGAGCCGGCGGCCTAGCTCGTCGTAGGTGTAGTCATGCACCAGCCCGGCGGTGTTCTGGTCGCGGCAAAGGTCACCCTTGGCGTCATAGCCAGCGGTGTCGGTCTTGCCGCGTTCGTCGGTGTGGGAGATCTGCAGGCCGCGCGGGATCGTCCCGGCGCCGGCCACCGCGGCCTCGGTGCCGGCGGAGAACGCCCACGTCTCGGTCCGGCCCGACGGGTAGCCGGGGGTGGCCGGGTCGGTCCGCGCGACGAGCTGACCGAAGCTGTTGTAGCTGTAGAAAGTCGCGTAGGTGTTGTCGGACGCGGATGCCGATCGGCCGTCGCGGTCGATGGTGATGAGGTCGTTGCGCGGGTCGCCTGGCGCGCCGAGGTAGTAGCTGTAGTACTCGGTGTTCACGAGCAGGACGCCGGCGTAGTACGCGCGGGCTTGGGAGCGGGACAGTACGTTCCCGCGGGTGTCGGTCTGGGTCTGGACGATGTTGCCGTTCTCGTCGATGACCTGGTAGAGGAAGCCGCGGTCGTTGTAGACGAACTGGCGGTTGCCGATGCTGTCGCGCTGGGAGATCAGCTGGCCGTCGTGATACTCGTAGTCGACGGCGTTAGCCCGCGGGTCGGTCACCCGGACGACCGTGTTCGGGCTGGTCGCGGTGACGGCATAGGTCGTGCGGTTGCTCAGCCCGTCCTCGCGCCAGGCCACCGTGCCGTCGGTGTTGTAGCCGATGATCGCGTCGACGTTCCCCGCGGGCAACGTGACCTTGCCGAGTTTTCCGTTGTAGGCGTAGTCGTACGTCGTCGGGTGGGTTGTGTGCGGGGCAGTGGCGGAGGTCAGCTGGTCGCCTGTATAGGCGTACGCCCAGGTCAGCGGGCCGGAGTAGGCCGCGACGCTCTGGGTGGCCACGCTGGTGACATGGGCGCCGGTCCAGGTCAGGGACAGCGACCGCAGCGTGGTCAGGTTCGCGACCGTGCTCAGGTGGACGTTGCTGTCGTAGGTCAGCTCAAGCTGGCGGCCGGCGACGTCGGTGACCTTCGCCAGCTTGCCGTCGGAGCGGAACGTGTACGCGGTCCCGGACTTCTCGGTCAGCGTCGTCGCCGCGGTGAGGGTGACGTCGTCGAGACGCCCGGAGCCGGTCGCCTCAGCGAACGGGCCGGCCCGACTGCCGTAGAACAGCGCGAGATCGTTCGCCGACAGGATCTGAAGGCCGTTGCGCTGCAGGTAGATGTTCGGCCCGTTCGTGATCACCGTCATGGTGTCCGACGCCGTGCAGCACGTCCCCGCGCTCGACGTCGCGACGATCGTCTCGGTACCCCCGACTCGCTTGATCAGCTGCCAGGTTCCCGCCGACGGCTGGGCCACGACCCGCCAGTAGTCATTCCCACCCGCATACCGGAACGCCAGTCCCAGGCCGGTCTGGGCCACCGGCATCTTGAACGAGAACGTGCCGTCGGCGGCGGCGGACACGGTCGCGGCATTGCGGTTCCCGGACGCGGCGGCGAGATACGCCGCGTTGCTGGAGATGCCCCAGGTGCCGTTGCCCAGCCCCGGAAGTGTCTGCGTCTGCCACTGCTCCCCGGTGTCGGTGGTCCCCAGCGACGTCGAGGAGTTGGCCCGGGTGAAGCTGTCACGGTGCTGGTCGTCCAGGATCGTGATCGAGCCGAGCCGGCCGGCTCCTGTCTGGTAGGCGTACAGCCCGGCCTTCGTCGCGGTCGATAGGGTGCTGTCGGTCACCGAGCCGACTGCCTGGTCGTTGCGGTAGACCGTCAGTGTCGAGCCGGACATCCGCACCGCATAGCTGTCCGACGCCGCGCAGCAGGCCCCGGCGAACGTCGCGACGTTCGTCCACGCCGAGGACACCCGCTTGGTCAGAACGAGGGAGTTCGTCGACGGCATGACCTGCAGGACCCACAGGTTCGAGGCATCTTGGACGCGGAAGGCGATGCCCATCGAGTCCTGCGCCACCGGCGCGGTGAACCGCACCGTCCCGTCCGACGGCGACGGCATCACCGCGAACGAGTTGGTCCCCGAGACCGCGTAGGCGGCGTTGCCGTTGATCCCCCAGGTACCCGACAGCACCTGCCAGGTCTCGCCGGTATCCGCCTGACCCAGCGAGCTCGTCGAGTTCGGCGCGGTGAACGACGCCACGGCCGGGCTCGGCGCCTGCATCAGCGAGTAGTAGCCATCCTGTGGCTGGAACGTGCCCGACCAGTTCCGGCCGAATCTGCTGTCGCGCCCGTCGGGATACCGGACGACCAGGTTTCCCTCACCGGAGTCGTCGACCCGGACGTTCTGGTCCCACTGTGACGACCAGCCCGTCCCAAACATCCCCACCGAGGAGTTGGCACTGTTGTAGGTCCGGGTCAGATCCAGGTTCGGCCCCGCCCCCGCCACCGAGACATCGGTCGTCGACGAGGCATAGCTCCTGATCAGCGGCGACACCGAACCGACCGACGGCACGTAGGGGTCACCACCGAGATGCGCGGTGGTCGTCGGCGCCGGGACCTGGGCGTAGATCGTCATCGGCGCCGTCCATGCGCTGTAGGTCCCGCCCAAGGCGACCCGGCCCCGCCAGTAGTACGGGTATCCCCAGGCCAGCGCGTTCACCGGCACCTGCCACGACGAACTCGAGATCACGCCGCCCGACGACGCGCAGAACCCGCTGTTCGCATCCGTGCCGGAGCAGATCTCGAACTCGTAGCTCAAGCCGGACTGGTTGCCGCTCAGCGACAGCACCGGGCGCAGCGTCCCGACCCGCTCGGCGTCCAACGGCGTCGACCCCGTCACCGCCACCCCACCCGCGGGTGGGGCGACCAGCGCGACCGGCAGCATCGCGATGCCGTGGGTGGAGAAGAACGCCCCGCCCGTGCCGGTGTCCTGCATGTCGAACTTGACGATGTAGCTACCCGCCGGCGGCGGGCTAACGGTCGCCTGGACATCGACGGTCTGGCCTCGGGCGACCGCGACCGGCAGGTTCGTCTGGTAGCCCTGCGCGACGATCTGTGTGGTCCCGGTTGCGTCGTACACGTGGTAGGACAGCTTGTAGTTCCCGTTCGCCGGCCACGTCGACTGGCCCAGGTTCGTCACCCGAACCTTGAGCTTCCCGGGCTGGGTCGCGGTCAACGCCTGGTCCCAGACCGGTGATCCCGTCGGCCACGTGTACGACGCGCCGTACGGCGACCAGGTGATCGACAGCTTCGGCCGGTAATCGGTACCCGACCCCGCCGCCCCACAGGCACAGTCCTGCGAGGCGAACTCCTTGTACTGCGCGACGTCGATCGACGACGCCCGGATCGACAGGCCGTTGTTCGCCGTCGACCCGTCGTTCCACCCCTGCACCAGCGCCGTCAGCCGCGAGTCACTGAACGCCTCCCAACCGGCGTCACAGCCCGAGGTGCCGGTCTGGTGAGAGAACGTCGACTGCGCGACCTCACCACCGATCGACGCACCCGGCCAGACCATCGTCGTGCCGTTCCACGCCCCGGTCACCCCGTACAGCGACACCGGATGCGCCGTACACGCGTCATGCGACGCCGTGTTGTACAGCGACACCTGCGCCGAAAGGATGTTCGCGTTCGCCAGAGCACTGTTGTTCGGGAAATGCACGTAGGCCCGGTTCTCATCCCCGGACACCGCCAGGCCCGCCCGCAGCGCGCCGTCGGTCGCGTGCGACGTGCTCGGCGTCGCCGCCGACACATACGTGTCATCCGTCGTCGCCGCGATCTGCGTCACCGTCGGGTCCACCCGCACCGGGAACACCCGCCCCGACGCCGAAAGCCAACCGGCATCCAGGTCGACGTGCAGCACCGGGGTGCCCGCGTCGTCGGTGAGGCTGTAGGTGACCCCTTCGGACACCGCCCCGGCGGCGTCTTGCATCCAGCCACGGGGGATCAGCGCGACCGCCTTGCCACTCTGGTCGGCGAGGACCACCTGGCCGGTCTTGTCCAGGCTCGCGGTCAGCCCTTCCAGGGTCAGCGGGAACGCCCAGCTCGTCGGCGCCCCGGCCGACCGCAGGATCAGGGACTCCTTCAGGCCGGTGGCCGCCGCGGACAGTTCCACATCCGCGCCAGCCCGCGCCCCGGTGAACGTAACCGCGTTGTCGTCGGCCTTCCCCGTCGCCGTGGTCGCGCCGTCCAACGCGAAGGCAACCGACTGGCCCTGGCCGACCTCGACCTGCGCGAGCTGCGGGTCATCCGCCCTTGCCGCGATGTCCACCGGCGCCGGCGCGGACGCCGTCTCATGCCGGCCGTCGGCCGCGTCGACCAGCTGGGTGTCCACATCGACCCACTGACCTGAGGCATCGCGCAGCCGGGTCGGCTGCGCGGTCAGCTCCGTCGTATACGTGCCATCAGGGTTGTGGAACACCGTCGCGTTCGACGAACGAGCGGAGGTGACCTCGGTCCGGCCCGCCTGCGCGGCCACATCGGTGTCGGTCAGCGCCGGCGCGAGCTCATCGGCTGACGGCTGGTCCGCGTCCGCCGGCACCTCCGGCAGGACCACCTCCCCGGCCGGCGCGTCCGCCGCCGCCGGGTACACCACCCGATGCGGCACCGGCTGCGGGGTGTCCGGCACCGCGTCGGCGACCGCGCCCGCTTTCGCCACCACATCGGCGACCTTCGGAGCGCCGTCCCGCGACGTCGCCGACGCCGGGACCAGACTGTCCCGGCCCGCCGCCGTCCCGTTCGTCGACTCCGGCAGCTTCACGTCCTTGAACGGATTCTGCTCCGAGAGCGGCACCAGCTTCGGCGAGGTCACGCGGTCGTAGACGACCAGCGACAGTCCGGTCAGGACGAGCACCGGCACGAGCAGGAGCGCGACGCGCTGCGCGCGCGCACGGCGGCGCCACATCTTCTGGCCGAAGGTCACAGAACGTCGCACAGGCGAGCGCCAGCCGGGCATCACGCAGCTCCGAACACGTAAGAGAACACACCGGACCAGCACCGCCAGGCACAGAAAAACAGCCCAGGGCGCCAAGGAAAAAGAAAGAAGCCCGCAGGGCAAGCCGCGCCCGCGAAAGGCAGCGGCGGCCATGCGACGAAAACCGGACACAGGGCGATTCCCAAGGGTGAGGGAACCGGCTCCTGACGCTTCATTGCGCCCGGCGAAACCACGGGCCCAGACCAGATACCGGTCACGGGCCCACAGTGGTGAAGTTCTACTGCGGAGCAGACTATGGCGGCCCAACGACCCCACGTCAAGCGTCGCATCCAACGCCCAGGAACGGCGCTCAGCCAGCGGATCGATGCAGCAGGCCAGGACAGGCTGCATGCGGAACGAACACCACGCCGAGGACCACGGTTCGCGATAACGTCGAGTGACTATCCACAGGCGCACGCGTTACCGAGATGCGTGCGCGGTACCCGGAACACCGCCAGTGGCGTACCCAGACAGCCCTGTGACCTGCTACTCTCTGGCTGTTTCAAGATTTTCTGTGAGTTTCCTTTGCGGAGGCATCGACGGACTGGCACGATGGCGTCCCCCACCCCAGAACCACCCTCCGGCCGAGCCGAAAAACTCAGGCGCAACGTTCTCCACATGCCCCGAGACGATCTTCGCGCACTCGACGCGCGCCCCTGCTCACGATTTTCACAAGCCCTCGCACGGTGTCGGCGCAGCCATGTCCTAAAAACAAACTTCAACCTCGGAGAAGGCTTCGAGCAGACGTCACCACAGCAGTTCTTCAGACCGGCTAGTCGCCGGGCTCTGCCGCCAAGGCGAGCCCGCTATCCGTTGTGCGTGTAAATCCGGCTGACGGCTGCACGCGCGTCGGGGCCACACCCTCCCTGAGGGTCGCGGAGAAGGAACGGGCCGAACGTGAGACGGAAAACATCCGTGCCCGAATCATCGGCGTCCGAGCGGGCATCGCCGACGGCTTCGAGGGCACAGGCGGCTCCGCCTGCCCCATCTCCCGGCGACGCCGCCGTCTCGCCCCAGGCACAACCGGCCGCGGACCCTCTGGCGAACACGCCCGCGCCCACTGAGCAGGTCGTTCGGCAGGTCCGACGGCCACAGGGACGCCATCGCAGGATCCAGGCACACACGGAAGCCGTCCACCGGCTGCGGACCATCGGCCTGCCGACCGTCGGACTACCCGCCGTGCTCGCGTTGCTGATCGTCTGCCAGTCACCGCAGCACAGCGATGACACCTCCGCCGGCAGCCAGCCCGTCCCACCGGCCACGGGCACGAGCTACCCAATGCCGTCGCTCGACCCGGACAGCCTGCCCGCCGGCTACACCACCCCAAGCCCCGGCGACGCCGGCGACGCACAGGTACCGACCGGCGCACTTGCGACCGCCGCCGCCGCGCCCGGCGCACCAGCCGGCCTGGTCACCCTCACCAGCTCCGACCGCCGGATCCCCGCGCCGGTCCTCGCCGCCTACCAGCAGGCCGCCACCGCCCTCGCCGGCGAGCTACCGGGCTGTCACCTGCGCTGGCAGCTGCTCGCCGGGATCGGCAAGGTCGAGTCCGGCAACGCCACCGGCCGCCAGATCAGCCTCAACGGCACGGTCTCCCCCACCATCCTGGGCCCCCGCCTCACCGGCGCCAGCGGCTTCGCACGGATCCTCGACACCGACCACGGCGCCCTCGACGGCGACACGACCTACGACCGCGCCGTCGGGCCGCTGCAGTTCCTGCCCTCCACCTGGACCGGCGCGGGACGCGACGGCAACACCGACGGCCACCGGGACCCCAACAACATCCACGACGCCGCCCTCGCCGCGGGCGGCTACCTGTGCGCCCACCACCGCGACCTCACCAACCCGACCCAACTCACCGCCGCGATCCGCGCCTACAACCCCTCCGACGCCTACGTCCGCGCCGTCCTCGCCTGGACCACCGGTTACACCACCACCACGCCGACGCCGATCACCCCACCAACCGCCACCACCGGTCCGACTGAGGGCGATGCACAGACCAGCGAGGCTGGCCCCTACCCCGTAATCGCCCTCACCCCGATCGGGACCGCCCCCGCGACCTCATCCGCCTCCCCAGCCCCAGCCGCCTGCAACCCCTTCACGATCAGGACCGGCAGCCTCACCGCCACCCTCACCACGACCACCCTCAACCTCACCGGCCGCTACACCACCCCCACCGGAGCAGACCCCGACGGAACGATCACCCTCCACACCCTCGCCCGCGACCCCGCAGGTGAGGCCCTCGCCGACACCGATCGGCCCCTGCCCCTCAAGCCCGGCGACCAACCCGTCCTGCTGACCCAGCTCCCCCTCGGCCAGCTCACCGACCCCGGCCACACCGCCACGATCACCCTGACCCTCACCACCACCCCACCCGGCTGCCCCACCCAAACCGTCACCACACTCACCATCACCAACATCACCCGACCGGCCACCACCCCCACCACGACGAGCCCAGCCACCACCAGCAATCCGACCCCGACCCCGACCACCAGCCCCATCCCGACAGCCAGTCCTACTCCCAGCGCGAGCCCGCACCCGACCGCCAGCCCCACCGTGTCACCCACGGCACCGTGACCGCGCCACCTCACACGCCGGATCACGCCGCGCCTGGCTCCATCAGCGCGTCCGCGACCAAACCCAGGCCTACGACTCGCCGGGCTCCCTCGCATCGTGGTCCGAATCGTCCAGGTTTCGGCGCTACCCTGACCGCTCGACGACGCCGCCGGCACCCGCAACCCGGTAGCGCCCCGACCCGGGAAGGAGCCACCCGGTGAGCCGGCACCGACGCCCCCACCCTCGACGCACCACCGCCACCACCGCCCGCCCGGGGGGCACCTCGGCCACCCGGCCGCTGCCCACCGTCCCGCCAGCGACCAAGCCCGAACGCCGCCACACCACGCCCACCGCCACGGCGGAGACAAAACCGACTGGCCCACGCGCGGGCGCCCACCGCCGGACCCGACCCACCAGCCAGCGAAACCTCGGCCCCGTCCAATTACTCGCGCTGCCGCTGATCGGCCTCCTGCTACTGCTCGGCGACGACCTGCACCAACCCGGCGACGATGCCACCAGCAGCCTCACCGCGCCCCAGGCCAACCAGCCGGCCACGCCTGCCAGCTACCCGACACCGTCCACCGGGCCCGACACCGACGCCACCGTCGCCGCCACTCCCATCGCTCTCGGCACACCAAGCCCGAGCGAACAGATCGCGACCAGCGCCTACCGGGCGGCGACACCGCCCGCACCGTCAGCCACCAGCACACCCGACCCGACACCGACTACACCCTCAGCACCCGTCACCCGGGCCAGCCCCGCGCCCCTGATCACCATCCCCCTCATCGCCCTCACCACCAACGTGCCGGCATCCACCGCCACCGCGCCCGCCTCAGCCACACCCGAGACCGCTCCCACCGTCACCATCACCGCCAGCGTCATCAACGACCCCATAACCCAGACCCCCACCCCAAGCTCGACCGCCAGCCTCACGATGACACCGATCCCGATCATCAGCCTCACCCCCTACACCACCTGCAACACGATCATCCTCGACCCGGCCAGCCTCACCGCCACCATCGACCACACCGGCGGCCACACCACCCTGACCGTCAGCGGCACCTACGCAGCTCCCTCCACCAGCACACCCGACCAGACCACCATCCACACCGACGTCCGCGCCCCCGCCGAAACGGACGACACCCCACTCGAACAGTCCGACACCACCGTCCCCTCCGAACCAGTCACAACCCCGACCGCCCTCACCACCGTCGACCTCGAGCAACTCCCAAACCCCACCCCAGACACCCTCACTCTGACCCTCACCGTCACCCCTACCAGCTGCGCACCGACAACCCTCGCCACCATCATGATCATAAATGCTGGTGGGTCGTCACGGTGACCACCGCGTCATCGGGGGGAGCGCTGAACGTCCTATTTCCAGGCGCTTCTTGGCACGCCGCAACTGGGCCAGTCCCCGGGACCGGGACCGACGCGACGCCACCGTCGATCTTCCCGACCCATGGCGCGCTGCGCCGTGGAATTTGGGCGGCCTCACTCGCTCCTGACCGTTCCCCATTCTGGCCCTGCCCGGCAGCGGGTCGGCTGATCACAGCCCGAAGTCGGGCTCGACGTCCGGGGGGCTGCCGGTATCGACGGGCGCGGAGCCCTGCCCAAGCGCGGCATAGGCGTCGTAGGGCAGGTAGTTCGTAGCCAGCGCCGCGAGGGTGACAAGCGGTTCCCTGCCTGTCAGGCGCACACCGCCGGAGGCCTCCAGCAGCGACCGAAGGTCCTCGCCGGTACGGCGCAGGGCAGCGGTCATCTCCAGGGAGCGGCAACGCAGCAGGCCATGATCGCGGTCGCGGATCTCCACCCAGCGCGGTTGGGCCAGGCGGGCCGCGGCCAGGTCACCGGGATGCGGACGGACCGGCGTGGCCCGCGTCGCCAGCGGCGTCGGGGTGGCGGCGAGGTAAGCCGCCTTGTGGGGCTGCGGCTGGAGGCCAGGCAGGAGCCGATAGCGGGCAAGCAGTTCTCGCGACGCGGTCGCCGCGGCCGCATACCTCGCCAGGAGGGCCGCGGCGTGGTGTGACGTCAGCGGTCCGTAACTTCCTTTTTCGGTGCGGCTGGTCAGCAGGCCACGGTCCAACAGCCTGGCCGCGGTCGCCGCTCCGCAGGCGGCCAACTCCGGCACGACCAGCAGCACACGGCGGACCTCGGTCATCGCACCCGCCGGCAGCGGGGCTTCTGGCCGATCGTCAGCCCCGACCAGCCCGATGAACTGGCGGCGCACGTCCAGCGCCAGCCTGATCACTGGGGCGCCGTCGCGTCCCAGCGACTGGACGTCCCGCAACTCGGTCAGCACCGACCGCCAGGACACCCGGGCCGCGACAGCCTGCGCCCGCGCCACCATCAGCAGGTCACGCTGGGACGCCGGCAGCCGGGCGAGCGTCCGCCACGCGATCCACCCCGCCTGTTGGCACACGACCATCGCCAGGTCCCCGAACGCGACCAGAAGACCATGACCAGGCTCGTAGCCAGGCTGGCTCAGAGCGTGCGCAGCCTCACGGAGCCGGTCAAGCCGCCGCTCGAACGACGAAGCGGCCACGTCGCTGAAGAGTGGACCGACCTCGTCCAGCACCCCGGGCCGCGCCGGTTCGCCGCGCTGGGCGGCCACCTCGTCGGCCGCGCCGGCCAACCCCGCGACCAGACGCAGCAGCCGCAACACGGCCGGCTGGACTATCCCGAGATCGTCCACCGCGTACCAGCCGCCCGCCAACTGGGTGGAGCGCAGCATCAGGTCCCGCGCACCGGCGGCCGCGAGCCCCGTGACCGCGGCCAGACGACCCGCCGCCGCAGCGAGGGCGCCGGGGTCCGCCAGCAGCCAGGCGTCTGGCCCACGAGGCTCACCGTCCGGTCCGCGCTGCGCCGCCAACAGATCATGCGCAACCGCGAGACGTTCGACCGCGCCATCCCACAGACTCACCCCGGCCAGCCCGGTAACCGGGCGGCCAAGACCGCGCAACCTCCGGCGGACGCCATCGACCAGCCCGGCCAGCACCTGTGCGGGATGCTGGGATTCCATCCCCCTGGCCAAGAAGGCGGCGTGACGGTGCGCCACCTCGACCAGCGCCACCAGCCCGGCCGCATCCCCCTCCAACTGGACCAGCGACCTCCGCTCCGGCGCCGCCCCAGCCGCGAACGCCGCCGCCCGCTCGGCCTCCCCCAGCAGCCAGCCATAGGTCAACCGGCCCTCCCCAGGCCCGTCAGCCATCACCCAACGCCGCCAGCGCCTCACGCGTGAACAATGCCGCGCGCGCCACCAACCCCGGCTCCACCGCCACCACCAGACCCGCCACCAGCCGGACCGCCGCAGTCGCCAACACACCCCGAACATCGCCGGCCGCCACCCGTTCGCCGCCGATCGGATACGACGGCGGGACCTCCAGCCCACAGTCCTCCAGGCACAACACCGCCAGATGCACATCCGCCAACGCCGACGACGACCCATAGGCGTCGAACACCGGCCAGTGCAACAGGCCGGACGCCGCGTGCTCCAACAACATCAACGCCGCGTCCAACACCGGCCCGTCCCACACCACAAGCTTTTCCGCCCGCCCATGCCAGCCCATTCAGCGCCTCCCTACAGCGGCCAGATCAACCAGCCGAGTGCACCACCAGCCAAAGCCGTCAGCCCACAAGGCGCGACAGCCTGTGGACAGGTTCGGACCTGTGGACACCACAAACGTCACAGCGCCGATCACCCGAGCCGCCGCGAGGTCGACCTTTCCCCGGACGGCTCACATGAGGTAGCTGACGGACGCCGTTTCATCGGCCAGTGACCCACCGTGGCACGTTGGCGTGCCTCCTGGTCCTACGTGCGCCCCACCCACCAACGCCCTGAGGGGATACGTCGCAATTCGGTCGGCATGCCGGACGGCGACAGCGCCCCGTCTCTGCGCTCCTGGAAGCGAACAGCGCAGCCGCTGCAGATGCCGGCGAATGTCAGTCGTACGGCAGCCCGCGGCCAGCCCGTCATGTACCGCATCGACGAAACCGGCAAAGGTCGTCCCGGCCACTTTCCAGACCAGAACAACAAGGACAGTGCGCGCAGCCACGAGTGTCCCGCGGCCGGGCCGGTTGCGAGCTATCACCACCGACCTCTGCCGGCGCGTCGTCACGCCAGGCCGCATCAACGATCGGGGGCAGCGCCGCAGAAGCCTCGCCGAGCAGACCCCGCCTGTCGCGCTACGGCCGGAGAGTCCGGCGGACGCCGACCGCAGGGCCCCGGAGCCGGCCTGGAGGCCCGCACACCCCCGGGGAGCCCGGTCCCAGCCGGGGCATGACGCGGAACACTGCCGCTCCGTGGCGTCTGATGCCGTGAGCTGCCGGCAAGTCCCACGGACAAACGACGGACAAACGATCAAAAGTCTTGATCAAAAAATATGATCAAGGCTGCGGCTGTGGGCATCAGGGGTGGAGGTGAGGGGACTCGAACCCCTGGCCTCCTCCGTGCGAGGGAGGCGCTCTACCAGGCTGAGCTACACCCCCTGGAAGCAGTTCGCAGCCTACAGGACGGGCGAGCAGGTGTGGGGGCCGGGCGGGCTGGGGTTTTCCCGGACACACCGGTCATGTGTGGGTCTGCTCGGCGCCCGCGGCGACAGCCGGCCTCAGCGGCGCGACGCGCGCGGACGGCACCCCCGTGCTCACGCGGGCTGGAGCGTCAGACCCGGATGCCGGCACCGGGCGGAGCCCGCCGAGGGTCGGCGCCGACGGGCGCCAACGGTCGAGCTCAGGCTCGGCGGCGGCGAGCAGTGCCGTGAAGATCTCGGCCGCGGCGCCGGCCCGCAGCAGGCCGGCCTCGTGCCCACGCCAGCCGTGCTCCCGGGAACCGTCAAAGACGAGCTGGTGATCGGGGAGGTCCTGGGAGCCGGTGAAGACGATCCTGGTCCCGGTGGGCAGGGTCGCGCCGGGACCGGCACCGGGCTCGGCCACGTGGCGCAGCGGGCGGTGTTCCCAGAGCTCGAGGGCCTCCTCCGGGACGACCTCCCGGTCGCGCAGCGGCACCTGCCAGGCCGAGCGGCCGGGCCGGTAGAGGCCGAGGCGGACCTGGACGCCGCGGCAGCGCAGGTGCAGGCCCCAGCCGTCGGGGCGCACCGCCCGCAGTTCCACCGGCACGGCGGTGCTGGCCGGGCAGAGCAGGTATCCGTCGTTCCGCAGCCGGCCGAGCCAGGCTTCGAACGTCACGGCGACTGCCTTTCGATGGTGGGTGGGCGACCGCGGATGTGCTCGTCCCGGGACCCCTCTTCGGGGCGGCCAGCGTCCTGGGCTCGCGGCGCCGGGCCGCGTCACCGGCCACCGGGCAACGCCGCGACGAGCCCCCGAGCAGGGGCTGGCGGCGGACAAACCGGGCTTTCCGCTCGACGTGGCGACGGCCCCGAGCGCCTGGGCGGACCGGCTCAGTTTCTGCACGGGCCGGCGCGTCCGTCGGGAGCGGCTCCAACCCGGTCGGCCGGCCCGTCAGACGGGTGGGCGCTCGGAGCGGGGGCGGTCGACGGCAGCTGCTTCGAAACCCCTCGCGCCCCGCCGGGGTCGGCCCCGAGGGGCCGGCGGCGCTAGGACGGCGCCGCGATGACGATCAGAACGCGGACGTCAGCGGACGCGAGGGCGTCGACAACGACAACACCGCGGACAGGGCGCGCTGGCCACGGCGCCAAGTGGCGCGAGGCTGGGCCGCACACGGTGGGTCACGGCTCCATTATGCACAGCCGCCGACGGCGCCTCTCGACGGGACGCGTGCGCCGTGCCTGCCGGGAACCACCCGATACGCGGCAGACCACGCCAGGGCCCGAAGCCGATCGGGGCCGTGACGCCGGATAGGTCCGGATCGCCTCGGCGCCGAGCACCGCCTCGGTCACGTGGTGCAGCCGAATGCGACGCTCCTCACAGGCGCCAGGACGCCGGTTCCGCGCCGGCGTCAGCCCTGCGGCCGGGAGGCGCTTCAGTCCCCGACGGCGGGGCGCAGGACGCGAACCGCCGCGCCCTCGGCGTCGGTCGCCGTGCCGTCCGCCGGCAGCCCGGAAGCGACCTGCGGGGTCGCCGCCGGCAGCCCGGAAGCGACCTGCGGGGTCGCCGCCGGCGGGGCCGCGGTGGCCTGTGGTGGCGCGGTGAGGCCGCCGTGGGTACCGGGCGGGTTGACCTGGACCCGGCCGGGCCGCGACGTCGGCGGG
This sequence comes from Pseudofrankia sp. DC12, assembly GCF_000966285.1. NCBI lineage: Bacteria > Bacillati > Actinomycetota > Actinomycetes > Frankiales > Frankiaceae > Pseudofrankia > Pseudofrankia sp. DC12. The sequence goes on from NZ_KQ031391.1 coordinate 2,685,324, forward strand.
CGCGCCGTGGGCCGCCCCGCCGGCCGGCTGGCAGTGACCCGGACGTTGTTCGTGTACCCGTCGTCCGCCGCCCCCGGCGCCGGCACGACCGGCACCGCCGACGCGGCTGCCGCGATCTCGACGGTCTCGGCCCGCGCGGTGGCCAGTTCCTCCGAGCTGAGGGGGGCGTCGCGGTCCTCGGACAGGCGGACGGGCGTGTACTCGGGAGACGAGCCGGCCCGGCCTCCAGTCGACACGTGCGGCCGGCCCGCGGGCCCGGCCGCGGCGGTGCCGGCCAGGCTGCCCGGCCCTGCCTCGCGGGAGGCGGTCTGCGGCGTCGCCCGGACCGGGCTGCTCGTGACACGGGTGCCGGGCGCCCCGGCCGCGCCCGGCCAGATCGACCGGCGGGCCGCGCGGTCCGCGGCGATCCGCCGGTCGCGGGCGGCCCGGGACGCGGCCAGCCGCCGCTCGGTCCGCGCGGAGCGCCGCAGGTGAGCGACGTAGGCAGCGAGTCCGACATCGACGAGGGCCTGCACGACGATCCACATCCCCGCCAGGCCGATGGCCAGGCCGACGGTGACCGGCACGGCGGCGACCAGCACGTACAGCCGCTGCCGGCGCAGCCGCAGGAGGGCATGCCGTTCCGGGTCCACCGGCCGGGCCGGTGGCACCGGGCGCGCCGGGCCGACGGCGACCGTGTGCGCGGTCTGGTCCAGCTCACGTCCGTCCCCGGCCGCGGCCCGAGAACGCGCCGCCGGGCGCGCGTGAACGGTGCCGCGGGTGGGCGCGGCGATGCCGGCGTGCGCCGGCGCGCGAACCGCGGGGACGCCGGGCTCGCTCGCCGGGCTGGGCGCCGTGGGCCGCCGTCCGTCGGACGAGGTCGCGGCGGGCCGGGTCTGGAGCTCCACCGTGGATTCGAGGTCGTCGGCGCCGCCGGTCGTGACGTCGTCCTCGGCCGGGCCGCCCCCGAGATCGCCCTCCGCGGGCGGTTCCGCCTGGGCGCGGCCGCGGCGAGAAAGGACTCGCATCGCGGTGGAGAACCGGTCGGCGGACCGCTGCTCAAGCCCGCCGTCATGACGCCGAAGCCACATCGGGATGAGAACGAATCCCCAAACGCCAACGATGGCCAGCCAGATAAGAGCGCTCACGGGGAGATCACCGGGTTCCCGCCCCCGTTACCGGCCGTATCGGAGCCAGGCACGTCACGGACAACGCCGGTCGGCGGCACGCGGCGCGCGGCCGGAGCTCCGGCCGCCACCCACGAACCGTGCCGGCGTCGACAACGCGACGCCGAACGCGCACGGAGCGCGGGAGTGCCGGCCATGTGCCGCCGCCTTCCTCGTCTCTGTCAGACGTCTGCGCGAGACCTGTCTCCGGCGGGACTGCCGGGCCTCAGCCGAGCCCACCGACCTGCCAGCTTGTCCTGCCAGCTTGTCCTGCCAGCTTGTCCTGCCAGCTTGTCCTGCCAGCTTGTCCTGCCAGCCTGGATGTGGTGGGTTTTCGATTTCGTGCTTGACGCTAGTGAGGGAAAACCGTCCGGTCACCGACCACAAGACCGCGTGTCGCGCAACAGCGGCTCCTGTCAAGCACTCCGCGGTGTCTGGACGCTCAACCCGGCCGCCCGGCCTGGCGATTCGGCCGGGCCGACCCCGAACGCACCGACCGGCGCCAGCCACGACGTTCAGCGGGCCTCTGCCGGCCCGATATGGCCCCTCACCGCGGTGGCGGCGCCGTTCCGAGTGCCGAGCGCTACTGCTGTCTTTCCACGGATCGAGTCGCGTGCCAGCGGTGCAGTAGGCCCTCGGGGATGTCCTCGGTGGTGAGCGCGTAGCCAACGTGGTCGCGGTACTGGCCGTCGATGGCGAGGTAACGGCGATGCATGCCTTCCTCGCGGAACCCGAGCTTCTCCAGCACGCGGCGGCTGGCGCTGTTCTCGGGCCGCACGTTCGCCTCCAGGCGATGCAGGCCCACCGGCCCGAAACAGTGGTCGACGACGAGCGCGAGCGCGGTCGGGGTGATGCCCCGGCCCGCGTGTCCCTGGTCGACCCAGTAGCCGACATGGCCGCTGTTGAAGGCGCCGCGCACGATGGTCGACACCGTGATCTGCCCGACCAGCGCGCCACCGTAGGTCGTCGCGAACGGCAGCGCCGTGCCGGTACGCGCAGCCCGGCGCAGCCCGCGCAGCATCTGGCTGTACACGCCGAGGGTCTGGCGCTGCGCCCAGCCGATCCGGATCCCGGTCATCCCCGGCGGAGTCGCCTCCCAGGGCGCGAGCCAGTCCCCGTTGCGCCGTCGCACCTCCACCCACACCGGTCCGTCGCGCACCCGCAGCGGGCGGACCGCGACCGGCCCGTCGGCCAGCCGCGCGGGCCAGCCGGGCGGGCTCACGGGCCTGGGTCTTTCCCGTTGTCGGCCGGGCGCAGGCCCGCGACGCCCGCGGCGACACCGCTCTCGGAAGGCGCCGGTTCCTGGCCGTGGCCGGTTCGGGGCCGGCCACCAGCAGGTGAGGCGCCGGCCGCGGGCGGATGGTCGCCGCCGCGCAGTTGGTCCAGGGCATGGCCGACGACCGCGCCGAGCACGCCGAGGCCGTCGCGCACCCCGCCTGTCGAGCCGGGCAGGTTGACCACCAGCGCCCGGCCGGCGACGCCGGCACGGCCGCGGGAGAGCATCGCCGTGGGCACCTTGTCCCGGCCCGCGGCACGCAGCGCCTCGGCGAGGCCGGGCACGTCCCGCTCGACGACCTCGGCGGTCGCCTCCGGCGTGACGTCTCGGGGGGCGAGACCGGTGCCTCCAGTGGTGACGACGAGATCCGCGCCGGCGGACAGCGCCGCCCGCAGCGCGGCGACGATCCGGTCCCGCTCGTCGGGCACCACGACCGGGCCGTCAACGACGAAACCGAGCTCGGCGAGCCCGGCCACGAGCAGCGGCCCCGAGCGGTCCGCGTACGTGCCGGCGGACGCCCGGTCGGAGACGGTCACGACGCTGGCCCGCGCACCCGTCGGCACCTGTGCCGGCCCGGTCACCCAGTCTCCTCCCGTGAGTCGCCCGGCCGCCCGCTGGCCGGCGCGGCGCCATTCTCCCCGCCTGCCGGGGCTGCCTCACCGCGGCGCCAGTCTCCGCTACGGCCGCCGGACTTGGCCAGCAGCCGGACCCGGGTGAGCTCGGCCGCCGGATCCACCGCCTTCACCATGTCGTGCAGCGTCAGGCCGGCGACCGCGACCGCGGTCAGCGCCTCCATCTCGACGCCGGTGCGCCCAGTGGTCCGCACCGTCGCGACGATGTCCACCGCGTCGTCGGCCACGGTCAGCTCGACGGTCACCCCGGAGATCGGCAGCGGGTGGCACAGCGGCACCAGGTCGGACGTCCGCTTGGCGCCCATGATCCCGGCGATCCGCGCGGTGCCCAGCGCGTCGCCCTTGGGCATCCCCTCGCCGCGCAGCAGGTCGACCACCGTCGGGCTGACCAGCAGCCGGCCGCCGGCGGTGGCCACCCGCTGGGTGACGTCCTTGGCCGACACGTCGACCATCCGGGCGGCGCCGGTCTCGTCGACATGGGTCAGCCGCGCCGGGGCCTCCATCTAGACGTTCGCCTCCAGCGCGGGCACGGCGGACGCGACGGTCGCGGGGGCGGCATCGACCGCCAGGCCGGCGAGGATGCCGTCGGCCGGTTCGGCCGTGAGCAGGATGGCGGTCAGCTGGTCACCCGGCTCGACGACCGTCACGGCCTCGGGGACGACGAGCAGCGCGTTCGCGCTGGCCGCGGCCGACAGGTGGTGGGAGCCCTGCCCACCGGCCGAGTGGGCGACGAGCCCGCCGTCGGTGTCGCGGTCCACCCGCACCCGCAGGAACGAGCGCTTCGCCGGCGGCGAGGTGAGCCGTTCGGCCACGGTGACGACCTGCGACGGCCGGCCCGGCCCGGTGAAGCCACGCATCTTCCGCAGCGCCGGCCGGACGAACAGCTCGAACGACACCAGCGCGCTCACCGGGTTGCCCGGCAGGGTGAAGACCGCGACGCCGTCGATGACGCCGAAGCCCTGCGGCTGGCCGGGCTGCATCGCGACCCGCTCGAACCGGACCTCGCCGGTCGCCGTCAGGACCTCCTTGACCACGTCGTGCGCGCCGACGCTCACGCCGCCGGTCGTGACCACCGCGTCCACCTCGGGCAGGACCGCCCGCAGCGCGGCCTCGAACTGGGCCGGGTCGTCGGGCACTCCGGTCAGCCGCCGTACCTCGCAGCCGGCCTCGCGAGCGGCCGCGGAGACCGCGTGGCTGTTCGAGTCGACGATCTGGCCAGGCCCGACGACCTTGCCGACCTCGACCAGCTCGCTGCCGGTCGACAGCACGGCGACGCGGGGCCGCGGGCGCACCGGCGGCCGGGCCACGTTGATCGCGGCAAGCAGACCTATCTGCGCGGACCCGAGTACGACGCCCGCCGGGAGCACCAGGCTGCCGGGAGTGACGTCCTCGCCGGCCCGGCGGATGTGCAGGCCGCGGCGGGCCGGCTGGTGGACCGCGACCGTCTCCGTGCCGCCGTCGGTCCATTCCACCTGGATGATGGCGTCCGCGCCGGGCGGGACGGGGGCACCGGTCATGATCCGCGCAGCGGTACCCGGCGCGACCGGGGCCGGGCCGGCCGCGCCGGCCGCGATCTCACCGGTTACCGGAAGCCGGACGGGCGTCTGCGCGCTGGCCTGCTCGACATCCGCGGCGCGCACCGCGTAACCATCCATCGCCGAGTTGTCGAAACCGGGAAGCGCGATTGTCGCGCGAACATCGGTGGCCAGGGCGCAACCATGCGCGGCCGCCAGTGGAAGGCGCCGTGCGGGCAGCACCGCGACCGATTCCAGAATGTCCGAAATATGCTCGTCGACCGTTTTCATCGGCGCTTGCCCCGCTCCCTGAAGAACCACGGAACCTCGTGGCTGGCCTGGGCGACCGGCCGCTCTCGCCGCGTCCGCCACGAACCACGACCGCGGCAGACCGCCCGGTGCGCTGGCGGTCCGAACGGTCACGCGTCACAGACTGTCGCTTGTCCCAGACATCGGAGCGTTCCGGCCGGCACCGCCACCGTCAAGGGATACCGACAGCCCGTTGTGTGTCAGAAGAGCAGGTCAAGGCTTCGGCAGGCACCCACTCTGCGGCGTCACCAGCGGGGTGCTGGTCGATCGTTGGTCCGGTGCTGATCAGTTGTCCGCTTTCGGGCCGCCGTTGGTGACGTATTCCTCGAGCCACGGGTAGATCTCCGGGCCCAGGTCAGCCCGCTCACAGGCCAGCCGGATGACGGCCTTCAGGTAGTCGACCCGGTCGCCGGTGTCGTAGCGACGGCCAGTGAACACGACGCCGTGTACGGGCTCGCCGTCCTCGTCAGCCGCCCGTGCCATCTCGCACAGCGCGTCGGTCAGCTGAATCTCGCCGCCGCGGCCCGGCTGCGTCCGGCGCAGCACCTCGAAGACGCGGGGAGCGAGCACGTAGCGGCCGATGACGGCCAGATTGCTCGGTGCCTCGTCGGCCGGCGGCTTCTCCACCAGGTCGCGGATGCGCACGGTCTCGTAGCGTTCGCCGGCACCGACCGGGTCCGGGTCGACGGTGGCGACGCCGTAGAGCGAGACGACCTCTTCCGGCACTTCCATCAGCGCGATCACGCTGCCGCCGAACCGCTCGCGCACAGCGAGCATCTCCTCCAGGAGCGGGTCGCGCTCGTCGATCAGGTCGTCGCCGAGCAGCACCGCGAACGGCTCGTCACCCACATGCTGGGCGCCGCACAGCACGGCGTGCCCGAGACCACGCGGCGCGCCCTGCCGGACCGAGTGCACCTCGGCAAGCTCCGCGGACCCGCGGACCCGCGCCAGCCGGGCCCCGTCGCCCTTGCGCTCCAGCGCCAGCTCCAGCTCGGCGTCCCGGTCGAAGTGGTCCTCCACGGCCTTCTTGGACCGGCTCGTGACGAGCAGGACGTCGCGCAGCCCGGCGCGGGCTGCCTCCTCGACCACGTATTCGATGGCCGGGCGATCGACGACGGGCAGCATCTCCTTCGGCACGGCCTTCGTCGCCGGAAGGAACCGGGTCCCGAGGCCCGCAGCCGGAATAACCGCCTTCGTCACTGGCATAGCCGAAACCTTAGTCGGCCCAACCGTCGGCGGCACAGCCAAGGGCGCACAGATCGGTCAACACCACACCCGGCTCAGCGTGGTCGTCCGGCAACGCACCTGGCGCCGAGCGCGGCGACCCGTCTGATCGCCCGGAGAGACCGTTCGTCCACGGCCGACATACCGTTGTTGACAGCTGGTCATCCCGTGGGCGTGGTCGCCGGTGACCCTCGCGGGCGGAGTTCTCCCACCGGCAATCGACTTCGGGCAGTCTTGACGGGTGCGGGAGCAGGGCGCGGACGAGCCCCCGGTCGAGGATGAGGCGATTGCCCAGGCGAAGGCCGAGCTGCGCCGCAGGCTGGCCGCCTGCCGCAAGGGCACCGGGCCACGCCCCGGGCCGGGTGCGGGCGTCGGCCTGACCGGCTCCTGGCCGTCGGCTGGGGCCGGGCGGGGCCCGTCGATCCTTCCCGTGCCCCAGACGGGCCCCCGGACGGGACCTCAGACGGGTTCGTCAGAGGCCGAGGACGGCGCCCAGATCGCCCGCCGGGTGCTGTCGCTCCCGGAGGTCGTGGCGGCCGGCCAGGTCGCCGCGTTCGTGAGCCTGCCCGGCGAGCCCAGCACGCTGCCCCTGCTGGGGGCGCTGCGCGCCCGCGGAATCCGGGTGCTGCTGCCGGTGGTGCGCGGCGACCTGGACCTCGATTTCCGGGAGTACACCGGCACCCTCGTGCCGGGCGCGCTGCGCACCCGGGAGCCACCGCCCGCGGGCGCGACGGTCGACCTGGCCGCCGCGGACGTCGTCCTGGTCCCCGCGGTGGCCGTGGACCCGCGGGGACACCGGCTGGGCCGTGGCGCCGGCTCCTACGACCGCGCGTTGCGCCGGGTCCGCGCCACCGCGACGTTGGTCGCCGTCGTCGACGAGCACGCGATCGTCGAGGCGGTGCCCGTCGCCGCGCACGACCGGTCCGTCGCCGCGATCGTGACGCCGACCAGGCTGCTGCGCTGCCGGTAGGGCGAACACCCCCCAGGCAGGGCCGCCCGCCGTCGGGACGCGGCTCCGTCGGGCCTCCCAGGCAGGCGGGCGCCGGAGTGAGGGTGGCATGGGCGGTGCATCCCGGGCGGTGCATCCTGGGAGGAGAACGCGGCTCGGCCGCCGGTCCGGCAGCCCCGGACCTCCCTGGTCACGGCTCGGTGTGACGGTTCGGATACAGGTTCGTCGGCCTGAGCCGGAACGCGACGAGGGGCCGAGCGGTTAGAGTTGGCAGTCGCTAGCTACGAGTGCCAGATCGACAAGGCCCGGACCTGGCCAAAGGACCAAGGCCCGGACCTGGCCAAAGGACCAAGGCCCGGACCTGGCCAAAGGACCAAGGCCCGGACCTGGGCCGACAGACCAGGGCCCGTACCTGGCCGGATGGACACAGCGAGGGAGACCGTGCCGACTTACCAGTACCGCTGCACCGCCTGTGGCAACGACCTCGAGGCCGTGCAGAGCTTCAGCGATGCCGCGCTGACCGAGTGCCCCGCCTGCGGAGGTCGGTTGCGCAAGGTGTTCAGCTCGGTTGGCCTCGTGTTCAAGGGCAGCGGGTTTTACAAGACCGACAGCCGTTCCGGCTCGTCGGCCACCGCGCCGGCGCAGCGAAAGGACGGCACGGCCGACACCGGCGGCAAGGACGCGCCGAAGACTGACGCCCCCAGCGCGCCGTCGACCGCCAGCCCGGCGCCGGCCGCGGCCCCTGCCGCCAGCAGCTCGACCAGCGCGACGTCCTCCGCCAGCGCGGCCTGACCGACCGCTGTACCAGCAGTTCGCTGGCCAGGGGCGGAGCATGAACGCCGCCGCGCCCCTGTCCGCGACCGCGCCGCGGCGGGCTCTGGCCTCGGCCGTCGGCCCACCGCGGCGGGCCGGTAGCGGGCTAATTCGCCCAGGCGCGACAGCCAGCCCGCTTTGCACTGATTCGAGGCAGAGTTCCGCCGCGGAGCCGCTAAAGCGGTAGTCAGGCTTCCGTTAACCGGCCAACCAAAAGGTGTCGGACGCCAAGCAAAGAAGGTGTCCGACACGGCAGCGGAAGGTCGATGCCCCGGCTTCCCGGGTGCGGCCGATGGTCGCTTGGAGCGCGCCGGGCCGGGCTTTGTCGCCGCGACGATGCGAAGCCCCGGAGGGAGCGGCCGAGCGCAGGAAGTGCGCGCTACGGCTTACGTCGCCGGTAGTGCTCGACGATCCAGACATCGACCTCGCGCTTGCGCCATACCCGGGTTCCCTTCGCACCGCTGCCCGCGGGGGCGTTGATGACCTGCACCGGCTCCGGAAACCGCGGATCCCTACGGGTCCAGTAGTCAACCGCCTGGCGCGTGATCTTCAGTTGGAACGCGATGTCCCCGATGCCGACCAACTGCTCACCGTCGTCCACGGCGGACATCGTAGCCACTTTGCTCTGGCGCCAGATAGGCGCTAGGTGATGTTTTGCGGTATAGCAATTCAACCGGACGTAATCCAGCGCCAACCGCCGCCACGGACCGCCCGGACGATGAGCAGGATCGGACTATGACGAGCGACAACCAGGCGGGTAACGACTCCCCCGTCGTTGATGCCGCGGCCGGCCCGGGCCGTGACGAGGCCGCGGACCCGCGCACCGGAATCCAGCCGCCGGCTCCCGGGGCGGCCGCCGGAATCCGGCCACCGTCCCGGCGGCTCGGCCTCGACTGGGACGACGAGCCGGTGCACGGAATCGACCCCGAGGACTCCCGCTCCGGCCAGGCCGACAACCTCGCCCGGCTGCTCGACGACGTCCCCCCGCACCACGTCGACCACTGACCCGGCGCGCTGGCTGCCGGCCACGCCCGGGCGGACGGCAGGAGCCGCCGGCGGACCGGCCCCAGCCGCCCGTGAACGAGCCCGGGCCGGCCCCGTGGCGTCAGCCAAGCGTGGCGGCGACCTCGGCGAGCAGTTCGGCGAACCGGGCCGGAGCCTCCAGGTGGGCGGCGTGGCCACAGCCCGCCAGGACCCTGACCTCGAGCCCGAGGTCCCGGTGCAGCGCCGCCGCCGCGCGGTGCCGAACCTCCGGTGAGTGCTCGCCAACCGTGACGACGACCGGGCCGGGAGTGGGCCTGGGGACGGCGGGCTCGAAGCGCAGGAACATCGACAGGTCCCGCGCGACGGCGTCGGGATCGGCCGGCGCGTCCGTGGGCCGCCAGCTGGGACCGTAGAGCGCGCTCCCGAAGGCGGCGACGCCGCCGCTCGCGTACGCCGCGGCCATCGGGGCGAGCAGCCCTGGCAGCAGCGAGCCGACGGCCGGCTCGTGCAGGACGGCGGCGGCGAGTGGCACACCGGTGGCGAGCGCGGCGAGGCCCAGCGTCGCGCCGCCGCTCACCCCGCCGAAGACGACCGCCCGCGGCCCGTCAGCCGCCGACGTGACCGTCGCGCCGGCGGCCAACCGAACTGGCGGTGGCGCACCCGCGGGAAGCGCCGCCGGGGCCGCCGGGACCCCCGCGGCGGCCAGGGCGACGGCGTCCCGCAGCGCGGCCAGCTCGCGGTCCAGATCGCCGCTGGACGGCCGGTCGGGCGCAAACGAGGGCCTGTCCCCCAGCGCGCCGCGCACACCGGCCCAGATCGCGCCCGTGGTCGCCGCTCCGTGGAGGAGCAGGAACGACGGGGTGGGCGCCGCTCTGGCCGTGATCGTCCCCACAGTCACACCTCTCGTCCTGACCATCCGTCATGCGGCCCGCCTGCCCGCCACCGAGGACGCCGCGCGCCGGGCGTCCCACGGGCGCGGTCTGGCCGGGCGCCGGGCCCTCGACATCATCGGGCCGCCGGCCCGGGCTGCTTCCCGGGCAGGCTGGGTCGACCCAGGAACGTAACAATCGGCTGGTTGATCCGAAACACGGGAATCTTTACCGTCACCTGCATGTACACGAGCCTGTATACAGGCTCGTATTCGGGGGGATGGGTGTTGCGCAGTGTCCGAAGTTCCCCGTCCGCCGCCCCGGCGGCGGGCCGGTGCTCGCCGAGCGGCAGGCCGTCAGCAGGCCGGCTCGACTCGGCGTGCGACGTACGGTCGGCTCGGTGCGCCGCAGGCCTCGATCGGGCACGCGGCGACGACAGGGCCGTCGTCGATGGCGGATGCTCGGCGTCATGACCCCGACGCAGCCGCCGACGGCCCGACCGTCAAGTGCGCAACCGACCGCGGGGCGGCCGTCGAGTGCGCAGGCACCCGCCGAGCGGTTCTCGGCCCGGCCACCCTCGGCCCGCGGCGCCACGACCGGCAACCTGCGGGAACACGCCTACGTCGGGCTGCGGCAGCGGCTGATGGCGGGCGAGTTCTCGTTCCGCGACCGGCTGACCGAGGAGCGGCTCGCCGCGCTGCTCGGGGTCTCCCGAACACCGGTGCGGGAGGCGCTCACCCGGCTGGCCGGTGACGGCCTGGTCGAGAAGCGGCCGGACGGCGGTTACTACCCGGCCGAGCCGGATCTCGACGGACTGCGCGACCTCTATGAGATTCGGGTCGTCCTCGAGCTGCACAGCCTGGAACGGGCGCTGGAATCCGGCGTCCCGCACGACGCCGCCCTGCTGGAACAGCTCCGCGAGAACTGGGAGGCGCTGCGCGTCGCGCCGCCCGACCCTGACCCTTCCTTTGTCGCGCTCGACGAAGGATTCCACCTCACTCTCTGCAGGGCGTCTGGCAACGTCGAGCTGGCCAACATGCTCGACGCCATCAACGCCAGGATCCGGCCCGTTCGGATGCACGACTTCCTGACCGAAGACCGCATCCACATGACCATTGAGCAGCATCTCGACATCGTCGAGACGGTGCTCGGCGGCGACCTGCCCGAGGCGGTGCGCAAGCTGCGCAACCACGTCGGCGAGTCGATGGAGGTCGTGGAGAAGCGGGCCGCTCGCGCAATCACCCAGATGGCGCTCCGCCGAGGCCGCTCGCCGCGCTGAAGCCGTGACACCGCCACCCCGCTCGTCGCCGCTGTCGGCTGCCCGGACGCAGGAATCCCGGTAGCCGGCCGACCGGCCGCGCGCGGCGGCCGCACGGCAATCCGGTCCGGCCTCGCCCGACGCGCTTCTGGGCCACGCACAGGCGCCAGAAGAAGGGCCGCGATGTCAGCCACGTTCGGGCGTTGGCCCGAAACAACCAACCGGCGGCGTGCCACCGGGAAACCGTCCCACCCGCCTGCCGGAGACCAGCCGCGCAGCCGTGCCGACGGCCGGACCGCCGCCCTCACCGGGAGCCGGCCGTGTCCGCGGTAACCGCGACGGCGCCTGACGGCCAGACAGCCACGGCCGAGCCGCTGCTGCGCGTCACCGGCTTCACCAAGCGGTTCGGCGAGGTGCTCGCCAACTCCGACGTGAGCTTCGACGTGCGGCCCGGCGAGGTGCACGCCCTCATCGGCGAGAACGGCGCCGGCAAGTCGACGCTGCTCAAGCTCATCTACGGCATGTACAGGCCGGACTCAGGGGAGCTGCGGGTCGCCGGCGAGCAGGTCGCCGTGGGCTCGCCGACACAGGCCCGCGCGCTCGGCATCGGCATGGTCTTCCAGGACCTGCGGCTGGTGCCGGCGTTCACGGTCACCGAGAACTACGCGCTGGCGCTGGCGACGTCCGGGGTCACGATCCGCCAGGCCGAGCTGCGCAGGCGGATCGCCGAGGCGAGCGAGTCCTACGGGCTGGCGGTCGACCCGACCGCCCTCGTGCGGCACCTGTCCATCGGCGAGCGGCAACGCACCGAGATCCTCAAGGTGCTGATGTCGGGGGCCCGGATCGTCATCCTCGACGAGCCGACCAGCGTGCTGGCGCCGACCGAGGTCGAGGCGTTGTTCGCGATGGTGAACGGGCTGCGCGCACAGGGCCTGGGCATCGTGATCGTCACGCACAAGCTCGCTGAGGTCCGCGCGATCGCCGACCGGGTGACCGTGCTGCGCGGCGGGCGGGTCGTGCTCGCCGGCGTCGACCCGAAGCCGATGAGCGACGGCGAGCTGGTCGAGGCGATGGTCGGCCAGACGGTCGCCGCGCTGCCGGCCGAGCGCCCGACCGTCACCTCGGAGGCACCCCCCGCGCTGGAGCTGACCGGGGTCAGCGCGCTCGGCGACCGAGGCGTCACCGCGCTGCAGGACGTCACCCTCACCGTCAACCCGGGCGAGATCGTCGGAGTGGCCGGGGTGGCCGGCAGCGGGCAGCGCGAGCTGTGCGAGGTCGCCGTCGGCGCCCGGCCGGTCACGGCCGGAACCGTCCGGGTCAACGGCCGCGAGCTCGGCCGCGGCGGGCCGACCGCGGGGATCGCGGCCGGTGCCGTCGACGTGCCGGAGGACCCGGTCAACGACGCGGTCGTTCCCACCCTCACGGTGCTGGAGCACATGGCGCTCACCAACCTGCGGGCGTTCCTGCGCCGCATCGGCCTGGACTGGCGCCGGGTCGGGCGGCACACGACCGACATCAACGAGAAGGTCCAGCTGCGGATGGCCCCGGCGCACCGCCGGGTCGCCGACCTGTCCGGCGGCAACATCCAGCGGGTGATGCTCTCGCGGGCACTGGGTCGTGAGGCTCCGCTGGTCGTCGCCGCCTACCCGAGCCGGGGCCTGGACATCGCGACGACCCGGCGCACCCAGGAGCTGCTGCTGGCCAGACGGGCCGAGGGGGCCGGCCTGCTGGTGGTCTCCGAGGACCTCGACGAGCTGATGGCGGTCGCGGACCGGATAGCCGTGTTCTGCGCCGGCCGGCTGACCGGCATCGTGCCTGCCGCGACCACCAGCCGCCAGGAGCTCGGCACGCTGATGACCGCGACCGGGCCGGCGACCGGCCAGCCCGCCGAGACCACCGACAGCACGCACGCCGCCGCCCTGAGCGGCACTCAGACGGACGCTCAGACGGGGGGCGAGCAGTCTTGACCGACACCACGATTCCGGCGCAGTTCAGCCCGGACGAAGCAGCGATGACCGCGACAGCCACACCCGTGACACCGGCCGGTGTCCCGCTGGGTGCCGCCGCGCCGGCACCCGAGAGCCGGCTCGCCGGCGTCGGGCGCGCGACGGCCCGCTGGGCGCTCGCGCTCGCCGGCGCCATCGCCATCTTCACTGTGCTCCTGCTGGCCAAGGGCGCGAACCCGGCCAGCGTGTACTCGAACGTCTGGACGTCGACCTTCACCAACTCGCAGTCGATCGAGCAGATCTTCATCAAGGCGGCGCCGCTGCTGCTCGGGGCGCTGGCCGTCGTCGTGCCGGCGCGGGCCGGGCTGGTCAACGTCGGCGGCGAGGGCCAGATCGTGATCGGCGCGGTCGCCGCCGGCGGGATCGGCATCTCCCTCGGGGACAAGCTCAGTGGCGGCCTGGCGATGCTCCTGATGGCCGTCGCCGCGATGCTGGCGGGCGCCGCCTGGGCCGGCCTCGCGGCCGTGCTGCGCCTCACGGTGGGGATCAACGAGGCTGTCAGCACGCTGCTGCTGAACTACATCGCGCTCGACGTGCTGCTCTATCTGATCTACTCGCCGTGGAAGGACCCGCACGGCACCGGGCAGCCGACCACCGCGGAGCTGGCCGACACCGCGAAGCTGCCCTACCTCGGCACCACCTCGGTGCACATCGGGATCGTCTTCGCGCTGATCGCTACCGTCGTCGTCTGGGCGCTGCTGCGCTTCACCACCTGGGGCTTCCGGCTGCGGGTAATCGGCGGCAACCCGGAGGCGGCCCGCCGCGCCGGGCTCCCGGTGGCGATGCTGCTGCTCTCGGCGATGCTCGTCGGCGGGGCGCTGGCCGGCCTCGGCGGGATGGTCCACTACGCCGGCGTCGAGTACAAGCTGCGCACCGGCATCACCACCAACTTCGGCTACATCGCGTTCCTCGCGAGCTGGCTCGCGCGGCACAACCCGGTGAGCGTCGTCGTGGCCGCCCTGGCGCTCGCGGCGATCACGGTCGCCGGTGACAGCCTCCAGCTCGACTCGGGGCTGCCGGCCGCGACGGTCAACATCCTCATGGGCCTGGTGCTCATCGCCGTTCTCGGCTGGACGGCGCGTGCGGCCCGCCCCTGGCCAAAGAAGATCAAGAACGGGACGGCGCGATGAGCAACCTGGCGGTGGACGTCCTGTCCGGCGCGGTCGGCGGCGGGACCGCGATCATGTACGCCGGGCTCGGCGAGACGATCTCGGAGCGGGCCGGCGTCATCAATCTCGGCACCGAGGGCAGCATGCTCGGTGGCGCCCTGGCCGCCTACGCGGCGACAGCGACGTCGGGAAGCGCGTGGGTCGGCGTCCTCGCCGGCATCGGCGCCGGCGCGGCGCTGTCCGCGGTGCACGCGATCCTGGTCATCGCGCGCAAGGCCAACCAGTTCGCCTCGGGCCTGACGGTGATGTTCTTCGCGCTCGGCCTGACCTCCCTGTTCGGCGCCGCCTACGTGGGCCGGCAGATCCACGCGCTCAATCCGTGGAAGGTGCCGGGCCTGGCGTCGATCCCGTGGCTCGGGCCGATCCTGTTCGACCACGACCCGCTGACGTACCTGTCGTACTTCGTGGCGCCGGCCGTGTGGTGGGTGCTCTACCGCAGCCGGGTCGGCCTGCTGGTCCGCACGGCGGGCGAGCACTCCGAGGTGCTGCTGGTGCACGGCTACTCGACCAGCGCGGTCCGGTACGTCTCGGTGATCGTCGGCGGCGGGCTGTGCGGGCTCGGCGGGGCGCAGCTGTCGATCGCCTACTCGAACGCCTGGTTCGAGAACATGACCGTCGGCCGGGGGTTCATCGCGGTGGCGCTGGTCATCTTCGCCACCTGGAACCCGCTGCGGGTGATGGCCGGCTCGTACCTGTTCGGCGCGGCGCTGGCGCTCTCGCCAGCGCTGCAGGCCCGCGGCTACGGGATCAACCAGTTCGCGCTGGACGCGATCCCGTTCGTCGTCACGATCCTCGTCCTGGCCATCCTCGGTAAGCGCACGCTGCTGGCCGCTCCGGACGAGCTGCGCCGCGTCTTCGAGACCAGGACGACCTAGACCCCGCTCTCCATCTCCCCCACCGATCAGCCACGGGCTGACCCGGTTCTCGCCGCCTGCCCCGGAGCCGCCCGGGGCAGGCACCTCCACCGCCCGTCTGTGCCTGCCTGACCCTGGCACCCACCTTTGCTTTCCAGCAAACAGCCGAGGCTCTCGGCTCCCCAATTCCCTGCCTGCCATGGGAAAGGAACCCGTTCGCATGAGATTCCGACCGCGTCTCAAGTTCGCTCCGCCGCCGCACTCGTCGCACCCCCACGCGGCGCAGCCGCGCCGCGCGGGGACCCCCACGCGGCGTCGTCCTCGTTCCTCGGACGAGACCTCCGCTCGCCTGCGCCTGCGCTCAGGACGCGCGACCGTCGCGTGCACCGCGCTGGCCGCCGCGCTCACACTCGCGGCCGCCGGCTGCAGCAGCGCGGCGTCCCACGACTCCACCACCAGCGGGGCGTCCGGCTCGTCTGCGCCCGGCAAGGGCAGCAAGGCCGTCGGCTTCATCTTCGTCGGCCCGAAGGACGACTACGGCTACAACCAGGCCGCCTACGAGGGCAGCCAGGAGGTCAAGAAGGCGTTCCCGGACCTCCAGGTGATCACCGCCGAGAACGTCCCCGAGGACGACAACGCGGCTCGGGTCATGGACTCCATGATCCAGAAGGGGGCGAAGATCATCTTTGCCACCAGCTACGGGCACCTGGACGCGGCCCTGAAGGTCGCGGCCGAGCACCCGGACGTCGTCGTCGTCCAGCAGGGCAACGTGATCGCCAACGGCAAGGTCACGGCGAACGTCGGCACGTACTTCGGCACCGTGTACGAGCCCGTCTTCCTGGCCGGTATCGCCGCCGGCAAGGCCACCAAGACGAACAAGCTCGGCTACGTCTACGCGTTCCCGATCCCGCAGACCATCGCGAACATCGACGCCTTCGAGCTGGGCGCCAGGTCGGTCAACCCGAACGCGAAGACCTACACCGTCAACACCTCGAACTGGTGTGACCCGGCCAAGCAGGCGCAGGCCGCGCAGAGCCTGCTCTCGCAGGGCGTCGACGTCATCACCCAGCACCAGGACTGCACCGCGACCGTCATCAAGGCCACCGAGGCCGCGGGCGCCTACACCGTCGGCTACCACGCGGACGCCTCGTCGCTCGCGCCGAAGGGCTGGCTCACCGGTTCGCAGTGGGCCTGGGGACCGCTCTACACCGACATCGTGAAGACGGCGGAGGCCGGCACGTTCACCGGTAGCAAGTACAACGCGAACTACCGGGTCGGCTACAAGAACGGCGCGAACCCGTTCGTCCAGTCGCCGTTCGGCCCGTCCGTCACCCAGGAGACCAAGGACGCCATCGCGGCGGCCAAGACCAGCATCTCGGCGGCGGACGGCTCGCCCTTCAAGGGCCCGATCACCGACCAGGACGGAAAAGTCCGCATTCCCGCCGGAACGGTGCCCGACTACGCGACCCTGGACACCATCGACTACTTCGTCGACGGCGTCGTCGGCCAGCTGCCCAAGTCCTGATCCCGCCACCGGGTCCAGCCCTACCGCTGTCCTGATCCGCTACCCGCGCTGACCCGCCGCTGGCCCGCGCCGTCGCCGTCCCACGCTGGGACCAGACGGCGCGGGCCTACCGGCCGTCCGGACACCGGCCTGGGCCAGCCAACGCCGCCGCCCAGCCGATGCCCCGGCTACTCGAACCTTCCGACAATCCGATATCTGACCATCCGGCGCCTCAGCTCAACTGATCACAGCCTTCGGCGCCGGGCCCGGGAAAGGACCACGATGACCGACACCGAGACCAACGGGCCAGCCGTGTTCGGCACGGTGGACGCGGAGCCCTATGCCTGGCCGTACAACGGCACGTTCAGCGCAGCGCACACCGCGGTCATCAACATCGACTGGCAGGTCGACTTCTGTGGCAAGGGCGGCTACGTCGACGCGATGGGCTACGACCTGGAGCTCACCCGGGCCGGGCTCGCCCCGACCGCCCGGCTGCTCGAGGTGCTGCGCCCGCTCGGCTTCTTCATCATCCACACCCGTGAGGGCCACCGGCCGGACCTGTCCGACTGCCCGCCGAACAAGCTGTGGCGCTCGAAGAACATCGGCGCCGGCATCGGCGACGAGGGCCCGCAGGGCCGGATCCTGACCCGCGGCGAGCCCGGGTGGGAGATTGTCGACGAGGTCGCGCCGCTGCCGGGCGAGGTCGTCATCGACAAGCCGGGCAAGGGCTCGTTCTACGCGACGGACCTCAACCTCGTGCTGAACCGGGCCGGGATCACGCACATCATCCTCACCGGCATCACTACCGACGTCTGCGTGCACACCACGATGCGTGACGCCAACGACCGCGGCTACGAGTGCCTGCTGCTGTCCGACTGCACCGGCGCGACCGACTATGGCAACTACGAGGCCGCCCTGAAGATGGTCAAGATGCAGGGCGGCGTGTTCGGCGCCGTCGCTACCTCGGACGCCCTGCTCACGTCCGTCGGCACGCCGGTCGACGCCTGACCGCCGCCATGGCGACGGGCACGGCCCACCGCCTGGCAAGATCGCGACTTCAGCCCTCCGGTGGTCGTATCCGCGGCCGTTTTACGACCACCGGAGGGCGCAAGCAGCGATCACCGGACGCCCGATCAGCGGCGGCCGGGCTAGCGGCCCCGTTCTGCGGTTCCTGCGTACTCTCGGGGGGTACGCACGGCCATCGGGACGGGGTGTGGCATGTCGACGAGCCCGAACTCGGGCGGCGAACAGGCCGCGAACGTCGCTCCAGAGCCGGGCCCCGCGCAGAGCCCTGGCGCCGAGCAGAACCCAACCGCCGGCATGGGCCCAGCCGGGACGGACCCAGCCGCCGCGGAGCCAGTGCCGCCGCACGGCTACAGCCACCACCGTGAGGACTACCTTGCCCGGCTGCGCCGGGTCGAGGGCCAGGTCCGCGGGCTGCAGCGCATGGTGTCCGATGACAAGTACTGCATCGACATCCTGACCCAGGTCTCCGCCGTGACGCGGGCACTCCAGTCCGTCGCCCTCGGCCTGCTGGAGGACCACCTGAGCCACTGTGTCGCGGACGCCGCCGCCGAGGGCGGCCCGGTCGCCGAGGCGAAGCTGCGCGAGGCGAGCGCCGCCATCGCCCGCCTGGTCCGCTCCTGACGGCCGGACTCCCGCACCGGTTCGCCGCCCGTTGATCGCCGTTTTGGCGCTCTGCTGGACCCTGCTGGCCAATTCGGGAGAGCCTCGGTGATCTAGAAGAGGCGCCCAGGCATACGCCGCATAACGGACGCCGGAGCGACCGCTCGCCCCCTGATCGGCGGCCAGTCCCGGCCGAATCGTAGCTGCGTGTAATTGGCCAGCAGGATCCTGCTGGCCAGTTCTCTGGTGCTGGCCAGTTCTCCCGAATCCGTGATCTGAAGACCAGCCGCTGACCTCGAACCACGCCCACCGAGGCCGAACCCACTCCTACGTCGTGCCGCTGAACGAGACGAGACCACGACCACGACGTAGGGACGGGCGGACTCGACCTGACGCCAGGCCCCGAGCCGGCCAGTCCGACGCCAACAGCACCCTTGCCTGGATCTTCGTGGCGTGGGTGACGCCCGATCGCCTGCACAGACGGAGATCTTCAGCTGGCACCCCGACAGCTGACCGGCCGTGATCACTCGTTGCGCAGGGATAAAGGGCGCAAAATGGGGCATCGAACGCCTGTTTCCCGGCACAGTTCACGATCATGGCCGCCGACGGCGCCGACAGCGACCGATGATCGCCAGTTGGGCAGGAAAACGGGTGCTGGCTCGTTCCTGGAACAGGATCCCGTCGAGGACCTTCCGATGGTCCGACCACCGGCCACCACGCTTTAGGACCGCCAGCGGGCCGAATTAGCGATCTTGAGCGCGAGGAAGCGCTCGCGAGGAGCAGCGCCGCGAGATGGAGCCGGTCAGTTGGTCGGGCTGGAGCGGGCGAATGGGCTCATGCGGGCGACGAGGCCGCGGACCTCGGCGCCGGCCGCGGCGATGATCTCCTCCGGCGAGGCGTCCCGGGCGCCCTCCAGCAGCACGTCCAACGCGATCAGACGCTCGGCGACCTCGGTCATCAGGTCGAAGTCGCGACCGCGCTGGTGGACGAGTTCGCCGAGCCGTTCGTTCTTCTCGAACAGCTCGACGAAGACGCTCACCTTCGCCCGCAGCAGCCACGGGTCGAACGGCTTGGCGATGTAGTCCACGGCGCCGACGGCGTAGCCGCGGAACGCATGATGCGGCTCGCGGTCGATCGCCGTCAGGAAGATGATCGGGGTGTCCCTGGTCCGGCCGCGTTGCTTGATCCGGTGGGCCGTCTCGAAGCCGTCCATGCCGGGCATCTGGACGTCCAGCAGGATCACCGCGAAGTCGTCGACGAGCAGCCGCTTGAGCGCCTCCTCGCCAGAAGAGGCGGTGACGAGCTCCTGGTCCAGCGACGCGAGGATCGCCTCCAGCGCCATCAGGTTGTCGGGCCGGTCGTCAACCAACAGGATCTTGCTACGCGGCCGTTCCGTGCTCGGCCCGTCTCCTGGGTCGACAGGACCGCCGGTCCGCTCGGTCACCCGCCGTCCTCCTCCTTCAGGTCGTGTTCGCCGTCGCGTCAGCCGCGTGTCACGAGGCCGCCAGGATCGCCCGCCACCGGCCGCCGACACACCAACCATCGCCGATCGCCGCCAACCGGTCACCACCGCCCCCTCGCAAACCTCACCAGCCGGCAGAGCGACGTCGGCCGACAACAGCAAACCCGGGCGTTTTGTGCGGATCCGTCCGTCTAGGGACGGTCCGACATGTGTGAACGCATGACCGAGAGCAGATGGTCGAGGTCCACCGGCTTCGTGATGTAATCGCTGGCGCCGGCCGAGATGCTCTTCTCCCGGTCGCCCGGCATCGCCTTCGCGGTGAGCACCAGGATCGGCAGGTCGGCGAACGCCGGCATCGCGCGGATCACCGACGTCGTCTCGTTCCCGTCCATGCCGGGCAGCATCACGTCCATCAGCACCAGTCTGATCGCGGCTGACGCCTGCTGCACCAGTCTGATGGCGTCGTGCCCGTTGTCGGCGTACTGCACCCGCATGCCGAACATCTCCAGCGCGCTGGTGAGCGCGAACACGTTGCGGACGTCGTCGTCGACGACCAGCACGGTCGCACCCTGCAACGGGTCGACCTCGTCGGGGCCGAGCTCCCGGCGCGGCCGCGAGGTCTCGGTCAGGAACGGCGTGCCGACGGGCTCCGGGATGGAGCTCTCCAGCCGCGGCCGGCTCGCGCCGGCGCCCACCAGATCACCGGTCGAGGGCGACGAGGCGCCCAGGTCCGGCGTTCCCGGCGGTGCGATCGTCGACGGGGCGGCGCCGAACGGCCCGGACTGCGCCGACGGGTCCGTGACCCACGGGTCGCCCCCGGCGCCGCTGCCGAGAGCCTGGACGGGTGACCCGAACGGCCCACCCGCGCCGGACAGCGCGCCGTCGCCGCCGATGATGATCAGCACGTCGTCCGGCTCACCGGGGATCGGTCCGTAGAACGGCTGGTCGGCGGGCATCACGGACGGGACGTACAGGGTGAACGTGCTGCCCTGGCCCAGGACGCTGGAGACCGCGATCGAGCCGCCGAGCAGCCGGGCGATCTCCTTGCTGATCGAGAGTCCCAGGCCGGTGCCGCCGTAGCGGCGTGACGTCGTCCCGTCCGCCTGCTGGAACGCCTCGAAGATCATGCGCAGCTTGTCGGCCGCGATCCCGATGCCGGTGTCGGAGACGGCGAACGACAGCACCGTCGGCGCCGAGCGCAGGCTCGGCACGATGAATGGCCCGTCCGACGACGCGACCGTGACGTCGAGGCGGACGGTGCCGGAGTCGGTGAACTTCACCGCGTTCGAGAGCAGGTTGCGCAGCACCTGCTGGATGCGCTGCTCGTCGGTGACGAACTCGACCGGCACGTCATCCGCGACCTGGACCTCGAACGTCAGGCCCTTCACCTCGGCCACCGGCCGGACCGCGTGGGCGAGGGCATCGCACATGGCCGCGGTGCCCACGGCCGTCGCCTCGACGTCCATCTTGCCGGCCTCGACCTTCGACAGGTCGAGGATGTCGTTGATCAGCATCAGCAGCTCGGAGCCGGACGAGTGGATCGTCTTGGCGAACTCGATCTGCTGGATCGACAGGTTGTCGTCCTGGTTGTCGGCCAGCAGCTTCGCCAGGATCAGCAGACTGTTCAACGGCGTCCGCAGCTCGTGGCTCATGTTGGCCAGGAACTCGGTCTTGTACTGCGAGGACAGGGCCAGCTGCTCGGCCTTCTCCTCCAGGCCGGTGCGGGCCTGCTCGATCTCGGTGTTCTTCTCCTCCAGGAGCTGGGCCTTCTCCTCCAGTTCGGCGTTGGTGCGCTGCAGCTCGACCGACTGGCTGCGCAGTTCCTGGGTGAGCCGCTGCGACTGGGCCAGGAGCTCCTCCGTCCGAGCGTTCGCCATGATCGTGTTGAGCACGACACCGATCGTGTCGACGAGCTGGTCGACCAGCGTCAGATGCAGGTCGGAGAACGGGGTGAAGCTGGCCAGCTCGATCACGCCGAGCACCTGGTTCTCGAACAGCACCGGCACGACCACCAGGTCGCTCGGCGGCGCGCTGCCCAGGCCGCTGCGGATCGTCAGGTAGCCCGGCGGCACCTTCTCGACCCGGATCCGGGTCTTCTCGACCGCCGCCTGGCCGATCAGGCCCTCGCCGAACAGGAACGTGCCGTCCGAGCGACGCCTGGGCACCGAGCCGTAGCCGGCGACATAGCGCAGCTTGTCGCCCTCGATGAAGTCGAGCAGGTAGACCGTGCCCTGCTGGGCGTTCACCGCCGGGGTCATCTCGGAAATGATCATCTGGCAGACCGCGTAGAGGTCACGCTGGCCCTGCATCTTGCTGCCGATCCGGGCCAGGTTCGACTTCAGCCAGTCCTGCTGCGCGTTGAGATCCGTCGTCTCGCGCAGCCGGGTGATCATCTGGTTGATGTTGTCCTTGAGCTCGGCGACCTCGCCCTCGGCCTCGACCGAGATCGACCGGGTCAGGTCACCGCGGGTGACGGCCGTGGAGACGTCGCCGATCGCGCGCAGCTGGGTGGTGAGCGTGGACGCGAGCTGGTTGACGTTGTCGGTCAGGTCGCGCCAGGTGCCGGCGACCCCGGTGACCGTCGCCTGGCCGCCGAGCTTGCCCTCGGTGCCCACCTCGCGGGCCACCCGGGTGACCTCGTCGGCGAACGACGAGAGCTGGTCGACCATCGTGTTGACGGTGTCCTTGAGCCGGGCGATCTCGCCCTCGGCGTTGACGGTGATCTTCTGAGACAGGTCGCCGTTGGCGACCGCGGTGGTCACGAGCGCGATGTTGCGGACCTGGGCGGTGAGGTTCCCGGCCATCGAGTTCACCGACTCGGTCAGGTCCCGCCACACCCCCGAGACCCCACGCACGTGCGCCTGCTCGCCCAGGTTGCCCTCGGTACCCACCTCGCGGGCGACCCTCGTCACCTCGTCGGCGAACGACGAGAGCTGGTCGACCATGGTGTTCAGGGTTTCCTTGAGCTCGGCGATCTCGCCCTGCGCCGTGACGGTGATCTTCTGCGACAGGTCGCCGCCGGCCACCGCCTTCGCGACCAGCGCGATGTTCCGCACCTGGGCCGTCAGGTTCCCGGCCATCGAGTTCACCGACTCGGTCAGGTCCCGCCACACCCCGGAGACCCCGCGCACGTGCGCCTGGCCGCCCAGGTTGCCCTCGGTGCCGACCTCCCAGGCCACCCGGGTGACCTCGTCCGCGAACGACGACAGCTGGTCGACCATCGTGTTCAGCGTGTGCGCCAGCGCCGCGACCTCGCCGCGGGCGTCGACGGTGATCTGGCGGGTCAGGTCGCCGCGCTGCACCGCGGCCGCCATCTCGGCGATGCCGCGCACCTGGGTGGTCAGGTTGCCGGCCATGACGTTGACCGAGTCGGTCAGGTCGCGCCAGACGCCCGAGACGCCCTTGACCTGTGCCTGGCCGCCGAGCCGGCCCTCGGTGCCGACCTCCTTGGCTACCCGGGTGACCTCGTCGGCGAACGCGGAGAGCTGGTCGACCATCGTGTTGACGGTCGACTTCAGCTCAGCGATCTCACCCTGGGCGTCGACGGTGATCTTCTGCGACAGGTCGCCCTGGGCCACCGCGGTGGTGACCAGCGCGATGTTGCGGACCTGGGTGGTCAGGTTGCCCGCCATCGAGTTCACCGACTCGGTCAGGTCTCGCCAGACGCCGGAGACGCCCTTGACGTTCGCCTGGCCGCCCAGCGCGCCGTCGGTGCCCACCTCGCGGGCCACCCGGGTGACCTCGTCGGCGAACGACGAGAGCTGGTCGACCATCGTGTTCACGGTCGTGCCGATGCGCAGGAACTCGCCGCGCACCGGCTGGCCGGCGATCTCCAGCGGCATGTGCTGGGAGAGGTCGCCCTCGGCGACGGCCGCGATGACCCGGCCGACCTCGTGGGTCGGGCGGGCCAGGTCGTCGATCAGCGAGTTCACCGAGCGGGTGATGCTGCGCCAGCCGTCCCGGCCGCCCAGGTCGTCCATCCGCTGCGTGAGCCGGCCGTCCCGGCGGATCACGTCGCTGACCCGTTCCAGCTCGCGGGAGTGCCGCTCCTGCGTCGCCGCCAGCTCGTCGAACCGGCGGGAGACCTCGCCGCCGAGGCCGTCGCGGTGGCCGAGCCGGACGGTGAAGTCGCCGTCGCACAGGCCGGAGAGCCCGGCGAGCAGGTCGGACAGCAGCATGTCGACAGAGACGGGGCCGCCGCCCAGCCCCGGTCCGTCCTCAGGGGGGTCGAGCAGGTCGGTCGCGACTCCGTTGCCCGCCGCCGCGGCCACCTCCTCGGCAGCCGCGCCGCTCGAGCCGGCCGCACCGTTCGAGCCCGGCCCCTCGGAGGCCGTCATGGGTCTCGGTCGCGCGCCGTCCGTGGTCCCCGGGTGTCCCACCACTGCCGAGCCGGCCTTCGGGCTGGTCGACGAACCGGGCAAGGCGCCATCATCTTGGCGCGCATCCGGCGTTTCGTGGTCACGGTCGAGGCTCATCTGTCTCCTCGGGGTCTACGGCAGCACACCGGCGGTGGCTATTCGTCCCTCGGCAGGTCACACCCGGCGCCAGTATCCGCCTTACCGGGGACATCACAGGAGAGACTGACCGACATGGACGGCGCAGGGCTGGACGGACGGCCACCCCACCACACCATCACACTGCCGCCCGCGGCGGAATCGCCCCGGTCCGCTCGCCGCTTTCTGCTCGCCGCGCTGCGCGGGACCGTCGACGAGGACACGCTCGACTCCGCGCTGCTCCTGGTCACCGAGCTGGTCACCAACGTGGTCGTCCACGCCGGCACGCCGGCCACCGTCGACGTCACGGCCGCACCGCTGGGCGAGCTGACCATCCAGGTCCGCGACCTGCACCCCGTCCGGATCGGCGCGGCCCGCCACGGGCCGGGCGACGGCGGGCCGGACGGCGCGAACGACCCCTTCAGCGAGTCCGGGCTCGGCGGCCTGCGCGAGGACGGCCGTGGCCTCGCGCTGGTCGACGCGCTGGCCATCAGCTGGGGGACGGCGCACGGAGCCGGCGGCAAGAGCGTCTGGTTCCGCCTTCCCGTCGGCACCCAGCCGGAGCCGGCCGAGCGCGAGAACAGCCCCCAGAACGGCCCAAGCGGGCCGGGCGAAAATGTGACTCTCCCCATATCATCGCCCACGTCGACAGCGACCGTGGCCGCGCCCGCCCCGAGACAGTCCGGATCGGGCGAGCGGACCAGCTCCGAGCCAGGCCCCGCCGAGCCCGTGGCGGGCCTGATCGCGGGCCCAACCCTGCCGAGCGCGCTGCCCACCGATCCCCCGCCCACCGCGGCCTTCCCACCGGGCCACGGCGCCAACGGCTCCGGCCCCGCCCCCATTGACGCCGCCGGCGACAGCGGTGAGCCGGCCAACCGGGCACCTGTGCTGCTCGCCAAGAAGCTGCCCGAGCCGGTCGCGCGGGCGCCCCGGATCGTCTCCCGCTCGACGGCACGGGCGCTGACCGCCGAGGGCGAGGTCGCCGAGCTGCTCGCCCAGCTGGTCGACACCCAGCCGGTGACCGGCGGGCTGGTCCACCGGCCGGCGCAGGACGACCCGCGGCCCGAGATCGTCGCTTCGCTGGGCGACCTGGGCCACCCGGAGGCGGCGGTGGCCATCCCCCTCGACCCGACCCAGGACACCCTCGGGGAGGTCCTGCTCTGGCCGGACCCGACGCAGCCGGGCTACCTGGGCGAGCCGGGCGCGGTCGAGCTCGAACGGGTCGAGCTGGTGGCTCGGTGGATGGCGCTGGCGCTCGGCGGCGGCGACATGCGCCAGGCCGAGGAGCGCCGGATCGGGATGCTGTCGTTCCTGGCCGAGGCCTCGGACCTGCTCGCCGGCAGCCTCGAGCTGGAGCACACCCTGTCGATGCTGGCCCACCTCCCGGTTCCCCGGCTGGGCCGCTGGTGTGCCGTGTACCTGCGCCGCGACGACGGCAACCCGGTCCTCGCCGCCGTCGCGCACGCCGAGGAGGCCGCGGAGCCGGGGTTGTCGCACACCGCGACCGATCTGACCGGCCCGCTGATGACCGCGGTGCGCGGCGCCGGCACCACCCCGGTGCGGCAGGTGAGCACCCCGGACGGCCCGGTCCTCGTCGCGGTGCTGCGCGCCCGGCGCCGGGTGCTGGGCATGGTCGCCGTCGGCCGCGCGGGCGGCGCCTCCTTCGCCGCCGACGAGGCCGACCTGCTCGCCGACCTCGCCCGCCGCGCCGCGTTCGCGGTGGACAACGCCCGGCTCTACAGCCGTCAGGTGGAGCTGGCCGACGGCCTGCAGGCCGGGCTGCGCCCGCCGGTGCTCCCCGAGATCCCCGGGCTCGACCTCGGGGCCGCCTACGGGGCGGCCCAGTCGGCCGGGCTCGACGTCGGCGGCGACTTCTTCGACCTGATGCCAGGCCCGAACGGGTGGACCGTCGCGATCGGGGACGTCTGCGGCAAGGGCGCCGAGGCGGCCACGGTGACCGGAGTCGCCCGTGCCGTGCTGCGGCTGCTCACCGGGCAGGCGACCCCCGTCGGGCAGATCCTCGGCGACCTCAACCGCACGCTGCGCGACACCGCGACGGCGTACCCGCACGGCCAGCCACGATTCTGCACGCTGGCGACCGCGAGCCTGGCCGAGCCGACCCAGCGCGGCGTCCGCCTCACGCTGCACCTCGCCGGCCACCCCCAGCCGGTGCTGCTGCGCGCCGACGGGACCGCGTCGTATGTCGGCGTCCCGGGGACGCTGCTGGGCGTTCTGGACGACGACGAGGTGACGTTCCCATCGGTGGACGTCGAGCTGTGCTCCGGGGACGCGCTGGTGCTCTATACCGACGGCGTCGTCGAGGCCCGGTCCGGCCGGGAGCTGCTCGGCGAGCAGCGGCTGCTGGAGGCCGTCGTCGACTGCGCGGGCCTGTCGGCGCAGGGCGTCGCCGACCGCGTCAGGGCGGCGGCCGACCGGTTCGCTGGCGGGAACCTCCGTGACGACGTCGCGATCGTCGTCCTGCGCACCCCAGCCACCAACTAGCCACTACGGGGAGTGACTCAGCTACCCAAAGGTGGTCGTCGACCGGGATCCGGATTCAGGTCCGTTGCGTCCCGTTTTGCCGGGCAAGTTGCCGGCGGATCGCGACTCTCCGTAGCGGAGTTGCGCCGGTGGTTGCGACGAAGGGTAGCGGGGTAGGAGGCTGCCACTGGTCCGCCGGTGATGACCGACCGTCATTCTCGAAGGGCCGCAAAGGCGTTACCAGGACGAATTCCGACCTTGGCGCACACGCTCCGGCTGGCCGTGCCCGCGCAGGCCGCGCCGCGCCGGCCCGCGGGCGGGCTGGATGGCCGGCGGGGCAGGTCAGGAGTGGGAACCGAAACTCGGAGCCTCCCGGATGCTTCCGGACCGTCCTGGCCGGGTAGAACGTTCCGGATGTCCTCGCTGCGATGTGGTGGTCGATGAGCGTGCCGCAGGAATCTCCTCCGGTTCCATGCGCGCCGTCGCCGGCACCGTGCGCCATGACACCGGTACCGCGCGCGGAGTCCAAGGGGGAGCTGGTGTCGGTGGACGTGGTGCGCCGGGCAGGTTCGACGACGCCGCAGGCCACTCACATCCTGGCCGAGCTGCCATACCTGCCCTCCGCCGTTCCGCGGGCGCGCCACGTGCTGCGGGAGTCGCTGCGGGGCGCCGGGCTGGACGAGGACGCGACGGCCGTCGCCGAGCTGCTCGTCAGCGAGCTGGTGACCAACGCGGTGAAGTACGGCCGGCCCCCGGTCTGGCTGCTGGTGGAGCTGCGCCCCGGGCTGGTGCACGCGTCCGTCTCCGACACCTCGACCTCGCTGCCCGAGCGGCGCGCGGTCGACGACGACTCCGAGGGCGGCCGCGGGCTGCTCGTTCTCGACGCGCTCGCCGGCAGTTGGGGCGCCGTCACCGCCGACCACGGCAAGTACCTGTGGTTCGACCTCGTGGTCACTCCCGCCCCGGCCACCCCCGAGCCGGACCCCGGCAAGCCCGGCGTCTCCGCCGCCTGAGCCGGCGCCCGGGCTCCGCTGGCCCGGCAGGCTCGCTCCTGCCAGGTTCGACGCCCCCAGCCGCGCCACGTCCCGTTCGTTGAGCCGCGGCCGGGCGCCGCGCCGCCCGGAGGACGCCAGGTCGCGACTCGATGTCGGCTTGGCGTCAGATCTCGATGCGCCGGGGCGGCGGGGAGACCATCGAGATTGCCAGCCCGCCGCGCAGACGCCCCGCGACAGGCCCGGACAGGGTGATCACCAGTCGCCCTTGGGGTCTCGACATAACCAAAAGATCAACGGAAGATCTATGGAAGAACACCGAACAGGGACGCGTCGACCCAGGTGAGGGTGGGTACGCCGTACGGCGCACCGGAACTCCGGATACGGCCGTCCCATTGCGACGAAGCGCGACAGTCGATGTCCGGGCGTGACAGCGCGGTAACTGCCGCGCCAGGGCCGTCAACGGCCCAAGCCTCGTGTTGTGAGAGATGACGCCCGCGCCGCGCCCGGCTGGGACCAATGGGCCGAAGCGGATATTTTGACGTTCCGCATGTTGTCGACGACGCGCGACGGTCGACGAGCGCACCGTCAGAAGGAGAGGGCCTGTTTCGGTCGGCGGGTGCACCAGCCTTGTGAACGAGTGCGCTGGGCCGGACGAGGACGGACGGTGTCGTGGCACGTGCCGCGGCGCGGGGCGGTGTGAGTCCGGCGCGACTCACATCTGGTGGCCGGCCCCGTGCCAGCAAGCTCCGACACCGGACGCGACGTCACCCGACAGCCGGTCGGAGGGGGATGTTCCCAGGCACGCAAGGTCACCAGAGAGGGGCGTCCGTGCAAACGCTCGATCCCACCACCCTCGACCTCGACGCGATCGAGGAGGACAGGCTCGCGAAGGGAATCACGCTGAGCCTGCTGATTCCGGCCCGTGGGCCGGAGTCGGCGAACACCCTGGGCAACATGATCGCGGGAATCCGAGATCGATGGATACGGGACCGGCACGTCCTGGACGAGATCGGCGTCGTCGTCGACCCGACCTCGGACGGTGACGAGCATGGCCTGGTGGAGATCGCCGAGGAAGCCGGGGCGAGCTGGGCGGTGCGCGGCGAGTCCGTGCTCCCGCGGCACGCGGGGCCGGAGTCCGCGGCGTTCGGCGGCAAGGCCGGTGCCATGCGCAGCCTGGCCTACCTGGCCTTCGGCAGCCGGCTGATCTTTCACGACTCGGATCTGGAGAACTACGACCCAGCCACCGTCGGCCGGCTCGCCGCCGCGTTGACCACGGACGAGGGTCTGATGTTCGTCAACGGCGCGTCGCCTCGGCTCACCGGCAGTGGGCAGCCCGGCGGGCGCACCACCGAGATGCTGCGCTCGCTCTACGCCAAGCAGCTGTCCGGCTATGTGCCGGCCATCACCAGCACGGTCCAGCCGTTGATCGGCGAGTTCGCCCTCGACGCGGATGTCTTCGCCGCGCTGGCGTTCTCCCGGGGCTACGGCGTGGAGACGTCGGTGAAGGTGCTGGCGATGGACATGCTGGCGCCGGAGGAATACGCCCAGGTCGAGTTGCCGATCAAGTACCAGGTCGGTCAGCACTATCTCGACCTGGTCAAGCAGTTTCATGAGATAAGTTTCACGGTCGACGTGCTGGAGGCGTTCTTCCAGCGTCGACGGACCGATCCGCTGACCACGGTCTGCGAGATCGCGGACGACTACGGGCTGCTCTTCCCTGGTCGTCAGCACGCATTGCGCCGACCGCCCGGTTACGACCAGGTCGACTTCCTGCCGCGGCTCGGCTTCTATCCACCGCTGGCGACCTCGCCGGCCTACCAGGCCCGGATGCCGGAGATCGCGACCGCCCGGCACGCGGCGCTCGACGGCCTCGGGCGCCAGATGCGCACGTCCGCGTAATGGTGAGGCGGCCGGAACGGGCGCTGAGCGCCCGCCGGCCGCCTCACCTGGTCGGGCGCTGAGCGCCCTCCCAACGTCTGACGGGGCATTCCGTGGACGTCGGGGGTCTGGGCGCTACGGGGTCGGTTTCTTTGCTGGGCTGGCAAGGCCCGCCAGCCGGTAGGGCTCAAAGGTAGCTGGGCAAGCTGGGGCCGGGGGCCGTCACCACGTCGAGGTCGATCGGCTCGCGGTAGCCGATCCGGACGATCACGTCGAGCATCTGCTGGTCGTACAGGTCCGAGGCATCGCCGAGAACGGGCGGCAGGTGGCCGAACAGCTCCAGCGACAGGAACCCGTGCAGCTGGGTCCACACGATCAGGCAGCCGGCCAGCGCGGCCGATGAGATCGGGGCGCCCTCCTCGACACCCCAGGCCGCCAGCCCCTCACGCAGCCCTGGCTTGAGCCCCGCGTCCAGGTGGGACGGGTCGATCACGCCTTCGGCGATCTCCGTGATCATGCACTGGAACAGCACCCCGACGGCGCGGCGCATCTCGGCCCCGCAGCGGCCGGACTTGTCGTCCAGGTCGAGCGTCGCGCGCGGGCCGAACAGCAGGATGTACTCCGTCTCGTGCTCATGTGCCCAGCGGCGGTAGGCGCGGGCGAGCAGCAACCACCGCCGGGCGTGGTCCACACCCTGGCCGGAGACATACGCGGCCTCCAGGGCGTCCGCGAGCGAGGCGAAGGCGTCCGCGCACAGTTCGGTGACAAGCACATCATGGCTGTCGAAGTACCGGTACAGCGCGGACGGCGCCATCCCCATGGCCTTGGCCACGCCGCGCAGCGAGATCGCACCGACCCCGCCCGTGGCGGCCTGGTCGCGGGCAGCCTGCTTGATCTCCGCGATCGTCGCCGCGCGTAGCCGCTCGCGACGGGGGGCCAGTGGGTTCATCTCAGCCATCTTTCCAGCAACGACCGGAAGTTTCTATTGACAGCGTTCACTTTCGCGAACAATGTTCTCTTAAGCGAGTGTAGCTCTCAGGAGGCAACAGTGTTCGCTCGTCTTGCCCGGGGTGTGACCGGCCGGCCCCGGATCGTCCTGACCGTCGCCCTGCTGTTCGTACTCGGCGCAGCGGTGCTCGGCGTCGGCGCGTTCGGCAAGCTGCTGTCCAACGGCTTCGACGACCCGAAGTCCGACTCGACCCGGGCGGCGAACGAGGTGGACGCCCGCTTCGGCGGCACTCCCAACCTCGTCCTGCTCGTCACCGCCCACTCGGGCACCGTCGACGACCCGGCCGTCGCCGCCGCCGGGCGTTCGCTGGCGGCCGAGCTCGGCAAGCAGCCCGGCGTGCGGGGCGTCGTCTCCTACTGGACCGGCGCCGGCGCCGCGCTCCGCTCCACCAACGCGCGCGAGGCGCTCGTCGTCGCCTCGGTGGACGACGACCACGCCAAGGCCGTCGTCACGAAGATCGAGAAGGCCGCCGACAACGGCCCCATCACCGTGCGACCCGGCGGGCGAGCCGGGGTCAACCGGGACGTCAACGCCCAGGTGACCAAGGACCTCAGCACGGCCGAGTCGATCGCGATTCCGATCACGCTGGTGCTGCTGGTCGTCGCGTTCGCCGGCGTGGTCGCCGCGGCGCTGCCCCTCGGCGTCGGCCTCATCGGCATCCTCGGCGGCTTCGCCGCGCTCTCGCTGATCGGCTCCCTGACCGACGTCTCGATCTTCGCCGTGAACCTGGCCACGGCGATGGGCCTGGGCCTGGGCATCGACTACGCCCTACTGATGGTCAGTCGCTTCAGAGAGGAACTCGCGGCGGTCCGGCGCGGCCCTGGGGAACGCGTGACCGGCGCCGAGAAGCGGGCGGCCGTGATCGCGACGGTCCGGACCGCGGGCCGGACCATCCTGTTCAGCGGCGCGACCGTCATCGTCGCCCTCGCCGTGATGCTCGTCTTCCCGCCCTACTTCCTGAAGTCGATGGCCTACGCCGGCATCGCCGTCACCCTGGTCACGATGCTCACCGCGGTGCTGGCGTTGCCCGCCGTGCTGCTGCTGCTCGGCGAGCGGGTCAACGCGCTGCCGGTCAGCGGGCTGATCGGCCTGGTCCGCCGCCGCCGGTGCGCCGCGGCCTCGGACGCGGCGAGCGACGTCCCTCGGGAGGCCACCGAGTCGCCGTTCTGGCGGGGCGTCGCGACGAGGGTGATGCGCCGGCCGCTGCTCGCCGGCCTGCCGGTGGTCGCGCTGCTGCTCCTGCTCGCCGCGCCCGTGCTGCACGTCTCCTTCGCCACCCCCGACGACCGGGTGCTCAACGCCGCGCCCAGCCGCCAGGTCGGCGACGTGCTGCGCGAGGATTTCGGGTCGAACGTCAGCGGCGCGATGAACATCGTCGTCAACGGCCCGACCAGCGACGCGACCCTGACGAGCTACGCGGCCGCACTGTCCCGGCTGCCCGGCGCCGGCCGGGTCGACAGCGCCGCCGGCACCTTCCAGGACGGCGCCCGCACGAGTGCGCCAGGCCCGGCGAACGCCAGGTTCGCGGCGGACGGCGCGACCTTCCTGCAGGTCGTCCCGTCGATCGACCCGATGTCGGCGGCCGGTGAACGGATGGCGCACGCCGCCCGCGCGCTGCCCGCGCCGCCCGGCACCCGGGTGCTGGTCGGCGGCGTCTCGGCCGGGCTGGTCGACGGCAAGAACGCGATCGGCTCGCGGCTGCCGCTGGCCATCGGGCTGATCGCGCTGGCGACGTTCGTGCTGCTGTTCCTGTTCACCGGCAGCGTGGTGCTCCCACTCAAGGCGCTGGTGCTCAACGGGCTGGTCCTCGGCGCGGTCCTCGGCGTCTCGGTGTGGATCTTCCAGGAGGGGCACCTGTCCGGGCTGTTCGGCTTCACCCCGGGCCCGCTGGACACGTCGATGCCGGTGCTGCTGTTCTGCATCGCGTTCGGGCTGTCGATGGACTACGAGGTCTTCCTGCTCTCCCGGATCAAGGAGGAGCATGACGCGGGCACCCCGAACACCGAGGCCGTCGCCGCGGGCCTCGCCCGCACCGGCCGGATCGTCACCACCGCCGCCCTGCTGCTCGCCGTGACCTTCGCGGCCTTCGCGACCGGCTCGGTGCGGTTCATGCAGATGTTCGGCCTGGCGACCGCGCTGGCGATCGTCCTCGACGCGAGCCTGGTGCGTGGCGTCCTGGTGCCCGCGTTCATGCGCGTCGCTGGTAACGCCAACTGGTGGGCGCCGGCGCCGCTGCGCTGGCTGCACGAGCGCATCGGCCTGAGCGAGGGCGGCCCGGCCGCGAGCCCGGCGGCGGCGTCCGTCAGCGTCCCGCGGCCCGGCGGCGAGCCCGAGGTCCCGACCTCGGCGACGACGTCGCCCGCCGCTTCCTGACGACACCCGGGGGCCGGCCCGGCGGACGACCGCCGAGCCGGCACCGGGTGCGTCATGGCCCTGAGGCACGCATTTCCCGATTTCCCTTGCGCGTTGCCTGATTCTGGGACCATCGGGGCGTGTGGGGAGAGACTGTTCCGTCCACGGGTGAGGTGCGGCGGATCTTTCTCAGCGTGGCGGGGCCGGACGAGCGCTGGGGCAGCTGGCTCGATCACGTTCTGCGGGACGCCGGCTACGAGGTCGACTTCTACCGACGCTCCTTCCCGCTCGGCGCCAACTTCGTCGACCAGATAGACGCCGCGCTCACCCGCGCGGACCGGATGATCGCGGTCGTCTCCCCCGCCTACCTGGACCGGTCGTCCTGGGTGCGGGAGGAATGGCAGGCCGGCATGCGGCTGGCGCACACCCGCGACGGCTTCCTGCTGCCGGTGCTGGTCGAGCAGTGCGAGCTGCCACCGCTGCTCGGCACGATCAACATGATCGTGCTGCTCGGTCTGGATCGCGCGATGGCGGTGCAGACGGTGCTGCGGGGGCTGGTCGAGCCGGCTACCGGCCGGCCCGCGCCCGAGCACGAGCCGCCGTTCCCGGGCTACGAGATCGCCGCTCCGGCACCGAGGCTCGCGTTGCCCGCCGCGGGACCCGCGCCGCCAGCCGTGCTGGCTGGGCGGCCAACGGTGCTCGGCCCGGCCGGACCGGACGATCCCGACCGAACGGTCCTCGCCGCCACCCGTGCCGAGCTGCCGTCCGGCACCGCAGACGAACCGTTCCCCCGTTTGTCGGCAGCCGCGCTCACCCGGCCTGGCCCCGCCCTGCCCGGGCCGCGCGGCGACGCGACGGCCCCCGCGCAGATCAGCTTCGAACCGGGACCCGTCCGGCCGGAGCCATTGTCGACACCAACGGCGATCGAGACGTCGCCCGGCCCAGCGCGGGTAGCGCCGGCCACCGCCACCAGGACGGCCAGCCCACCCCAGGCGGCCGCCGACGGCGGCGCCGAGCGAACGTCGATCACGTTGCTGCACCTGCCGGCGTTCGCCGCCCCGACGCGGCCCGGACACGCGCCGGACACCGGCCCGGAACCGTTCGGCGCCGCGCTTCTCGACGATCTGGACACGCTCGCCGGTAACCCCGGCCTCAGCCCGGACCTGATCGTGGTCACCGGAGTCGCGCTGGAGGGCCGGCGCGGCGAGTACGAGCAGGCGGCGGTACGGCTGGCGGCGCTCACCGAGCGGTTGAGCCTGCCGGTCGACCGCATCGCGCTGGTACCGGGTCGCGGCGACGTGAGCGCGGCGGCCGCGCGCGCCTACTTCGCCGCCTGCGAGGACGAGGAGATCGAACCGACGACGCCGTACTGGCGCAAGTGGCGGCACTTCGTCGACTTCCACGCGAACCTCTACCGGGACCTCGGTGAGCGGACGTTCGCGGTCGGGCAGGAATGGACGCTCTACCCGATGGCCGACCTGCGGCTCGTCATCGCCGGGCTGAACTCGACGATGGCGATGAGCCACCGGCAGGCCGACGACCGCGGCGAGGTCGGCCAGGCCCAGGCCAACTGGTTCGCCGACCGGCTCGCCGGCTACGAACGCGCCGGCTGGTTCCGCCTCGCCGTCGGGCACCACCCGCCCCTGGCCGCCGACCGGGTGCACTCGGCGAAGGCGACCGACGCGTACGGGGTCGACCTGATCCTCGGCAGCCACGTGAACCTCCTGGTCGCCGCGCACGGACACGGGGCGCCCACGCCCGACGGGCCGCTGCCGGCGGTGCCGACCCGGCTGCCGCGCTCGGGGACGACGCTGATCAGCGCGCACCCGCCGCACCCCGTCCCGACCGCCGACGCGGCGCTGCGGTACCAGGTCCTGCGGCTGCGCCGCTCGGAGGTCACCAGGCTGGACCGGCGGTTCTCGCGTCGCGCGGGCGCCTGGCGGCCGGCCGAGGAGGTCGGCCCGGCGGGCATCGTCACCTACCGGACCCGCTGGGAGCACGCCGCCACTACGTTCCCCCGCCCGACCCGCCGAGCGCCGGCCATGGCAGGCCCCGGCTCCGCCGCCAGGGCCGCCGCGTTCGCGGGTGACGGGAGCGGACCCGCGGGCGAGCGCCGGGCCGACAATCCCGACGCGCAGGACGGCCCCGGCGCGCGGCGCGGGGAGACCTTCGCCGACCGGGTGGCGGAGATCGCCGAACTCTCGTCCCCGGGCGCGACCGTCACCAGGATCTCGCCGACGGGCGTCGCTCCCGAATACCTGAGGGTCACCGTGCCACACGGCCCGGTGTTCGAACAGCGCCCGGTCGGGATCGCCGAGGACGGCGTCGACGAGAGCGCCGTGGACCGGTTCGTCGAGCATGTGCATCACCAGTACGCGGCGACCGACCCGCAGCTGACCTCCGACCTCGTCTACGGCGGCCCGCTGCCGGCGCCCGACACGCTGGTCCGCCACGCCTCCGTCCGCGGGGTCCGGCTGCGCAGCTTCGTCGAGTACCAGGGCCTGCTGGATCTGCGCGGCTACCTGCGCCGGCAGAGCGACCGGCTGGCCGCCGACCGGCTCTATCCGCCGGCGCTCTACCTGCCGCAGCGGTTCCGGGTGATCGACGGCGGCCCGGTCACCGCCGACCGGACCGACGCCACCCCGGCCCCCAGCGCCCCGGTCTACACCACCCCGGCCGACGTCGCCGCGGCCGACGTCACGCCCGGCGGCACGCGGCCCGACGGCGGCGCGACCGGCGACGGCGCCGCCGAGGGCCGGGACCTGCTCGGCCAGCTGGTCGACTGGCTGACCGCGGACTCGGCGCGGTTCGTCCTGATCCTGGGCGACTTCGGCCGGGGCAAGACGTTCTGCCTGCACGAGCTGGCTCGCACCCTGCCCGAACGGCGCCCCCACCTGATCCCACTGCTGATCGACCTGCGCGCGATGGAGAAGGCGCACAGCGTCGACGAACTGGTCGCGGCCCATCTGGTCGCCTCCGGCGAGCAGCGGGTCGACGTGTCCGTCTTCCGCTACATGCTGCGCCGCGGCCGGCTGGTGCTGCTTTTCGACGGGTTCGACGAGCTCGCGCTGCGGGTCACCTACGAGACCGCGGCCGAGCACCTGGGCCGGCTGCTGGACGCCGTCGAGGGCCAGGCCAAGGTCGTCGTGACCAGCCGGACCCAGCACTTCCTGTCCCACGGCCAGGTCCGCGGGGCGCTCGGCGCCCGGGTCGAGCTGCTGCCGGCCAGCCGGATCGCGGAGGTCGGCGACTTCACCGAGCGGCAGATCGAGCAGTTCCTGGTCCGGCTGCACCACGGTGACGCCGCGAAGGCCCGCGAGCGGCTGGAGCTGATCCACGACGTCCGCGACCTGCTCGGCCTGTCGCACAACCCCCGGATGCTCGGATTCATCGCGTCGCTCGACACGAACCGGCTGCGCGCCGTCCAGGCCAGGACCGGCATGATCAGCTCGGCGGACCTGTACGGCGAGCTGATCGAGGAGTGGCTGCGCTACGAGGAGCGCCGGGCCCGCCCGCCCGGCGCCGGGCCCGCCCTGACGGCCGGCGAGCGCCGGGAGGCCGTCACCGCGCTCGCGCTGCGGCTCTGGCGGACGACCGACCAGGTGATCAACCTCTCGGAGCTGACCGCGACGACCAGCACCGCCCTCGACGCGATGACCGACCGGGTCGACGCCGGCCAGCTGGACTCCAGCCAGGCCGCCCACATGGTCGGCTCGGGCAGCCTGCTGGTCCGCGCCGACGACGGCGGCTTCACCTTCATCCACCAGTCGGTGATGGAGTACCTGGTCGCCGCGGCTGCCGCCCGCGGGCTCGCCGGCGTCGCCACCACGGCCCAGGGCCCGGCCGGCGCCAGCCCGACCGGTAGCGGCGCCGACCTCGACGCACAGCCGGTCGGGCCGGGCCCCGGTGACCTGGTCGACTCCGGCGTGCTGGTCGCCCGGGTGATGTCGCCGCTCATGGTCGACTTCCTGCGCGGAGTGGCCGGTGACGCTGCCGTGACAGCCTGGGCGAGCCAGGCCCTGGCCGACCCCGAGTCGGGCCAGGCAGCCCGCGCGAACGCGCTCGCGATCGCGCGCAGAGCCGACCCCACGGCCGCCCGCGGCGCCCGGCTCGGCGGCGCCCACCTCGAGGGCGCCGACCTGACCGGTCTCGACCTCACCGGCGCCGACCTCACCGGCGCGAACCTCACCGATGCCGACCTCGACGACTGCGACCTCACCGGCGCGAACCTCACCGGGGCGCGACTGGCCGGCGTCCGGGCCCGCCGCCTCCGGCTGACCGGCGCCAACCTCACCAACGCCGAGCTGGGCCGGGCCCGCCTCACCGATCCCGACCTGACCGACACGGTCCTCACCGGCAGCCGTTGGGAACGGGCCGCTCTGCTCGGCGCCACCCCAGCAGACCGGGCGCGGACGGTCCCCGAGCTCGCCGCCGCCGCGGTTCCGGGCCGGGACCCCGTCGAGATCGTCGTCGACTCGGGCGTCCGCTGGACGCAGGCGCTCTCGCCGGCACATGACCTGATCGCCTACGGCACCGGGCATCACGTCGCGCTCGAGGACCTCTCTGACGGGCATGTGCTGGCCATGCTGCGCGGGCGGGGCGAGTGGATCCGTTCGGTCGCGTTCTCCTGGGACGGCTCGCGGCTCGCGGCCGGGGACGTCGCCGGTGGCATCCAGATCTGGAACGTCGGCGCGGCCGAGGAGGTCGCCAGCTTCGTCGGGCACGCCAGCCGGGTTCGCGCGCTCGCGTTCTCTCCCGACGGCCTGCTGCTCGCCACCGGTTGCTTCGAAGGCCACGTGCACGTCTGGGACCTGACCACGCTCACCAAGGTCGCGACCCTGCACCGGTCGACCGACCGCATCAAGGCGCTGCGGTTCTCGCCGGACGGGACCCTGCTGGCCTACGGCGACGAGGTCCGGCTGTGGGATGTGCGCACCCGCACGGACCTCGCGACGCTCGGCCTGCCGAACGAGCACGCCCGCACGATGTGCTTCTCCCCGGACGGCACGCTGCTGGCCTGGGTCAACGGGGAGAACACGACCCGGGTCTGGAACCTAGCCGCCGGGCGCGAGGTGGGCCGCCGGCGCGGCGACCAGCACGCTCGGGCCCTGGCCTTCGACGCCAGCGGTTCGCAGGTCGCGATCGGCTCCGACGACGGCACGATCCGGGTATGGGATCTGCTCACCGGTGGCCTGCGCACCACGCTACGGGCGCCCAGCGGCTGGGTGACGATTCTGGAGTTCGCCGGCGCCGACAGCGACACGCTCATCGCGGGCTGCGCGGACGGAACGGTCGAGGTGTGGAAGGTCACCGACGGCGCCCCACCGGGCCGGACCCTGCTCGCCGGACGCACCACGGACGTGCTCGCGACTGCCTTCGTGCCCGAGCAGCCCCTGGTCGTGGCCGCGAGCGAAAGCGGCTCGCTGCGGATCTGGGACACCAGGACAGCGGCCCAGGTCCACGGCGGCTCCGGCGAGCGCGCCTGGTGCTACGCGATGAGCCTGACCGACGACGCGTCCCTGCTCGCCACCGCCGCCGATGACGGCCTGGTCCGGATCTACGAGCTCGCCGCCGGACGGGCCTGTGACGCCCGCACCAACCTGGACACGCCGGTGCGCAGGCTGGACACCAGGCGATCCCCGGCACGCGCCGTCGCCTTCTCCCCGGACACGACGGTCCTCGCCGTCGGCCACCCGGACGGCACCGTCGGCCTGTGGAACCCCTGGTCCGGCCGCCCGAACGCGACGTTGAAGGCCGGCGGCCTGCGCGTGCTGACGGTCGCGTTCGCACCGGACGGCGAGCGGCTCGCAGCGGGCACCGACGCCGGGACCGTGCACATCTGGGACCTGGATGCGATGCGCGGCACGTCCGGCACGCTGTCGGCACCGAGCGCTCGTCGCCTCGCCGGCCACACCGACTGGGTCCAGGCGGTGGCGTTCTCACCCGACAGCGAGCTGCTCGCGAGCGCCTCGGGCTCGGGCACGATCCGGATCTGGGACGCCGCCACCGGCGCGCTTCGGCACCGCCTCGTCGGCCACGGCGGCCGGGTGCGGACTGTCGCCTTCGCGCCGGACGGACGCCTGCTCGCGTCCGGCGGTGAGGACGGCATCGTGCGCCTCTGGGATCCGGTGACGGGGGGCCAGCTGGGGCGCCTGGCCGGGCACACCGAGGAGATCCGCTCGGTGGCGTTCGCCGCGTCGGGTGACGTGCTCGTGTCCGGCAGCGCCGACGGCACCACCCGGCTGTGGACGGTCGCGGACGGCGGCGCGCCGCTCGCCACGATGCTCGGGCTCTCCGGCGGCCGCTGGACGGCGCTCTTCCCGGACGGCTCGTACAAGACCTCGGAGGATCGCGACACCGACGCCGCCCGGGCCGTCTGGTGGTCGATCAGACTGTGCCGCTTCGATCCGGACGAGCTGACGCCCTATCTCCCTCAGATTCGCCGGCGCCCGCTGGACGCACCGCTCTCGACGCCGCCGGACTGAGCCTGCCGCCGGCTCGTGCGGCCAGACGGGCGGGCAACGGGAGTCAGGCAGCCGACGGTGAGCAGTGCGGCTGCGCCGCAGCCAGGCCGGCGTCGGGCTGGGGCGCGGGTGCCGCCAGAACACAGCGGTCACGCCCGGCCGACTTGGCCGCGTAGAGCGCGCGGTCGGCGCGGTCGACCAGCTCGGCCGGGCTCGCCGGCAGCGTCGTCGAGGCGGCCCCGACCGACACCGTGACCGGCAGCGCGGTGCCGTCGTCGACGGCTACCGGGCTCGCGGCGACCGCCAGCCGCAGCCGCTCGCCGAGCACGTACAGGTCGTCCTGGTCGAGGTAGGTGGTGAGCAGCGCGAACTCCTCCCCGCCATAGCGCGCCACCACGTCGGCGGACCGGGCGACCGCGCGCAGCCGGCGGGCGACCTCGGTGAGGGCGCGGTCGCCGGCCGGGTGGCCGAACCGGTCGTTGACCGACTTGAAATGGTCCACGTCGATGAGCAGGAGCGCGAGCGTGGCGCCCGGCCGGCTGGCCCGGACCGAGGCGAGCGCCAGCCGCGTCTCCAGGAATCGCCTGGTACACAGGCCTGTGAGCACGTCGGTGTTGGCGAGCCGCCGCTGGCTCACCTCGGCGTACCGCATCCGGATCATGATGAGGGCCGTCGAGATGACCATGGCGATGGCGCTGACCAGCTCCGTCACCTCGTCGGTGTTGCCACGCGGCACGACCAGCGTGAGCGGCGGAATGATGCCGGCCAGGTAGAGACCACACAGCCGTGCGCGGCCGAGCCCGGGCGGCTTGGACGACGGCTGGGCGATCCCGGCCATCGTCGGATGCAGCGCCGCCGCGCCCAGCGCAAGGCTCCCCGCGAGCCAGATCCCGTCGAGCGGGCCACCGACCGTGTAGACGGCGTGCAGCTGCCGCAGTCCATAGCCGGTATCCGCGGCCAGGACGGCGAACAGGCTGGCACTCAGCAGGATGAAAGCGGGCGGCCGGAATCCCGTGCCGGCGACGAGTCGAACGCCGATCGTGAACAGGAGGAGATCAGCGATCGGGTACCCGATCGCGGTCCAGGTGACCAGGCGGGGGATGTTCTCGTCTAGGCCCGGCCCGATCAGGTGCAGCACCGACAGCGTCGTCGCTCCGGTGGCCACCAGGAGCCCGTCCAACAAGGCTGGCAGTTCGCCGCGGGGTGCGCGCCGACGAACGATCAGCAGGAGCCCGGCGGCCAGGACCGGATAGTGCGCCAGGTACAGCAGCATGCTGACCGCCAGAACCCACTGGTCACCCGACCGGAACTCGGCGGCGTAGAAGACCACGCTGGCGCTCGTGAAGAGCAGCTGAGCGAGCACGATGAGCAGCCAGGGCCGGCGCGGCTCCGGCTGGTGCCGCCGCAGGCCGGCGAACACGGCGACGGCCGACGAGACGCCGATACCGCAGCCGGCGACCATCCGCGCGACCAGCCACCCGCCGGACGCCGGGACCTCGATGTAGCCGACGGCGGCCACCGCGCCGGCGCCCAGGTAGCCGAGCCACAGCCAGTCGTTCCCCAGCCCCGGCGCCGGCGCCCGGACCGGTCCGGGCGAGCCCCCGGCGCCGGCGGCCGCCCGATCGGGGCCAGGCCCGGCGAAGCCCGGCGCCAGCGGCGCGGCCGGATCCGATGCGGCGCCGGCGGGGGCGCAGACCGGTTCGGATGGTGACGGCTGCGAGAAGCTCGCGGATCTGCGCGGGGCAACCACGATCATGGCGCGTGCGACGGCGGCCGAACCGGTCAGCCCGACCGGGGTCGGCGGCTGACTACCGGCCGGGGCGGGTCCGGGATGGGGCGACGGCGCCATCGGTTCCGGGCGGGCTCGGCGTAGGTCATGAACCGGGGCCATGCGCAGCCTTTCGCATGTCTTCCTGATGGCCGGGACGGCCGTTGTCCCCGCGACCCACTTCTGGGTCAGTCGGGCGCTGGTCAGTCGAGCGCGCTACCCACCGGGAGCAAATGTTCGCCACTGGGAGCGGGCAAACCGCGAGTTCCAACCCAACCGTACCGAGTCGTCGCTCTTCGTATAGCTGCCGGGACGGGACATGTGACACCTTTGGGCCACCCTTGTGCAGGTACGCTCACGCAACGT
Organism: Pseudofrankia sp. DC12; assembly: GCF_000966285.1. NCBI lineage: Bacteria > Bacillati > Actinomycetota > Actinomycetes > Frankiales > Frankiaceae > Pseudofrankia > Pseudofrankia sp. DC12. The sequence continues at coordinate 2,726,724 of NZ_KQ031391.1, forward strand.
GCGATTGGGTCTCTCCGGGACCAGCAAACCCACCAGTCGTCCGTGAGCCACCACTCACAGCGCTACGGGTGCCGCCGACGGCGTCGAGTCGCCGGCCGGACCGTCGCCGTTCTGGCAGCCCAGCCGTCGCGCAGGCGGCTGCTCAAGAGCGGTAGAGCACATCAAAGTCCCAGAGCCGGGCTCGTCATGTCCGGGACGACAACCGGAGAAGGCAGGAGACGATGTCCGGGTTCCTGCGCCGAGTGGGTGGGGCCTGTGCCGCCCACCCGTGGCGGGTGACCGCCACCTGGGTCGTGGCCCTGGTGGTCGCGCTCGGGCTGGTCAGCCTGTCCGGCGGGACGCCGCAGGACAACTACGACACCCCGGGGTTGCCATCCCAGCCGACATCGCCGACGTCCAGGACCCAATCGTCTCCGCCGACGGCTCCACCGCGGTCATCGTCGCCGAGCCGACGGTCGGCCCGAGCGACGCGAGGGCGTCCGCGCTGGTCCGCCACCTGCGCGCGGACGTGCTGCCGCCCGGCGTCGCGATCACCGGCTGGACCGCCGCGTTCACCGACATCTCCGCGTACCTGGCCGGGCGAGTCTGGGTGGTGCTGGTCCCGGCGACGATGGCCCTCCTCGGCGGCGCCAACTGGTGGCTCCCCGGCTGGCTGGACCGCCTTCTCCCCCACGTCGACCTACACGGCGGCCAAGCCACCGTGCCGGCCACGGAGACCGTTCCCCTCCCCGCACCACGCGACCAGACACCCACCGAAGAACCGGCACCCATCACCTGGCAACGCCAACGAGGTCGGGAGCCGCGTCAGCGGTCTCCCGACGCTCGTACCCCCGAGCGAGACGCAACCACGCTGCCAACCACGCCAAACATCGAGCCCGGTCGTACAGACCGAGCTCGGTCCACGTAGGGAGGGCGCTCAGCGCCGCCAGGCGAAGTAGCCGGCGGGCGCTCCGCGCCCGTTCCGGCCGCTTCGCCCTTTAGGCGAAGTAGCGGGAGATGAACTCGGCGACGCAGACCGGCTTGGTCCCACCCTCGCGCTCGATCGTGACCTGGTTGACGACCTGGACGCCGCCGGCGACGTCCTCGACCGTGAGGTTCTTGATCTGAGCCCGCAGCTTCGAGCCGACCGGTACCGGCGCGGGGAAACGCACCTTGTTCAGCCCGTAGTTGACCGCCATCGAGATCCCCTCGACGTGCACCACGTCGTGGAACAGCACCGGGATCAGCGACAGGGTCAGGAAACCATGGGCGATCGGCCCACCGAACGGGCCGGACCTGGCCTTCTCGACGTCGACGTGGATCCACTGGTGGTCACCGGTCGCGTCGGCGAAGGTGTTGACCTGCTCCTGGGTGACCTCGACCCAGTTGCTCGTCCCCCAGTCCTGCCCGGCGAGCGCCCTGGCGCCGTCGATCCCCTGGATGGTCGTGCCCATCGCGCTCCTCCTAGATCAGCCCAGCCAGCGCCAGGCCGGTTTGGCCCACGGCGCCGACGCACGGTCCTCGGTCGGGGCGCCGGCCCAGATCGACGCGGTGGCCGCGGCGATCAGTATCCCAACCTTGCGCCCCACATGCCCGCCTCAGCCCCGCCCTGCCCGGGGCCGGGCGGCTGGCACCTCGTGGCACCGCTCACGGCCACCGTGGAACCTGCCGGATGCCTTCGCCAGGCGAGCCCGTCACCGAGGCCGTGGCAGGTCTACTTCCATATTTCTGATCTCGCCGCCGTGGACCGCGTAAATAGGCGGTCCCGGATACGCACAGGCTGCCGTGATCGCCGCCAGGTTGGCGAGCAGCCAGCGCGCCATTCAGGACCGGCCAGGTTCTGGTTCACGATGTAGAAGCACCGGGCCCCATGCGTCAGGACGGCTTCCTGCTCCGCGGGGCGACGCCGGATCCGGGCATCCTTCATGAACACCACCCAGCCGAGTCGGGCCGTGTCCTCGATCCACGTGACGTCAGCCACGTCCTCGTCCTGCGGGATGCCGTAGTGCTCGGCAAGCGTGGTTTACCGCAATCCAGCGGCGCGCAGCATCCGAGGCACGGCGATCCGGCCAGGGCTGCGGTCGACGAACACATGTGGCAGCCCGTCGGGATGTCCGACGGCGTCAGGCGGCGTTTCTGCTGGCAACTCGGATCGCCGTGCACCGCCGCATGACCGGGCACCTGGCGGGTGTAGCCATTGGGCCGGATCCGCAGCCACGGGAGGGCGCCGGGTAGCCGGCGGGAGTCTCACCCGCCGGCCCCCACAGATCCGGACGTGAGCCTCTCGACTCATCCGGCTCGTGCTGTCCTACCGACCGCCAGCGGTTGCTGCCAGTGCGCGAACAGTCCCGGGTCGCGGCGACGTACCTCCGCGAGGAACCGTAGCGACCGGCGCCACCGCCGTCGGAACCGCCTGTATTTGCGTTGCAGCCATCGCGCCAGGTAGGCGTCGATCAGGCGGAGGGTCGGAGCCAACCGAGACGGTGTAAACGCACCGTAGTAGTTGATCCAACCCCTGATCAGCGGATTGATTCTCGCTGCCAGGTCCTGGAGAGTCCCGGCCGTGCGCCGATGCAACCTCCACCGGCGTATCTGGCGGCGTAGCCGTTTGGCATTCCTGTCGCTGATCGCGGGAGTGAAACCGACGAACAGTGCCCCGTCCCGGCGGCGAACCGTCCGGGCATGGAACGTGTACCCAAGGAAGTCGAAGCCCGTCGGCCCGTCCCAGGGTTTCCTCCGTCCGTCGTCCGCGCAGTAAACGACCTGGGTCTTGGACTCGTTCAGTTCCAAGCCACATTCCGCCAGCCGGCCGCGTATATCCGCCAGCACCCTGCGAGCCTGCTGCTCGCTGGTGCAGTGCACGACCACATCGTCACTGAACCGCTCGAACAGGACACCCGGAAATTCCCGGATCATCCAGGTGTCGAACGCATAGTGAAGATAGATGTTAGCCAGCAATGGTGACACAGGCGACCCCTGCGGGCATCCCCGTGTCCGTTCTTCCCGGGTCCCGTCCGCTCGGACCAGGGGAGCCCTCAGCCAGCGCTCCACATACAGCCCGACCCATCGGGTATCCCAGTCGAGGTGCCGGTGCACCGCCGCCATCAGCTTATCCCACGGCACGCTGTCGAAGAACGCCCGAATATCCAGGTCGATGACCCAGTCGTTCTTCCAGCACCGCGTACGTGCGGCCGCGACCGCGTCCAGCGGCGAGCGCCCTGGCCGGTACCCGTAGGAGTCCCGATGGAACATCGGCTCCACTCGCGGGTCCAGGACCAGCACGGCCACCGTCTGCGCGACCCGATCCGCCACGGTCGGCACCGCCAACACGCGCGAGCCACCCTCCGGCTTCGGTATCACCACCTCACGCAACGGCGACGGGAAGTAGGTACCCGACGACATCCGATTCCACGTCTTGTACAGGTTGTCTTTAAGCCTGCTCTCGAACGTGGCGATCGACGTCCCGTCGACTCCCGCCGCACCCTTGTTGGCCCGGACTCTCCCAAAAGCCTCCACGAACAGCCGCTTGTCAATGTCAAACGGTTTCGGCTGTGACACGCCGACCGGCTCCTCCCGCATCCAACGGTTGACCGACACATTGTCACCGGACAGCCCGCCCCCTTCGCTCCACCCCCATTACAGGAGTCTCCGCGCTACTACGAGGCGGTCCGCCCCTTCCGTTTCCACCTTCGGTACTCTGTCCTCACGGATTCCGCCGCTTGGAGTTCTCCCTCACCCACGCCATACTCGACGCGAGACGTGGCATACGGAAAGTTCCCACGTTCCACACGGAAGCCCGGACCGGGCTCGCGCCACCTGCATGCCGGACGCCGTCTGGGCAGTAGACGGGTAACCCCCAGACTCATCCCGAAGCCGTTTCACTGCCCCGGTTCTGACGCCATCCACATCTTTTCGACACTTCAACGGTGGTTCGCTCGCGCTCGCCTTCCCGGCCCACACCTGACACGATCACCGCCGCGCCTTTTCCGTCACGCTCACGACCCCAGCTGTTCGGCTGACGCCGCTGACGGCGGTTTGTGACCACCACCCGCATGGCGATCACGGAGGGCCAACCTCCATCTCCCGTGCAGCACCCCTCCAAAAGATCACCGTCTACCTCAGATCGGCGTCTCCCTTCGAGTTCGTGGCGCAACGAAGCAGCGATCATGAACCGCCGAGCCAGCCGGTGGCCGAGCCTCAGCCCGGCCACCGGCCGGGGCCTTGGCTGCGCGCGGCTGGCGCTGTGGTCCCGGTGCTAGCCGACGGGGGTGAGGGCCGAGCGGGCGCCTGGGAGTGTCGCGGAGACGCCGTCGGCGATGGTCAGGTCGGTGGCGAAAGCCTCCGGCGGGGGGCAGGTGCAGACGAGGTTGCGGTCACCGTAGGCGCCGTCGATGCGGCGGACTGGGGGCCAGTACTTGGCCGCGCGCAGCGACGTCACCGGGTAGGCGGCCACCGAACGAGGGTAGGCGTGGTCCCAGACGTCGCCGGTGACCATCTCGGCGGTGTGCGGGGCGTTGCGCAGCGGGTTGTCGTCCTTCGGCCAGGTGCCGTCCGCGACCTTGTCCGCCTCGGCCCGGATCGCGGTCATCGCGTCGCAGAACCGGTCGATCTCGCCGAGGTCCTCGCTCTCGGTCGGCTCGACCATGAGCGTTCCGGCGACCGGGAACGACATCGTCGGCGCGTGGAAGCCGTAGTCGATCAGCCGCTTGGCGACGTCGTCGACGGTCACGCCGGTGTCCCTGGTGAGCTGGCGCAGGTCGAGGATGCACTCGTGCGCGACCAGGCCGTTCTGGCCCGCATAGAGCACCGGGTAGTGCGGCCGCAGCCGGCTGGCGATGTAGTTGGCGTTCAGCACCGCGACCGAGGTGGCGGCCGTGACGCCCTCGGCACCCATCAGCCGCAGGTAGACCCACGGGATCATCAGGATTCCGGCCGAGCCCCACGGTGCTTCGGAGATCGGGCCCACGCCGGTCGCGGGGCCGGCCTCCGGGCGTAGCGGGTGGTTCGGCAGGTAGGGCAGCAGCTTCTCGCCGACCGCGACCGGGCCGACACCGGGGCCGCCGCCGCCGTGCGGGATGCAGAAGGTCTTGTGCAGGTTCAGGTGGCTGACGTCGGCGCCGAACTCACCCGGCTTGGCCAGGCCGACGAGCGCATTGAGGTTCGCGCCGTCGACGTAGACCAGGCCGCCAGCAGCATGGACGATCGCGCAGGCCTCGCCGATGCCCTCCTCGTAGACGCCGTGCGTCGAAGGGTAGGTGACCATCAGCGCGGCGAGCCGCTCGGCGTGCTGGCTGGCCTTGGCGGCCAGGTCGGCCAGGTCGACGTTGCCGTCGCCGTCGCAGGCGACGACGACGACCTTCATGCCGGCCATCGCCGCGCTCGCGGCGTTCGTGCCGTGCGCCGACGACGGGATCAGGCAGAGATCCCGCGCGGGGGCGCCGGCCGGCGTGTGGTCACGGTGGTAGGAGCTGATCGCCAGCAGGCCCGCGAACTCGCCCTGGCTGCCCGCGTTCGGCTGCAGCGAGATGCCCGCGTAGCCGGTGACCTCGGTGAGCCACCGCTCCAGGTCCGAGATCATCTCCAGGTAGCCGGCGGCCTGCTCCACCGGAGCGAACGGGTGGATCTCGGCGAACTCGGGCCAGGTCACCGCGGCCATCTCGGCGGTCGCGTTGAGCTTCATCGTGCAGGAGCCGAGCGGGATCATGCCGCGGTCCAGGGCGAAGTCGACGTCCGACAGCCGGCGCAGGTAGCGCAGCATCGCCGTCTCCGACCGGTGGCTGTGGAAGACCGGGTGCTCCAGGTAGGCCGACGTGCGGACCAGGTCGGCCGGGATCGCCAGGCTGTCCTGTGCGTGGCTGTCCGGGGCGGCCACCCCGAACGCGGACCAGACCGCGGCGAGGTCCGCGTCCAGCGTCGCCTCGTTGCAGGAGATCCCGACGTGGTCGTCGTCGACGAGGCGCAGGTTGACCCCGTTGTCGAGCGCCGCCGCGACGACGTCCGCCGCGCGGCCGGGCACCCGGGCCAGCACGGTGTCGAAGTAGGAGTCGTGCACGACCTCGACGCCACCGGCCCGAAGCCCGGCGGCGAGCCGCGTGGCGTGATCGTGGATCGTCGCCGCGATCCCGGCCAGCCCGGCTGGACCGTGGTAGACGGCGTACATCGAGGCGAGCACGGCGGGCAGCACCTGTGCGGTGCAGATGTTGCTGGTCGCCTTCTCCCGGCGGATGTGCTGCTCACGGGTCTGCAGGGACAGCCGGTAGGCCGGCCGGCCGTCGGCGTCGACCGACACCCCGACCAGGCGGCCGGGCAGGTTGCGCTCCAGGCCCTTGCGGACGGCCAGGTAGCCAGCGTGCGGGCCACCGAACATCACCGGCAGGCCGAAGCGCTGGGTGGTCCCGACCGCGATGTCCGCGCCGAGCTCGCCGGGCGACGCCAGCAGCGTGAGGGCGAGCAGGTCGGCGGCGACCGTCACCACGATCTGGCGACCGGTGGCCTGGGCGATCACACCGCGCAGGTCGCGGACCTCGCCGTTCGCGCCCGGGTAGGACAGCAGCACGCCGAAGGTGTCGGCAAGCACGGCCGCTGGCAACGCGCCCGCGGCCTCCTGCGGCTCCTCGCCGGGCTCCGCGGTCAGCGCCTCGGCCGGCCCCTCACCGGGCGCGGGCGACGGGATTCGGGTGAGGCCAGCACGAAGATCGGCGACGTGCACCTCAAGGCCGAGCGCCTCAGCCCGGGTCCGCACGACCTCGATCGTCTGGGGCAGCGTGTCGGCGTCGACGAGGAAGGTCGACCGCTTGGCCTTGTCGGCCCGGTGGGCGAGCTGCATCGCCTCGGCGGCGGCGGTCGACTCGTCGAGCAGCGACGCTCCGGCGGTGGCGAGGCCGGTGAGGCCGGTGACCATCGTCTGGAAGTTCAGCAGGGCCTCCAGACGGCCCTGGGAGATCTCCGGCTGGTACGGGGTGTAGGCGGTGTACCAGGCCGGGTTCTCCAGCACGTTGCGCTGGATCACCCCTGGCATGACGGCCGGGTGGAAGCCGAGGCCGATCATCGTGGTCACCCTGCGGTTACGGCCCGCCAGCGCGCGCAGTTCGTCGAGCGCCGCGCTCTCCTGGACGGGCGCGGGCAGCGCCAGCGCCTCCGCGCGGATCCCGGCCGGAACGGCGGCGTCGGTGAGCGCGGCGAGCGTCGGATAGCCGAGCTCGGCGAGCATCGCGGCCTGCGCACTGAGGTCCGGGCCGATGTGCCGATCGGCGAACACCGGGTACGAGGTGGCCGGCAGCGTCGGCGTACTGGTCGCGTTCTCGGTCATTCGGGCCACTCCGGTGGGTCAGGCGGGCCTCGGCTGACGCCGGGCTCCACGTCGGGGCCCAGGGCGGGCGCCCCGGGAGACAACAGCGGCTCCTGCCGCCCCGCCGGCATTCACCGACGACGCCGGACCGCCTCGTCTCCCCCTCTGTCATCGGCCTGAGAGCTTCGCCGGCCCGGAGGCCGGCCCGGACGCGGCTGGCGCGCCCTGGGAGACCTTCGTGCCCGGCTTGCACCGTCGGCGGGACACCGCGAGGCGTCCGCTTTCCAGAGTTGCCTGACCCGGCGGTTGGGTGCCTGAGAGTTTGTGGGGAGGTCTTGCTCCTTCGGCGCCACGGGCTGGTTTGCCCGGGACTCTCCCGCACGGGTGTGAGCGGCACAGTATGCAGTTGGCTTGCAGGTGATGCTCAGTATCCAGCAACCAGCGCGAGCCTGCCATTAGCTGGCAGCGCCACGGTCGACGGGCCGACTCGGCCCAGAAACGGTCCGTGTGCGATCTGTAATTCACAGTGCTATTCGTGAGGTGCGCCACATATTCGATCGACGAAGGCGGCGACCGAGAGCCGCGCCCAAACGCGGCTCTGTGTTACGCGGCCCTGGCTCCTGCAACCCGATCTCGCTGGCCAGGCTTCCGCCCGATGTCACCGAGCGAGCCTATCGGCGCTTCCAGGCCGGGGCCACCGAGCGGCGGTCCGCGAAACCAGCTCGCAACACGCCGACGGCCCAGCCGCCGTCCTGGCCGGCTGGGCCGTCGGCGCGTTCCGCCGCGCGCCGCGGCCGCGGTCTCGCTTACGACCTGGTCAGCGCCGGTTGACCTTCTGGATCGCCGCCACCAGCTCGTCCTTCGGCAGCCGGGCCCAGTCGGCGATCGACAGCGCCCGCGCGGCGGACCGCAGGTCGGCGATGGGCGCCGAACCATCCAGCTGCCCGTGGACGCGATCACCGTAGCCCGGTAGCTGACCGCCGGCCGGCGCCATGAAGCTCATACCGCCGGCCGACGGGCTCGCCGGGACGGGACGCGGCGGGTTCGGGTCCGGCCCAGGCCGCGAGCCAGTACTCACGGCGGTCGGCCTGGTCGGCCCCTTGAGCTCTGGGGCGAGCGGTGCGGGCGGCGCGCCGGGCGGCCTGGCAGACCCCGACGGCTTCGGCGGCGCAGGCCCGGGTGAGGCCGGGGTCGACCGAGGCGCTGGGCGCGCCGGGGCGCCGGGACTCGTCAGCGAAGCCTTCGCATCGGACGGCGGGGCCTTCCGAACCGGAGCCGCGCCGGCGGACGACCGAGCGCCGGCACCGGCGGCCGGCCTCTCGGCGGCCTTCTCGCGAACCACGGGCTTCTCAACGACCTTCTCGACAACGATCGGCCTCTCAACGATCTTCTCCCTGAAGACGGGCTTCTCGACAATCTTCTCGACGACCACCGGCCGTTCGACGACCTTCTCCGTCACCACCGGCTTCTCGATCTCGATGACGACCGGCCTTTCGACGATCTTCTGCCGGATGACCGGCTTCTCGACCTCGATGTCAAAGGGCCGCTCGACAATCTTCCGGCGCAGCACCGGCTTCTCGACCTCGATGACGACCGGCTTCTCCACGACCTTCTGGCGCAGAACGGGCCGTTCGATCTCGACGACGACCGGCTTGACGACGGCCTTCGGCTTCAGCACCGGCATCTCGATCTCGACGACGACCGGCTTCTCGACGGCCTTCACGGTCGGCGCCTGGCCTGCGGCCGGCCGGCGGCCAGACGATGCCGATGATTTCGCGGCGGATACCGATCTGCCGGCCGCGGCCGGTCTCCCGCGCGGCGCCGCCTTACCAGCTGATCCGGACTTTCCGGCGGCTACCGACCCGCCACCCGACGCCGACTTGCCAGCCGGCGCGGACCTGCCACTCGATGCCGACTTGCTCGCTGGGGCGGACTTTCCGGTGGAGGCGGATTTGCCGCCTGACGGGGAGTTGCCCGCCGGGGCGGACTTTCCGGTGGAGGCGGGCTTGGCGGCCGCCGCTGACTTGCCGCTCGCCGCCCGGGGCGGCGAGCTCGGACGTGCCGCCGGCCTGGCGGCTGAGGATGCGCGGGCCGTCGACCGGGCGGATGAGCTGGCCCGCGCCGCGGGCTTCGCCGGCGCGGGACGCGTGGACGGCGCCCGGGCTGCCGGCTTCGTCGCCGCTGTCGAGGCGCGGGGAGCCGAGGTCCTGCGGGAGGAGGACGCGGCCGACGGCGCGGCGGGCCGGACCGTTCCGGACCGCTTCGCCGACGTCGTCTTGGGCGCGGGAGCCGACCTGTCGGCCAGTGGCTTGATGGCGCCGCCCGAGACCGTGGCCCGCGGCTGACGGGACCGGGTCGTGGCTGGCTTCGCCGCCGCAGGCGGGGCGGCAGGCCGCTGCTCCCAGTGGTCTCCGACCTTCTCGTGCGTGTGCCGCAGCTTGGCATAGGCGACGAGGTTCGCGCGCTGGCCCGCTCCGAGCTCGTTGACGGCAGCGTCGTGTGCCTTCTTCCAGGCCACCACGGTCGCGTCGTCGGACTTGGCGATCGCCGATGGCACGCCTGCGCGCAGCTTGTCGGTCGTCGTCTTCGTCGCCATCTGCATCACCTCTTGGCTATGGGCATCGAGATCGCTGGGAGCTGGATTTCCCTGGCGCAGGAATCAAAGTCCGCGGCCGCCGGGCCCCGCGGATCGATCCTGGGCGCCTTGGGCGCTCCGCCGGCGACCCGATAGGGCTGTTCTTCCGGCGAGCCCCGCGTGTTCCGCCGAGCCCCGCGCCGTCCGCGGTCGACAGACGATCGGCACCACGTCCCTGCCTGCGTGTCGAGTGTCCTCATCGGTCCCGACCCGTTGTCGGGCGTTCTCGTTGTCGGTGCGTTCCCGGCTCGCGCATCGCAAACCGCGACCCGACCGCCGCATGCCGCGAACCCGCGGCCGGCTCAGGTCAGGTGAGCTCATCGGCGCCCGCCTTGGCGGCCTCCACCTCCGTGGCCGCACCATCTCGCTCCCGCTCGAAGAAGGGCTCGACCGCCCGGTCGGACGCGGTCTGCCGGAACACCTGCCGGGTCATCTCCTGGTCGGTCGCGCCCTCACCGGCTTCGGCCGTCCTGCCGCGGGCCGGCCCGGCCGCGGTCTTGCTGGAGCGGGCGTCGGCCTGTCCGGCGGCCCTTCCCCGGTTGGCCGGCGCGCTGGTCGGAGTCGTCATCTCGTCTCCCCTGCCTGGTCCTGCTTTCACTCTCATGTCGCCAGGTACCCGGCGGTCGGGCTGGTAGCCGGGCTTCGCCGGCCGGCTTGGCCGCTTCGGTGGATTTGAGAACGTGTGTCCGGTCAAGCCGGAGCGCGGGCCACGTCTGATCGACCAGCGAGCGGACGCGGATCGGCGACGATGACAGGACGGACCACGATGCGGCGAGGAGCAACGATGCCGAAGCTGGAGCACGACGGCGAGGTGTACGTGCTGGATCTCGGCGACGGCGAGAACCGGTTCACGAAGGACTGGCTGGCCGAGGTCAATGCCCTGCTGTCTACGGTCGAGGCGGCGGACGGGCCAAAGGCGCTCGTCACGGTCGCACGTGGAAAGATCTGGTCAAATGGGCTCGACCTGGACTGGATGATCGCCCATACCGATGAGCTGACCGACTATCTCGGCTCCGTGCAGGCCTTGTTCGCCCGAGTCCTGACACTGCCGCTGGTCACGGTCGCCGCGCTGCAGGGCCATGCCTTCGCCGGTGGCGCCATGCTCGGGCTCGCGCATGACTTCCAGGTGATGCGGGCCGACCGCGGTTTCTGGTGCCTACCCGAGGTCGATCTGCGGCTTCCGTTCTCTGTCGGCATGTCCAGCCTGATCTCCGCGCGGCTGCCGGCCAGGACCGCGGCCGAGGCGATGGTCACCGGTCGCCGGTACGGCGGCACTGAGGCCCTGGCCGCCGGTATCGTCGACGCCGTCGCCGCGGCCGGTGTCACGGACGTCGGCGAGGCGCAACGGGCGATCGAGACCACGGCCGTCGAGATCGCCCGGCCGCTCACCGGGAAGGCCTCACCGGCCCTCGGCGTCATCAAGTCCCGCCTGCACGCGGCGACCGTGGCGGCCCTGCACGCGATGGAGCAGGTAGGCCTTTAGGGCACGAGCCGCACGCCCGCGGTCAGCCTCTCGGCAGCGGCGGGCGGCCGGTGAGAACCGCTCGCGGCGACAGCCGCGCGGTCAGCCGGTGACGCCAGGGCGTGGACCGCCAGGCCGCCTGCTCGACCGTGCGCGCGAGCCGGCGAGCCTCGCCGGCCGACCGGCGACCGGCCGCGCCGTCCCAACCCGGCGCGCCCGTCATCGTCGAGTCAGCGCCGCCCGGTCCAGCCGGCGACGCGAGCGAACCTGTCGGCCCACCGGACCCGTCGCGCGGCAACGCAAGCGGACCCGTGCGGCCGGAGGTCAGCCCCAGCCGGCCGGTCCGTCGGCCATCGGCCAGCGCCCCCGGTCCCGGGCGGCCAGCCGCCGGTCCGGTCTGGCCAGTCGTGACCGGGAAACCGGCCAGCCCACGCGGGACCCGGCCGGCCGCGTGCGTCGGGCCGTGCCGATGGGTCGGCATCGGGCCACTGCCCGGCACCGGCACCACCGTCGCGCCGGCTACCAGCACGGCTCCAGCCGTGCCCTCGGGCCGGCCGGCACCGTCATCCGGTCCGAACAGGGCGAGCGTGGCCAGGTGCGCGAGACCACGCAGCGCGCTCATGCTGGCGCCCGCCCCGGCCGCGCCCGCCCGCCTGCCGTCGGCACGTTCACCTCCGACGGCCTGCGCGCCGAGCTCGACGACCTCGGCAGGGCTAGCCGAGGCCGGTACGGGCACGCCCACAGCCAGGAGCGCGTCGACCGCGTGCTCCCAGGCCAGGACGACCCGTTCCCGAGGCGAGTGCCGGGCCGACAGCCGCCGCCGCCGACGTGCCAACGGCCGGCCCAACGCGATCCCGAGATAGCCGGCCGCCAACGCGCCGACGCCCACGGCTACCCACTCGACCAGGCCGCGGAGGTGCCCGGCACGCCCGGACGGTGCCGCGGCGGCCGCGGCCGGGCGGTTCACGGCCGCCGGAACGGCCAGTGGGCCGCGGACGGCGGCGTCCACCAGCGCCGCCTGAGCGGCGGACTCGCCCTGGGTGGATCCGGCCAGCGCGGCGCCCTGGGCGTCCACCGCCGACGGCGTCGGGAAGAACGGCAGCCAGCCGGCGCCGTCGAACCGGACCTCCGCCCAGGCCAGCGCCTGGCGCCCGGTCACCGTCACGGCCGCCGACCCGGCCGGAGCGGCCGGGGTGAACCCGACCACCACGCGGCTCGGCAGCCCGAGGAGGCGCGCCGCCAGCACGAAGGTCGTCGCGAACTGCTCCGACGTGCCACGCCGCGTGTCGGCGACGAAGTGCTCGACGTGGGCAAGCGAGTGCCCGGGCGGAACCCGCGGGTCGAACTGGAAATTGGTCGCCAGGTAGTGCTGGAGCAGCGCGGCCTGCTGGAACGGGCCGGTGCCCTGGCCGGCGGCCACCCGGGCGAGCGCACGCAGCACCGGCGGCACGTTCGCCGGCACGGCCAGGTATTCGGCGTCCTGGTCGGCGGTCGCCGCGGTGCCGCTGGTCAGCGCCGCGAGCTGGGCCACCGAGCGCACCGGCGCCGGCCGCGACACCACGGTGAAGCGCTCACCCGTCGTCACGGGCGCCGTCCGCAGCAGCAGCCCGTCCGCCAGGTCGGCGGCCAGCCCCGCATCCGCGGAAGGGCCGACCTGGACCGGACGGTCGAGCGCCGGCAGCAGCGTCCCGGTCAGCCCGGCGACGGTGAGCTCCTGGGTGACGGGCGCACCCCCCGTGCTCGGCTGGTCCCGGGCGGCCGTGACGGTCTGACCGACGCGGGTGTAGGGCGCGGACGACGTCCAGTTGGCGCCGTCGAAGTCGCTGAGCACCGCGAGCCGCAGCGGGACCGGGCCGGCCGACTGGCCGGCCAGCCGGATCGTGAACAGGTTGTCGTCCGGCCGCGCCGTCCAGCCGGCGAGCTCGGACAGCGGGTTCAGGCCGTCGACCTGGTCGGCCGGGGTCGCCCGGTACGCCCGCGGGTCCACCGGCCCGCCGGCCGCGAAGGCAGCGGGCAGCAGGGCGCCGGCAGCGACCGCCGCGACGACCACGACGGCCAGCGCCCCCGTCGCTCGGGCCGCCGCGAGCGGCCGTGACGGCCGGCCGGGGCCGAGCGTGATCCGGATCGGCCCAGCCGGCGCCGAACCGTCCGACCGCTCGCCCGGTGTCGTCCCGCCTGCCGCGGGCCCCAGGGCGAACCCGTCAGCGGTCTGCACCGAGCGCGGTCCCGTTCCCGGCCGGCCAACCGTGCCGGGCCCGGCTGTTCCCATCGGGGCTACCGGCCGACGGGCGAGCGCCAGCAGGCCGGCCAGGGCCGCGAGGGCCGCCGCCGGGGCCAGGTTCGACCCAGGCCCCGGCACCGCCGCGGCCGTCGCCGCGAGCAGGCCGAGCAGGGCCGGGCCGGCGGGCAGCAGCCGGGTCCTGGTCCGCACGACCAGCTCCGCGCCGAGTGCGGCGGCGAGCCAGGTGACCAGGAAGGGCACCACGAGCAGGTCGGCGTCCGCGGGCGCCGGCACGGCTACGTCGAGCAGCCGCGTCGGCCCGGCGAGCACTCCCGTCCGGACCTCGGCGAGCCGGGCGACGGGCCCGCCAGCTCCTGCCGTCACAAGCGCCGCCGCCACCAGTACGAAACCCGCGGTCCACAGCAACGCGGACAGCGCGAAGGGGGCCGCCCGGCGCCGGCCCAACGAGGCCGCCATGACCAGCAGGACCGGCGCCACGGCGGCGACCGGGACGAGCAGCCGCAGGTCCGCCGCCGAGAACAGCCGGACGAGCCCCCACCCGTCGACGGCGGCGAGCGCCGCCACCAGCAGAAGCGCCGCGGCACGCCGACCGGCCGGCTCCGCCGGCGCGGGCGGCTGGGCCGGCCGGCTCCGTGGGAGGAGGCCCGAGCCGGTGCCCGCCCGGCCGGCCGGCGCGTCGGATCCCGGTCCATGGGCTTCAGGTCCAGGCGCCTGCGGCCCCGGGGCCTCCGGCCCACGAGCCTCGGGTCCCCAGCCGCCCTCGGCCGCGGGCTCCCGCGCCGACCGGCCCCGGCCGGCCGGATGACGCGCCGCGGGCAGTGGCGGCACCGGGACGCGCACCGTGTCCGCCTCGGAACGCTGCACGATCGGCACCGTCGGCGAGGTGGGCCCGTCGACCGGCCGGCCGCTGGGCGTCCCGCGCGGCGAGACGCCCCGCCACTCCCGGCGCCGCGCGTTCTCCACCAGGTCCGGGCGGTCGGGCCCGCTCACACGACACCGCCGCCGAAGTAGCCGGCGCGCGCGTTGGACCGCACCCCGGCGGCCCGGCCCCGGCTGCCGACCGGCCAGACCTCGGCCAGCCGTGCGGCGTCCGGGATGTCCACGACGCGCAGCCGCCCGGCCACGCTGGTACCGATCTCGCTGGGCCGGCCAATCAGGTCGAACCGCCCGAGCAGGGTCGCGGCGTCGGGCGCCGAGGAGGCGCGGCGCAGCCGGGGCCGGCCGGCCGGCGTCCGCCGGGAGCGGGCCCGGGCGGCCGCCAGGCTGCGGGCACCGACCCGCACGACCACCACCTGCCCGAAGCGGTGCACCACCGGCGCCACGGCCCGCAGCTGCCCGTCGTCGAAGCCGCCGGTGACCACGACCAGCGTGCCGACGCCGCCACGGCGCACGGTGCCGAGCACGTCGAGGGTGCCGGCAGGGTCCAGGTCGACCTCCGCGAGGTCGTCGAGCAGCGCGTAGGTCTCCGGCGCCCGGCCGCGGCCGGGCCGGCGCACCCCGGCGGTGGTGAGCAGCACGACGCCGAGCGACTCCTGGGCGCACCCGAGCAGCACCGACGCGGCGACGTCGACCGCCTCCTCGAACGTCTCCGCGCCGACCTCGCCGGGCGGGTAGGCCACCGGCCGGGTGTCGAGGACGACTGTCGACGCCGGCTCGCTCGGCTCGACGTGCTCGCGGACCATCAGCACGCCGGTCCGGGCGCTGGACGGCCAGTGCACGAAACGCAGGTCCTCGCCGCTGACGTACTCGCGCAGCCCGTGGAAGATCACCCCGCCGGCGGCGCCGTCGGCCGTCCGCCCGTCCGGGTCACGGGCCGGGGCCGCCGGAGCCGCGCCCAGCGGGACGGCCCGGGGCCGGACCCGCAGGACGTCGGCCGCCGCGAGCCAGCTGGCGGAGCTGACCAGGCCGAACGGGTCGGACCGGCGGACCAGCACCGGCCCGAAACCGATCATCCCGCGGCGCTGGGTGTCCAGCGGCAGCTCCAGGGACCGGCTGCTCGCGCCGCCGAGCCGGCGGACATCCACGACGATCGTCCCGCCGGCCCGGGCCCACCGGCGCCGGTCGGCGCCGCTGGTGGGACTGGCCTCCTCGATGGATGCCTCAGCGGCCGGTCCCGCGGCTCCTCGCACGGCGGCACCCCGCCCGGCGGGCGAAGTCTGGCCTGCGCGCGCCCCGGCCCCCGCCCAGCGGGCGTCCCGGACCTCGCCGGCCGTCGCGAGGGCGCGCCGACGCCGGCGGCCAGGCGCCGGGGGGAGGCCGCGTGCGCCGTGGCTCCAGAGGATCTCCACCCGGACGCGCGGCGACGGCCGCCGGTGCGGGTTGTGCAGCTCGACGACGAGCGCGGCCGGCTCGCCCCGGGGCACCCCACCGGGCCTGACCCGCAACGTGGCCCGCAGGCGGGGCCGGCGGGCCACCGCCAGACCGGCGAGCAGCAGTGCGCTGAGCGCCGCCGCGGCCAGCGCTGCGAGCTCGGCGTAGCGGAGCACGAAGGCACCCGCCGCCAGCACCACGCCGGTGGCGAGCACCCCGACGCCCAGCGGCGTGATCCGGGTGACCACGACCGGCCGCTGCTCGGGCGTCTCCTGCGCGGCCGCCGCCGGGCCCCCGGCCGCCAGGCCGGCCGAGATCAGCGCGGTCCCCGCATCGCCGGCTGACGACGTCTCGTCCGTCGCCTCCGCGCCTCGGGCCTTCTCGCTCGCGTCACTTGTTCCCGCGCGCACCGGTCACACGCCGACGAGGCGGCGAGGTGAGGGGACCGCCCGCAGCACCTCGGCGACGACGTCCTCGGCGGTCACCCGCTTCAGCTCGGTCTCCGGGCTGAGCACCAGCCGGTGGGCGAGCACCGGGGCGGCGAGCGCCTTCACGTCGTCCGGGGTGGCGAACTCCCGGCCGGTGGAGGCGGCCCGCACCTGGACCGCCCGCAGCAGCGCGATGCTGCCGCGCGGGCTCCCGCCGAGACGCAGCACGTCCGGGATTCGCCGCGTCGAGGCGACCAGATCGACGATGTAGCGCCGCAGTGCCGGGGCAACGTGCACCGACAGCGTCCGTTCGCTGTGGGCGATGACGTCCTCGGCCCGCATCACCGGGGCCAGGTCCTCGACCCGGCGGCCCACCTGCCGGCCCTCCAGGATCTCCAGCTCGGCCTCCGTGCTCGGGTAGCCGAGGCGCAGCCGCATGAGGAAGCGGTCCACCTGGGCCTCCGGGAGCGCGTACGTGCCGTCCATGTCGACCGGGTTCTGGGTCGCGACGACCATGAACGGCAGCGGCACCGGATAGCGGGTGCCGTCGACCGTCACGTACCGCTCCTCCATCACCTCCAGCAGCGCGGACTGGGTCTTCGGGGACGCCCGGTTGATCTCGTCGCCGATGACGAGGTTCGCGAAGACGGGGCCCGGACGGAAGCCGAACTCACCGAGGCGCTGGTTGTAGACCGTGGTGCCGGTGATGTCGGAGGGCAGCAGGTCCGGGGTGAACTGGATGCGGTGGGAGCTCGCGTTGACCGACGCGGCGAGGCTGCGGGCCAGCGTCGTCTTGCCCAGGCCGGGCACGTCCTCGACGAGCAGGTGGCCCTCCGCGAACAGGCAGATGACCGCGAGCTCGATCGCCTCCCGCTTGCCGCGGATCACCCGCTCGACGTTCGCGACCACGTCGGCGAAGGCCGTCGCGAACGTGTCCAGCGCGGCGCTCATCGCGCGCCGGCCCGGGTGGCGCTGGGGATCGTCACGTCCGGTCTCCTCCGTGGACTACGGGAGCGGTCTCGGCTGCCGAAGGCCACGGCGCCCGGCTGCGGCGCGCGGCTCCGCGGCGAGTGGCGGGCGGGTCACGCCGTCCGAGGGGGACGGCAGGCGCGACCCGCCCGCACGGGTGGCGGGGGGAGCCACCCGGAACCTTCCCGGTGTGCGCGCCCGCAAGGTCTCCCCGCGGCCCGAGCCGGTTCGCTCAGTTCAGACGAGGGACCTCCGCCGTTCGTTGTCCCGGAACCCGAGAAAGTTGGCCGCTCGGTGATTTCGGGTGATTCCCTGCCAGCCGGGCCAACGACGCATTTCTGGCTCTGATCGGGTCGCAACCCGTCAGACAGGCCGGCCGTCACACGTGCCGTGACCCGCACACCGCGAAGCGGACCGACTCCGCCCAGTCCGGCCGGCCCCGCCGGAACACCCGGATCCATCGGGCTGGCCGGACTTGACGCGCTCGCGGGTCCGGCCGCGGCCGACAGCCATGACGAGCTCACCGGGCCGAGCGGACCTCCGGACGAGCCCGCGCCGTCGGGCCGGGCCCGGCGGGTGACGTCGATCGTCGCGGCGCTCGCGCTCGTCGCGGTCGGTGGCGCGGCCGCGCTCGGCCGCGGCTCCCACCCGGTGGCGCTGGCGCTGTCCGACGGTGGCGGCTGGCTGGCGAGCGAGCGGCTCGGCCTGCTGTTCCACGTCAACGGGCCGTCCGGACAGGCCGACGCCGCGGTGGCGCTCCCGGGCGCGGCCGGGCACCCGCTGACCGTGCTGACCGGCTTCGCGCGGCCCGCCGGGGCGACTCCCACCGACGCGGGACCATCCCAGCCGGCGGGGTCCCGTCGGCCGACGTCCACCGCTCCGGCTGCCCCGTCGTCCACCGCCGCGGCGGCACCGACAGCCACCGCGGCGGCGGACCTCGGCGTCGGCTGGCCGTCGGACCAGGCCGAGGCGGTGATCGTCGTGGACGACCTCGCGGGCACCGTCTGGCTGGTCGACCCGTCGCTGCTGACGATCAGCGCCTCGGTCGCGCTGCCGCCGGGGGGCGTCGTGCTCGCCGCGGCCGGGGTCGCCTACGCCGTCGACGCCGCCTCGGGCCGGGTGATCCGCCTCGACCCGCGCACGCTGGCCCAACTCGGCGCGCCGATCACCTTCCCGGCCGGGCTGGGAACGGTGGCCCAGACGCCGGACGGGACGCTGTGGGTGCCGGTGCCGAGCGCCGGCACCGTCGTCCCGATCCGGGCCGGAGTTCCGGGGACGCCGGTGCCGGCGGCTCCGGCCGGCGACCGGATCGACGTCACGACCGTCGCCGGGTCCGCCGTCGTCGTCGACCAGACCGCCGGCACGGTCGCCGGCCTGACGGCGGACCACGCGGAACCGGCCATCCGGCTGCCAGTCGCGCCGCCCCAGTCGGCGGCCGCAGGCGCCGACGACCGACTGGTCCTTCCGACCAGTACCGACGGTCACGTGCTCCCGCTCGCCGAGCCGGCGAACGGCGAACTGCTTCTCGCGGACCTCGCCACCGGCCGGGTGAGCTCGACGACGCTGCCCGCTCTCGGCGCGGCGGACGTCGACGTGTCCGCCCTGGCGGCCGCCACGGGCACCGGCACGGGCCCGGGCCACCAGGTCGGCGCGCCGCTCTCCCACGACGGCCAGGTCTACGTGCCCGACTCCACGGCCGGGGTCGTCTGGGACTTCGACCCGACCACCGCGCGCTTCGCCGCGCCGGTGCCGGTCGCGCCCATCGGCACCCCGTCGCGGATCAGCCTGGACGTCCAGAACGGCCAGCTGTGGATCAATGACGAGACCGGCCCCACCGTCGTCCTGGTCGACGGCGCCAGCCGGCGGACCCTCCTGAAGTTCGGCGCGGCGCTGCCCGGCGGCACCCGCACTGACACACCGCGCCCGCTGCCTCCCGGCCCCACGCCGACGGCCAGCCTGCCGTCGTCCCAGGCCAGCGGCCCAGGCACGGGCGGCCGGCCGGGCCTGATCTGGCCCGGCTGGACTCCGCCCGGCACCCGCGACACCCGCGGCGACAGCGGCGACAGAACAGACGGGACGGACCGGGGCACCGGTCGGCGGAACGGCGGACAGACCGGGTCCGGAAACGGCCGGGGCGGCGGCCAGCCGGGTGGGCGGACCGACAGCCAGCCGACCGATAGCCAGCCGCCGGGCTCCGGCCAGCCCGAACCGCCGGCGAGCAACACCGCCGCCCCGCCTCAGCCCGAGCCGACCGCCGGCGAACAGCCGTCCGGCCAGCCAACCGGCTCCGGCGGTCCGGGCGGCGGGCAGACCGGTGGCACCAGCCGGACCGGTGGAGGCGGCCGCGTCGGTACCGGCGGCTCGGAGGCCGCGTCCGGTTCCGGTACCGAAGGCCCGTCCCCGGGCCAGGCCGGCGCCGGGACGCCCGGGTCCGCCGGCCCGCCGCAGGCCGAACCGACGACGGCGCCCGCGCCAACCGGCCCGCCCAGCGGCTCGGCTGGCGCACCCGGCCGCCCGACCGCTCCCGCGACCCCGACCACGTCTCCCGGCCGGGCGCCGACGCCACCAGACCAGGGCTCACCAAGGCCACCTGGGTTCTGGCTGCTCACCGCCGACGGCTCGGTCCTCGCCCGCGGCACGGCGGAGGCGGTCGCCACCGGCGCCGCCGGCCCAGGCGCGGTCGCGATCGCGCCGACCGCGACCGGCCACGGCTACTGGCTGGTCGACGCGGCCGGCGCCGGCCGCCCGGTCGGCGACGCGCCCGCCGTGCCGGCCGTCTCCGCGGGTGGCACGGTCGTGGCGGCGGCGGCAGGCCCGACCGGAGGCGGGTACTGGACCGTCACGGCCGCCGGCACCGTCGTCCCGCACGGCACGCTGGCCGGCTACGGGTCGCTGCGCACCGCGCCCGCGGCACCGGTCGTCGCCCTGGCCGCCACCCCGACCGGTGGTGGCTACTGGCTCCTCGACGCCGCCGGCGGCGTCTACCCGTTCGGCGACGCCGGGACGATCGCCCCCGGCGCGCAGCCCACCGGCCAGGCGACCGGGCCGCAGCGCCTCGTCGGCATCACGGCGTCACCGACCGGGTCCGGCTACTGGACGGTCACCGCGGCCGGAGTCGTCGGCGCGCACGGCACTGCCGGCGGCTACGGTTCGGCGGCCGGGTCAAGCACCGTCGTCGGCATCGCGGCCACCCCCAGCGGCCGCGGCTACTGGCTTATCGACGCCGACGGCGGCGCCCGTGCCTTCGGCGACGCCGTCACCATCGGGACGGCCGCCCCTGCGGGCACCCGGACCATCGCGGTCGCGGCGGCACCGTGACCGGCCCAGGGGGCCACAAGGCCGGGCGGCGACGGGCCACCCTGGCCTGGCTCGCCGGTGCCACGGCCGTCAGCATGGGGACATTCCCGCCGTACTTGCGCCGCCACGGGCGTACCCTCAGCGCTCCCGGGGGCCGCCGGTCCGGCGGACCGGGCATCAGGTCGGAGGCCGTCATGCCGTCAACCAGCCCACGGACCCGCACCCCCGCCTCCCCGCGCCCGGCCGCGCCGACGGCGGGGTCCCGGCCGCCCCAGCGCAGGGGTGCGCGCGCCGCCCTGCCCGTGCTGGCGCTCGTCGCCGCCGTCCTCGCCGGCTGCTCCAGCGGCGGCACACCGGTGCCCACGACGCCCGCCACGTCAAGCGGAGCCCCGACGGCGACGCCCAGCCAGGTCGCCACGCCGCAGCCGAGCCCCAGCGAGGCGCAGGCGCCGAGCGCGCCCGCGTGGCCCAGCGGGCCGACCTCCAGGATCCGGTCGACGACGCCGCCGCCCGAACTGGTCAATGTGACCGCCGGTCACGACGTCGTGAACGAACTCAGCTTCGACCGGGTGGTGTTCGAGTTCACCGGCGGGCTGCCGGGCTACACCGCGCAGTACGTCAACCAGGTGCTCACGCCAGGCCAGGGCACCGCGATGGCGCTCGCCGGGCAGGCGTTCTTCCAGATCGTGCTGACCCCCGCGGCCGCGCACGACGCTTCCGGCCAGCCGACCGTGACGAGCCCGATCGACGGCGGCGGCCTACCCGCGATTCGCCAGATCGCGCTGGCCGGTGACTTCGAGGGCTACGTCCACTTCGGCATCGGCCTGTCGGGTGTCGCCGGCTACCGCGTGACCGAGCTGGCCAAGCCCGACCGGCTGGTCTTCGACTTCGCCGCCCAGGCCACCGGCGCTCCCTGACCGCGCGCCGCACGGGGCCATGTGGCTAGGGTCGTGCGGTGAAGCTCGCACAGGTGATGGTGCTCGTCGACGAGTACGACCCCGCGATCGTCTTCTTCACCGAGGTACTCGGTTTCGAGCTGGTCGAGGACTCGCCGGCGACGACGAGCGACGGGCGGCCGAAGCGGTGGGTGGTGGTCCGCCCACCGGGCGCCGAGACCTCGGTCCTGCTCGCTCGTGCCGACGGGCCGACGCAGTCGGCCGCCGTCGGTAACCAGGCCGCCGGGCGGGTCGGGTTCTTTCTGCACGTCGACGACTTCGAGGCGAGCTACCGACGCCTGCGCGCCGCGGACGTCACCTTCCTCGGCGAGCCGCGGGACGAGCCGTACGGCCGGGTCGTGGTGTTCTTCGACCTCGCCGGCAACCGCTGGGACATGATCCAACCCGCCTGACCTGAAGCCTGGTGCCTCGCGGCCACCGGCGGACGACACGAGTCGTTGGATACAGAGCGTGGCCGGCAGGAGCGTCGCGGCGAGTCGGTGTCAGGGGTTGTCGGACCTGTCAGGTATACGACAGACGACAACCAAACAGTCGCCTGGAGCGTCCTCAGACTTGGGACGCGCGGCCGTCCGGCACAGCTCTGGTCATCGGGGGGGACGTGGACTCACGCGGAGGCGCGTCGCGTGCGTTGGCGCGCCCGCCGGCGCGGGCGACGCCGCTGCCGGGCAGCCCGTTGCGCGCGTCGGATCCCCGCGAGCTCGACGGCTACCAGCTGCTGCGCCGCCTCGGCGAGGGTGGCATGGGCACCGTCTACCTGGGCCGATCCCCGTCCGGGCGACGCGTCGCCGTCAAGATCGTGCGTGCCGAGCTGGCCGACGACCCCGAGTACCGAGCGCGGTTCCGCCGCGAGGCCGAGGTCGCCCGCCGGGTCGCCCGCTACTGCACCGCCGAGGTGCTCGACGCCGTCGACCCCCCGGACGGCGCGCCCTACCTGGTGACCGAGTTCGTCGACGGGCCGCCGCTGTCCCAGACGGTGTCGCGGCGGGGGCCGCTCGGGTCGGCCGACGTGGAGCGCGTCGCCGTCAGCGTCGCCTCGGCGCTCACCGTGATCCACGCGGCCGGGCTGGTGCATCGCGACCTCAAGCCGTCGAACGTGCTGCTCTCGCAGTTCGGCCCGCGGGTGATCGACTTCGGCGTCGCGTGGGCCGCGGACAGCGTCGCGGTGACCCGGGACCTGGTCGTCGGAACCCCCGCGTTCATGGCCCCGGAACAGGCCCGCGGCCAGCGGGTGACCTCCGCCGCCGACATCTTCTCCTGGGGCGGGCTGATCATCTTCGCCGCGACCGGGCGGCGCCCGTTCGGCGGCGGCGCCGTGCCGGCCGTGCTGTACCGCATCGTCAACTCGGACCCGGACCTCGACGGGCTCGACGAGGGGCTGACCGATGTCGTGCGGGCCGCCATGCGACGGGACCCGGCCGAGCGGCCGACCGCGGCGGAGATCGTCGGCCGGCTCCAGGCGCTGAGCACGGTCCGGGCCACCTCGCCCGTCTGGGTCACCCCCCCAGGCAGTGAGCCGGTGACCGGCGCGAGCGGCGCGGTGGCACCGACGGGCGCCGACGGTACCGGCGGCGAGCAGGACGGCGCCGCGCCGGCCGCCGGCGTGGGCGGCCTCGACGCGGCCAGTCCCCACGCCGCGGACAGAGCCCCCGCCGCCGGGGCCTTGCCGACCACCGACGGGTCCAGCGGCAGCGTCGGGCACGGCGGTCCGGCGGCGAGTGCCGTGGCCACCAGTGACGCGGCGTCCAGCGCCGGGGCCGCCGCGGGCCTCGGCGCGCTGTCCGCCGGGGCGCCGGCGGCCGACGGCTCGGACGCGGCCCGCGCCGTCGAGGTGGCCGACGGGGCCGCGCCGGCCGGCGTGGGCACCCCGGCAGGCGCGCAGTCAGGTCCGGTGGCACTGAGCGGCGCAGCTCAGGCGGACGCGGCTCCGGTCGCGGACGCGGGGCTGACCAGCACGGCTGAAGCCGGCGCGGGTGTCGCCGGCACGGAGCTGGTCGGCGCGGCGGCGGGCGGCGCCGACACAGCCGCGGACAGCTCGCCGGGCGACGGGTCCGGCGCGAGCGCGGCCGGCGGGGTTGCCGCGCCCGAGTCCACAGCGCCTGACGGGTCCCTGGAACTGGCCAGCGGCGTGCGCGAGCCGGCCGTCGCCGGGGACGACGAGCCAACCGTCGGCAGCGGCCCGGTGGACGTCGCGGGCCTCAACGACGACTTCACGTTCGGTGACCTGAGCGTCTGGAGTGAAGAAGGCACCGAGCTCACGGTCGGCTACCTCGCCCGCCTCGACGCCGTCGACGACGGCCCTGACCACTCCGGGGACGCGAGCTTCCGCGATCTGGACTACGCCGACCCCGCCTCCAGCCTCGACGACGACTCCGACGGCATCAACCGGATCAGCCAGCGGACGATGACGTTGCGCGGCGACTCGCCCCGCGGCCCGGGACGGACCCTGGAGACCCTCAACCTGGCCAGCCTCGACGGCTCCGGTCGTTCAGGCGGCTACGGATCGACCTGGCCGCCGCCCCGCCGGCAGGGCCCACTGGCGGCGCTCGCCCGGTGGTTCCCCCGTTTCGCGCAGGACGGCCGAATCCCGTGGACCACCCTGATCAGCGCGTTCAGCGTGATCGTGGCACTGGCGGCCGTCGGTGTGGCAGCCGCGGCGGCGCTGGACAGTGGTGGCCGGTCCGCCCATGCCGCCCTGGCCGCCCAGCTGACGATCCCGGACAACCTCGTGGGCCTCACCGCCAAGGAGGCCGAGGCGCGGCTGCACGCGGCCGGCTTCGCGCACTGGCGGTTCGAGCTGAAGCCTGACCTCAAGCCGAAGGGCACCATCCTCAGCGTCCAGCCGGGCGAGGGTATCGAGATCGACCCGACCGACACCGTGACGCTGGTCGTCTCGGCCGGCATGGACTCCGTCAAGATCCCCCAGGTCGTGGGGCTCGCCGACAGCGCGGCCCGGTCCAACCTGCAGGACGCGGGCCTGACTGTCGTCGTACGCCCGATCAGCGGGCCGGCCAGCGTCAGCGCCGGTCATGTGGCCGCGATCTTCCCGGTCGCGGGCACCGAGGTTCCGCCGGGTTCCAGCGTCACGATCCTGGTGGTCGTACCGGCCGGCACGAAGTCGCTGGCCACCGTGCCGTACGTCATCGGGCTGTCGACGAACGACGCGCAGGACGCCCTGCACCGGGCCGGATTCACCGACGTCGCGATCGCCTACGCGGCCGCCCCGGATGCGGCCGGCCTGGTGACCGCCATCGATCCGCCCGCCAACACGACGACGGCCAAGAACGCGACGGTCACGCTGACGGTGTCCACCGGCCCGGGCGAGACCGCGGTTCCCGATGTCGCCGGCCGGACGCAGGCGGATGCCGAGGCCGCCCTGCAGACGGCCGGGCTGGTCGCCGCGATCAAGGTGGACTCCGGGCCGTCGACCATCACCGCCGGGCTGGTGGAGACCGTCGACCCCGCGCCCGGCTCGAAGGTGCCAGTGCAGGCCACGGTGACTATCACGGTGGTCAGCGCGCAGGTCGCGATGCCGGACACGAGGGGTAGCCAGCGCGCCGAGGCCGAACAGCTGCTCGCCTCCTACGGCCTGACCGCCGCCGTGACGCAGCAGTCGAGCAGCGCCGCGGTCGGGACCGTGCTGTCGCAGACGACCACTCCTGGCGCCATGATCGCGCGCGGGAGTACCGTCACGCTCGTGGTCGCCAAGGCCGCCGGCCCGCCGCCGGGCGGCGGCTCGCCTACGACGGGTCCGCCCTCCCCACCAGCCTCGCCCACCCCGACCGGGACCACATCGTCACCGCCGCCCGCCTCGGCGGCGGGCTGACACCGATCGGCGCCCTTCCCGGGGCCTGGCGACCGAACGCGAGGCGGCAGCGCGCGACCACTCACCGGGCGGCTGCCGTCCGTCAGGCAGGGGTCGCCGGGAGCGGTTGCCAGGAGCGAGTCCGGCGACGGCACCAGAATCGTCGGTTCCCGCCGGTAGCATTGTCACGCATTCAGTAGCGACCTCGGCACCGACGGCTGAATCTTGCGAGACGTATACGGAGGTTCTAACCTGGCTCGTGGTCAAGAGGACTGCGTCAAGGCCTGGCTCGCCGTCCGGCAACCTTCGCGCAAGGTGCCCCAGGAACGACCTGATCGCCGCCGGTGACAACTGGTAGCGGTAACGCGGATCTCCCGAACCGGGCACGGTCGCGGGGGTCCACCGAGGCCCCCGGAGGTTGACGTGTCCAAGCGCCCGAACCCCACCCGCGCTGACCTGCTGGCCCTGCTCGGGGCCCAGCCGGAGACCTCCGTCGCGGCCATCTGCCGTTCCTACCTCTCCCGACGCCGGGAGCTGCTGGCCTCCGACCCGGACCACCGCCGGCCCGAGGTGGCCCGGCTGGACGACGCCTTCACCCGGCTGCGCGCCGCCACCGATCTCGAGAGCCGCCTCGACGACTACCCGTGCGCCGAGGTCAAGATCGGCGTCGAGGACACCACCGTGGTGGTGCGCTCGGCGCCCGCCGGCACCGCCAGCGGGGAGTTCCCGTTCCCCGGCGTGGAGCGGGTGCACGTGCTCACCGCCTTCAACCCGCGGTCCCGCCGGCTGCGCCCGCACGAGAACGCCAACCGCCAGCGCGCGCTTGCGGGCCGCGTCGCCACGACCGGCCTGCCCTCGTGGCCCGCGGTCGGCGGCGGCCGCCAGGCGCAGACGAGCATCGCCGTCGCCGGCCTGACCAGGGCACGGGCGCGCGCGCTCGGCGCCGAGTTCGAGCAGGACGCCGTCGTCGAGTGGACCCCGACGGCGTGGTCGGTGGTGCCGTGCGACGAGCTCGTCGCACCGCGCGAGTTCGGCTGGCGTAGCTCGCGGCTCACCAAGCCGCTGCCGGACCCGGCGGCCGCCGCCCGGCGCGCCGAGGCCGCCGCCGCGGCGGACAGGGCCGCGACCGACGTGCGGACGGCGACGGCCGACGGCCTGCCGTCGACCGACGAGGCACGGCCCGCGGACGAGGAGACCGGTCCGGTCAGCGACGCGCACGAGATCCTCGTGGCGGACGCGGTCCGGGCGCTGGCTGCCGAAGAGGCGGAGACCGCGGCGATCGCCCGGGCGCGAGAGCTCACCGCCGCGACGCCGGCGGCGGGCACCGCCACCGACACGACCGCCACCACCGACACCCCCATGGTCACCGGTGGCCCGGCCGCCGAGACCGGGACGGACGGCTCGGGTGGTCCGGCTGCCGGCGGCGCGCCGGCGCCGCGCAAGGCCGACCCGGCGGCCGGGGGCGCCACGCCAGACCCACACGACCTTCCCGCCTCCCACGGCGGTAACGGTGAGTGACGCGGTCGCCTTCAATACCGGCCTTCCGCTCGCCGCCGACCTGCGGACCCACCTGCTCAGCCAGCTCGGCGCCGAGGAGGAGTGGATCGGGCGTGGCCCGGACGGCACCGGGCTGCTCTGGCGCCACAGCGAGCTCGGGACGTTGCTGGAGCTGCTCCCGGTCCCCGACGGGGCGTCGGCCGTCGCCGTACTGCGGGTCACCACGCCGGTCTCGACGATCGGCGATCCGGCCCGCGCGCGGGCCCTCTGCCAGCGGCTGAACGCCGAGATCACCCTGAACCGCTGGATCGCAGGACCCTGGCCGGCCATCCCGGACCGCCCCGACCCGGACGACGACGACGAGGACGAGGACGACGGGCCGGCCGATCGCGCCAGCCTGGCAGACGACCCGACCGAGCCGGCGGTACGGGTGGAGCCGGCGGGCGAAGACGTCGAGGCAGGCTCGGGCGCCGAGGCATCCACCGCCGCCGAGAAACACCTCGAGGCGCACGCCGAGCCCGCGCCCGGGGCCCGGCCGGCCGAGCTCGCCCAGCCCAGCCCGCTGGCCCTGGAATCCTTCGCGGACGAGGCCACCGACGTCGGGCCGGACGCCCTTTACCTGTCGTGCTCGTTCGTCGTCGGCCGGCTCGACCAGGCCGGCGACGATGAGGACGAGGACGACGACCCCGACGACGACCCCGACGAGGAGGACGTCGCGGCACCCGGCGGCGCGGCGCTGGCCCGGCTCGCCGTGGCCGCGGTCGGCGACCAGATCGCGACGGCGGTCGCCGCGCTCGGCGACGGCCTGCACGACGAGGTCGCCGGCGTGCCGTTCGTCGCCCGCGACGCCGACGGCGAGGCCCGCCCCGGCCGGCACCGCGTCGCCCGCTACCACGACCTGCTGCACGTCGGCGCCGACGCGGACAACACCCCGCTCTGGCGCGGGCTGCTGGCCGCGTTCGACGGGCTGCGCTACGACCAGGAAAGTGACGGCGGCCCGGTGTGGGGCGCCGGCGACGGCCGTGGCTTCCGCTGCGAGGTGCCGTTCAGCTGGGGGCCGTTCTTCACGCCGGAGGACCGGCCGGTCGAGGTCGT
The DNA here is from genome assembly GCF_000966285.1 of Pseudofrankia sp. DC12. Taxonomy (NCBI): domain Bacteria; kingdom Bacillati; phylum Actinomycetota; class Actinomycetes; order Frankiales; family Frankiaceae; genus Pseudofrankia; species Pseudofrankia sp. DC12. The sequence continues at coordinate 2,754,684 of NZ_KQ031391.1, forward strand.
GACCGCGCCGGAGCCGGCGCCGGCCGGCCTGCTGACCAGCGTCGTGCTGGCCAGCCGGCAGGACCCGCGCCCGGAGGCGGGCGAAGGCCTGCTGATCACCATGCGCACGCCGGTCTCGGTCCGGCCGAGCGACGACGTCGCCGGCGTCCTGACCGCACTGAACATCCAGGACGCCCGCGACCCGGGGGCCGCGCACGGCGTCGGGGCCTGGGTGCTGCGCGGTGGGGCGCCGACCTGGACGATCTTCCTGCCGAACGCGGTCATGGCCGCGGGCACCCGCGCGACGGTGGCGCTGCTGCGCGAGGTGCTGCTGGCCGCGGCCGGCGCGTCGATGCTCGCCCGCCGGGTCCTGCTCACCGGCGAGGACCTCACCCCGGCCGACCGCTACCCGATCGGCCCGGCCTCGCGCCGGCCGGCCGGCCTGGCCTTCGCCGCCAGCTCCACCGCCTGCGACGAGCCGGCGCTGGCCCTGGACGCGCTGTACGCCTCGCTGGTCGGGCCAGATGTCGACTGGTCCGTGCTGGGCTCGGCCGGCTTCGACTGGTGGCCGTACCACGGCCGGCAGCGGCTGCGGGTCACCCCGCGGCCGGCCCCGGACGACCGCCGGGCCGGCTCCCTGCGTATCTCGACCGAGGTGGCCAGCAAGGTTCCCGCGACCCTCGACGTCCTGCGGCTGCTCGCGCGGCGCAACGCCGACGACGGCCGGTCGGCCCTGGTGCTCGACCCGGTCGCCGGGACCGTCGAGGCGGTCGCCCGAGTGCACCTCGGGCCGTCGCTCTGGTCGCCCGACCGGTCCTGGGCACGGCTGGTCGCCGTCGACCAGCTGATCCGCGCCGACGAGGCCGCGGCCGCGCTCGTCGGTCTCGGCGGGCCGGCGCGCGGCGGCGCCGCGGCGAGCTCGGCGCACCCGACGAACGGGCCGCGCCCGAGCCGGGACATCCTGTTCGAGGCCCTGCCGGACGTCCGCCTCGGTGCCCAGGAGGCGATGAACGGCGACGCCACCGTCCGCCCGCTCGTGCTGCCGATCACGCTGACCTCGTTGATGGCGCCGCCGCACCGGGTCACCGGCCACGAGCCGGGCCGGACGCTGACCGCCGAGTGGTGGACGCGGACCTACGATCCCTCCGGCCCGGCCGCGCGCTGCCGGTCCGAGCTGACGGTCACCGACCACCCGGACCTCGGCCTCGGCATCCGGGTCCGCACCTGCCTGGACTACCTGCCGGGCGACGTCGACGAGCGGGCCGCCTGGTGCAACGACCGCAACCGCGCGCTGCTGGCCGAGACCGCGGCCGACGACCTCACGGTCGTCGGCGGCTGGGGCCTCGACGCGACTGACGCCCCCTGCCTGACCACCTGGTTCTTCCCGGAGACGATGCTCGGCGACCATCCGGACGAGGTCGCCGGGGCGCTGGGCCGGCTGGTCCGGTACCAGCAGTGGATCGTCTTCGTCAGCCTGGCGGACTCGCCGGTGGCACCGGTGACGGACGCGCGCACGGTGGCCGAGCTGGCCGCGGGCCTGCCGTCGCTGTTCGGCGCCTTTCGCGCCGTCCTCGACTACCCGGCCGGTCTCACACTGACGGCCGCGCCAGCGGTTGGTGACGACGCCCGGCCGGAGACGGTCGTCGTCGAGTGGACCCGGCCGGTGACCCCGCCGGTGCACGAGGAGCTGATGAGCTGGCCGCGGCTGGCCGAGCCGGTCAGCGAGCCGAGCCGGCCTCGCCTGGTGACCCGCCTCGACGCCCCGCTCGACGGCCTGCGCGGCCCGCTCGCCCTGCTGCTGACCGCGCTGGCGGCGGGCAGCCGGACCTGGCTGCCGGATCTCAGCGTCCCGCCCGACCCGGCCCGGCCCGGGGCGAAGCCGCTCACCGTGCCCGGCCACCTCGGCAACGCGTTCCGGGACGCGCACGTCCGGGACGCGCTCGGCCGGCTCCTGTTCGACGGCCAGATCGCCGACGACGGCCACGGCACGGGCTTCCTGGTGCTGGCCGAGCCGCTGGTGCCGGACGAGCAGGGCGACAGCCCGTCGGCGGGCCGGGCCGAGGCTTCGACCACCGCCTCGATCGACACGGCGGACGTCGAGGTCTCCGGGTTCGGGCCCGGAGGCGGGCTCGGCGCCGACGCGGAGTTCTCGTTCACGGCCGACGACGAGGTCGGGCTGGGCCGGCGCGCGCCGACGACCATCGCGCGGCTGGCCCCGCCCACGCCGGGCGACCACCCGTTCTACGGCGCCGGCACGATGGTCCTCGACACCCATCTGGACCCCGGGCTGCTGCGCCCCGGCGACCTGGAGCGGCTGGGCGAGCTCAGCCGGATGGGTCAGCTCGACCGCCTCGGGACGTTCGACGACACCGGTGTGCCCAGTGGTGGTGGCCGGCCAGCGGACGACGCCGAGCTGACCGCGGCGCTGATCGCGATCTCCACCCTCGCGCCCGCGCAGACCTGTGGCGCCTGGATCGCGCACGAGAAGTCCGGCACGCTGGCCTACCGGATCTGCCTGCCGCCGTCCTGCCTGCTCTGGCCGGCGCCGGAGGCGGTCGGCTCGATCGTGGACGCCGCCTGGCGCGTCGCGATCGCGCAGGTCCGCGCCGCCGCCCACCTGCTCAGCGCCCAGGCGATGTCCCCAGGCGGATGACGGCTCCCGCGCTGGGCCGGTCGTGTCGTCGTGGCCGGGCTCAGCGGGCCGAAAGAAGCAGTGCGCCCGCGATGGGGCCGCCGCCGGCGCCGACGGCGGCCACCTCGCGCCGGGTGAGCTGGCGTTCGCCCGCCTGGCCGCGCAGCTGCAGGCAGGCCTCGTGGACGATCCAGTAGCCGTGCATCCGGCCGGCTGACAGCTGGCCACCGTAGGTGTTGATCGGGAACGAGCCTTCCAGCGCGATCCGCCCGGGGCCCGCGACGAAGGGGCCGGACTCGCCCTCGCCGCAGAACCCGAAGGCTTCGAGCCAGGCCAGGGCCAGGAAGGTGAAGCCGTCGTAGAGCTGGGCGAAGTCGACGTCGCCTGGTCTGAGGTCTGTCCGCGACCACAGCTCGGCCGCGGCGTCAGAGGATGCCATCCTGGGGTAGTCGGCCCGCAGGTACCAGCCGCCGGGGCCGGTCGAGCCGCCCATCGCCTCGACCTGGACGGGGTGGTCGCAGGCGGTCTGATGGTCCGCCGTGGACACGACCAGCGCGATCGAGCCGTCGATGGGCACGTCGCAGTCCAGCAGGCCGAACGGCTCGGAGATGAGCCGGGCGGACAGATAGTCGTCCAGCGTGATCGGGGTCCGGAAGACGGCCGACGGGTTGAGCCCGGCGTTGCGTCGGCTGTTGACGGCCAGGGCGCCAAGCTGCTCTTTGGTCGTGCCATAAAGGTGCATGTGCCGGCGGCAGTGCATCGCCAGCCAGTTCGCGGCCGAGTACGCGTGGGCATTCATCAGCTCAGCCATCCCACCGGCAAGGCCGTCCCGGGCTGGGAAAACCGGCCCTGCCGCGTCGCCCCCGGGAGCGGGGTCCAGGCCCGCGCCTTCGAGATGGGGCGCCGCGCCGTCGGGGAGGATCGCACCGCCGATCATCTGGACTGTGCGGTAGACCAGCACGTGCCGGGCCTGTCCGCTGCCGACCGCCTGGACGGCCGACATGACCGGCGAGAGCAGGCCGCCGGTGTCGATGCCGCCGCCGAGGTAGGTCGGCGCCAGGCCGAGAACGCCGCAGGCCGCCTTGACCGGTGTGTCCCCCAGCGTGGCGACACCGTCGATGTCCTCGGGTCGCAGCCCCGCGTCGGCGATCGCCTGCCGGGACGCCTCCGCCGTCAGGTCGAGGCCGGGGATGCCGGTGCGCCGGCCGATCCGCGAGATCCCGATGCCCGAGATGATGGCGCCCCGCTCCGGAACTCCCGTCATACGGGCGACGCTATGGCCCGGCGTGCGCCCTCGTCGCCCGAAGCATTCTGGATCACACGCCCACCCCGCCGCCGGGCCGACCGCGGGCCCTACGGTCGGGAGAGCCGGTGGCCAACCCCACCGACGGCCCGGCAACGCAGCTCGGAGGTCTCATGACCACGTCGTCAGTCGACGCGGGCCACCCGTTGATGATTCAGCGCTGCGCGGCCTGCCGGCGCTGGACCCATCCGGAGGCCGCGCGCTGCTCCTCCTGCGGAGGAGCGCTGGCGGTCGAGCCGGTGAGCGGCGCCGGGACGGTCTTCACCTTCACGGTCAATCACCACGCCTTCCACCCGACATTGCCGGTGCCCTACGTCGTAGCTGTCGTTGAGCTCGCGGAGCAGGAGGACCTGCGGATCGTGGCCAACATCGTCGGAGGTGCGCCTGCGGACGTGGCGGTTGGCATGGCGGTGCGCGCCGCGTTCGACCAGCTCGGCGATTCTGGTGTCCCCGTGTTCCGCGCCGAGGTCAGGAAGCCAGCCGAGTAACCGCGGTCGGGAAGAGCCTGGCGACGAGTCGGACCGCGGCGGGCTCCGACGCCTCGTCGAGCTCCGCTGGCTCGGCCACCGCCGACGGTCCTGGGGCGCACGCGAGCTGGGTGGGCGCCGCCCCGGGCCCGGCCTCGCCGCGCACCAGGGCCACCGGCCCGGATCGTTCCCCGTCGGCGAGCAGCCGGGCGATCCCGCGGATCTCGACCGCGGTACGCGGGTTGGTGAGATCGAAGACGGAAACGCTCACCGGGGCCTCCTTCGCCAGATCTCCAGCCGGCTGGCGCGGAGCGACGATCGACAGCAGGAGCGCGTCGCCTTCCCGCCGTAGCCCGACCGCGCGCGAGTGCGGCTCGCCGTCCGGGCCGACCATGGCCAGCATGGCGACACTCGGCCCGTCCAGGATCGCGCGTAGCTCGGCTCCGAATGCCGCATCGCGTAGCGCGACATCCAGGGCCGCCGACGGCTCCGCGGAGGGATCGGCCCCGTTGTCTCGCAGCCGCCGGGTGAGCCGCCAGGCGACCAGGCCGAGCACGGTGGCCGTGGGGATCTCGACGAGTGTCGCCGTCGCGATGCTGAGCAGGAAGTCATCGGTTCCGCTGGACAGGGCCATGTCGAACCAGGCGTCACAAAGCAGCAGAGTCGCGGTGACGACGGAGGCGGGGATGAGGGTCCAGCGGTCCCGTAGCGCGCTGTAAGCGGTCGTTGCCAGCGCGCCCAGCTCCGCGACGTCGTAGCCGGTCCACGCCAGTCGCCAGCCCTGAGTCTCATAGTGCATCGGCAGGCTGACGGACAGGTCGACGATCCAGGCGACGAGCGCCACGCAGCTGACCAGCAGCGCGATCCCAAGGCGGAAGCGGCGTCGGCGGGTGGCCGCTGGCAGCGGCGGGTGCAGAGTGGCCATGTCCGGCTCCTGTGGTCAGGTGTCCGGTGTTGCCTGGCTCAGGCCAGGTCGGACCCGCTCGGCACGACTGACCGTCCCCCCAGGCGCACACCCCGCCGCGCCTTGGGATGAGCATCTGTAGAGAGCAAGGCGATCCATCGCACAGTTATGCCCACGCGAGAGCAACTTTCGAACTGGTCACACCCGCTGGATTTTCCAGGCCTCGCCGGCTCCCCGCCCGCCCGCGCGCCACTCCCGGCGCGAGCGGCGAGGTCCGCCGTCGAGTCGCCGCCGGACGGCGTCAGAAATGGCCCAGCAGATCCGGGAAAGAACCGAGGCGCAGCACACCGGCGTCGGCGGGGTCGAGGTCGGCGTGCTCCAGCGCCCAGCCGTTCTCGTCGGGGATGTGCACCGCTCGCCAGCCGGCCGCCCGCGCGGGGAGAATGTCGGACTTCGGCGAGTTTCCGATCATCCATGTGGTCGTCGGGTCCAGCGCGAGCCGCTCGGCGAGCCCGCGGTAGGCGCCGACGTGCTTCTCCCGGACGATGTGGGTACCGAGCTCGAAGAACCCGGCCAGGCCGGAGGCGTCGATCTTGCCCTGCTGCTCCTCCGGGTTGCCCTTGGTGAGCAGCGCGAGCCGGTGCCGGCCGCCGAGCTCGCGCAGCGTCTCGGCCACCCCGGGCATCGGCTCCACCCGGTGGTCCGCCAGCGCCACGGCGAGCTCGGCGATCTCTCGGCGCTCCCGCTCGTCGGCCGGGCGCTCCCGAAGCCGCTCGAACAGGTCATGCAGACTACGCAGGAAGACCTTCGTGCCGTAGCCGTGCGCGACCGTGTTCGCCGCCTCGATGTCCAGGAGCAGGGCGTACAGCGCATCGCGGTCCAGCGTCGGATGGGCCAGCCAGTCCAGGTAGTCGTGGATGACCCGCTCAAACCTGATGTTGTTGGACCAGAGCGTGTCGTCAGCGTCGAAGACCAACGTCATGCGCGTATCACCCGAAGCCGGCACAACTCGATCTGACCAGACCCCGCCGGTCGCCGTCGACCACTTTTCGGCTTCGCGCCGCCCCGGCGGACGGGCTTCGGGCCTCCACGCGGCGGTTCGGGTCCGCGAGGGTGGGCGACCGCGGCGACCGCGGCGAGGACGGCTAGGACGGCGACGGCCGCGCAGATACCAAAAGACAGAAGCGAAGAAATTTTCTCCGCTTCTGTCTTGCGCCACCAACACCGGAAGACGACCGACCTCGGCCTGTTCCCGCAACGTAGTAGTTTGTAGTAGATCGCACCGTCACTGGCATGTGGCAGGCTGGGGCGACGCCTCCGGCCCGCCCCGCGAACGACCCCCACCGCCGGTGAGAGTCCGTTCCGACGGCCGTTGGAGGCGACGCCGAACGGGCGCCCGCAAGGCAGGGCGTGCCGCGCGGGAGGGCGCGGCCCGCGGCCGGATGCGGGGCGAGCCGAGACGCGAGAGGTGGCCAAGCCGGGTGAGCAAGATCGTCGACGGGCTGATCAACCTGCCGCCCTGGCTGGTCCTGCTGGTGGCATTCGCGCTGCCGGCGGCGGAGGCGTCGATCTTCGTCGGCGTCGTGTTCCCGGGCGAGATCGCGATCATCGTGGCCGGGGTGCTCGCCCACGCCCACAAGCTGCCGCTATGGCTGGTCATCGTCGTCGGGACGCTGGGCGCCGTGATCGGTGACAGCATCGGCTACGAGGTCGGCGCCCGCTACGGGGACTGGGTGCTCGCGCGGCTGCCCAAGCGGCTGGTCAAGCCGGAGCACGTCGAGCAGGGCCGGGCGCTGCTGCGCCGCCGCGGCGGCTGGGCCGTGCTGATCGGGCGGTTCACCGCCGCGCTGCGCGCGCTCGTGCCCGGGCTCGCCGGCACCAGCCGGCTGCCCTACCGGACCTTCCTGCCGTACAACCTCGTCGGCGGCCTCGCCTGGGTGACGATGTCCGCGCTGATCGGCTACATCGCGGGCGCCAGCTACAAGGCGGCCGAGCACCAGGTGAGCCTGATCTCCGGCGGGCTGCTCGCGCTGATCGTGCTGGTCGTGCTCCACCAGATCGCCCGCAAGTCGCAGCGGGTGCAGTCCTGGCTCGCGCGGCACCGTTACAAGCTGCCCGACCGGTGGCTGACCGCCTCGGTGCTGATGCTCACGGCCGGCGGCTGGCTGCTCGCCGGCCTCGTCCAGGACGCCCAGGGCCCGACCGGGGCGGCGAGCTCCGACTCCAGGCTGCTGCACGACGTCATCGGCTACCAACGGGCCTGGCTGACGCCGGTGGCCCGCGGGATCACCACCCTGGGCGCCTGGCCAGTCGCCTACGGGGTCGTCGTCGTGCTCGGCGGGCTGGTGGCATGGCGAGCCCGGAACCGGGTGCTGCCGCTGTGCTCGGTCGCGTTGCTCGGGGCCGGCCAGGGCGTCCGGCTGGCGATCAGCCACGCCGTCGCCCGGCCGCGGCCGCCCAGGGGGCTCTGGCTCACCGGAGCGGATGGCTACTCGTTCCCGTCCGGCCACACGACCCTGGCGACGATCGCCTACGGACTGGCCGGCCTGCTACTGCTCCGGCTGCTGCCGGCATCGAGGCTGGCTACAGTGCTCGTCAGCCTGGTGGCGGCGGTGCTCGCGGCCGCGGTCGGGGTGTCCCGGGTGTATCTCGGCGTCCACTGGCCCAGCGACGTCGCCGGTGGCTGGTCCCTCGGCGTCGGGTGGCTGGCCCTCGCCACGACGGTCTACACGCTGGTCCGGCTGGTCCGGCTCCGGAGGTCGGCCAACCGCCTGGTGCCCGCGGAGGCCGCCCCCGAGCCACAGGTCGTCAGCCCCGCACCCTGAGCCCGCCGACGGACCCGGGCCGCCTCGGTGGGACGGAACCCTGCCCTGATTGAAGGCCCCGAATTGGGCTGACCTGGGCGGAAACACGGTTTTGCTAGAGTCCGGGCGCCCGCGACAGCGACGTCGCGCCCCGTTCGCCCGGCTAGCGAGGACGTTCGATGCCCCTCACCGTGCTGTTCATGCCTGAGTCGGCCTACGGCCCGACCAACCAGTGCATCGGGCTGGGCAAGGTGCTGCTCGACCGGGGTCACACCGTCGTCTTCGCCGCGGAGCGGTCCTGGGAGGGCAAGCTCGCGCCGTACGGGTTCGTCGAGGCGCTCGTCGACCTGGCGCCGCCTGCGGCGGGCGCAGGCGAGGAGGTCGCCGGGCAGTTCTGGATCGACTTCATCAACGAGACGGCGCCGGAGTTCCGCAAGCCGACGATCGAGCAGCTGGAGACGTTCGTCGCGCCCACCTACCAGGCGCTCATCGATGGCGCGAAGTACTGCGAGGCGCAACTCAAGGCGATCATCGCCGAGCATCAGCCAGACGTGCTGGTCGAGGACAACGTGATCGCCTTTCCGGCGCTCACCACCGCTGCCGGCGCGTTCGTGCGCATCGTGTCCTGCAACCCGCTCGAGGTACGCGGCGACGACATCGCGCCAGCGTTCGCCGGCTACCCCGAGGACGACCGGTCACAATGGGACGCGTTCCTCGCTGAGTTCGACCGGACGCATCAGGCGATGTGGGCGCAGTTCAACGAGTGGGTGCAGGCTCAGGGCGCGAAGCCGCTGGCCAAGCGGGACTACATCGAGACCTCGGCGCACGCGAACCTGTACGTCTACCCAGCGGAGCTCGACTACACGGACGCCCGGCCGCTCGATGCCACCTGGCACCGGCTCGACTCAAGCGTCCGCGAGACCGACGACGCCTACGACCTGCCGGGCCAGTTCGTCACCCGCGACCCCGATTCGGCGCTGGTGTACCTGTCGCTCGGCTCGCTCGGCAGCGCGGACGTCGGCCTGATGCAGCGGCTCATCGACGTGCTGGCCACCACCCGGCACAAGCTGATCGTCAGCCTGGGCCCCCGGGCCGAGGAGCTCAAGCTCGGCCCGAACATGGTCGGCGCGGCGATGCTGCCACAGACGACGATCATCCCGGAGGTCGACCTGGTGATCACTCACGGCGGCAACAACACAACGACCGAGTGCCTACACTTCGGCAAGCCGATGATCCTGCTGCCGCTGTTCTGGGACCAGTACGACAACGCACAGCGGGTCGACGAGCGTAGCTACGGCATCCGGCTGTCGACCTATGGCTTCGCCGACGACGAGCTGACCGGCGCGGTCGACCGGCTGTTCGCCGACACGGCGCTGCGGGCGAGGCTGGACGCCGTCGGCGCGGCGATCCGGGGCCGGGACGGGCTGCGTACCGGCGCCGGCCTCATCGAGCGGGTCGGGCTGGATCACATCGCCGCCCGTGGCTGACGGGTCCCCGACGCTGCCGCTGGTCGTCGAGCTCGTCGATGGCGCCTGGCGGGCCCGGCCGAGCGGTTCCGGTGCGGGAATCGCCCTGCTTACGCTGTTGGGCTCGGGCGGGGCTGTTCCGGACGGCTTCAGGATCCTCCGCGGGGTGAGCCGGCCGTTCGAGGCGACCGAGCGGAGGGTGGCGGCCGACCAGACCAACGAGTCCTGGATCATCGGCGAAGCCGCCGTCGTCAAGTGGACGACCGAACCGCTGGTCGGGCCACAGCCGGACCGGTTGCGCCGGCTCGTCGAGGCCGGGTTCGGCCAGACGCCGGCGCTGTGGGGAATGGTCGAGTGGCGCACGCCGGACGGGCACTGGGTGCCTGTCGCGACCGTCAACGATCTCGTTCCCGGCGCGGAGGACGGCTGGACCTGGTGCGTCGACGAGGCCCGGCGCGCGCTCGCGGCCTCAGGTCCGCCTGCCACGCCGCCAGCTCCGCGCGGCAGCGGCGACGGCGCCGGGAGGGTGGGCCAGCCCTTCGGTGCGGAGCTGGGTGCGCTCACCGCCGCGATGCACCTGGCCCTGGCCGACCAGCCCGCCGCGACAGCCTCCCCCCGCGAGGCGCTGGCCTGGCTGGCGGCGGCAGAGGAACTGCTGGGCCAGACGCGCTCGCCGCTGTTGGACGCGCACCGCGACACGATCGCGGCGGCGCTGGGCCCACTCGGCAGGGCCGCTGGGACACCGCTCGTCGCGGCCCACGGCGACTTTCACGTCGGCCAGCTGCTGCGCGCGCCCGGCGGCCCGCTGTTCGTGATCGACTTCGACGGCAACCCGACGCTGACCCCACAGCAGCGCAGCGCGCCGCAGCCGGCCGCGCTCGACATCGCCGGGATGCTCATGTCTCTGGAGAACGTCGGGCACGTGGTCCGTCGTTACGCTCCCGAGGTTCCCGACGCCGCGGCCGCCGCGTGGACCGCCTGCGTCCAGGCCGAGTTCCTCTACGGCTACCGGGCCAGCCTCGCCTCGGCCGGGCGGGGTGAGCTGTTGGACGAGTCGTTGCTGGAGGCCTACGGCTGGCAGCAGCTGTGCCGCGAGCTTGCCTACGCCGATGGTCATCTGCCGCGCTGGCGTTACGTACCGGAGGGCGCGCTGCGGCGCCGGTTCGGCCCGGCCGCCGGACAAGCGCCAGCCGCCGGCCATGAGGAAGCCTGACGGACGCCGAGCTGTTCCGCGCGGACCTGGAGGCGAAGCCGGCCCGGCTGCGCGAGCTGTCCGCCCAGGTCAGCGGCCTGTGGGCCGGGGTCGACACCGACCGGCCGATCCTGTTGCTCGGGATGGGCTCGTCGCACTACGCGGGCGGGGTCGTCGCGGCCCGGCTGCGGGCGGCGGGCGGGCGGGCGGTGGCCGAGCTCGCCAGCAACGAGCTCCTTCCCCGGCTTCGGCCCGGCACCCTGGTGATCGCGGTGTCCGCGTCGGGCGGCTCGCGCAGGTGGCTGACGGCACGCAGGGTGCCCGGCCCGGCGGTGTGGTTCTCGTGCTCGGTTATCTCGATGATCAGGCGATCGCGATGGGGCACTCCCCGGACGAGATCGGCCAGCGCGGTGGCGACGGTGCTCGGCGAGGCATTGACCGCCAGCTTCATCCCAGGGGGAATGCTGGGGATCGCGTCGACGGCGCGCGCGACCGCACGCCCGGTCGACGGATCCGTGGGACGACATCCCGGCCATAAGGCTCGAGCCACTGCCCGGCGTGGTCGAAACAACCAGCGGCGGGAAGCACTGTGGAATGAGATGCGTCGTCGTGGGTGCGACCGGATACATCGGAAGCCGGCTCATCCCCGAGCTGCTCGCCAGGGGGCATACGGTGCGGGCCGCCGCGCGCAGCCCGGCCCGGCTGGCCGGGGTGCCGTGGCTGGACCAGGTCGAACTGGTCAGGGCCGACGTCGGCGACCCGGGCCAGGTGGCCGCCGCCCTGGCGGGCCAGGACGTCCTCTACTACCTCGTGCACTCCCTGCACCAGCGCGACTTCGTCGAGCGCGACCGGGCCGCGGCCCGCACGGTCGCGCTGGCCGCCCGGCGGGCCGGGGTGCGGCGGATCATCTACCTCGGCGGGATCAGCCCGGCCGGGCAGCGGCTGTCCGCGCACCTCGCCTCGCGCGAGGAGGTCGGGCTGAAGCTGCTCGGCTCCGGGGTGCCCACGGTGGTGCTGCGGGCCGCCGTGGTGATCGGCTCGGGATCCGCCAGCTTCGAGATGCTTCGTTACCTCACCGAACGGCTCCCAGCCATGGTCACGCCACGCTGGGTACGGTCGCGTGTTCAGCCCATCGCCATCCGTGACGTGCTCTATTACCTGACCCGAACCGCCGAACTGGTACCGGCCGAAGTCAACCGCGGCTTTGACATCGGAGGTCCCGAGGTTCTGACGTACTGGGAGATGATGTGCCGCTACGCGGCGGTCGCCGGCCTGCCCCGCCGCGTCGTGGTTCCCGTCCCGCTGCTCACGCCGTGGTTGTCGGCCCAGTGGGTCAACCTCGTCACGCCGGTGCCGCGCAGCATCGCCGTCCCGCTGATCTCCTCACTCGTCCACGAGGTCGTCTGCCGCGACCACGACCTCGCCGCCTACGTCCCCGACCCGGCCCGCGGCCTGACCGGCTACGACGAGGCGGTCACGCTGGCGCTGGCGCGGACCAGACAGGCCGACGTGCCGTCGCGGTGGGCCCGCGCCACTGCACCGCGAGCCCGTCCGTTCTCGCCGTCGGACCCGCTGCCGACCGATCCGGACTGGTCCGGCGGGACCGTCTACCAGGACGTGCGCGAGCTGGCCACGGCGGCGGAGCCGGCCCGGCTGTGGCGGGTCATCGAGGCCGTCGGCACCGAGAACGGCCGTCGCGCCATCCCCACCGCCTGGCCAGCCTCGACCGGCTCCGGCCGCCTCGCCCGGTACGCCGAGGCCTTGCGCCGCCGGGTGCTCCGGCCGGCCGGGAGCGCCGACACCGCCCTGGCCGGCTGGCGCGTCGAGGACGTCGAACGACCACGCCGGCTCCGGCTGCGCGCGCGGCTTCGCCTGCCGGGCCAGGCCTGGCTCGAACTCTCAGCAGCCCCCGCCGCCCAGGGATCCGTCTATCGGCAACGCGCGATCTTCGAGCCGCATGGCCTCCTCGGCCAGGTCTGCTGGAAGTCCTTCGCGCCGGTGCGCGGCGTCGTCCTGGGCCGGATGGCGCGCACCATCGCCGCGGCGGCCGAGCAGCCGGCGCCCGTGGGCCAGCCGTGGTGACGACGCTCGCCGTGTTCACCCGGGACCTGCGGGTGCACGACAACCCCATGCTCGCCGCGGCCGTCGCCGAGGCCGAGCACACGGTGCCGCTGTTCGTACTGGACCCGGCGATGGCGCGGCCCGCCTTCGCCGCCGGCGGCCGGCAGCGCTTCCTCGCCGAGAGCCTCGCCGATCTCGACCGGTCAGTGCGGGGGCTGGGCGGGCGCCTGGTGGTCCGGGCCGGCCACCCGGTCGAGCAGGTCTGCCGGATCGCGGACGAGGTCAACGCCGGCACGGTGCACCTGGCCGCGGACTGCTCGGGGTACGCACAGCGGCGCGAGGAGGCGCTGAACTCGGCGCTGGCGGAGCGCGGGCGAACGCTGCGCTGCCACGACGAGGCCCACGCCGTGGTTGGGCCAGGCCGGGTGACCCCGGCCGGCCGGGACCACTACGCCGTCTTCGGCGCCTACCACCGGCGGTGGGAGGCGGCCGGCTGGCGGCGGGTCGTCCCGCCTCCACATCGAATCCGGCTACCGGCCGTCGACCCGGGCAAGCTGCCACCCACCGACGGGCCAGCCGGCGACGGCGGGTTTCCGGGCGGTGAGACCGCGGGCCGGGCGCGGGCCGAGAACTGGCTGAGCCAGAGCATCGACGACTACGACGTCCGCCGGGACCAGCTCCCGGCGGACGCCACGTCCCGGCTGTCGCCCTACCTGCACCTGGGCTGCCTGTCGGCGCTGGAGCTCGCGACCCGGGCCGGGACGAGCGGGCCGGCCCGCGCCTTCGTGCGCCAGCTCGCCTGGCGGGACTTCTTCCACCAGCTCCTGGCCGCCCGACCGGACGCGGCGCACGAGGACTACCGCGCCGCGCGGCGCACCTGGCGCGACGATCCGATGGCGCTGGACGCGTGGCGCTCCGGCCACACCGGCATCCCCATCGTCGACGCCGGCATGCGTCAGCTGCTGGCCGAGGGCTGGCTGCCCAACCGGGCTCGGATGATCACCGCGAGCTTCCTCACGAAGACTCTCGGCCTCGACTGGCGCACCGGCGCCGCCCACTACACCGAACATCTGCTCGACGCGGACGCGGCGAACAACAGCCTGAACTGGCAGTGGGTCGCCGGCACCGGCACCCGGCCGGGGCGCGTCCTGAACCCCCTGCGCCAGGCCGAGCGGTTCGACCCCAACGGCGTCTACGTGCGACGGCACGTGCCGGAGCTGGCAGGCCTGGCGGGGCGCGCTGTCCATCGACCGTGGCGGCTGACTGACGGCGACCGGGCCGCGCCCGGCTACCCGCAGCCGCTGCCTGGCCTGGCGGAACGGCTGGGCGCGGAGCGACTCTGACCCGCTCGCGTGGTCGTCGTCACGGCCCATACTCGCCCGCGCTGTGACGACTGGATCCCGCATGGCCGGCCACCGACCCCGAGACTCCCGAGGTCGGTGACCGGCCACCACCGGCCCCCCGTGCCGCGAAGGCAGGTTATCCACCCGCCACGCTGGGACAACGCCCCTTGCGGCGACACGACGTCCCGGCTGTCCCGTCCCGTCCTGTTTCGCCGGTCAGACTGGGAGAATCCCCCGCGACGGGTACTCCACGTGCTCGCCAGAAGCGGGCAAGGCGACCGGTCGGCGTCGTGCCCGCGGCGGCGGCGCCCCGCCTGACCCGACCTGAAGGAGCGCGACCTGATGACGGAGCCGAAGGTGGATCCGGCGCCAGACCCCGCGTCGGTCTCGACCGAGGAGGAGCTGCGGGTCGCCGTGCTCGCCCTGCTGGGCGACTCCTACGACCGGGCCGTGGAGCGGCGGACGGGGCTGTCCAAGACGACGGTCAACGACGTCCGCAACGAGCGCCGGCGGCTGACGGCGAAGACCCTCACCCTGATCGTCGAGGCCTACGACCCGTACCGGCGCGAGGACTGGCTGGCGGCCTGGCGACGGGTCCGGGCCCGCTCCGATCGAAACGGGGCCGCGCCGGCCACCGATGACGAGGCCCAGACGGCCGAATCCGGAGATCGTCCGACGGGTTTCAGCCCGGTGGCTGGCGACCCGGACGCCGCCGCGCGGACGGTGGCAGCCGGCAACGGGTTCGCACGGGCAGGCGCCCACTGGCCCGCGGACGCCGACCCGACCGCGGCGACCGACGGCCGCCGGGGTGCCGGTCGGTGGACCCGGTCAGGACTGGTGGGAGCCGGGCTCTGGCGATCGGTCTCGCTGACCATCGGCGTCGCCCTCCTGGCGAGCGCGGGCGCCGCGCTGATCACCTACTTCGCGATGCGCGGCGACGTGGCCGCCCCCACGACACCGGTGCCGACGGATACCGCCACGGCACCCGGCGGCCCCGAGCGGCTTCTCCCGGGCCAGGCCCCGCCGCTGGGGCCAGGCGGTCCCGGCGCCGCGTGGCCGGTCGGCGGCCTCGGCCCGCCGCGCGTCGACCAGAGCCCGGCCACGCCCGGCGCCGCCCCTGTCGCCGGCGGCTGCTACTCCCTGCCGCTGGCGACGAAGGCCGACGTGGTGGCCGGCCCGGGAGGCGACGCGGCCGGTCCCCGGCTCACCGAGCTGCGCTACACCTTCTACCCGGCCTGGCATCCGTCGCTGGCCTTCGGCGGCCGGCTCAGCGCACCGGTTCCGCGCGACACGCGGCTCGTCCTCGCCGCCTGGGCCGATCCGAGCACGAGCGACTCCACCAACGATCACAACCGGGGTAACGGGCGTTACTACCCCGGCGACGACCTGGCGACGACCAACCAGAACTGCTTCACGGTCCCGCCCTACAACCTGAGCTACGGCGGATACCCCGGGATCACGACCCGCCTTTACGCGATGCTGGTCAAGTCGACGGACGTGGTGCGCTTCCTGCGGGCCGCCGGCCGGGGCGCGGGCCTGACCGACACCGACCTCGCGGGCTGGAACATCCGAGTCCTCGGCTACGCCATCGTGCCGTCCAAGGCCATGTGACAGGCCGGCCGACTTGGCCGTGAGCGGGCGTCAGAACTGGCCGCGACTGGCTTGGCCCCGTTCGGCCGGCCGGTTTCGCCGAGCTTGATCGCCGTCTTGGCGCTCCCGGGGCCGGGCTCGCAGCCGTTTCGCGACCATCGGAGGGCGAAGACGGCAATCAGGCCAGCTCGGCGACCGTGGCGTTCGAGGCGCTAACGACGGTAGGCGGCGAAGAGAGCACAGACGGCCTGGCTGGCGTCGAGCTGACCACCAGGCGCAAGGTCACGTCGTCCCGGTGGCCGGCCCTTCCGCAGCCCGCGAGCACAGCCAGCAGCAGCGCCGCCAGGGCGGCCGCGGAGAAGACGCCGGGTGCGGTTCGCCGTCACATAGGGAGCAGTGTGCCCCGATCTGTCGCAGCTACCACGGCCAGGCCTCCGCAGGCAGGGAGAGCCGGGCCTGTCGCTGGCGCCCACCCCGCCGCTACCGTCGGTCCCGTGCCCCCTGCGACGTCCCAGGACAGCCTCCCCCACGACCACTCGACCACGGCAGGCGCGGGCGCGCCGCCTCGCCGGTCGGTGCTGCTGATCGGGATGGGGGTTGGCGACCCCGCGTCGCTCACGCACGAGGCGAGCGCGGCGCTGGCCGGCGTCGACGTCCTTTTCACGATCGACAAGGGGCCTGCGAAGGGTGACCTGAACGCGCTGCGGGCCGAGATCTGCGCCCGGTACGCGCGGCCGGGCCTGCGGGTCGTCGAGGTCAGCGAGCCGGACCGGGACCGGGCGCCCGTCGACTATCAGGCGGAGGTGCGTCGCTGGCACGCCGCGCGCGCCGAGGTCTGGGCCCAGGCCCTGCTGACCGAGCTCGACGAGCCGGCCCGGGGTGCGTTCCTGGTCTGGGGCGACCCGGCGCTGTACGACAGCTCGCTGCGCATTTTCGACGACATCCGGGCGCGCGGCCTCGTCGACGTCGAGGTGACCGTCATCCCCGGGATCTCCAGCGTCCAGGCGCTGACCGCCCGCCATCGGGTCCCGCTGAACACCGTCGGCGGGGCCGTGCACGTCACCACGGGCCGCCGCCTGGCCGCCGAGGCCGACGGCCAGGACTCGGTCGTCGTCATGCTCGACGGCGCGACGGCCTGGCTCGACCTGGACGCCGGCCGGTGGGACATCTACTGGGGCGCCTACCTGGGCGGCGCCGACGAGATCACCATCGCCGGGCCGCTCGCCGAGGTCGGCGCCGAGATCGCGGCGGCCAAGCAGGCGGCCCGCGCCCGCAAGGGCTGGATCATGGACGTGTACCTGCTGCGGCGTCGACGGTGACCGGGCCGGAGCGCCCGTCATGGTGGCGCGGGGTGAAGACGGCGCCCGTCTCGGCGTCCCACCGGGTCCGGGACGAGCCGACGATGAGCAGTGTGCGCATGTCGACATGGTCGGCGGTCAGGTCGGCCAGCCGGATGACCTCGACCCGCTCGCCCTCGGAGCCCACGGCCCGTCCCACGACGACGGGGGTGTCGGCGTCCCGTTCCTCCAGCAGGCAGGCGCGGACCTCGTCGACGTGCGCCCGGCGGGTCTTCGAGCCCGGGTTGTAGAGGGCGAGCACCAGGTCGGCGGCCGCCGCGGCACGCAGCCGGCGCAGCACCAGCGGCCACGGCTTGAGCTGGTCGGAGAGGGACACGACGCAGTAGTCGTGGCCGAGCGGAGCGCCGACCCGGGCGGCCACGGCGTTCGCCGCCGTCACGCCGGGCAGCACTCGGACCGGCACGTCCTGGTAGCCGCCATCGGCCCGGGTCTCCAGCACCGCCGAGGCCATCGCGAACACCCCCGGGTCGCCGGACGACACGACGGCGACCCGAGCTCCCCGCCGGGCCAGGTCGAGCGCGAACGCGGCCCGCTCCGCCTCCACCCGGTTGTCCGTGGCGTGCCGGCGCTGCCCTGGCCGGGACGGCACCCGCCGCAGGTAAGTCTCGTAGCCGACGACGTCGTCGGCCGCCGCGAGGGCGTCGGCCGTCTCGGGGGTGAGCCACTCGGGGCCGGCCGGCCCCAGCCCGACGACGGTGACCGAACCGGGCTCGTGGCCGACGGCCGGTGACGGGCTCGACGGCGCGGGCCTGGCCGCGGCGGCACCCGGCACGAGGATGGTCGACATGTACGGCACGTCCTGCTCCGGGGCCACCAGGTCGCGCAGGGCCGTGACACGCTCGCCTTCCCGGCTGGCCCGGCTGACGAGCAGCGCGTCCTCGAGCCGGCCCGCGGCGGCGAGCGCCCGGCGGACACCGCCGAGGTCGCCGCGCACCTTCATCAGCACAAGCCCGTCCGCCCCGGCGGCCAGTGCGCCGAGCCGATCCGCCCGCGTGGTCGCCGGGAGCACGGCAAGCGTCTCGTCGCCGGTGACCAGCGCGACGCCCGCGGCGGCGGCGGTGGCGGACACCGACGTCACGCCGGGGACGATCACGCATCGGAACCGCGGCACCAGGCGGCGCTGCATGTGAGTGAAGGAGCTGTACAGCGTCGGGTCGCCCTCGGCGAGCAGCGCCACGTCCCGCCCGGCGGCCAGGTGGTCGGCCAGGCGGGCGGCGGACCGCTCGTAGAACTCCTCGATCGCGCCCTGGTAGCCACCTGGGTGCGGCGTGACACCGCGGGTGACCGGATAGACGAGCTCCTCCTCGACGACGCCGGGCCGCAGGTAGGGCACCGCGCTCGCCCGCGCCAGCGACCGCCCCGGCCGCGCGGCGTGGTACGCCACGACCGGGGCCGCGCCGATCAGCCGCGCGGCCTTCACCGTCACGAGCTCGGGGTCACCCGGGCCCACACCGACGCCGTAGAGCGTGCCGGCGGTGGCTGGCCGCGTGGTCACAACGCCTCGGAGGCGATCGCGTTGACCGCGGCCACCGTCATCGCGCTGCCGCCCCGCCGGCCGTGCACGACGAGGTAGGGCAGGTCGAACGGGTTGTCCGCGAGAGCCCGCTTGGACTCGGCCGCACCCACGAAGCCGACCGGCAGCCCGAGGACGGCCGCCGGCCGCGGCGCACCGGCGGCGATCAGCTCGAGCAGGTGGAACAGCGCCGTCGGGGCGTTCCCGATGGCGACGACGGCGCCGTCGAGCTGGTCAGCCCACAGTTCGAGGGCGGCGGCGGACCTCGTCGTGCCGAGCCGAGCCGCCAGTTCCGGGACGCGACCGTCGCCGAGCGCGCAGACGATCTCGTTGGCTGCGGGCAGCCGGCGCCGGGTGATCCCGCTGGCCACCATCTGGGCGTCGCACAGCACCGGCTTGCCGGCCCGCAACGCCGCCCGGGCCAGGCCGACGACGCCGGGGCTCGCCTCGACGTCCGCGGGCAGGTCCACCATCCCGCAGGCGTGGATCATGCGGACGACGACGTGCTCCAGCTCGGGCGTGAGGACGGCCAGGTCCGCCTCGGCCCGGATCGTCGCGAACGACTGCCGGTAGATCGCTGCGCCGTCGCGCTCGTAGTCGTAGCGGCGCTGGCTGCTGCCGGTCACCATCGTGAGGACTCCTTCGGTTCGGCGCCGAGGGCCTGGACCAGGTAGCCGTCAGGCCCGGCGACGATATCCACATATGACCCGGCGGGCCGGCCGCACCGGCGGGCGCAGCCGCTCCAGTGCGCCCGCGCGCCCGGAGGCACCGGCCGCGCGGCGAAGGCAGGGGTGAGCCGGCCGGCCGCGGCCGCGTGGGCCGCGTCGGTCCGCACGTCCGCCAGCGCGCTCGCGCAGCCGGGCCGCCCGGCGCAGGCCGTGACCCGGGCCCACAGCGAGCCGGGCTCGGGAACCAGCCCGGCCCGCCGCGCGGCCGGGATGAAGGCCCCCGGGTCGCTCAGCCGCGGCACCACGACCGACCGCCACGGGGTGACCCGCAGCGGGGCCTCGGCGGGATCGGCGCCCAGGCTCGCGGCCGCGAGCATCTCGGCGCCGGCCCGGGTCAGCCGGCCGAGCGGCACGAGGACGGCGCCCGCGTGACCGCCCTCCGGACGGCGCCAGGCTCCGACCGGCCGCGGGCCGGCAGCCGGGTCCGGACGGGCCGCCGCGGGACGCCCGGCCCGCAGGATCGCCGCAAGTCTCGCGCCTGCGTCCGGCAGGTCTCGGACGCGCCAGATCGGCTGGCCGGCCGTCGCAGTCCTGTCTGCCGCCGCCTTGGTACCGGCCATCACGGTGGTGCCGGTCGCCCCAGTTGTTCTGGCCGGCTTGGTGGTTGCGGCCGCCTCGGTCGTGCCGGCCGCCGCGGGGGTGCCGGCTGTCGCTGGGCTTCCGGCCGCCTCGGCCACGAATCGCAGGAAGCCCCGGGCGGCGGCGAGCAGCTCCGCGACGACCGCCGAACCGTCGACCGCCACGCCGGCGGGGCCGGCCCACCAGCGGCCCCCGGCCAGCGGCGTCGCCCAGACGTCCGGCGCCAGGGCCTCGACGGCACCGGAGGCGTCGTCGAGGCCGAACAGGAACCGGCCGGACAGCCCGGCGAGCTCCGGGTCCGCGCACAGGCCCCGGTCCAGCTCCCGTACCAGACCGTCGAGCCGCGAGACCGCCCCCGGGACGCCGCTCGCCGGGCGACCGCCCGGATCCACCCCGACCAGCCCGGCGAACGGAGCCGCGACGATGTTGCGGACGCGTTCGTGCGTCGCCGACGGCAGCAGCCCAAGCGCCGTGACCCGGTCGGCGAGCTCGGCGTGCCGGTCGGCCGGAACCCCGCGCAGCTGCAGGTTCCCCCGCGAGGTCAGCTCGACGGCGCCCCGCGGGCCGAACGACTCGGCCAGCTCCGCCAGCGCGACGAGCGTCCTACCGGCGATGAGGCCGCCAGGCAGCCGGATCCGGGCGAGGCCACCGTCGGCGGCCTGGTGCAGGACCAGGGCGCCGGGGCAACGGTCGGTCGCCCGGTCTCGGGCCGCCATCTACGCGCGCCCTTCGAGGTCGCCCTCCGCGCGCAGGAACACCTCGCGCAGCGCGTCCAGGGTCTCCGGCCGGGGCGCCGCCCACAGCCCGCGGCCCACGGCCTCCAACAGCCGTTCGGCGATCCCGTGCAGGGCCCAGGGGTTCGAGTCGGTGAGGAACTTCTGGTTCTCCTCGTCGAGGACGTAGGCCTCCGTCACGGCCTCGTACATCCAGTCGGCCACCACACCGGCCGTCGCGTCGTAGCCGAACAGGTAGTCGACGGTCGCGGCGAGCTCGAAGGCCCCCTTGTAGCCGTGGCGGCGCATCGAGGAGATCCAGCGCGGGTTGATTACCCGGGCCCGGACCACCCGGGCCATCTCCTCGCCGAGCGTACGGGTGCGCACCTCGTCCGGCCGGGTCGAGTCGCCGATGTAGGCGCGCGGGCCGCGCCCGGTCAGCGCCCGGACGGTCGCGATCATGCCGCCGTGGTACTGGAAGTAGTCGTCGGAGTCGGCGATGTCGTGTTCCAGGCTGTCGGTGTTCTTCACCGCGACGCTGATCCGCCGGTAGGCCGCCGTCATGTCGTCCCGGGCCGGCCGGCCGGCGAGCCCGCGGCCGTAGGCGAACCCGCCCCAGGCCGCGTAGACCTCGGCCAGGTCGGCGTCGTCGTGCCAGGTGCCGGAGTCGACGAGCGGGAGCAGGCCGGCGCCGTACGCGCCTGGCTTTGAGCCGAAGATCCTGGTGGTGGCCCGGCGGCGGTCGCCGTGGCCGGCCGCGTCGGCGTCCGCGTGCGCGTGGACGTAGTTGTCCTCCGGCGCCTCGTCCAGCTCGGCGACCAGGCGGATCGCGTCGTCGAGCAGGTCTACGACGTGCGGGAACGCGTCCCGGAAGAACCCGGAGATCCGGACCGTGACGTCGATCCGGGGCCGGCCCAGCTCGGCGAGCGGTATCGGCTCGACGCCGCGCACCCGCCGGGACGCCTCGTCCCACAGCGGCGCCACGCCGATGAGGGCGAGGATCTCGGCGACGTCGTCACCGGAGGTCCGCATCGCCGAGGTGCCCCAGGCCGACAGGCCGACCGAGCGGGGGTACTCCCCGGTGTCGGCGAGGTGGCGGGCGAGCAGGGAGTCGGCCATCGCCCGGCCGGTCTCCCAGGCCAGCGGGCTGGGGACCGCGCGCGGGTCGACGGCGTAGAAGTTGCGCCCGGTCGGCAGCACGTTGACCAGGCCGCGCAGCGGCGAGCCGCTCGGCCCGGCCGGGATGTAGCCGCCGGCGAGCGCGTGCAGGGTCCGGTCGATCTCGTCGGTGGTGCGGGCCAGCCTCGGCACGATCTCGGTAGCCGCGAAGGTCAGCACGGCGGCGACGGCGTCCCGGTCGACCTCGTCCGGGCCGTCGGGGGCCCGGTCGACGGCGTCCGTGTCGGCCGGCACTCCGAGGACCTCGGCGACGACCTCGGCCACGGCCGCCGGGTCCCAGTCGCGGCCGTCCAGCTCGGTGAGCAGCTCCCGGGCGACGGCCTCGACCGCGTCGGTGCGGGTCGTCCCCTCCTCCCCGCCGAGGCCGAGGGCCTGACGCAGGCCCGGCAGCGCCACGGCACCGCCCCACAGCTGGCGGGCCCGCAGCATCGACAGCACCAGGTTGACCCTGGCCTCGCCGGTCGGCGCGGCGCCGAGGATGTGCAGGCCGTCGCGGATCTGCGCGTCCTTGATCTCGCAGAGCCAGCCGTCGACGTGCAGGATGAACTCGTCGAACTCGGCGTCGTGCGGCCGGTCGGCGAGGCCGAGATCATGGTCGAGCTTCGCCGCCTCGATCAGCGTCCAGATCTGGGCCCGGATCGCCGGGAGCTTGGCCGGGTCCATCGCGGCGATCTGCGCGTGCTCGTCGAGCAGCCGCTCCAGGCGGGCGATGTCGCCGTAGCTGTCGGCTCGGGCCATCGGCGGGACCAGATGGTCGATGATCGTCGCGTGCGCCCGCCGCTTCGCCTGGGTGCCCTCGCCCGGGTCGTTGACGAGGAACGGGTAGACCAGCGGCAGGTCGCCGAGTGCCGCGTCCGGGGCGCAGCTCGCCGACAGCGCCGCCGCCTTGCCGGGCAGCCATTCGAGGTTCCCGTGCTTGCCGACGTGGACGACGGCGTGCGCGCCGAACCCGGCGTCGCCCACGCTGTTGCGCAGCCAGTGGTAGACGGCCAGGTAGTGGTGGCTCGGTGGCAGGTCCGGGTCGTGGTAGATCGCGATCGGGTTCTGCCCGAACCCGCGCGGCGGCTGGATGAGGATCACCACGTTGCCTGCGCTCACTGCCGCGAGCACGATCTCGCCGTCCGGGTCGGTGGCACGGTCCACGAACAGGTCGCCGGGCGCCGGGCCCCAGTGCTGCTCGACAGCGGCGCGCAGGTCCTCGGGCAGCGTCGCGAACCAGGTCCGGTAGACCGCGGCGGGAATGCGGATCGGGTTGCCGGCCAGGTGCTCGGCGGTCAGCCAGTCCTCGTCCTGGCCGCCGGCGGCGATCAGGCCGTGGATGAACGCGTCCCCGTCGCCGGCTTCGAGGCCGGGCAGCGCGCCGGGGCCGTCCGCCGGGCCGACGTCGTAGCCGGCCGCACGCATCGCGGTGAGCAGGGCGAGCACGCTGGCCGGGGTGTCGAGGCCGACCGCGTTGCCGATCCTGGCGTGCTTCGTCGGGTAGGCCGACAGCACCAGGGCGATCCGCTTCTCGGCGTTCGGGACATGGCGCAGCCGGGCGTGGCGCACCGCGAGGCCGGCGACGCGGGCGGCTCGCTCCGGGTCGGGCACGTAGCGGGTCAGGCCGTCGGCGTCGACCTCCTTGAACGAGAACGGGACCGTGATGATCCGGCCGTCGAACTCGGGGATCGCCACCTGGGTCGCGGTGTCCAGCGGGGACAGGCCGTCGTCGCTGGCCTCCCACTGCGCCCGCGACGACGTGACGGCCAGCGCTTGCATGATCGGCACGTCCAGGGCGGCGAGGGCGCCGATGTCCCAGTCCTCGTCGCGGCCGCCGGCACCGACCTCGGCGGGGGTGGCGCCCAGCGCGGCGCCGCCGGCGGCGAGCACGGTCGTGACCAGCGCGTCCGCCTGGCCGAGCTCGGCGAGCAGCTCGTCGTCGGCCGTGCGCAGCGACGCGCAGAAGACCGGCTCCGCCCGGCCGCCGGCCGCGTCGACGGCGTCGGCCAGCGCGTCGACGAACGCGGTGTTCCCGGCCAGCTCGTGCGCCCGGTAGTACAGGATCGCGACGGCCGGGCGACCGTCCGGTGCCGCCGCGTCCGGGCGAGGACGGAGCCCCCAGGGCGGGGTGGGCACCGGCGGGTCGAACCCGAGGCCGGTCAGCAGCAGCGCGTCGGACAGGAACCGGGCGAGCTGGCGCAGGTTGTCCGGCCCACCGTGGGCGAGGTAGTTGTGCGCCTGGGCGGCCACCCCGGCGGGCACCGAGGACAGCTCCATCAGCTCGGCGTCGGGGATCAGCTCCCCGCTGAGGACCACGACCGGCAGGCCTCGGGCCAGCAGGGCGTCGACGCCCTCCGGCCAGGCCCGCCGGCCGCCGAGCAGGCGCAGGACGACCACGTCGACCCCGTCGAGCAGCCCGGGAAGCTCGGCGACGTCGAGGCGGGCCGGGTTGCCCAGCCGGTAGTCCTCCCCGCAGGCACGGGCGCACGACAGGTCGGTGTCCGACGTCGACAGCAACAGGATCACGGTCGGCTCCCCAGGTGTGGAACGGAACTACGCAGGTGGCCGGCTTCCGTCCACCCGGGCGGCCCGCCTGGAGCCGGCCCGCCAGTGACCGGCCCGCCAGTGACCGGGCTGGCGGTGACCGGGCTGGCGGTGACCGGGCTGGCGGTGACCGGGCTGGCGGCACCAGCGGGGGCGCCGGGCGGGATGAACGGCAGGCCGGCCGGTGGGCCGTCGGTGAGCAGCCGCAGCAGCGCGCCGGTATCGAGGTGCTCCGCCACGAGGTCACCGAGCACGTCGAGACGCCGCTCGCGCACCGCCGCGAAGGAGACCTCGTCGCGCGGTTGCCACGGTGAAGCCACCAGGGACGCGATGTCGGCGAGAAAGGCTCGGCGGAACGCGTCGTTCTCGAAGGCGCCGTGCCAGGTGGTGCCCCAGACCGCGTCGGCCCGGCAGCCGTCGAGGAACGGCGCACCGCCGTGCACCGTCGCCACCCCGTAGTGGATCTCGTAGCCGCGCACGGGCTGGCCGTAGGCCACGCCGACGGGCCGGCCGAGCGTCTTGGCCGCCGCGAACCGGATCGTCACCGGCAGCAGCCCGAGGCCGTCGACCCGCCCGGCGCCGCTCTCCACCTCGTCCACGATCGTCTCGGCAAGCATCTGGTAGCCGCCGCAGAGGCCGAGCACCGGCCGGCCGGCCGCGGCGCGGCGGGCGAGCGGGCCGTCGAGCCCACGCCGACGCAGCCAGTCCAGGTCGGCCACGGTGGAGCGGGTGCCAGGCAGCACGACGAGGTCGGCGGCGTCGAGGTCCTCCGGCCGGTCGACGTAGCGGACCGCGACCCCGGGCTCGGCCGCCAGCGCGTCCAGGTCGGTGAAGTTGCTCAGGAACGGCAGGCGCACCACCGCCACCCGCAGCGTCCCGTCGGGGTCGCCCCTCGTCTCGCCCGGCCCCGGCAGGCCGAGCGAGTCCTCCACGTCCAGACCGAGCCCGTCACGCCACGGCAGCACCCCAAGCACGGGGCGCCCGGTCAGGCCCGTCAGCATCTCCAGGCCCGGCTCCAGCAGGGCCCGCTCGCCCCGGAACTTGTTGACGACGAACCCCGCGACCAGCGCCTGGTCGGCCGGCTCCAGCAGGGCCAGTGTGCCGAACATGGCCGCGAACACCCCGCCGCGGTCGATGTCGCCGACGACGAGGGCAGGCAGGCCGGCGGCCCTGGCCAGGCCCATGTTCGCGATGTCGTTCGCCCGCAGGTTGATCTCCGCGGGGCTGCCCGCGCCCTCGCAGATGACGACGTCGAACCGGGCCCTCAGGTCGGCCAGGCTGTCGAGCACCTCGGTGAACAGCCGGCTCTTCAGGGCCCGGTAGTCGAGCGCGCCCGCCTCGGCGATCGGGCGGCCGCGCAGCACGACCTGGCTGCGGTGCCCGGCCCCCGGCTTGAGCAGCACCGGGTTCATCGCGCCCTCCGGCTCAACGCCGGCGGCGGCCGCCTGCATCACCTGCGCGCGGCCGATCTCCGCGCCGTCGGCGGTCACCCACGAGTTCAGCGACATGTTCTGCGCCTTGAACGGCGCCACCCGGACGCCCTGGCGGGCCAGCCACCGGCAGATGCCCGCGGTCAGGACCGACTTGCCCGCGTCCGACGTGGTCCCGGCGACGAGCAGCGCGCCGCTCACGACCGGCCCCGGTGGCGGCGCGCCGCCACCCTTCCCGCGCCCGCGAGCGCGGCGAGCACGACGGCGACGGCGCCCACCGCCCCGGAGAGGTCCGCCGAACGGGCGACGTCCGCGCCGAGCGCCGGCCCGCCGTCGCCGAGCCTGCCACGGGTCTCGACCTCGCCGTCATAGACGTTGGTGCCGCCGAGCCTGATTCCCAGCGCGCCGGCGAACGCGGCCTCGCACTGGCCCGCGTTCGGGCTCGGATGGTTGTCGCCGTCACGCCGCCAGGTCCGCCAGGCCTGCCCAGGCGAGCCGCGGACCACGGGTGCGACCAACGCCGTGAGGGCCGCGCACAGCCGCGCGGGAGCCAGGTTGGCGACGTCGTCCAGGCGCGCCGCGGCCCAGCCGAACCGCAGGTAACGCGGCGAGCGGTAGCCCACCATCGCGTCGATGGTGTTCGCGGCGCGGTAGCCGACCACGCCGGGCAGGCCGAGCGCGGCCCCCCACAGCAGCGGGCCGAGCACCGCGTCCGCGGTGTTCTCGGCGACCGACTCGATCGCCGCCCGGGCCAGCTCCGGCTCGTCGAGCCCGCTCGGGTCTCGCCCGCACAGGTGCCCGAGCCGGTCCCGGCTGGCGGGCAGGTCACCGGACGTCAGCAGCCGGGCCATGACCGCCCCCTCGCGGCGCAGCGACGTTCCACCGAGCGCGGCCCACAGCACGGCGGCCAGCACCACCGGGCGAGCGGGAGCGGGGACGAGACGGTCCAGGGCCGCGGCGGCGAGCATCGGGCCGCCGACGGCCACGGCGACGAACCCGGCGCCGGCCACGCGGGAGTCGGCGTAGAGCCGGCGCTCGACCACGGCCGCGGCCCGGCCGTAGCCGGCGACGGGGTGGAACCGGCACGGGTCGGCGAAGACGAGGTCCGCGACGGCGCCGGCGACGATCGCCCCGGCGAACCCGCCTGGGCCAACCCCACGCCGGCGGTCCCGTGCCGCGCCCCCATTCCGGGTCGCACCGCGGCCGCCGGCCGCACCGCCGACGCCGGCCGCACCGCCGACGCCGGCCGCACCGCCGACGCCGGCCGGCGCGGCATCGCGGACCGACGCGTCATCGCTGGCAGGCGGGGCGACGCCGGGCCGGCGCTCAGCCCGCGGCACGGAGGGCCTCAGCCTGCTGAGCCGCGCGGGCGGCAGCGACGAAGCGGTGCGCCGCGCCGGGGATCCCGGCCCAGTGGGTGTGCAGGTAGGAGGCGTGGATGGCGCCGCGCACGAAGCCCTCGGCGACCTCGGCGCCAGCTGCGTCCCGCCAGCGCCAGGCAGGGGCGGCACCGCGTTGCGTGTCACCGCCGGGCGCGCCACCTGCCGCCGGGGTGGCGACCGTGCGGTGGAACTCGTGCCCGTGGACGGCGGTGCCGCGCACGGCCAGCACCGAGTCGGTGGCCGCGGCCGCCTCCCGGTAGCCCAGTGTCAGGCGTGCTGTCATCGCCGCCGTCACCTCGCCCAGCACCCCGCACATCGGCGCGCCGTCGAGCGCGCTGCTCAGGTAGAGCAGCCCGGCGCACTCCGCGGCGACGGGGCCGCCGGTCGCCGCGAAGGCCCGGACCCGGGACCGCAGCGCGGCGTTCGCGGCCAGCGCGCCCGCGTGCACCTGCGGGAACCCGCCACCGATGATCAGTCCCGACGTCCCGGCCGGCAGCGCCTCGTCGACGGTCGGGTCGAAGCCGACGACCTCGGCGCCGGCGGCGGCCAACAGCTCGGGCGTCTCCGCGTAACCGAACGTGAAAGCCGGGCCACCCGCGACCGCGATCACCGGGCGCGGCCCCATCGACAGCGGCGACCCGGCCGGCTCCAGTCCGGCGGCGCGCGCGTCCCACGGTTCGGCGGGCAGGTCGGGGGCCGTCGCCGCGAGCGCGAGCAGCGCGTCCAGGTCAAGGCCCGCCGCGACCGCCGCGCCGAGCTCGGCGACGGCGTCCCGCGCCGGCTCGGCGCGCTCCGCGGCCGGCACAAGGCCGAGGTGACGTGACGGGGTGGCCAGGTCGTCGCGCCGGCCCAGCACGCCGAGCACCGGCATGCCGATCTCGGCCATCGCGGCGCGCAGGATCTCCGCGTGGCGCTCGGTGCCGACCTGGTTGAGCACGACGCCGCCGATCCGCACCCCCGGGTCGAACGACCGGAAGCCGTGCACGGTCGCCGCGGTCGACCGGCCGGCCGACCGCGCGTCGACGACCAGCACGACGGGCGCCGCCAGCAACGTCGCGACGTGCGCCGTCGAGCCGAACCCGGCCCGGGTCGCGTGCCCGTCGAACAGCCCCATGACGCCCTCGATGACGGCGACATCGGCCCGCCTGGGGTTG
Source organism: Pseudofrankia sp. DC12 (assembly GCF_000966285.1). Taxonomy (NCBI): domain Bacteria; kingdom Bacillati; phylum Actinomycetota; class Actinomycetes; order Frankiales; family Frankiaceae; genus Pseudofrankia; species Pseudofrankia sp. DC12. The sequence continues at coordinate 2,782,984 of NZ_KQ031391.1, forward strand.
AGTGCGCCGTGCAGGAACAGCGGCGCGACCCGCTGTTCGCCGACGAGCCAGGGGTCGAGGTTGCGTCCCGGCCGGCCGGCCGCCAGCGCGTGGTAGCTCGGGTCGATGTAGTCCGGGCCGACCTTGTGCGGCGAGACGGCGAGCCCCCTGGCCCGCAGCGCGGCGAGCAGACCGGTGGCGATGGACGTCTTGCCGGCACCGCTGGCGGGCGCGGCGAGGACGACCCGCGGAATCCTCACGGCCCGCCCGGCGCGGCGGCCGGCGGCGTCGTGGGACGCGGCCCCGTCACCGGCGTCGCGGCCCGACGCGCGGCCGGCACCGGCGGGGGCGCGGTCACCACTCGATCCCCCGCTGGCCCTTCTGGCCCGCGTCCATCGGGTGCTTCACCTTGGTCATCTCGACGACCAGGTCGGCGGCCTCGACGAGGCGCGGGTGGGCCCGGCGGCCGGTGATGACGACGTGCTGGAAGCCGGGACGCGCGGCCAACGTCGCGACGACCTCCTCGACGTCGACCCAGCCCCACTCCATCACGTAGGTGAACTCGTCGAGCACGAGCAGGCCGTAGGTCTGCGCGGCGAGGTCTGCCTTGATCCGCTCCCAGCCCTCAGCGGCGGCCGCGGCGTGGTCGTCGAGCGGTCCGCGCTGGGTCCACGACCAGCCGGAGCCCATCCTGAACCAGTCGACGGGGCCGCCCTCCCCGGTCTGCTCGTGCAGCCGGCCGAGCGCCCGCAGCGCGTTCTCCTCGCCGACCTTCCACTTCTGGCTCTTGACGAACTGGAACACCCCGATCGGCCAGCCCTGGTTCCAGCCACGCAGCGCCAGGCCGAACGCGGCCGTCGACTTGCCCTTCATGTCGCCGGTGTGGACGACGACCAGCGGCCGGTTGCGCCGCTGCCGGGTGGTCAGCCCGTCGGCGGGGACGCTCGACACCTGTCCCTGCGGGGCCATCAGGCGGCGTCCCGCACCGCGCGGACGGTGGCGGCGAGCCCGGCGCCGGTGGCGGCGGCATCCAGGCCGGCGTTGTCCCGGCCACCTCGGCGCCGGCCTGGGTTCGCGGGCTCGGAAGCGGCGAGCTCGCCGAGCCCGAGCAGCGTGGCGCCGAGGGTGGCGGCAAGCTCGGCGGCGAGCCCCAGCCGGACCCGGCCCGTCTCGCAGTCGACGACGACCGCGGCGACGCCGGCACGGGCGAGCAGCCGGGCCGCCGGCGCTGGCCGCGGCCCCGCGGTATGCCGGCCGTCCGTCAGGATGACCAGCAACGGACGGCGGCTCGGATCACGCAACCGCTCCCTGGCCAGGACCCGGTTCGCCAGCAGCAGGCCGTCGGCCAGGGGCGTGCGCCCGCCCGACGGCAGGTCGGCCAGCAGCGTCGCCGCCACGTCCACCGACGACGTCGGCGGGAGCGTGAGACGCGCGTCCTCGCCCCGGAACGTGATCAGACCGATCTTGTCCCGGCGCTGGTAGGCGTCGAGCAGCAGGGAGAGCACGGCCGCCTTGACGGCACCCATCCGGGCCCGCGCGGCCATCGAGCCGGAGGCGTCGACGACGAACAGCACGAGGTTGCCCTCCCTGCCCTCCCGCCTGGCCTGCCGCAGGTCGCCGGGCCGCAGCCGCAGGCCAGGCCCACCCCGGCCGCGCGCCAGCTGGTGCGGCGCCGCGGCCAGCAGCGTCGCGACGATGTGCGGGTCGCGCAGGCGCCCGGCCGGGACCCGCGCGCCGACCACCGCACCGGCCGGGGTGACCGCGCGGGACCGTCGGCCGGGCACGCCACCGCCGACCCCGGGCACCTCCAGCCGGCGGGCACGGAACGTCGCGGCGGGCGCGACGACGCCCACCGCGGGCTGCGTCGCAGATCGAGGTGCCGGGGCCGTCTGGTCACCGGACGATCCTCCGGGCGCGGGGCGTGCCTCGTCGTCCGCGTCGGCGACGGGAGCGCCGCCACCGGGGCCGCCGGGATCCGGGTCGATGTCCAGGTCGGTCTGGCCCTCCGGGCCGCCGGCCGCCTCCGGGCCGTCAGCCGCGTCCTGGCTCACCTCGTCCTGGCCCGCGGCGTCGCTCGACTCGTGCTGGGGCTGGTCGTCCGGGCACTGGTCGCCCTGGCTCTGGTCAGGCTCGTTCTGGAGAGAGCCGAGCTCCTCGCGGGCCGACTCCAGCGCGGCGTCGAGCGCCTCGGGCTCCAGCCCGGGCGCGTCGAACGGGTCGCGGCGACGGCGGTGGGGAAGCGCCAGCGCGACGGCGGCCCGGACGTCGTCCTCGGTGACCTCGCTGCGCCCGGCCCAGGCGGCGTGCGCGACGGCGGCCCGCGCGGTCACCAGGTCCGCCCGCAGCCCGTCGACCTCGAAGGCCGCGCAGACGACGGCGATCCGGGTCAGCTCCCGGTCGGGCAGCCGGACGGCGGGCAGCGCGGCCCGGGCGGAGGCGATCCGCGCCGACAGCTCCCGCTCCGGCCCCTCGTAGCCGGCGGCGAAGGCGTCGGGATCCGCGTCGAAGGCCAGCCGGCGGCGGACCACCTCGGCCCGGCGGGCCGGCTCACGCGGCGCCGCGACCTGCACGGTCAGCCCGAACCGGTCGAGCAGCTGCGGGCGCAGCTCACCCTCCTCGGGGTTCATCGTCCCGACCAGCAGGAACCGGGCCGCGTGCCGGACCGACACCGCGTCGCGCTCGACGTGCGCCACGCCGAGCGCGGCCGCGTCGAGCAGCAGGTCGACCAGGTGGTCGTGCAGCAGGTTGACCTCGTCGACGTAGAGGACGCCTCGGTGCGCGGCGGCGAGCAGCCCCGGCTCGAACACGACGACGCCCGCGGTCAGCGCCCGTTCGATGTCGAGCGAGCCGAGCAGGCGGTCCTCGGTCGCGCCGACCGGCAGCTCGCACAGCCGGGTCGGCCGGTGCGAGGCGGGGGCCGCCGTCGGATGCGGGCCGTCGGGGCAGTCCTTGTCCGGGCGGGCCGGGTCGCAGGAGAACCGGCAGCCGGCCACCACCGCCACGGGTGGCAGCACCCCGGCGAGCGCGCGCACCGCCGTCGACTTGGCGGTGCCCTTCTCCCCCCGGACGAGCACGCCGCCGATCTCGGGGCAGACCGCGTTCAGGACGAGCGCGAGCCGCAGATCGTCCATACCGACGATCGCGCTGAAGGGGAACTGGGGCACGCGTGCACCACCTCGCACCGGCAGTGTCCGCGCCTGCCGCTCGTACGGGCCCGGGAACTGCCGCCCACGGGCGGGCGATCGAGGTGTTCTGGCTCACCGCGCCGAACCGGCCGCGGCTCACAGTGGCGGGACCGCCCCGGTCTTGGCGCCCGCGCCGCACCGGAGTTCCCCTCGTATCGCCTGGCAGGAATGGTGCCATGGGAGAGCACCCGAGGGACAGTGACCACGAACACCCGCCGGCCACCCTCCCATCCATCGGCGCGACGCCACCTGGTGCTGGCGGGCACAATCGCCCCTGTGCCAGCCAGACCCCAGCCCTCCGAGCCGACAACCACCGGACCTGCGCCCGGCGGCCCCGCACCCGTCCTGGCTGCCGGTCGCGCGGTGGCCGGGACGACGGGAGCCGTCGAGGTCACGGTCGTCGGCATCGGCGAGGACGGCTGGGATGGCCTCGGCCAGCCGGCCCGGGCGGCGCTCGCGGCCGCGGATGTCGTGCTGGGCGGGGCCCGTCAGCTGGGGCTCGTGGCCGGCCGGGTCCGTGCCGTCGAGGCCTGGCCCCGCGACCTGGCGGCGGCCGCGGCGGCGCTGCCTGACAGCCACGCCGGAAAGCGCGTCGCCGTGCTCGCCAGCGGCGACCCGATGCACTACGGCGTCGGCGGCACACTCGCGCGGGTGCTCGGGCCCGGGCGGGTCCGGGTCCTGCCGGCCCCGTCGTCGATCTCGCTGGCCTGCGCCCGGCTCGGCTGGCCGGTCGAGGAGGTGGCCGTCGTCAGCGCGGTCGGCCGGCCGTACGCCGCCGTCGGGCCGCAGCTGCGCGCAGGCGCGCGGGTGCTGGTCCTCACCGGCGACAAGGACGGCGCGGACCGGGTCGGCGCGCTGGTCGCCGAACGCGGCCTCGACGCCGAGATCACGGTGCTCGAACGCCTCGGCGGGCCGCGCGAGCGGGTCAGCGGCCCGCTCCGAGAGCCCGCGGTGCCGCCACACGACCGCCTCGCCATCGTCGCGGTCCACTGCGGCCCCGGCCCCTCCGACGAGGCCCGTGCGATGGCCAGTCGGGTCCCCGGGCTACCCGACACCACCTTCGCCACCGACGGCGTGCTCACGAAGCAGGAGGTCCGGGCCGTCACCCTGGCCGCCCTCGCGCCGACGCCCGGCGAGCTGCTCTGGGACGTCGGAGCCGGCAGCGGCGGCATCACCACCGAGTGGCTGCGCGCCGACCACCGGTGCCGCGCGGTCGCGATCGAGCCGCGGGCGGACCGGGCCGCCCACGTGCGCGCGAACGCCGAGCGGCTCGCGGGCGCCGTCGAGCAGACCGCGGGCCTGGTCGCCGGAGCGGGCGGGCTGCGTGTCGTCGAGGGCCGCGCACCGGCGGCGCTCGCCGGCCTGCCCAGGCCCGACGCCGTCTTCGTCGGCGGCGGTGCGAGCAGTCCCGGCGTCGTCGAGACCTGTCTCGCGGCGCTGCGGCCCGGCGGACGCCTGGTCGCCAACGCGGTCACGATCGAGACCGAGGCCGTGCTCGCGGACTGGCACCGCCGGGTCGGCGGCAGGCTGCGCCGGATCGCGATCTCCCATGCCGAGCCGGTCGGCTCGTTCACCGCGTTCCGGCCGGCGCTGCCCGTCACGCAGTGGGTCCATACCGCGCCAGCCGACGGCGCGGCCGCGGCCGTCTGACCCGCCCGGACCCGCCATCGGGTACCTCACCCGGTCACCTTCACCGACCTACCAGGAAGCGACGCGATGACCGTCCACTTCATCGGCGCCGGGCCCGGCGCCGCCGACCTGATCACACTGCGCGCCCGCGACCTGATCGCGGCGTCGCCGGTCTGCCTGTATGCCGGCAGCCTCGTCGACCCGGCCGTGCTGGCGCACTGCCCGCCGGGTGCCCGGCTGGTCGACACCGCCCGGCTCACCCTCGACGAGATCGTCGGCCACCTCGTCGAGGCCGACGCCGCCGGGCAGGACGTCGCCCGGCTCTGCAGCGGCGACCCGTCGGTGTTCAGCGCCGTCGCGGAGCAGATGCGCCGGCTCGACGCGGCCGGCGTGCGCTACGACATCTGCCCGGGCGTGTCCGCGTACGCGGCGGCGGCGGCCGAGCTGAACCGGGAGCTGACCGTCCCGGGCGTCGCGCAGAGTGTCGTGCTGACCAGGACCAGCGAGAACGCCTCGGCCATGCCCCCCGGGGAGACGCTCGCGGCCCTCGGCGCCGCCCAGGCGACCATGGTCATCCACCTGTCGGTCCAGCGGATCGAGGCGGTCGTCGCCGGGCTGCTGCCGGTCTACGGCCCGGACATCCCGGTCGCCGTGGTCGCCTGGGCTTCGCGGCCCGACCAGGTCGTCCTGCGCGGCCGGCTCGACGGCATCGCGGCGGCCGTGCGCGCCGCCGGCATCCGCCGGGCCGCCGTCATCATCGTCGGCGCGGCGCTCGCGGCCGAGGGCTTCAGGGACAGCCACCTGTACTCGGTGGAACGGGACCGCGCGTGCGTGTCCTGATCCTCGGGGGCACCCGGGAGGCCCGCGACCTGGCCGCCGCGCTCGTCGCGGAGCCGGGGATGGCCGTCACCAGCTCGCTCGCCGGCCGCGTCCGCGACCCGGCGCTGCCCGCCGGAGAGACCGTGATCGGCGGCTTCGGTGGCGTGGCCGGCCTGCGCGCCTTCCTGCGCGAGCGCGCCATCGACGCCGTCGTCGACGCCACCCACCCGTTCGCCGCGACGATGTCCGCGCACGCCGCCACCGCCTGCCTTGAAAGCCAGGCGGACGGCGCGCCCGGCGGCGCGGTACCGCTGCTGCGGCTGGCCCGGCCGGGCTGGACGGACCGTCCTGGTGACAGCTGGCATCGCGTGCCGGACCTCGAAACGGCAGCCGAACGAGCCCGGACGCTGTGCCCGCCGGGTGGCGCGGTGTTCGTCACCACCGGCCGCCGCCGGCTCGGGCCGTTCGCCGCCGACCCGGACCGGCACTACCTGATCAGGGCAGTCGACCCACCGACAGACGATCTGCCGCCCCGGCACACCGTGCTGCTCGACCGCGGCCCGTACACCGTCGACGGCGAGACCCGGCTCATGCGCGAGCACGGGGTCCGCGTCCTGGTGACCAAGGACAGCGGCGGCTCCCTGACCGCGGCGAAGCTCGACGCGGCCCGAGCCCTCGGCGTGCCTGTCGTCATGGTCGACCGACCAGCCACGACCGGGCCGGTGGCCCCGACCTGGACGGACGTCGCAGGAGTGCTCACCGCCCTGCGCGCACTCGCCCACGGCGATGCCGAGCAACCATCCGCCCACCAGCCTCGCCCATGAACGTCGCTCGCCGCCTGGCCGGAAACGACTCCTACGCGATGGCCGAAATCGGCCCGGAAAGTCAGCCGACGTTCGACGACGCCGACCGGCATCCGGCCGGCCAGCAGCAGGCCGAGCAGAACGACGAGCGGCAGCGCCGCGAGCCAGCCCACGGTGAGAATCCGATCCCCACCGCATGTGAAGCGCATACGAGTTCGTTGTCCGGCTCTGCCGACCGGCCTCGACCCCCGGTTCCTGAACGCGCACGAAAAGTCGGCGGCCCCGGCCGCTCAGATCATCCGTCGGCGTGGCCGGCCACCGGCCCGACACCGGCCGAAGATCCCAGTCTGGGTATGCAATCTGGCGTCAGCCCACAGCGGCGAGATCCCGATGGCGCCCGTGCACGCCCGCGCGCCGGCCGCCGAGATCGCTTTCAGCTCCGACGGTCGACCCAGCCTCGAAGCCGTGCGACGAGTCAGGGCCTGGCGGGCTCCCGCGTGAATCCCGGCGGCGTGTAGCGCCTCCCTAGACTGGAGGAGTGCCGATCGTCCTGGCCGTTCTCGACGGCGTGCGCTGGCGTGGCCGGCCAGTGGTCGGCGAGCGCCCGCAGGCGTTGTTGGCGGCCCTGGCGGTCGGCGGTGGCCAGGCCGTGGCGAGCGAGCGGCTCGCCGAGGTGGTCTGGGGCGACAAGGAGCCGGGGAACGCCGGCAAGGCCCTCCAGGTCCTGATCTCGCGGACCCGGTCCCAGTGCGGGCCGGACGCCGTCGTGCGCGACGGGCACGGCTACCGCCTCGGCGTCCCGCCCGAGCAGGTCGACGCGCTGTGGCTCGGCGGCCTCACCCGACGGACGCGGCGCCTGCTCGCGGCCGGCGACCTGACCGCGGCGCGCGAGGCGGCGACCGAGGCGATGGCCCTGGCCGAGACGCTGGTCGAGCCCAGGGACGAGGACGCCCACCCGCTCGCCGAGCTGCGCCGGGACGCGACCGCGCACCGGGCCGAGCTAAGCGGGCTGCTCGGCCGGGTGCTGAGCCTGACCGGGGAGCACGCGGCCGCGCTGCCGCGCCTGCGCGAGGCGTTCGACCGGGACTCCTCCGACGAGGCCGTGCTGGCCTGCCTGCTGCGCAGCGAGGCTGCGGTGCGCGGCCCGAGCCCGGCCCTCGACCGGTACGAGCGGTACCGCGCCGGCCTGCGCGACCGGCTCGGCGTCAGCCCGGGTGTCCTGCTCGAACGGGTGCACCAGGAGCTGCTGCACCTCGACCGGCCGGTCCGGGTGGGCCTGCACTACGACACGAGCCCGCTGATCGGGCGTTCCGCGGACCTCACCCGGCTGCGGGCACTGGTCGGTGCCTCGCGGGTGGTCTCGATCGTCGGGCCGGGCGGGCTGGGCAAGACCCGGCTGGCCCATGCGCTCGGCCGGTCGGCGCAGCAGCCGGTGGTGCACTTCGTCGGGCTGGTCGGCGTGACCACGCCCGACGACGTGATCGGTGAGATCGGCTCCGCGCTGGGAGTGCGCGACTCGGTGCACGGTCGCCGGACGTTGACCCCCCAGCAGCTTGCCGACGTGCGCGGGCGGATCGCCCAGCACCTCAGCGTGGCGCCCAGCCTGCTGATCCTCGACAACTGCGAGCATCTCGTCGACGCCGTCGCCGACCTGGTCGCCTTCCTCGTCGCCACCGCGGCCGACCTGCGAGTGGTGACCACGTCACGGGCGCCGCTGGCGATCAGCGCGGAGCGGGTCTATCCGCTGGGCGAGCTCGACGCGGCGGAGTCCGCCGACCTGTTCCGGCAGCGGGCCGTCGCGGCGCGGCCAGACGTCCAGCTCCCCGAGGACGCGGTGCGGGACATCGCCGCCCGGCTGGACGGTCTGCCGCTGGCCATCGAACTGGCCGCCGCCAAGACCCGGGTGATGTCCGTCGAGGAGATCAGCCGACGGCTGGAGGACCGGTTCGCCCTGCTGCGCGGCGGGGTCAGGAACGCGCCGGACCGGCATCGCACCCTGGCCGCCGTCATCGACTGGTCCTGGAACCTGCTGGAGGAGCGCGAACGCCGGGCACTGCGCTGGCTGTCGGTCTTCCAGGACGGCGTCACCCTCGCGGGGGCGGAGGATGTGCTCGGCCCGGACGCGCTGGGCGCTGTGCAGGCACTCGTCGACCAGTCGCTGCTGACCGTCGCCGAGACGGACGCCGGCGTGCGGTACCGGATGCTCGAGACGGTCCGCGAGTTCGGCCGGATGCGCCTTGCGCAGGCCGGCGAGCAGGACGAGGCGCAGGCCGCGCTGCGGGCGTGGGCGGTCGGCTACGCGTACGCGGCGGCCAGGCAGATGTTCGGCGCCCATCAGCTCGAAGGCATCGACGCGCTCGACGCCGAGGAGACCAACCTGGCGGACGTGCTGCGGCAGACGCTTGCCGCCGCCGACCCGGAGGCGGCTGTCCACCTGCTGTGCGGTCTCGGAGGCTTGTGGTCCCTGCGAGGTGAGCACCCGAGAGTGACCGCCCTTGCGGCCTCTGTCGCCGAGACCGTCTCCGGTTGGCACCCTGGGCCGGAGACAGCCGACGCGACGCGGGCTGCCATGGTCATCGTGCTGCAGAACGCGATGATCGGGGCGAAGGAAGAGGCCTTCGCCCAGATCCACGACCTGCTCGTCCGGCTTGGGACGGACGACCACGGTGACCCACGGATCAACGCGATGGTCACCGTGATGCTCGCGCACGACCTGACCGGGAAAGACCCGCTCGGAGCACGGCTGGCGGAGCTGTCCGAGTCCGAGGACCGGTCCGTGGCGCTCGCCGCCCTGCAGTGGCGCAGTCATCTGCTCGAGAACTCCGGTGCGCCCGCACGCGCGATCGTGCTCGCCGAGCACGCGTTGAGCCTGATGCGCGCGGAGTACGACGGGCCGTGGCTGGCGGCAATGTTGCACGCCCATCTGGCCGGTCTCCATATGCAGCTTGGACATCCGCTCGCTGCGGTTCCACACGCCCACGCGGCGATTCCCGTACTGAAGCGGCTCGGCGCGCTCGACGACCTGATCCAGGTCCATTCGGTGCTGGCGCTCTCGGCGATCGCAGCGGGTCGGCTCGACGAGGCGTCGGCGCATCTTGCGGACATCGACCGGCTCAAGGGAACCGGGGGGGCGCTCGGCGGGCTGCTCGGGCTCGGGACGGTGGTGGCCGAGCTGGCGTTGGCGAACGGAGACACCGCCGCCGGGCTCGCCGCCTACCGGGACTCGGCCGCGCGGCTGCGCGCCTTCGTCTTCCCGGGCCACATCTCGACCGGTGCCGAGCCCTGGCTGCTGTTCGCGGACGCGAGCACGCTGACGGCGTTCGCCTACTACGCCTCCCCCGAGGACGAGGCCGAAGGCACCGAGCTGTTCCACTCGTGCCTCGCCAGGACCTCGCGAGCGCTGAAGCTCAGCGACGCCCGCCGCGACTTCCCGGTGTTCGGCATGGCGCTGTTCGCCCTGGGCGCCTGGGGCCTGCTGCGGTCCGCGGCGCCCGCCGCCGAGGCGGTGCGCCTGCTCGTGCTCGCCGAGCGGTTCGCCTACAGCCGGATGATGCCCACGATGTCCTGGGAGAAGATCATGCCCTGCGCCGAGGACAGGGCGCCGGGCTCGATGGCGGAATTCCGCGCGGCCTATGCCGAGCGAGCCGCTGCCGACCTGGCCGAGGAGGCCCTTCGCGCCGTCAGCCAGCTCAACACCACATGACCGGGTGGGGCTCATGGTCGTCAAGGCGACCTCGAATCCACCCGGTCATGAGGCTCAGGAACGTCCGCGTCAGAGGTGACGCTTGTAGCTGCGCACCGAAAGCGGCGCGAAGATCGCGATCACGACCAGGCAGGCCACCAGCGTCCACCCCACCTGGGCGGACAGGTGCGCGTGGTTGGCCAGGTCCCGGTCGGCCGAGACCAGGTGCGAGACCGGGTTGACCTTGACGAACGCCTTCAGCGGGCCCGGCAGCGTGTCGACGGGCACGAACGCGTTCGACAGGAAGGTCAGCGGGAAGAGGATCATCATCGACATGCCCTGGACGCTCTGCGCGCTGCGGGCGATGGTGCCGAAGAAGGTGAAGACCCAGGCCAGCGACCAGCCGGTGAAGATCGCCAGGAGGATCGCGCCGGCCACCCCGAGCACGCCTCCGCCGGGGCGGTAGCCGATGACGATGCCCATGGTGAAGGTAAGCGTCGACGCGATCGCGTACCGGATCAGGTCGGCGACCATCGGCCCGGCCAACGGCGCGATCCGGGCCATCGGCAGCGACTTGAACCGGTCGAAGACACCCTTGTCCATGTCCTCGCGCAGCTGCACGCCGGTGGCCATGCAGCAGGTCAGCACGGTCTGGGCGAGGATGCCGGGGATCATCAGCGGCAGGTAGCTCTTCACGTTCCCGGAGATCGCCCCGCCGAAGACGTAGGCGAACATCACCGTGAACAGGATCGGCTGCAGCGTCACGTCGAAGAACTGCTCCGGGTTGCGGCGCATCTTCTTGGTGGCCCGCCAGGCCATCGTGAGGACCTGGCGGAGGGTGTCCGCCGGGCTGGGGCGGTGCTGGGTGCGGGCGACCGCGGCCCGCGGGTCGACGGTGATCGTGGCCCGGGGCTCGGCGGTGATCGTGGTCATCGGGCCACCTCCTGTGGGGTCTGCTGCTTCGACTGGCTGGGCACGGCCGGGTCCGGCTGGTCGCCCTCGCCGGCGTCGTGGCCGGTGAGGGCGAGGAAGACCTCGTCAAGCGTCGGCTTGTCCACGCCGACCGAGGCGATGTTGACACCGGCCTGGCGCAGCCCGATCAGCACGTCGGCGACCCGGTCGGAGGTCTCGAGCGCGACGTTGAGCTGCCCGGCCTCGGGGGTGACGACCGGCTCCTCGCCGAGCTGGCGGCGGACGACATCCGTGGCCAGCGAGGTGTCCGCGCCCGAGGCCAGCCGCAGCCGCAGCGTCAGGTTGCCCACCGAGGTCTTCAGCTCGTCGGGGGTGCCCTCGGCGACCTTGCGGCCCCGGTCGATCACGGCGATCCGGCCGGCGAGCTGGTCGGCCTCGTCGAGGTACTGCGTGGTGAGCAGAACCGTGCACCCGCTGGCGACGAGGCCGCGGATGGTGTCCCACATCTGCCCGCGGGTGCGGGGGTCGAGGCCGGTGGTCGGCTCGTCGAGGAAGATCAGCGGGGGGCGGGTGATCAGGCTCGCGGCCAGGTCCAGCCGGCGGCGCATGCCGCCGGAGAACTGCGAGATCTGCTTCTTCGCCGCGTCCGTGAGGTCGAACTGCTCCAGCAGCTCGGCGGCCGTCGCGCGTGACTGGCGCGAGCTCAGGCCCTGGAGGCGGCCGAACATCCAGAGGTTCTCGGTGGCGGTGAGGTTCTCGTCGACGGAGGCGTACTGGCCGGTGACGCCGATGAGCTGGCGCACCCGGTGCGGCTCGCGGCGAACGTCGACACCGAAGATCGACGCGTCGCCGCCGTCGATCGTCAGCAGCGTCGCCAGCATCTTCAGCATCGTCGTCTTGCCGGCGCCGTTGGGGCCGAGGACGCCGAAGATCTCGCCTTCACCGATGTCAAGGTCGACGCTGTCGACGGCGCGCACGTCGCCGAACGTCTTGACCAGACCACGTGCGTGGACGGCGGCTGTCATGAAGGTGCTCCTTCCGGACCGCTCCGGTGTGGCCGGCCCATGGGAACAACTCTGGCTGCCGCCGGTTTCACGGTGCCCTCAGGGTGGTTTCACGGGTACCCGATGGCTTTCGCGCGGCTGCCGGCCGGCTGGTGGGACGGGGTCCTAGACTTCGGCGCCATGGCAATCAGCGATGAGAAGTACGTGGCGGTCACGACTTTCCGCAAAAACGGCGCCGGTGTCTCCACGCCGACCTGGATCGTGCCGCTCGACGACGGCCGGGTCGGTTTCTGGACGTCGTCCGCCTCCGGCAAGTACAAGCGGCTGCGCAACAACCCCAGGGTGACGGTCGCGCCCTCGGACGCCCGCGGCCGCATCAAGGCCGATACTGCCGCGGTCGACGGAACCGCCGAGCTGGCCCAGTCCGGTGCGGACTTCGACGCGATCCGGACCAGGGTGCGGGCGAAATACGGCGTCGCTGTCCACCTCACGAAGTTCCTCAACACCCTTGGCCACCTCGGCAAGGGCAGGTTCCCCTATGGCGACACCGGCGTCGTCATCACCCTCGCCGCCCCCGCCCCCGCCGCCGAGACCGAGACCGCGTCCAGCCTGGAATAGCACCGGCGGCCCGATGATGGCCGGGTGGGCCACGAGGTAAGCCTCACTGACGCCAAAGCCCGGCCGACCGGCATCTACTGGCTGCCGGAGTAACCGCGAGGCCGTCGGCCAGGCCGGCGTCCGGCGACTCGAACGACGGCGATCTGGACGACCACAGCCGCGGCGAGCGCCGCGGCGAATGCCACAAATGTCCCGGCCGGGACGACGAGAACCGCGACGAGAAAGCAGAAAGTCGCGAATGCGGCCAGGCCTCGCAGAACGCCACGCAACAGCGCGGCCGTGAGCTGGTGGCCGTGCTGGGCCAGCGTGAACGCGGCGACGACACTGGTCGCGATCGGGAACGGGGCGAGAACACCGGTCAGCCGAGGGCCCAGCGCTGCCGCGGACTCCGTCAGCATGAGAACGAGGACCGCGGTGGCGACCGCGCGACCAGGCAGATCCCAGGCCGGCTGCGCGGCCCGGCCGTGCCCGCCGCCGGTCGGCGTAACGGCCGGCATCACCGCGACGGCGCCACCAGCCGCAGCCAGCGCGAGAAGAAGGCCGATCGGCGGCGGCACCACGAGCAACGCCAGGAGAAGGTCGGCGGTCAGGCACGCGCCCCAGCCGACCGCGAGGCTGCCCTTCCAGCCCAGCTTGCGTGCGGCGCGGGCGAACACCACCGCGAACAGGGCGAGCGTCACCAGGCCGAGCAGCGCGGCGTTCGCGGCAGGCGCGGCGAACCGCCGGCCGTGCTGAAGGTCGGTGATAAGCAGGATCGGGCCGGCGACGACGGGCAGCGCGACCAACGTGCCGGCCAGGCCAGGTCCCCACCGTCGTCCCGCGAGTGACGAGGCGACGGCCAGGAGCGGGGCGAGCAGCAGTTTCAAGGCCAGCGTCACGACGGGATCCTCACCTGATCCTGGACCGTCCGCGGGACGGTTTGTGCCAGGACCTCCCGGTCGTCAGAGTGGTCGAGGCCACCGGTGCGGCCCCGCGCGAGGGTGACCTGGAGAAGTTCCGGCGGCGGCCCGGAGCCGCGGCCCGAGGTCGTCGGGCGAGCAGGGAAAGCGGGCTGCGATGAGCCGAAAACGGCGCGTGTTCCTGACCGGCGCGACCGGGAACTGGGGCCGCCGGGTGCTGCGCGAGTTCGCCGACCGGGCGGACCGGTTCGACGTCGTGGCCCTGGTGCTGCCGACCCGGCGCGAGCGCGCGGCCATCGCCGCGTTCAGCGACCTGCCGAACCTGCGGGTCGTCTGGGGCGACCTGACGGACTACGACACCGTCGAACAGTGCGTGCGCGGCAGCGACTACGTCCTGCACGTCGGCGCGATCGTCTCCCCGCAGGCGGACGACCAGCCGGAGCTCACCTACCGGGTCAACGTCGGCGGCGCACGGAACATCATCAGGGCGGCCCGGGCCCAGCCGGACCCCGGGGCGATCGGCGTCGTCATGATCGGATCGGTCGCCCAGACCGGTGACCGCAATCCACCGCATCACTGGGGCCGGGTCGGCGACCCGCTTCGGGTCTCGCGGTTCGACGAGTACGGGCAGAGTAAGATCGTCGCCGAGCGGACGCTGATCGAATCCGGGCTGCCGCGCTGGGTGTGGCTGCGCCAGACCGGGATCTTCCACTCCGGGATGCTGGAGATCCGGGACGCGATCGTGACCCACGTGCCGTTCACGGGCGTCATGGAATGGGCGACCGCCGAGGACTCGGCCCGGCTGCTCGCCAACATCTGCGAGGACGGCGTGCCCGAGCGGTTCTGGGGCCGGGTCTACAACATCGGCGGCGGCGCCGACTGGCGGCTGACCAACTGGGAGATTCAGGTCAGGCTGGCCGCCGTGCTCGGCGTGCCGGACATCCGGCGCTGGTACGAGCGCAACTGGTTCGCCACGCGGAACTTCCACGGCCAGTGGTACACCGACTCGGACGACCTGGAGAACCTCGTGCCGTTCCGGCGCGACACCGTGGACGACGCGCTGGCCCGGGCCGTCCGCGCGTGCCCTCGATCGGTGCGCCTGGCGGGAAGGATCCCGGCGGCGGTCGTGAAGAACCTCGTGATCGGCCCGCTCACCCGCCAGCCCCGCGGCAGCATGGCGTGGATCCGCGCCGACGACGACCAGCGCATTCGCGCCTATTTCGGCTCCCGCGCGGACTGGGAGGCCATCGGCGACTGGTCCACCTTCCAGATCCCGGCGCCGGACCAGACCCCGCGGCTGCTCGACCACGGGTACGACGAGTCGAAGGACCCGGCTGCCTGGACCGACGACGACTTCGCCGCCGCCGCCGACTTCCGTGGCGGCGAGCTGCTGTCCGAGATCCTGCCTGCCGGCGACGTCACGGCACCGCTGCGCTGGCGGTGCGCCGACGGCCACGAGTTCACCGGCAGCGCACGCCTCATCCTCACCGCCGGCCATTGGTGCCCCGAATGTGTCCGCGACCCGGCCGGCTACGCCAAACAGGCCGTGGCCAACCGTTTCCTGGCCCAGATCGAGTCCACCTCGTAGGTCAGCGACTGCGCTCGACCCGGCCCTCGTCCCAGACCGGCTCCGCGGTCTCGCGGACCTGACCGTCCATGCCGAAGGCCAGGAACCGGTCGAAGGCGCGCGCGAACCAGCGGTCGTGGGTGACCGCGAGGACGGTGCCCTCGAACGACTCCAGCGCCGCCTGCAATGCCTCGGCCGATTCCAGGTCGAGGTTGTCGGTCGGCTCGTCGAGCAGCAGCGCGGTACTGCCGGCCAGCTCCAGCAGCAGGATCTGGAACCGCGCCTGCTGGCCACCCGAAAGCTTCTCGAACGGCAGATCACCCTGCGGTTCGAGCTCGTAACGGCGCAGCATGCCCATCGCGCCGCCACGGTTCTTGGCGTGGTCCTTCCAGAGAATGTCGACGAGGGTGTGGCCGGCCAGCTCCGGGTGGGCGTGCGTCTGCGCGAAATGGCCCGGCACGACGCGCGCTCCCAGCTTCCACTCACCGGTGTGGGCGACGGGCTGGCCGGCAAGCAGCCGCAGCAGGTGCGACTTCCCGGAACCGTTCGAGCCGAGGACCGCGACCCGTTCGCCGTAGAAGACCTCCAGGTCGAACGGGCGCATCAGCCCGCTCAGCTCCAGCCCCGCGCAGGTGAGCGCGCGGACCCCGGTCCGGCCGCCCCGCAGCCGCATCCGGATGTCCTGGCGGCGCGGCGGCTCCGGCGGCGGGCCGATCTCCTCGAACTTGCGCAGCCGGGTCTTCGCGGCCTGGTAGCGCGACGCCATGTCGGGGCTGCGCGCGGCGTACTGCTGCAGGTCGGCGACGAGCCGCTTCAGCTGGGCGTGCTTCTCGCCCCAGCGCCGGCCGAGCTCCTCGAAACGTTCGAAACGCTGCTGGCGGGCCTCGTGATAGGTCTCGAAGCTCTCGCCGTGCACCCAGACATCGGATCCCGCCGGGCTCGGCTCCACACTGACGATCTTCTCGGCCGCACGGGACAACAGCTCCCGGTCGTGCGAGACGAACAACACGGTCTTACGCGTCGCTTTCAGCTGCTCCTCGAGCCAGCGCTTGCCCGGCACGTCGAGATAGTTGTCCGGCTCGTCGAGGAGCAGCACCCCGTCCGGGCCGCGCAGCAGCGCCTCCAGGACCAGGCGTTTCTGCTCCCCGCCGGACAGCGTCCGGACCTCGCGCCACTGCGCCCGTTCGTATGGCGTGCCGAGCGCGGCCATGGTGCACGTGTCCCAGACGGTCTCGGCCTCGTAGCCGCCGACCTCGGCCCAGTCGCTCAGCGCCTGCGCGTACTGCAGCTGCGCCGCCTCGTCGTCGCGCTCCATCATGGCCAGCTCGGCCGCGTCGACCTGGACGGCCACCTCCCGGACCCGTGGCTCGGCCACCGAGACCAGCAGGTCGCGGACCGACCGCTCGTCGCGCACCGAACCGACGAACTGCGGCATCACGCCGAGGCCACCGCTGACCACGACCGTCCCGCCGTGCGGGCGCAGCTCGCCGGACAGCAGCCGCAGCAGCGTCGTCTTGCCGGCGCCGTTAGCGCCCACCAGGGCGGCCTTCGCGCCTTCTCCCACCCGGAAGGACGTGTCCGAGAACAGCACCCGCCCGTCCGGCAGGTAGTACTCGACGTGCGCCACTTCCAGATGCCCCATGGGCGGATCCTCGCGGGCGCGTCACGGCCTGGCAAACCGTTTGATCGCCACGAGCCCCTGGCCGGTGTGCGCCGCGCCGGGCGGCTTGCGCGGGAGCCGGGCGTCGCGCCGGCTGGGATAGTCGGGGGCCATGACTTATGGCACGATTGTCCGCCCGGTGGATGCCCGCACCTTCCTTTACGCCGGACAGCCGATGGCGGTGCTCGCCGAGCCGGCGCCAGGAGTGGACTCCCTGGCCGCCGCGGAGATGCTCGTTCCGCCGTTGTTCGCGGGGCCGGTGCCACACGCCCACAACGGGTTCGACGAGGCGCTCTACGTGCTGGACGGCGTGCTGCTGCTTACCTACGGCCAGGCCGAGCCGGTCGAGGCATCCGCGGGCACCTTCTGCATGGCGCCGCATGCTCAGCAGGTCGTACGTCCGTTCCAGGTACTCCGGCAACAGGACGTCGTCGTCGGCCGCCCAGCGGAAGAAGCGCCCCCGCGAGATCCTGGCGACCTCGTTGTAGTTGGCGTTCGCGCCGATGTTCTCCGCCTGTCGCAGGTAGCGAACCCGCGAGTCCTCCTTGGCGAAGCGGCGACAGAGCTCCTCCGTGCCATCGGTGGAGGCATTGTCCGAGATCACCAGCTCGAAGTCACCGAACGTCTGCGCCAGATGCGACTCGATCGCCGCCCCGAGGAAGTCAGCGCCGTTGTACACCGGAATCCCGATGCTGACCTCAGGTACCCGGGATTCCGTCATCGCAGCGTCTCCGTCTGTCGATCGTCAGCCTGCCGAGCACCAGGGCCGCGCCCGGGCGTGCACATTGGCGCTCGACCGCGGGTGGATCAGGGTCTCCCGCCGGCGTCGCACCCTCCAGGGCGAGCAGAGCCCCCGGGAACACGTCACCTCAAACGCGCCAACCATACCCTCACGTGAGGGTATGGTTGGCCCTGGGTGCGGATGGGACTCGAGGCCCAGCGGGCCGCGAGGGAGCGGCCGCGACGAGCGTTCGCCCACGTCGCGGACGCCAGGACACCGGCTGGTCTCGTGCGGTGTCGAGCTGGCTACGTTCGGGGACCCCGGTGTGGCGGCCCACCGCGCCGGAGATCGCCCCATCGCCTGCCGCCGCAGGCCCCCTGGCTCGCACCACCTCGGGCCTGCGCGCGGCCGCTCGGTGATTCCTTTTCACCCAGATCACGAGCAACTCCCCCGAGGGCACCGCCCCCAGCGGCAACTCGGTCGTCCTGAGCTACCAGCGCAACGCGGCCGGCACCGACAAGGAGGCGCACGAGGGCGAGCTGATCGCGCCCCAGGGTGACTTCACCGTCTCGGACAACTACGACGCGAACTGGTACGGCTCCTTCACGCTGGCCGCCGGGGACACCCCGCTGCACCAGCCGACGGACGTCGGCACCGCCGGCAGCCCCGCCGCGCAGTCCGCCGCCGCCGACAACGCCGCGCGGATGGTCACCCTCGACGACGGGTCGAGCGTCAACTACTCGACCGGCGCGAACGCGCGCTACGTCGACCTGGGCAGCACGCTCGACCCGGCGGAGCAGACGTACTCGTACAACAGCCTTGAGGGCTCGCTGGATCACGTGCTCGCCAACCCGGCCGCGCTGACGATGGTGACCAGCGCGGACGTGTGGCAGGGCAACGCCCAGGAGGCCGTCGCCTTCGCCTACAGCCGCTACAACTGGCTGCGCAGCACGCTGCGCACGTTCCACGAGTTTTTCGCCGAGGCCCCGTCGCTCGCGCTGCAGGCCCGGCCGCGGGACCTGAACCTGCTGCTCAATGCCGCCCGCGACGGCGAGGTCCAGCTCGAGCGCTTCATGACGGCGATCGACGCGCTCGACGACCGGGATGTGCGCGGCCCCGTCGCGGCCCAGGTGCAGGGCCACCTGGGCTCGGAGCACCTGCGGGGCCGGGAGCGAGCCCTGGCGTGGATGCGCGGCGGGGAATACCTGGGCTTCGTCGACGACCTGGTCGCCTTCGTGACCGCGCCGCCGTACTCGCCCCTCGGCCAACCCCCGGCCGGGGCGGCTCTGCGCGCCCCGGTCCGCAGGGCCGACCGCAAGCTGCGACGCCGGGCCGGCCTCGCGCTTCGCGCCCCCGAAGGAGACCGCCAGGACGCCGCCCTGCACGCCGCGAGGAAGGCGGCGAAGCGGCTTCGCTACGCCGCCGAGACGATCAGGCCGGTCCACGGGATGAACGCCGCGAAGCTCGCCAGGCGCGCCAAGCGAATCCAGGACACCCTGGGCGAGCATCAGGACTGCGTCGTCGCCCAGGGCGTCCTGCGGGAGTTCGCGACCGCCGCGAACGGCGCCGGCGAGTCCTCGTTCACCTACGGGCTTCTCCTCGGCGGCGAGCAGGAGCACGCGCGCCGGATACGGGACGCCTTCGCCGCCCGCTGGCCGAAGGTCGCCGGCCGAGGCCACCGCCGCTGGCTGCGCTAGCCGCGACAACGCCGTCACCGGTCGTCTGCTTCGACGGGACGGCCAGGCAGGCTGCGACCGGGCAGCCTGCCGACAGGACGGGGCGATCGCGAGCTGGCGGGCACCGGTACACCGTCCGGCGGCCCCCAGGCAGGCCACCTGCGGCGGCATGTCGCGCGCCTCCTCCGCATCTCACCGCGCCGCCGTCGCGCCAGGCCGGACCGGGTGGGCGGCTTCGATCGCGGGCCGACGCACTCGCGTCACCCGAAGTCGGATTCGGAAACAGCATCGACGCGCGGCGACGGGATCGTACCGACCAGTTCGATTTACCAGCGGATTGCGACGGCATCTTGCGACCACCAGGCCCCGGACCATGCGCGCGGCCTGCCTCGATGTTGTCCCGGAGTGCTCGCCGTGCGACCTTGCCGCGCATCAGTCGGCCGAGTTTCCTGGCGTTGCAGCGTTCCGCGTGCCCTTCGCGGCATGCCAGGCAGGCAAAGGGGAAAGATGACGAGCAGCGTGCGCGCGGCCATGGGCTTGCGAGACCCGGTCCACATCGTCCGGGGTGGGCAGAGCAGGACCGGACCAGCCGCTCCTGGTGCGCCGAACGGCCCCGCCGCCTCGACCCCAGTTCGTTGCCAAGTCAACGAAACCGGTGGGCGGATGCCCGACATCCTCACATCCGTGACACCTTGGCCGTATCATTCGCAGCTACCGGGGCGGGTGGTCGGGGAGCCCGCCGGTAGGCCCATCGCCTCGCCCGACGCGCCGGCGGCGTGCACGCGAGGTGACCGGAGAAAGGACCTGCGCAGTGCCGCGAAACCGTCCTTCCGCAAGCCTTCCGGCCTCAGCCCGGACGGTGTGTGGGTGAGCCTCTCGGGAGCGCGCCCCAAAGGGCCGCGCCCAGATCTGAAGGATGGGCCTCAGAAAGTTCTCCTGACCCGGCTGAACGAACTCAACAATCCATATCGGGTCAGCTATGAAATGGTTTCCCGCCAGCTCTGGTCAGATCAGGCACCGACCAAGATCCAGAGGTCGCGGACGCGAGATCTGAGCCGCCAGCTCCGTGGCGAGAAAGCCATCGAATGGCGGGTCGTCGAGATCTACGTCGAGCTGCTTTTCGCCGCGCCCGACCCGGCCCGGGCGATCGAGCTGGCATCGCTGCGCGACCTGCACACCCAGGCGTTCGGGGCGACCGTCGACCCCGACGGTGCCCCCTCCCCGGAGCCCGAAGCCGCGCCGGTCGACCCGGCCTACGTCGCCGAGCTGGAGCGCAAGCTGGAGGAGGCCCGGACCCGCGCCTCCTTCGCCACCGCGCTGCTCGTGATCGTGCAGGCGGAGAACACGACGCTGCGCGGCCGCAACTCGTCCTTCGACTGGTTCAACCAGCCGGCCCGCCGCGGCAGCGCCGCGGCCCAGGCCGCCGAAGCTGGCTCCCGCCCGCGCGGTGGACGGCGGGCCGCCGCCGAACAGCCCACGACGGCCAACCGGGCCACCGGCAGCCGCTCCAGCGGCGCCCGGACCAGTAGCGCCCCCTCCCCCGCCGGCTCCACGTCGAGGACGAGCCGCCGGGAGCCCGAGCCGAGCGTCGGCAGCGAGGCCTTCCGGCCTGCCGACCCAGTCACCACACCGATCACCCGGCGCGGGTCCTACCGCACCGGCCAGCGCCGCCGTCCCGTCTCGGCCAGAGCGACCCTGGCCGACGCCTTTCCGCCTGGCGGCCGCGCGCCGGCCCACCCAACGGCTGCTCCCCCGGCCCCGCCGACGACACTCGCCGCCGCCACGCGCGGCCGCTCGGCGTCGACCTCGCTTCACCGCGCCCCGATACCCGAATCACCGGCCGACGACGGCCTGGACGCCCTGGTCAGCCACGAGAAACGCCGCCGCGGCAAGAACCCCTGACGTCCTCGGCCAGGGCGGCCAGGGCGGCCGGGGCGGGCCGCCAGCACGACGACCGACCGGCCCCGGGGGGATCCCCCGGGCCGCCTCGGATTCCGGCAGGCTCCGCCGGTTGACAAAGGTAGTGAGTCGCCACTACCTTTTTGCCATGGCCACCAAGACAGCCGACTCCGGCAGGACCCGGATGAGCGCCGACGAGCGGCGTGCCTCCGTCCTCACGGTCGCCGTCGAGGAGTTCGCGCGTGGCGGGCTGGCCGGCACGTCCACCGAGACGATCGCGGCCCGCGCCGGGATCTCGCACCCCTACCTGTTCCGCCTGTTCACCAACAAGAAGGGCCTCTTCCTCGCCGCCGTCCGGGAGATCTTCGCCCGCACCGTCACCATGTTCGAGCAGGTCGCCGGCGACCAGTCCGGCGAGGCGGCCTTCAAGGCGATGGGCGACGCCTACAACGAGCTGTTGACTGATCGGACCTACCTGCTGCTGCAGATGCAGGCGTACGCGGCCTGCGAGGACGCGGAGGTCCGGGACGTCACCCGGCGCGGGTTCCGCGACCTGTGGTACTGCGTCGAACGTCTCTCCGGCCTGCCCGTGGACGAGGTCCGCGACTTCTTCGCCTTCGGCATGCTGCTCAACGTGGCCGCCGCGATGGACCTGCCTGCCCTCGGCGAGCGCTGGGCCCAGAACCTCTGCCCGGAACGGGCCGAGTAGCCCCCTACGCGTATCCCCGACCGGGCGGCACAGCCCGACCAGGCAGTACGGCCCCCTTTTTTTGACCTCGCTATGCAGTGACGACTCACTATCGAGAGGAGTGCGGACCGATGACCACCCCACGGGCTCGGACCGTCTGGACCTTCGTCATCACCTCGCTGGCCGCGTTCATGGTGTCGCTGGACAACCTGGTGGTCACCTTCGCGCTGCCCCAGATCAGGGCCGACCTCGGCTCAGGCCTCGAGGGCCTGGAGTGGACGGTCAACGCCTACACGCTGCCGTTCGCGGTCCTGCTGCTGATCGGCGCGGCCCTCGGTGACCGGCTCGGCCGTCGGCGGATCTTCACCCTCGGGCTGACGGTCTTCACCGCGGGCAGCGCGGCCGCCGCCCTCGCCCCGTCCATCGGCGTCCTCATCGCGGCCCGGGCCGTGCAGGGTGCCGGCGCGGCGTTGGTCCTGCCGCTCACCCTGACGATCCTGTCCGCGGCGGTCCCGCCGCAACGGCGCGGTGCCGCCCTCGGCGTGTGGGGCGCGGTCTCCGGTCTCGCGGTCGCCCTCGGCCCGCTCATCGGCGGGGCCATCACCGACGGCGCGGCCTGGCAGTGGATCTTCTGGCTGAACGTCCCGATCGGGATCGTCACCATTCCGATCGCGCTGCGCCGGCTCACCGAGACCCGCGGCCCCTCCACCAAGCTCGACCTGCCCGGCGTCGCGATCGGCGCGACCGGCCTGTTCGGCGTCACCCTCGGCCTGGTGCGCGGCGAGGGGCACGGCTGGACCAGCGCGCCCGTCCTGGCCAGCCTGATCCTCGGCAGCCTCGCCGTCGCAGCGTTCGTCGCCTGGGAGCTTCGCCTCGAAGCTCGCGGCGGCCAGCCGATGCTCCCGATGAGCCTGTTCCGCAACCGCGGGTTCGCCGCAGTCAACGTCGCCACGGTCCTGTTCTCCGTCGGCATGTTCGGCGCGATCTTCCTGCTCGCCCAGGCGCTGCAGAACGTCTTCGGCTACTCCCCGCTGGAGGCCGGCCTGCGCACCCTGCCCTGGACAGCGATGCCGCTGCTGATCGCCCCGATCGCCGGGCCGCTGTCCGACCGGACCGGCGGGCGCCCGCTGCTGGTCACCGGCCTGTTGCTGCAGGCGGCCGGCCTGGCCTGGATCGCCGCCACGATGACCACCGGGATGAGCTACGGCCAGCTGGTTCCGGCCTTCACCCTGGCCGGGCTGGGCATGTCGCTGTTCATCGTCCCCATCGCCACCGTCGCCCTCGGCTCCGTCCGATCCGACCAGCAGGGCCTGGCCTCCGGCGCCAACAACGCCGTCCGCGAGCTCGGCGGCGTCCTCGGCATCGCCGTCCTGTCCTCGGTCTTCGCCAACCAGGGCGGGTACGGCGACGCGCAGCACTTCATCAACGGCATCACCCCCGCCCTCTGGGTCGGCGTCGCGGCGCTGGTCGCCGGCGCCCTGGCCGGGCTCGTCATCCCCGGCCGGCCGGCCGTCGCCCCCTCCCCGGTGGCGGACGATGCGACGACCGCGCGACCGAACCTGGAACCCGTCACGATCTGACCCGCGCAAAACGGCGCAACCCCGCTGCGACCAGGCGGAAGGCCGGTCCGGGCTGGGCCCGGACCGGCCTTCCGCCTGCTGGCGGGCAGGCGCTGCACTAGCTCGACGTCCAGAGGCGGACCGTGTTGTCCCGGCTTCCACTGACGAGCATGCGTCCGTCAGGGCCGAACGCCAGCTTGGTGATCGTGTCGGTGTGGCCGGACAGTGTGTTCCCGACCGGGCGCGGTGCCGACGGGACGGAGACGTCCCACAGCCGGATCGTCCGGTCCGCGCCGGCGGTGGCCAGGGTGTGGCCGTCAAAGGCGAGCGCGACCGCCCACACCTGGTTGGGCTGGCTCAGGGCGGCGAGCAGCCGCGGAACCGACGGGACCGAGATGTCCCACAGCCGGACGGCATGGTCAATGCTGCCGGTGATGAGGGTGCGCCCGTCCGGGGTGAAGGCCAGCGACTCCACAGCCTTGACTCCGTTTCCCGACTGGACGGGCAGGACGCCAAGCTGCTGTGGTTGCGACTGCGGGTTGGAGACGTCCCAGAGCCCCACCGAGCCGTCCTGGCCGGCGGTGGCGAGTATCGATCCATCGGGCGAGAACGCCACGAACCACACCTCACCGCCGTCGAAGTGGAACGGCTGGCCCACCATGCTCGGTGCCTTCAGGTTGGACACGTTCCACAGCCGCACCGTGCCGCTGTGGTCGCCGCTGGCGAGAAGGTTGCCTACTGGCGAGAAGCCCACCGACCACGCTGGTCCACCGCCCGCATCGACGAGCGGTACGCCCAGCCGCCGCGCCGCCGAAGGAACCGAGACGTCCCAGAGCTGCACCGTGCCGTTCCTGCTCGCGCTGGCGAGGGTGAGCCCGCCCGGCGCGAAGGCCACCGCCATCATCCCCGTCGTGTCGCCGGTGCTCAGCGCCGGAAGCGCACGCGGCTGCGCGGGACGGGAGATGTCCCACAGCGCCATCGTGCCGTTCTGGCTGGCGGCGGCGAGGGTTTTCCCATTGGGCGTGACGGCGACGCCCCACACCTCGCCCTTCGCGTCGGTCAGCGGTTCGCCCAGCGCCCGGAAGTCAGCGCTCGCCGACGCGGTTACCGCAGCCGTGGCCGATGGCGTCGATGGTCCGCCGCCTAGCCCGCCGTTGAGGGCGAAGGCGGTGACGGTCGCGGCGAGGACGACTACCGCCGCCCCGGCCGCGAGCAGGACGGTTCGCCGCCGACGGCGCGGACCAGGCTGGATGCCCGGCTCCTGGCCGGGGCCGTCCGCCGGGACCGCCTTGCCGGCGGGTCCCGGGTCAGCTCGACGGGTGCTCGCCTCCGAGAAGCCGGAGTCCGCAGGCGCCGGGGCGTTCGTCGCCGAGCGCGACAACGGCGTCGAGGACGGGTCCGAGGTTGTGCTGACCGGCCGCCGGAACGGCGGTGGCCCGGTCATCGGCCCCTGAGGGCGGGTGGCCGGGCCGTCCGCGTCCTCGGAAGACAGGCCCGACGCCGGGGTCGAAGGCGGCGTGTGGATCTGTCTGACGGCGTCACCCAGCTGCGCCGCGGTGGGGCGGGCGGCCGGTTCCTTGGCCAGCGCGCGGGCGGCGAGCGGCCGCAGGGTGCCGGGAATCCTGCTGAGGTCGGGGGTCTCCTCCAGGACGCGGCGCATGACCGTGGGAATCGTGTCGCCGGCGAACGGGGCACTGCCGGTCGCGGCGAAGACCAGAACGGCACCCCAGGCGTGAATGTCGACGGCGGGCGTCACGCCCTGGTTGAGGACCTGTTCCGGGGCCATGAAGGCCGGGGTGCCGATCGCGCTCTGGGTGGCCATCGTGGTCGTGTCGAGCGCGCGGGCAATCCCGAAGTCGATCACACGGGCGCCGAACGGGGAAAGCAGGATGTTGCTGGGCTTCAGGTCGCGGTGAATGACGCCGGCGGCGTGGATCGCGCGCAGCGCGTCGGCGACCGCGCCGGCGAGCCACTCCAGCTGGGCCGCCGGCAGCGGGCCGTTCGCACGGATCCGGTCGGAGAGCGTCGGGCCGTCGACGTACTCGGTGACGAGATACGGGCGAGACCCCGTGATGTTCACGTCCAGGAGCGCGGCCGTGTAGGCGTTGTGGACGCTCTGGGCGGCCCGCGCCTCGCGGGCGAAACGCTCCCGGAACTCCGCGACGGTCGCCAGCTCCGGCCGGATCACCTTGATGGCCACCAGCGGCCCTACTGTGGCTGCGTCCGCGGCACCGCTCGTGCCAGTGCTGGGGCCCGCGGCAGCATTTCCGCCGGCGGCCCGGCGACCGAGATAGACGGTTCCCATGCCGCCGTGCCCGAGCCGGCCCAGCAACGTATACGGGCCAAGCTGGTGTGGGTCGAAGTCGTCCAGTGGTTCCACGCCCGCTGGGACGTCGCTCACGTCACCCCCCTGACGCAGCGGGCACCGGGCATGGCCTCGTGGCAGCCCGGCACCGTCGATACCGGGCCATGTATACCCTATCGATCTTCCCGTCCGGTAGGTCGGATAGGCGACGTGACCGTCACGCGACGACCGCCACAGACGCTGAGTTCCAGACTTTCCGTCCGCCACATGCAGCCCCTACACATCGCTGGACACCACGGTCCGTGGGCGGACGGCGCCCCGCCTGTCAGCCTGGCTCGGCCAAGTCCGCGGGCCCGGGAAAGTTCCACCCGAATCCCTGTAGAAAGGTCGCGAGGAACACCCATGGCTCTGGAGGTGGCGGGTGAAGATCGACGGCACGCGCGGCGGGCTGGACACGGCGCCGCATCGGGCTCGGGCAGCCGGCGACCTCCGCCACGATGGAGCGCGCACGGTCGAGGTCACGCACGGCCCGCACGCGACGGGCCAGATCCGGCTTGACACGTCGGTCATGACGCCCGGCCGGGCCGTCAGTGGATGACGACCCGTACGTCTGGCCCGGCACGGACTGCCTGCAGAACCTGCTCGGAATCCGAGACCGCGAAGAGTTCCACACGGCCGAGCACGAGATCGTCCGTGCCCGCAGGCTCCAGCTCGACATGGCATTCCTGCCCGGCGACTACGACACGGAGCACCTGCGCGGCTTCCATCGCTACCTGTTCCAGGACGTCTACGAGTGGGCCGGTCAGTTCCGGCAAGGCGACATCTCCAAGGACGGCCAGCCGTTCACCCCCGCCGGGGAGCTCACCGAACGGCTGGACCGCCTCTTCGACCGGGTCGCGGCCCGCAAGCTCTTCGTCGGAATGGAATGGGAGCAGTTCATCGGCGGGTTCGCCATGCTCTACGGCGACCTGAACGGCATCCACCCGTTCCGCGAGGGCAACGGTCGGACCCAACGCGCGTTCCTGCGCCAGCTGGCCGCGCACGCCGGCTGGACGGTCGACTGGAGCTCGCTCGGCCGCTTCGCGAACGCCCGCGCCTGCGAGCGCTACCTGAAGACGGGCAAGCCCCACGCCCTGATCAAGCTCCTCGCCCCCATCATCAAGAAGCGCCCCAGAAGCTAGAGCCGCTGCCCGGACGGAGTTGGCCGGTCGTGCGAGTGTGAACCTGGCTGGTGAACCACGCGGCGCCAGCCGGCCGGCGCTGGCGCCGCTCTGGTCCGTGTGCATCTTGTTGGTGCCCTGGGGTGTGCCTGGGGCGTCGGGCCTGTCACGCTGTGTCCATGCGAGATCGTTCGGCCGGGGGGCCGGAACGGCTGACTGATCTGGGTGCGATCGCGGCCAAGCTCGCCGAACCGGCTGGTTACCACGTGCTGCACCTGTCCGCGCACGGCTCGTCGGCTTCGGTCGAACTTCAGGACGAGGACGGCCGGCTGGTCACGGTCGCGGCCCAGGATCTGGTGACCGGCGCGATCCGAGCCGCGAAACGACCGCTGCCGGTCGTGGTCCTCTCCAGCTGCGCGGGTGCCGCCGGTGGCAGCGACGGCCTTGCCGCGGCGCTGGTCCGAGGCGGCGCGGACCGGGTCGTGGCGATGCAGACGTCGGTCACCGACGACTACGCGACGACCTGGGCGCGAGTTCTACCGAGAGCTGGCCAGCAACCCGCGGTTGACCGTGGCGGCGGCGGTCGCACAGGCGCGTCGGGTCGTGGAGCAGCAGCGACTGGCGGCTCGACGCGTAGACCGCCCGCGGCTGCTCGCCCCGGAGCGCCACCGTCGCGATGGCGGCGGAACAGGCCGGCGACGGCGCGACGGGGCTGGCCGACGGTGAGCGGGAGCTGCTCGCTCAGGCTGGGGAGGCGTTGGGTGACCCGCGCTGGGATGACAGCGCGCGCCTCGCGCTGGTCGGCGAGCTCCTTCGCAAAGCGCGACTGGTCATCCTGTTCGACGACTTCGAGCAGACCCTCACGGCCGATGGGCGGCAGACGGTCTTCCAGAAGTCGCACATGATCGGTAGATGTGCGGCGAGGTCGAGGTGCACGACATCGACGAAGCTCGGACCGAGCAGCGGGTCGGCGAACGCCCGGCCGTAGAACGCGGTGACCAGTGTGGCGATGTCCTCCCGTCTGTGATGTCGCGCGTCGGCGCGTCCGGTGCCCCGCTGCCGCCGGTCATCTCAACAGCTCCTGAGCGAGCAGGGCGCCGAGCGTGGGCAGCAGGATCACTTTGACAGCTTCCAGGGCGATGTAGGCGACGTGCAGGTGGGACGGTGGCGGCGGGTTTCCCGCGATCACCTGCACGGCCCGCCGGTCGAGGCTGGGGCGCAGCGCCGCCACTTGGACGGCGAGAACGGCAAGGATCGCGGCGGTCACCCCCCACGCGGGCGTAGCAGGTGCGTGAAGGGCCAGGGCAAGCAGAAGTAGCGCACCCAGGGCGATTTCCAGCCGGTTGACCGCGCGGAACACCAACCGGCCGATACCCAGGCCCAACGGGATCGTGATCTCGGGCGCGCGGAACTTCAGCGGCGCCTCGAGAAACGAGATCCCGGCGACCAGCCCGAGCCAGACGAACGGGACCGCGACCTGAAGGACCCGTGCGGCGTCACGCACGCGATGCCCCGCGAGCCGCCGTCGCCCGGGTGGTCAGGTGCGCCACGCACAGGCCGGGCTCGGCGAAGGGCACGAGGCGGGTGTCGAGAGGCGGTGCGGCGAGGTGCTCCAGCGCTCCGCGAAGGAGCCCGAGGTGCAGGGTGCAGACCACCTCGGGATGTGCCTTGGCGACGCCGAGGAACGGACAGGCATGCAGCAGGACGCGCTTTGCGCCGGGTTCGCCGGCGAGTTCCGGATCGAAGCCCACCTCGGTGAACAACGCCATGACCTCCCGCATGACGTCGCCGAGCGCCCTGGTCTGATGGCCCGCCGGCCCCCGAGCGTTTCCAACGATCAGGTGGCCGTCGGGTGACCGCGCCGAGTAGCACTCGTCGGCCCAGGCACGGCCGGCCCGCTCCGCCCGCGCGGCCTTCTCGCCGGCGCTGTCCGCCAGATTCGCCGCGAGCATCGCGGCAAGGTGCTCGTAGCCGCCTCGCTCGTCGCCGGGACTGGTGGGCGCGTAGGTGACCCGCGGGCGACCAGGTGTCGAACGCGCCCGCGGCCCGGACACGACGAGACCTGCGGCGGCCAGCCGGTCCAGGTGGAAACGGACTGTCGACACGGCCAGGCCACTTTCCAGGGCGAGCTCGCGGGCGTCGAGCGGACCCGGGGCCGCGCGCAACAGGCGCAACAGGTCCAGGCGGCTGGCCACCGCCAGCGCGCCGTGCCGGCGGCTCCGGTCAGCCGCCGCGTCGCGGGCCGCGCCGACGCGCTGCCCGTCCCCGCTCGGCCCGCTGCGCCCGCCGGGGCCGGCCGGACCGGGACCGCCGGTCATGCCCGGGACGGATGACCGGCGACCAGGAGGGTGTCGACGCCGACCACGCCGACCTTGCCCGCTCCACCAGGCGAGCCCAGTGCGGTGGCCCGGCCAGGCAACGGCTCGGCGAAGAACCGAACGTTGTCGGCGATGAACGGCTGGCGCGCCTCGGGGACATCGTCCTCGTAGGCGATCGCCTCGACCGGACACACCGGTTCGCACGCCCCACAGTCGACGCACTCATCGGGCTGGATGTACAGCGCCCGGCCACCCTCGTAGATGCAGTCGACAGGGCACTCCTCGATACACGCCCGGTCCAGGACGTCGATGCACGGCTCGGCGATCACGTATGTCACGGCGCACCCCTCGATCGGCGACGATCTCGTGGCAGAGTTTACACGATGAATATCGTTTTTACGTGGTCGAGACGCGAACGGGTCCCGGTGCCACTGGCCGGGCCAGGTCGCGGATCTCCGCCAGGACGGGCCTTGTCAGGGTGTCGGCAGGGTGTTGGCGTTTGGCGGTGCGGTGTGCTGTCGAGCAGCGCGCGAGCGTGCGCGAGCACGGTCGGGTCGCTGTCGACGTCCGCCTGCCGGGCGTTCACCGCTGGTTGATGAAGGTGCCGCCGCTGGCGACGGACTCGACGCATGAACCAGAGTTGCCGACCGTCTGCACCATCGAGCTGTTCCCGGAAACGACGTTGTTGGCAACCGGCGAGCTGGCCGGAGAATTGTTCCCCGTACCCACGCTCTGACCGTTCTGGAGAACCATCAGCGTAATGCGCTCAGGTAGCAGCTCGGCATACTCCGCCGCCAGCTCGGCGGCATCCATTCCCGGGCGGTCTGTCCCCGTCAGGTCCATTACCTCACCGTCTCCCATGACTCGCTCACGCTTCTGCCCTCCCTCGGACGGCGCCTGCGTTGACGTACCCCGAGCGTGCGGCTTCGGTCCTCCGAAGGTTGTCAGACGCGCGCATCGGCCGGCGGCGCGGGTCCGCCGCCAAAGCGAGTCGGTACCGCACCGGTTCTCACGGCCCACAGCATCGAGCCGCCATGGCACCTTAGGCCTGTCCATGACGGACCACAACACGATGTTGACCGTCGCGATACTGCCGGGTCCCTGCACGCGGCGCGACCGACAGGGATTAGGGAATCGTCATTCAACAACTTGATCATTTGATCTATGCCTGGGAATGCCGTGTGATCATGTCGGTAGAACGGGTCAGCCACCACCCACGGGCTCTCCCCGTGGCCTCCCCGCCAACCAGGCGGAACCCGATTGGGACGGCCGAGACGAAGGCGGCCGCGGCGGCGTCTCCACCAAACGGCCATCGGAACCCGGGAAGGTGCTCGGCGCCCGGCGCCGCTTGGGATCTGCCGCGCTCTGACGCTGCTCGGTGGCAGTCGGACCAGGCGCAGCGCAGGCCCGTCGATCCGGCGGCGGGTGCCCTGGCAGACTGGGCTGAGGCGATCGGCTATCTTAGCCGACACTCGTCACATAGACAGTGTCCGACCCGTCAGTTACCGTCTCTACGATGACCGATGCGGATGGTAAGGGCCTCCGGGGCGCGCGCCTCGTGGGCATTGGATACCTGATGGTCGCCTCGGGCGATCCCGGACCGCGCTGCTACCAGCTCACGCTGCGTCCCACCTTCCCCCAGCCCGCCGGGGAGCCGGGACTCGGGCGTGTCTGGCGTAGGGCCGACGTGGCGCAGTGGATCACGGTCTACCGCCCGGACGAGGCGAACAAGCCGAACAGCAGCTAGCCCAGCCAAGGCTTGGACGAGCGCGGCATCGGCGCACCCGGGCTGCATGCGGAACGTGCCCAGTAAACAGCCCGAGGCACACGACAGCGACGCCGTAAGCCGTCCGGCGTGCACGGCGGCGCGCCCATGCCGGCGGCTTCCCAGCCATCGACCCCGGCTGCCACGGACGCGCACGACGCACCGTCGCGCGCCCCCGAAGAGCCGAGCCCTGGCCGAACCGCGCAGGCCCTTTCATTCAGGAGGCGGGGATACCGGTGACGCCGAGTTCGTGGCCGAGCGCGACCCAGTTGGTCGCGATCTTCTCCTGGACGTCGGCGAGGGTCATCTGGCCGGAGCAGACCGCGCGCTTGGCCGCGTTCTCTACGGGGTCCTTGTCGTTGTGTTCCCCTTTTTCGGGCCACAGGTTCGCGACCGCGGTCGGCGAACCGCCGATCTCCAGGGAGATCAGGTGGTCGAGTTCGTAGCTGCCCATCGCGGTGCCGGCATAGGCGCCGTAAGCGGCGATCGCCTCGCTTTTGATCTTGTTGGTGTAGGACGTCGGCGGGCGGATCGTGGCCGTCCACCCGGACTTGCAGACCGTCGAGCCGATCGTGGCCTGAGTGACCGCTGGGTTCAGCGCGCCGGGTGTGCAGGTCGGGTCGGGCTCTTCGTTGTTGTCCCGCCGCGACGGCGGCTGCGGGTCGCAGCATCCTCCCGGTGACGCGGGACGGCGATCTGGCCCTTCCTCGGTGGCTCATCGGCCGACCCGGTACGGGCGCGCCGCCAGGCGGCGTCCGCGAGCAGGCGTAGCCCGTTGAGGCCGACGATGACGGTGGAGCCTTCGTGCCCGGCGACACCTATCGGCAGCGGCAGGGAGCCACTCAGGTCCCAGATCACGAGTCCGGTGATGAACATGGCGGCGATCAGCAGGTTCTGCACCACCAGGCGGCGGGCCCGCCGGGCGAGCGCCAGGACGGTTGGGATGGTGGCCAGTTCGTCGCGGACGACGACGGCGTCGGCGGTTTCCAGGGCGAGGCCGGAGCCGGTGCGGCCCATGGCGATGCCGGTGTGGGCTGCGGCGAGGGCAGGGGCGTCGTTGACGCCGTCGCCGACTACGAGCACCCTGTGTCCGGCCTGCTGGAGCCCGGTGATGGCGGTGACCTTGTCCTGAGGCAGGAGCCCCGCGCGGACGTCGGTGATGCCGGCCTCGTCGGCGAGGCGGGCTGCCGCGCGCGGGTTGTCGCCGGTGACCAGCACGGGCGCGTTGCCGGTGAGCGCGGTCAGCGTGGCCACGCTGACGGCGGCGTCCGCGCGCAGCCGGTCGGCGATCCCGATCAGCCCGACCGGGGTGCCGTCGATCTCGACCAGGACGGCGGTGCGGCCGTCGCTTTCGAGGTGGGCGGCCACGGCGGCGGCCGGGTGGTCGTCGCGGCCGTCCAGCAGCCGGGCGGGGCTGCCCACCGCGACCACTCTGTCCTCGATGGTGGCGGTCACGCCGGTGCCAGGGGCCGAGCGGAACTCGGATACCGGCGGCACGGGAAGGTTGCGGACCCTTGCGGCGTCCACGATGGCACGGGCGAGGGGGTGCTCGCTGGGATGCTCGGCCGCTGCCGTGATCCGCAGCAGCTCCCGCTCATCGAGGCCAGCGGCGGCCAGCGGCCAGATGTCCGTCACCCGTGGGGTGCCCTCGGTCAGGGTCCCGGTCTTGTCGATGGCGACCTGGTCGACCTGCGCGAGGCGTTCCATGACGACGGCGGACTTGACCAGAACGCCGTGGCGGCCGGCGTTGGCGATCGCGGACAGCAGGGGCGGCATGGTCGCCAGCACCACCGCGCACGGCGAAGCCACGATCATGAAGGTCATCGCCCGCAGCAAGGTCGGCCGCAGAGGAGCGCCGAACAGCAGGGGCAGGGCGAACAGCGCCACCGTGGCGGCGACCAGGCCGAGGCTGTAGCGCTGTTCGACCTTCTCGACGAAGAGCTGGGTCGGGGCTTTCGTCTCGGATGCCGCCTGCACCATCGCCACGATCCGGGCGATCACCGAGTCGGACGGGTCCCGTTCGACCTTCACTCGCAGCGCCCCAGCGCCGTTCAGAGTGCCGGCGAACACCTCGTCCCCTGGCTCCTTCGTCACCGGCAGCGGTTCACCGGTGATGGTGGCCTGGTCGACCTCGCTCGCCCCGTCCAGCACGCGGCCGTCGGCGCCGACGCGTTCCCCGGGGCGTACCAGGATGGTGTCGCCCACCCGCAGCCACCCGGCAGGCACCGCTTCCTCGATCCCGTCATCGGCCACGCGGGTAGCGGTGGCCGGGGCCAGGTCCAGCAGCCCGCGCACCGAGTCCGCGGTGCGTGCGGTCGCGATCGCCTCCAGCGCGCCGGACGTGGCGAAGATGACGATCAGCAGTGCTCCGTCCAGCACCTGTCCGATCGCCGCGGCGCCGAGCGCCGCGACGATCATGAGCAGGTCCACGTCCAGAATCTTGTGGGTGAGCGCCCTGAGGCCCGCTATGCCCGGTTCCCAGCCACCGGCGGCGTAGGTGACGGCGAACGGCGGCGCCCACGCCCACGCCGGAGCACCTAGCAGATACGGCGGCAACCCAACCAGGAACAGCACCAGCGCCGCGCCCGCCCAGCGAGCCTCGGGCAGCGCCACGATCCTTCCGCGGCGCCGCGGCACCACCGCGCCGTCAACGGCGCCGGGGGCTGAAGCAGGACATGTGAGGGTGGAAGACATCGCGGCGGGGTCCTTCGCAGCCGAGTGCGACCAGCGTCCAACCCCATCACCCTACCTGAACATTTGAACATTGGTTCATACGTTCATCGTGACGGCGTAGGATGGAGCCATGGGTCATGGAGCCGCGCCCCCCGGTGACCCTGTTCCGCGCGCTCGTCTCACCGCGGACGGCGCCGCGCAGGTGGCCACGACGCTGCAGGCGCTGGCGGCGCCGTCGCGGCTCCTGATCCTGGCCCGCCTGCGAGAGGGCCCGCTGCCGGCGACCGAGCTGGCCTCGGAGGCCGGCCTGGAGCAGTCCGCCTGCTCTCACCAGCTGCGCCTGCTACGCAATCTCGGCCTGGTCGTCGCCACCCGTAAGGGCCGCTCGATCGTGTACTCCCTCTACGACAACCACGTCGCCGAGCTCCTCGACCAGGCCCTGTACCACGTAGAGCACCTCCGCCTCGGCCGGAGCGACACCACATTCAGCCTCGGCGAGCCGGAACAGCAGGACGAGACCGTCCCGACAGCCTGATCAAGCGCATCACCCCTGCCCGGCCTGACGTCATCTACCGGATCGGATTGATCCACAACAGTCCGGAGACGGCGAGCCCCAGTTGTAGGCGATCCACGCGACGGTGGCCCGGGCCGCCTTCGACCAGGGCGCGTCGGTAAGGTCGAAAGGTCGAAATCGTCCGGTCCCCCAGGGGCAACGGGCGTAGGGAGGCCACACGGACAGAGGAGCGCCGGTGGGAACAGCACATCCGGATGGCCCGGACGTGGTGACGCCCGACGAAACCCCCTTCTCGTCCGCGCCCAGCGTCAGCGCGACGCCCCATCCGGTTCGCCCGGGAGGAGCGAGGGCGCTGAGCCCCGGCGACCCGACCTGGGTGGGTCCCTACCGTGTCGAGGGGCTGCTGGGCCGGGGCGGGATGGGCAGCGTCTACCTGGCCAGCTCTCCCACCGGCCAACTGGTCGCCGTCAAACGAGTCCGCGCCGAGCACGCCACCGACCCCAGCTTCCGGCGGCTGTTCGAGCGCGAGGCGCGACTCGCGCAGCGGGTGGCTCGGTTCTGCACCGC
The DNA here is from genome assembly GCF_000966285.1 of Pseudofrankia sp. DC12. Taxonomy (NCBI): domain Bacteria; kingdom Bacillati; phylum Actinomycetota; class Actinomycetes; order Frankiales; family Frankiaceae; genus Pseudofrankia; species Pseudofrankia sp. DC12. The sequence continues at coordinate 2,817,586 of NZ_KQ031391.1, forward strand.
CGAGGTCCTCGACTTCGGCGACGACGACGGCCACCCGTACCTGGTCACGGAGTTCGTCGACGGCCCGACGCTGCACGAGGAGATCCACCGCCGGGGCCCGCTCGAGCCGGCCCGCCTTGAGCGGCTCGCGGTCGCGGTCGCGACCGCGCTGGGCGCGATTCACCGTGCCGGGGCGGTGCATCGCGACCTCAAGCCAGTCAACGTGCTGCTGTCGCCCGACGGTCCGCTGGTCATCGACTTCGGCATCGCGCAGGCGTTGGACTCCACCACCCACCTCACCCGCGACGCCTCCGGCACGCCGGCCTTCATGGCGCCCGAGCAGGCACGCGGTGACCGGGTCGGCCCAGCGGCCGACGTGTTCGCCTGGGGCGGCGTGGTCACGTTCGCAGCCACTGGCCGTTCTCCCTTCGGCACCGGCCGCCCCGAGGTCCTCCTTTACCGGGTTGTCCACGAACGACCGGACCTCACCGGCGTCCCCGGTCCGATGCGCGGACTCGTCGCCGCCGCGATGGACCCCGACCCGGCCCGCCGCCCGAGCACCGAGCAGCTGCTCGCCCGCATGCTGACGGCCACGCCCGGCGCCGCGTTCCTGGGCGGGCGCGACGCGGCGGATGAGATACCCGCTCCGTCGGCGGGCGCCATGCCGGCGGGTGCCATGCCGCCAACAGCCGCCGGGATGGCGCCGCCGATGCCGCTCGCGGCCCCGGCCGGGCGACGACCCGGTGTCACGCCGCTGGACTCGGCATCGGTCACGCCGATGACAACACCGGCCGACCCGCGCCAGCTCACCGTCCCACCCAAGCCCACGGGACCGCGGCCGGCGGGTTACCGCGCCGCGGGCCCGGCGCCTCGGCGCACCGGTCGTGTGTCCCGCCGCCAGGCGGGCGTGGCGGCCGTCGTCGCGCTCGCCGTCGTCGCGCTCGCCATCACCGCCCCGCTCGTGTCCCGCCACGGTTCAGCGCCTGCCGCCAGCACCCAACCACGACGCGGCCCGACGACGGCCCTGGCAACGGTCCCGGCGGCGGCGACCACACCGACGCTCACCCCGGCAGCGGCTACCTCGGCGAGCACCGCGACGACGGCGCTGGCAACGGTCCCGGCGGCGGCGACCAGACCGGCGGCCGCACCGGTTGCGGCTACCTCGGCGAGCACCCCGGCAGGTAATCCGGGACCCGTTGGACCCAACCTTGTCTCCGACGGCGCCTTCACCGACGCGACCCTCAACGCGTGGAACCACCAGGTGTGGAACACGGCCGTCGTCAGCTCGGGACGAAACGGCGGGAAGGCCGCACAGATGACCGGTCAGCCGACGGCCGGAATCTCCCAGATCGTCACAGGGCTCAAGCCTGGGACACGGTACGAGCTCACCGGCTGGATCAGCTCAAACACCGGCAACTACAGCACCTACGTCGGGGTGAAGGCCTACGACGAGGAGGCCAAGGGCGTCTCGCGGGCGATCAACTCCACCACCTGGTCCGAGGTAACGATGACCTTCACCCCAGGTCCGGGGTACACGACGGCCGAGGTCTTCTGCTGGCAGGCCGTCGCGGGGACTGGCTACTGTACCGACGTCGGTCTCCACACCCTGAGCTGAGCTAGGTACGGTTCACTCTTTCCTGGGAAATCTCGCCGTATTCCGCCCCGCAGATCCCGTCCGCCTTCGCGGACATCAGCCTCTCCGCGAAGGCAGGGAGCCTCGGCGCCCTGGCCTGTGAGCCCGTGTTGAACACCCCCGAGTTTCCCGATGTCGGCGCCACCGTGCTCGGCGTCGACCTGCTGCTGCTCTGCGCCTTCGCACTGCACGATCGGGCGCCCGTCAAGGGCGCCAACCGTGCCGAGGACCCTGGCGGGCTCGTCCCGCCGGTCGTACGCCCGTTCTGTTGGCTGGTCATCCTGCCGAGCCTGACGACCGTCGGCGTCCTCGCCAGCCGGGTCGCGGGCAGCCACGGCCCACTGAAGGTCGACCAGCGCATCGACAGCCCCGTCGCCTACCGCCTGCTGCCGTCGCGGCCCGTGTTGAACCGTCTGGTCGAACTCGGCAGCCCGACCGGCGTCACCGTGTTGTGCACGCTGCTCGCCCTTGGCTGTCTGACGCTACGCCGGATGCGGGCCGCGACCCTCGCCGCAGCCGGCCCGACACTGGCCGGGGCACTGACCGAGTACGTACTCAAGCCGCTGATCGGCCGACACAAGGGCGGTGGGTTGGCATTCCCCAGCGGCCACACCACCGGGGCCGTCGCCGTCGCCGTCACCATCACCCTCTTCCTGCTACCCGGCGGCACCTTCGCCGGACTACCGCGGACGCTACGGCTACTACTGGCAACGTTCGCGGCCATCCTCGCCAGCGCCCTACCCCTCGGCCTGATCGCCCTGCACTACCACTACGCAACCGACGTGCTCGCCGGCGCCGCGCTCGCGGTCGCCCTCATCCTCACACTCGCGCTCCTGCTCGACGCGGCGCAGCCGGGGTTCAGGCCCAGCCAAGGGCCCCGGCGCTGCTGGCACCGTGAAGTTCACTGAGGTAATGCCCTATGAGGCGGCGGCGCGCCCGGCCGGAGGCCACACCGTCGACAATGGGGCGCGTGCGGGTGACGATCAGAGTGCGACCAGGGGCCGGCAAGACCGCCGTCGGCGGTGAGCTGGGCGGCCCGGACGGCGAGCCGAGCCTGGTGGTGCGTGTCTCAGCGCGGGCGGTCGATGGGAAGGCGACCGAGGCGGCGCTGCGCGCACTCGCCGACGCGCTCGGCCTGCGCCGTGCCGATGTGTCCCTCGTACACGGCGCCACAAGCCGCACGAAACTCGTGGAGATCATTACGCCGCCGGCCGATGAGCCCGCGCTACGCGACCGCCTGACCGCCCTGCGCCAGCGCCGTTGACCAGCGCATACCGCCAACCGGTCGCCCGAACCGGGCGACATACGCCCGGCGCGCGGCGGTTGCATCACAAGGTCCAACTTCGGCCGCGAGACCCTCGCGCCGCTGGCGATGTCGAGGTGGATATCGCGTTCGGCGACGCCGACGCGCAGCAGCGCGTCGACTTGATGGTCGACGTTCTGGTCCGCGGTCGAGACCCGCGCGTAGCCGATCAACACGGCGTCGGTAATAGCCGGTCGCGACGTTTGTCGACATTGAATTTCGACGCGGGTTGTCGACACCCTGTGAGGGGTCTACGGGTCGCCGTCGCCCAGTGTCGACAGGCGACCGTTTACCGACAAGCTCCCCGGGTGAAGCGATCCGGCCAGCCCAGCCCCGGTCGACGGCCGTGTAGGAGACGAAGAAATCCCACCGCGACGCCGGCTCCCCGCTTGAAACCTCCGTAACGGACACAGCCCCCGGCCCTCCCACCCACAGCGAACCCACGCACCGGAGACCGCCAGTCGACGGGAGCGCGAGGCCGGCCGGCTCCCGTGGGCGGTGCGCTGCCCGGTCAGCGCCAGCGACGTCTCGCACAAGAAGGACCGGTCCCAGCGCAAGGCCCGCATGGACCAATGCACCCGCGAACGGCTGCCGGTCCTGCCCGCGCTGGCCGCCTGGGTCGAGACCAAACGCGCCCGCACCGCCGGACCGCTCGCCGCCGCCGAGGCTACCCCGCCCGGCGAACTGTTCACCGCCGCCGGCTCCGAGACGCTGCGCCGGACGGTGATGAGCACCCTGACCACCGGCCGCCTCTGGGCCGAACCGTCCGGCGGCGGCCGACGCCGGGACCTCACGGTCGGTGAAGCAGCCGAAGACGGTGTCCGCGGGCGCCTGGATCAGCACCTCGACCTCGACGACGTCAGTGGTCACGGGTCCTCCCGGTGCTCCGAGCGCGCGTGCTCCGCCTCGGCGAGGGCCTTGATCTGGTTCAGGCGCTGTTCCCACTCGGCCTCGACGACGGCCCGCAGAGGGCCGAGGCCTTCCTCGTCCGCGCGGTAGAGGCGGCTGGTCCCCACCCGCCGCTCGGTCAGGAAGCCGGCGGCCTTGAGCACCCCGATGTGCTGGCTGACGGCCGACCAGGTGACCTCGAAGTGACCGGCGAGCCCGCTCGTCCGGACACCGGTCCGTGGCCAGCCGTCGAGGAGCGCCCAGGCATCGGCGACGGTGATCTCGAGTCCTGGTGAGGACCGGGGACGCCAGCCGGGGTCCCCGGTCCTCACCAGCGATGCGCCTAGGCTGCCACTCCCTGGAGCGACCAGCTACAGAAGGCGTTCATGCTGCCGGGTGATCGCTTCAGCTCAGCTCTGACTTGGATGAGCGGTCGTCGTCGCCGTCGTAGTCCGGCTGCCGGACGCCGGCCCGCAGCGCTTCGAAGATGGCCATGCCCTGGCCGACGAGCCCGCTCGCGATGTCGCTGATGCCCTCGGCGCCGTTGAGGACGGTGACGTTCGCTCCGGCCAGGCCGGATGCCGCCTGCTTGACGATTTCGGGCAGCTGGTCGATCAGCATCCGGTCGAGCGCGACCCGGTTGTAGGACGCCGCGGCCTCGGCCTGGATCTTCATCTTCTCGGCCTCGGCGAGGGCCAGGATGCGGACCCGCTCGGCCTCCGCCTCGGCCGGGCGGACGACCTCCGCGACGAGCTGCTGCTGGCGCAGGTCCGCGGCGCGCTGGGCGAGCTCGGTCTGGGCGGCGATGACGTCACGCTGCACCCGGGCGGTGGCCAGCGGCCCAGCCTGGGCCGCCTCGGCCTGCGCCTTGTCGATCTCGGCTCGGTACTGGGCCTGCACGACCGCGGTCTGCCGCGCGTACTCGGCCTGCTTGCGCTGTGACTCCTGCTCGGCTTCGGCCGCGGCCTGGTTGGCCTGCGCCTGCGCGATCTGGGCCTGCCGCTGAATCGCCGCGTTGTGCGGGGCCGCGATCGCCGCGATATAGCCGAGCCTGCCGTCGTCGATGGACTGGATCTGCAGGGCGTCGACGGTCAGCCCGATCCGGGCCATCTCCTCCTTGGAGCCGTCCAGCACCTCGGTGGCGAGTTTCTGCCGCTCCTGGATGATCTGCTCGACCGTCATCGAGCCGATGATCGAGCGCAGGTGGCCGGCGAAGATCCGCCCAGCCAGTACCGACATCTGGTCCTGGTCGGAGAGGAAACGCTGGCCGGCCGCGACGATGGACTCGGGATCGGGCGCGACCTTGAAGGCGATGACGGCACGGACGTTCAGCGCGATGCCCTGGTGGGTCACACAGGTCTCGGCGACCTCGGCCTCGTACATCGACAACGAAAGAAATCGCACCTTGCGGAAGAACGGCATCACGAAACCGCCGTGTCCGGTGACGACCCGGAACGGAGCCTCGCCGCGGTGCTTGCCACCGGAGATCAGCATCGCCTCGTCGGGCGCCGGGACTCGATAGCCGAACATGAGGTGCTCCCTTTGTCAGCGATCCGCGTTGAGCGCCGGGGTGTCCGTCCAGGGCACCACGTCGACGGTTCTGGGCCCTCGGGTACCGATGACGAGGACAGGCGCGCCCTTGGGTAGTGGATCGTCGGACCAGGCGAGGTAGGTCTCGACGCCCCCGCGGACGCTCACCTGCACCTCGCCGGCGCCGTCGAGGCCACGAGTGGCGACGGTGACATGCCCTGCGCGACCGATCACTGCCGGGTCGCCCACCGCGCCCACCTCCTGCCGGCGCCGAGGCGCATGGCCCATCTCGACCAGCTATACACCCATTCAGATCGGAGGTGCCATGCGATCCGAACCCGCGTCGCCGAGCTGACATCGGCCCGGGCCGCCGGGCTCGCTGGGCGAGATTCGTCGGCCGTGGAGCGGTGAGTTTCGGCGGGGCGCCGGGTCGTATGTGATGTCATCACAACCTCAGGAGGGGCGGCATGGCGCTCACGGCTACCGGGATCGGCGCGATCAGCCTGGTCTGTGTTCCGACGATCGAGCAGGACACCGCGATCGCTTTCTACGAGTCGCTGGGCTTCGAGAAGCGGACCGACACGCCGTTCGGCGGCGGCTACCGCTGGGTGGAGGTGTATCCGCCTGGGGGTACGACCGGCATCGCGCTCGCGTCCCCGCCGGACGGCGACATCACGCCCATGCAGACCGGGATCACCCTGACCACCGACGACATCGACTCCACCCACGCGGCGATGAAGGCTCTCGGCGTGGACGTGGACGCCGACGTGGCGCGGCTGGGTGGCCCAGTTCCGCCGATGTTCTGGTTCCGTGACCCCACCGGCCACACGCTGATGGTCGTCGAGCAGAGCTGAATGCGAACCGACGGGCCCACCGTTCGGATCGGTGCTCTCGTTCCGCTGACGCAGCCCGTCCAGTGGTGAGGAGAAGCGACGCGGCGCCGAAGGGAGGCCGATGGCGAGCCGGCAGAGGATCTTCGCCAGCACGGCCCGGTTGGGCGAGGTAACAGTTTTCCCCGCGACGAGGCCAGCGGCGACCGCCTCCAACCGCCGTCGTTTCCAGGAGCGCGGGAGACCGTCCACGAGGAGAGCGATGCCTACAAGAAGCGCGGAGAGGGCGACCACGAAGCCAGCCGCGGACACTCCGGGCAGGTTCTCCGCCACGCCGATCGCGCCGCCGAGCACCAAGAACGACCCGACGTAGATCTGCCAGGCCCCGTTCGCCAAAGTCCAACAGGACCGCCCGCTCGTGGATGGGGGATCACGGTGGATCCACGAGCGGAGCCGGGTCGGCGGCACGGGCCGGATCCGGTTCTTCGTCTCCTATGCGGGGGCGGACCGGGGCTGGGCGGAGTGAATCGCCTGGCAGCTCGAAGATGCCGGCTGGTCGACGGTGTTGCGGGCGTGGGACTTCATGGCCGGGGAGAACTTCGTCGCCCGGATTCACGACGTGCTGACGCGGTCCGAACTCGGTCGGCGATGTCACGCAGGGCGTCGACCGCGTCGAAGCGGCTGGGACCGGTGCGTTCGACGGTGGTGCCGACGGTGGCCCTGCGGAGTGTCCGTGCCGCGGCCGTCCGGGCGGCACGGCGAGACAAGGCGCGCAGCTCATGCTCGCCGCCGTGATCGGTCCAACGCGTCGGGGCGCCTGGTGCCCAACCGCCTCAGGAGCCGCTGTCCCGCGAACCCCGCTCGCGTTGGCTCTGGATCAGCGACGCCAGCAGGGCGTCGAGATGCGCCGTCGGGTCGAAGTCCGGATCGGGGATCGCCAACTGGTGCAGGACGAGTCCGGTCAGGTAGTTGCCGATGATGTGGACATGATGGTCGGGGTCCGTCGAGCCCACCAGGCGCAGCCAGGTAGCGAACCAGGTGTTTACCCGGGAGCCGGTGGCCCCGAGCTGCGCCCGTAGCTCGGGGCGGCGGGAGGCCTCGACGAGGATCGCGTACCGGGACAAGGTCAGTGCCCGGTTGCGGCCCGCGCTGTCGCGGGCAAAGACGGTCAGGGCCCTGGCCAGGTCTGTAGTCGTTCGAGGTTCCAGGTGCGTGGCCAGCTCCTCCCAGTTCGCCCGCTCGCGCGCCGCGAACCGCTCCACGATCGCGTCGAACAGCGCCTCCCTGGTCCGGAAGTAGTTGGACGTCGACCCCGCGGCAAGCCCCGCCGCAGCGTCCACAGCCCGGTGCGTCAACGCGCGAACTCCCTGCTCCCCGAGCAGTTCGATCGCCGCGTCGAGAAGGTCATCCCGTCGGCCGGCCACGAAAGAACACTACATCTATAATCTTCAGGACTACAACTGTAGTAGCCTGCATCATTGGCGGCGCGATCACCGCTGCCGCTCAATGGGTTCCGGCCAGCGCGGCACTATCACCGCCTGCCGGCGCCGCGCCGGCCAGCCGGACCGGCCGACCACCCCACCCGGGACGACACCGCGCTTGAGGTCGCCGCGTTGATGGCCCGAGAACGAAGGCCTCTCGTCGCGGTCGTGGAGCGAGCCGAGAGCGGCTCCCGCACCCTCGGTGTGATCACCGCCGCGCACCTGCTGGACCGACTTCTCGAGGCCCGATGAGCGACTGGCACGGCCCGAGCGTCACCAGCGTCGCCGTGCGCCGCGTCGCCAGAAAGGCCGCGATCTCCTCGCCGGGAGACAGTGCCGGAGGCCGGTGGGACCCACCGACCAGCGCCTGCCGGCGAACAGGGAGACCGCCGAGGCGGGCGGCCCGAAAAGAGTCGAGGACAACGGCTGGCTGGCCTGCAGTGGCGGGCCGGTTCAGCATGACGCGAAGTTTTGCTGTCCTCCGGCCGTGTGGAACGCCATCGTCGTTCCTGGCAGAGGTGGGAGGGAGCAGCGTGCGATTGATCGCGGGGGGCCAGTTCGGCGCCGGCCGGGACCGGGAGGACCGGTCGCGGCCCGATGTCGTGTGGACCACCGCCGTACGGGCCCTCGACGCGCAGCATCGGACGACGTCGCTGATCCGCCTTGGCTTCGTCGCGGTGATGTGGGGCGTCGCCGCGAGTCTGCCCGCCGGCGGGATCGCTCGCGCCGGGCCGCAGCTCAGCCTTGCGACGGCTGGCTGCCTGCTGTCTTACGCGCACGCCCGCCCGGCGCTGGTCGAGGCGTTCGAGCGGCTGCCGGGGCTGGCGTCGGTCGCCGGCCACCTGGCGGCGACCCGGGGGCGCGCGACCTTTGACGTACCGGGCCTGCTCGAGGCGTTCGGCTCGGTCAGCGCCGGTCTCCTGTTCGCCGGGCCGTGGCCGGTGGCTGGGCTTTCCACTCCGATCCGATCGGTCGCCGTCATCGCCTCGGTCGGCTTCGCGTGGCTCGTCGGGCTGAACACCACGATCGACGCCGGCTGGTACGCACCCACGATGCCGGTCGTGATGGGCACGGAACGCAGCGTCGGACCGCCGCCGAAGGTGCTGGTCGTCTTTCGCCACCTCCAGGCGCTCCTCCTGTCGATCCTGGTGGCCCTCATCGTCGGCATTCCCTGGACGCCCGCGGTCGCGGCGATCCCGTGGGTGCTGCGGGTGTCGGCCATCTGCGTGATGCTGCTGCTTCAGGTCGTCTGGACCTGCTTCGAGCAGATCCTGACGGCCGCCGTGGAGACCGTGCGCGACGCCGAGGACGTGGTGCGCAAGGGCGCCGCCCAGGATCTGCACAGCCTCACCAAGAACGCGGTCCGGCTGGTGGCGACGGCCGTCGAGGCGGAGGCGCCGAACCCGAGCGAGGTGCGCGCGCTCGTCCGCGACCTGCTGGTGGTGGTCGAGGAGACCCGGCTGGCCATGCTCGCCGAGGGTGCGGCCTCCCGCGCCGCCGACGTGGCCGACCTCTGGCACGCCGTCACCCGCATCCTCGCGGACGGGGCCCGCTCGCGCTGTGTCCTCGCCGCCGGCGCGGACCTCGTGCTCGGCGGGACCGACTATCAGCTGGCCCGGCGGGTGCTGGCCGACCTCGTCGTCAACGCGCTGAAGGCGGGCGCCGGACGCGTCGAGGTCACCCTTGCCGTCGTCGGCGAGGGACCGTCATCCGATGTCGAGCTGGACGTCGCCGACGACGGTCCGGGCATGCCGCCGGACGCTCTCGACGACCCGCGTGGCAGCCTGCGGCTGCTCGACTGGGAGCTTCGCCGCTACGGCGGCGGGATCACCTTCACCACCGAGCGTAAGACGGGGACGGTGGTCCGGGCCCGGTGGTCGTCTCCCCGGCGAGTCCGGACCGAAACGCCGCCCGGCAGAACTCTGGAGACGCGATGACAATTCGGGTGCTGGTAGTCGACGACCTGCTCGGCGTCGAGGTGGCGGTCGCGCGCGCACTCGAGGACGAGTCGGACGTCGAGGTGACCGGGGTGCGCAACCCCCGCGAACTCGCCGCCCTGCTCGCGGCCGACAACGACTTCCAGCTCGCGCTGGTGGACCTGCACTATGGCCGCGGCGCCCCGGCGAGCGGCATCGCCGCGGTCGACCAGCTCAGTGCCTACAGCATTCCCTGCATCGTGCAGACCGCAGACGCCGAGGAGAACAGGGTGCTGTTCCTGCTGGCGGTCTTCAAGTTCTTCCCCGAGACCTGGACGTTGGTGTCGAAGAGCGCCGGGCACGACCCGATCCGCAGCGCGGTGGCGGCTCTGCGCGCCGGTTACCGCCCGGACGACACCGCGGCACGCCGGTACAAGAAGGCCATTCCCATGCTCGACGCGCTGGTCTGCCGGCCGAGTGACCTGCTGATCTGGCGCGCGCTGCTGAACAACTTCCGGGAGCCCCAGGTCGCCCAGGCCGCGCACGTCTCCAAACGGGTGGTCTCCCAGTTCACCGCCGACCGCAGGCCGGTGGTGGAGCGGATCGAGTCCGATCTGCTGGGCCGTCGCCCGCCGGCCGACGACGACATCGACCGGCGCGGCGCCAACCTGCTGGAGGTGTCCCGCTTCGCCCGGCTCAACGCCGACTTCTTCAACGACCCGGATGTGGAGCGCCTGTTCAGTCAGCCGCGGGCCGTCTGGTGAGCGCCGGCTGGCTGCCCGCGCTCGGCAGCGCGAACTCCCACGGCCCGCTGGTCACCTTCGTCGTCTGTCTCGCGGTCAGCCCGGGTGTCCCGATACTTCTCGGGCGCTGGCTCGAAGGCCGCTGGCCCCGGCCCAGCCGGGAATATCTCGCCTTCCTGTTCGGTGACCCGCTGCTCGCGCTGGGCGCCGCGCTCGGCGTGTGGCGCTGCGGCGGCACACCCCCGGAGCCGGCGCGCTGGCTGGTCTCGGGCGTCGGGGGAATCGCCATAGCCGCGGGCTGGCTTGGCTTCGGCCTCTGGCAGTGGAGGGCGGAGCTGCGCGCCGGGCTCTATCTGCCCGCCCAGGCTGTCGCGCCGACCAAGATCTGGCACCAGGTCGTCGTGTATCCACTGCTGGGATATCCCGTCACCGCCGCCGTGGTGGCGGGAGTACTCACTCCAGGTGCGTGGCGGATACCCGCCACGGCCGCGATCCTCGCTTGCGCGGCGGCCTGGGTCGCCTTCAACGTCTACGACCGCGGTCACCGCAAGCTCGGGCACCCACCCTATGACTGGAGGCGTCTGCGCCCGGTCCCGCAGCCGTGGCCGCCGGCGTCGGAATCGCTGCGCAGCGCCGCCCGAGCCGGTGCTTGGCCCGCGTGCGAAGTTACGCAGCCGGCGTGGCGCACAAACGAGAGCGACGCCACGGGACAACGCGCCACCAGGGCGAACTGACGCGTCGGAACGCGCAACGCTGCCCGCTGAAATGGCCCCCGCCAGGGCGCATTGTCGACCTGGAAACGATTTGGGCGCCGAGCCGGGCCGCAATGGCCTTCAGGAAATCTCCCGCCTGGTCGTTCGGAACGGCGGCCTCGGCGACCATTCGTCGCCGACACACAGGGAGACGACATCAGGTGGACGAACTGCGCCCCGGCGACCCCGGACAGCTCGGCTCCTACGCGATCGTGGGCAGCCTCGGAGCCGGCGGTATGGGCCGCGTCTATCTTGGCCGGTCCCGCGCCGGCCGACCGGTGGCTATCAAGGTCATCCGGCCCGATCTTGCCGACGATCCCGAGTTCCGGGAGCGGTTCGCCCGGGAGGTGGCGGCAGCGCGCATGGTCAGCGGGGCCTTCACCGCGCCCGTGATCGATGCCGATCCGCGGGCCGAGCGGCCATGGCTGGCTACCGCCTACGTGCCGGGCCCGTCACTAGACGAGGCGATCAAGGAATTCGGGCCTCTGCCGACCGCGTCGGCCGCAGCCCTGGGCGCCGGCATCGCCGAGGCGCTGGCCGCGGTGCACGCCGCCGGGGTGGTCCACCGCGATCTGAAGCCGTCGAACATCCTGCTCGCCGCCGACGGACCGCGGGTCATCGACTTCGGCATCGCGCGTTCGGTCGAGAACGTCGCCATGACCACGACGGGCGAGCTGATCGGCACGGCCGGGTTCACCGCGCCCGAGCAGCTCACCCATGCCCGGGGCGGCGTCGCCCCGGTCGGCACGGCGGCCGACGTCTTCGCGCTGGGAGCCGTACTCGCCGTCGTCACCACCGGCCAGGGCCCGTTCGGTCGCGGCAGCACGGTGGAGATCCACGCCCGGGTGCTCCACAACCCTCCAGCGATCGGCGGTGTGCCGCCGACGCTGCGCGACCTGGTGAGCCGGTGCCTGGCCAAGGACCCACGCCACCGGCCGTCGGTGGACGAGGTACTCGGAACCCTGACCAACGGCGGCATCACGATGCCCGACCTGAGCCAGCCCGGCTGGCTGCCACCGCGGCTGACGCAGGCGATCCAGTCGGCCCCGTCGTTTCCCGGCGGCACGGATGCGCACCACCGAGCCCTGACTCCGCCGTCGACGCGGCCGCCCTACCAGGGATGGCCCGAAGTCTCCACGGTCACGCCGCCCCCGCCGGCGGGTGGCGGCACACCGGCGGTTACCCCGCCGCCAGCCCGGCCCACGCCACGGCGGCCGGCCATCCTCGCGGGCGGGTCGCTCGCCGTGGCCGTCGTGGCGAGCGCCGTGTTCCTGAGCCGCTGCGGCAACACCCCGATTCTGCCTCCGCCCGCTCCCAGCACATCGCCCGTGACGATTCCCGACTCGCCATCGGGCAGGCCACCGAGCACGCCGCCGACCGCGGCCCCGTTCAGCTTCGACCCGCGATCCGCCGCGCAGTACAGCTGCGCGCAAACCGTCGACTCGGTGACGAACGGCAACACACAACCGGTCGATCTGACGTTCCAGAACAACCGTTCAGAACCGGTCCGGATCTATGTCCACGACGGCTTCGGCACCCGGCGGGCGCTGCAATACCCGGTCCTCGAACCGGGCAAGTCCACGACCATCACCGACGCGACGACCACCAAGGTCTACGAGGTGACGAACGACAACCTGATCTGCGAGGGGGTCTTCATCCCGTCCTCCGGCTCGACGGAGGTGACGATCTCCTAAGCGCGCTCCGGCCGCGCCGAGCCAGCGGAGCGGTGGCTGGCTCGGGGGTCGGCGGGATGCGGGCGAACCCGGTGTACGAGTCGAGCACCTTGCTGCAGGCCCGGCGGCCCGGGCGCCACAGCGGGGTCGAGACGACGCCGGGCTTCAGCAGCTCTAGGCCGTCGAAGAACCAGACCAGTTCCTCCGAAGTCCTGGACCGGTAAGGGGCGTTCCGGGGTTGCGCCGGATCGCCTCGTCCCGAGCAGGGCTCGCGGTGCCGTCGTTGAGGGCCAGGTAGCTCCCGCTCGGCGCCGCGCCAACGAGCTTGCGGACGATCGCGTACGCCTCGTCGTCGTCGATCACGTTGGCCATGACGCCGAACAGGATCAGCACGCCAATGGGACTCGAAGTAGGCCGGGGAACACAGAGCGATCGTTCGATGGGCGGCCTGCATCTGCCGGCTGGTCCAGGGCACAAAATCGTCGCCGGCCGGGGAGTCCCACGCCTGCACGCGGACCGCCTGGCGCTCAGCTTCTAGCGCGGCTGCGACCCAGGTCGCCCACGCCCCCACGCCTCGTCAGCACCGCAGTACGAGATGAAGAAGTCCGGACGCGACGGCTCGTCGTGTCGATCTTCCTGACTGGCCCCCATGACCATGCACCTACTCCGCGGTTTCTCGGGATTGCGGTCGTGCGGCTGAACAGCACGTTGCCGAGATCGTCATTTTTCGCCTCCGGATGCTGCCCGAAGCTGAGTGCCAGTGCTGTGGCCACCAGTGCCGACGGCCGGAGAAGCGGAGGACGAGGACATGCGAACCAGGGCGGGTACGAAAGAGTGGATTGGGTTGGCGGTACTGGTGCTGCCGTGTCTAATCGTGTCGATGGACGTGAGCGTGCTGCTGTTCGCGATGCCGTTTGTCAGCGGCGATCTGCGGCCGTCAGGCACCCAGCTGCTATGGATCATGGACATCTACGGCTTCGTGTTGGCCGGCCTGCTGATCACGATGGGCGCGCTGGGTGACCGGATCGGCCGGCGCAGGCTGTTGCTGATCGGCGCGGTGGCCTTCGGCGCCGCGTCGGTTGCCGCGGCCTACGCCGGCAGCGCCGGCATGCTGATCGGCGCGCGGGCGGTGCTGGGTCTCGCGGGCGCGACGTTGATGCCCTCGACGCTGGCGCTGATCCGGAACATGTTCCCGGACGCGGGTCAGCGCAAGACCGCCATCACGGTGTGGACCGGCGCGATGACCGGCGGCGTCACGGTAGGCCCGATCGTCGGTGGCCTGCTGCTGGACCACTTCTGGTGGGGCTCGGCGTTCCTGCTCAACCTGCCCGCGATGGCACTGCTGCTCCTGCTCGGCCCGTTCCTGCTGCCGGAGTACCGCAACCCGGCCGCCGGCCGGTTCGACACGCTCGGCTCGCTGCTGTCGCTGGCCGCCGTGCTGCCGGTCATCTACGGCATCAAGGAACTCGCGGTGTACGGCTACGCACCGCTGCCGGTCGCGGCCACCGTGGCTGGCGCCGGCGTCGGCGCCGTCTTCGTGCACCGGCTGCGAACGATCGCGTACCCGCTGATCGATCTACGCCTGTTCCGGAACCGGACCTACAGCGCGTCGGTGGGTGTCAACATGGTGACCAATTTTGCGACCCTGGGCTTCAGCCTCTACACGATGCAGTGCCTGCAGGTCGTCCACGCCATGAGCCCCTTGAAGGCCGCGCTGTGGTCGCTGTCAGTGACACCGTTCATCGTCGCCGCGATGACGGTCGCCGCAACCGCGGGCAAGAAGGTCCGGCCCGCTTACGTCATCGCCGCCGGTCTGCTGCTGTCGGCCTGCGGGCTCGCCGTGACCACCCGGGTCCACGCGCACCAGTCCCTGGCCGTCATCCTGACCGGGGCCGGACTGCTCGCCGCCGGAATGCTGGTCGCCACCACGCTCACCGCCGACCTGATCCTGACCGCCGCCCCCACCGAGCAGGCCGGCGCCGCGTCGGCCGTCTCGGAAACCGGCAGCGAACTCGGCGGAGCACTGGGCTTTGCCATCCTCGGCCCGATCGGCACCGCCGTTTACCACCATCGGATGGCCGGGCAGCGCCGCCGATGTCCACGGCCCGGCCGGGCGAGTCCTGCTGGAGGCCGCCCGCGCGGCATTCACCCAAGGCCTGAACCTGCCGGGCTTGTCCGGAGCGCTCGTCCTAGCGTCCGCGGCCCTGATCGCCCTCGCCGTCCTGCGCGACGTGCCACCCCCGGCCCCGGCGGAGCACGCGAGCCCCGAGGCGCCGGCGGCGGCGCCTGGCCCGAGGCTGACCGACTCGATGACCGGCGGGCGGTGACCGGCAAGGCAGTCGAGCCTCGCTGTTTCGGTTGAGCGTGCCAGTCTTGTCCCCCACTGCGCGCTGGGCCTCATCGCGGTCAGCGCTCCCAAGGGCTCTGCCGGACGGCAGGCATCGACCACATCAACGCCCCGAAACCGGGTTCTGGCACGGCACACGTGAGTCCTGGTTCGCGACGCCGACGGCGGGAAGCGGTCAAGTGGTCGCCGTATCAGGGCGCTCATCGTGTCTGAGCGCTCGATGTGACCATCAGCGCATGATCGAGACCTGGAGGGCGGAGTCTGCGTGGTTGGCTGTCTCGATCGCGCCTCGAGGTCCAAGACGGCGGCGCCCTTCGCGGCGACTTCCGCGATGACCTCGTGCCCGAACTCACATTTCCCGGTGATCTGGCGTGCCTGCGGGCCGCCCCGGCAGGTGGAGACAGGGATTTCATCCTTATACCGATGCCATTTGGCATCACACGGAGCCGGTGAGGGGACTCGAACCCCTAGCCGCCCGATTACAAGTCGAGTGCGCTACCAATTGCGCCACACCGGCAACCCTTTGAGGGTACCGGATCGTGTGCAGGCTGCGTGTCTGCCCAGGTGGCGGGCTCTGGGCCCGGCCGGGCGGTGTCGGGTCTGTCGACACGGCCGCGCTGTATGAGCACACAATGAGCACACATCGGCTGGGGCCGCGATGCTGCCCGTCGTCACCGTTGGCTGGCTCGTGATGTTGCCTCCGTTCGGCGGACATGGTCCGCACCGAGCGGCATCAACTGTGCCCGGCCGCCGGGGACAGTGACCTGGCCGAGGGTCTGAAGGTGACCGCGCGGGCGCACCAGACACTGGTGCCCATTTTGGCCAGCACCCGGACGCTGAGATCGTTCTCTCCCGGCCAGGATTGGGCCCAGTCCTCGCCGCCCTGGAGCTCGCCGAGTTCGGGGACGACCCACGCCGCTACACCGACGTCAAGGCCCGCAGGAACTATGCCAGCCCATCACCCGCGCCTCGGGCAAGAAGACCGTGGTGATGACCCGCTACGCCCGCAACACCCGGCTCGCCGACGCCTCGCTCAGGCCCGGCATACGGTGCGCAAGTACTACCGCGCCGACGCCCTCGAGGACGTCGTGGTCCGGGGTCTCGAGGGCGCCCCCAGCGTCCTCGACCGCCAAGCCCTACCTGGCCGAACGGTTCCCGAACGGTTCGCCGCCGGGTCACCCGCGCCGACCTGCTCTTCGAGGAGATCCGCGGACGCGGCTACCCGGGCAACGAACGCACGGTCCGCCGACATGTCGCCACCCTGCGCGCCCGCAGCCCCGCGTCGCAGGCACCGCCGCCACCGCCCCCGAAGGCCCGCGACGTCGCCCGCTGGAGCCTCACGCACCCCGACCGGCTCGACAGCGCCGGCCGCCGCGCTCGACGCGATCTGCACCCGCAGCCCAGCGCTCACCGCGCTGCGCGGCCACGTCACGGGGTTCGCCGAAATGCTCACAGGCCGCCACGGCGAGCGCCTCGACGCCCGGCTCGCCGGGGTCGAGACCGACGACCTGCCCGGCCTGCACCGCTTCGCCAACGGCCTCCGCCGTGACCACGTCGCCGTCCTCGCCGGACTGACCCTGCCGCACAGTTCCGGAGTCGTCGAGGCGCCAACCGCATCAAGATGATCAAAAGGCAGATGTACGCCAGATCCAGTTCTACTGAGCCATTCCTGGCAACGACTCGTGACGTTCGCCGACGGTTACGGGGTGTGAGTGTCCCTGGGGCTGGGACGACAAAGGGAGTCGGTGAGTGTGACTGCCTGATCGCCGGCCAGGGCCCGCCTCGGCGAGCCCGGCCGCCGGTGGGTCGGTCCGCCGTCCCGCGCCTGTGCGCTACGAGGGCCAGGCTGCCGCAACCAGCAGCTGGGCTGCGCTCGTCGACGTCGCCACCACCGCGGCTCTGGTGCCCCGCACCCGGCACTCGCCCTCGCTGACAACCATCCGCCACGTCCACGTTCCGCTGTTCCGGACAGCCCTCGCCGTCGACCACACCCAGTTCGCTCCGATCCTCGCCCGGCTCCCTGGCTTCCGGCATGACAAACTGCACTCCGGAAACGAAGCGCTCAACAGGCCGCCCGGTCGCGCTGACTCGAGCGGCAGTGGTGCCACGACCGGGGAGTAAGGCCTAGGGGTTGCTTCCGCAGCAGCCGTCCTCGCGGGCCGGCTGGGCTGACTCGCGCACGAGCTACCCAGCCGGCTCGAACGACCTTCAGGTCGCGGCTGCCCGACAAGCCGGGCGGGCCGGACGTTCCTGCCGCGCTCGGCGACTTCGCCCACGTCGACGCCCGGCCGGCGCCTTCCGCCGGGTGTACGTCGTGTTAACCAACTTTTTTCACGCTGGCCGACCAGAATGCGCGGATGCACCGCTTAGCAAACGGGCGGGCGCACCGCGACCGGGCGGCCATTTTTGTGAGCGCGTTCGTTCCCGACCTTCGAGCGGTTCGGCGGCCGCCCGCAGCCGGGGGCGGCCGGTTTGGCCCGCTGGGCGGTCCGACTCAGCGCCTCGTCCCACGATCCCAGAGCGTCCGCAGCCGCCACCTCGCCGTCGGACGGGAACGGGCCGCGCACGTATCTGGTCGACGGGCTCGTCGCCGTCCTCGAACTGGCGGAACACTGGGCAGAGCGGGCCGGCGAACGTTCACCTCAACCAGCTCGCTTCATATCTCCGCCTGGCGCGGGCCGCGCTGACGAACCCGCGCAGCCGGAGGACCCGCGGGCGCCACCTTCCGTGGCGCCGGTCAGAAGTCGAACCGCTCTTCGTGAAGCTGCATCTCGGGCAGGCCGGCGTCCTTCAACGAGCGCCGCACGGCGGTGGCCATGCCTGGCGGGCCGCAGAGGTAGACGTCGCGGTCGAGCAGGTTGGGGACAAGGTGCTGGAAAAGTTCGGTTGACATCGGCCCGACCTGGTCGCCGATCAGGTACTGCACCCGGGCACCGGGGCGTCGGGCGATCTGGTCGAGCTCGTCCCTGAAGATGGCGTCCGCGTGCGCCCGAGCTCGATACAGCAGGAGGAGGTCCTGGCCAGAGCCCAGCGGGATGGTCTCGAACAACGCTCGCAGGGGGGTGATGCCGACGCCGCCGGCGACGAGCAGCACATCGCGCCGGGTGCGGCGATCGGCGGTCATTGCCCCGTAGGGGCCTTCGGCGACCACCCACGTGCCGGGTTCCAGGTCCTGTAGCCGGGTGCTGCCGTCGCCGAGCGCCTTCACAGTCAGCCGGAGATGAGTGCTGGTCGGCGGCGCGGACAACGAGAAGGGGTGGGCGGTTGTCCAGAGGTCGGGCGTCAGGAACCGCCAGCGAAAGAACTGTCCCGATTCGGCTCGCAGCTCCTCCAGGTCCCGCCCTTCCACGATCACGGACACCACCCCAGGCGTCTCGGGCAGCACCGCGCTTACCCGCATGCGGTGCCGGGTGGCGTTGCGCAGCGGTGTGAGGACGCGGTGCCGCAGGACGAGAGCGAACACGTGTGTGTACAGCAGCGCCCACAGCACTTGCAGGAGACGATGTCCCGCGAGGTCGGGCCCGGCGAGCTGGTGCACGAAGCTCAGTGCGACACCTATGTAGACCAGCAGGTGGAACGTGTGCCACCGCTCGTATGACACCCGCCGGCGGACATGTCGGATCGACAGACCCGCCACCGCCAGTAGCAGCAGCGTCCCGACCGTGGTCGCGACCAGCCACGGCAGGCGCAACACGTGCCAGGCCGCGAGCCACAAGCTTTCCCCTCGGCTGTTGGCCCAGGACACCACCGCGGCCCAGGCGTGCGCGAGCACGAGGAGGACGACGATGCGGCCGCCGCGGCTGTGCCAGGCCGACAGCCGGTCAGCCCCCACCCCGCGTTCGAAGGCCGGGGCCCGGGACATGAGCCCCACCAACACCGCCACCCCGTAGCCGGCCAGCATGCCGCTGGCATGGGCCACCACAACTGGAAGCTGCACGGGTTGCGGGCCCCGGAACGCGAGGATGATCGGCCAGACGGCGACCGCGAGCGCGCCGACCAGGATGGCGGCCAGAACCTCGTCGGGCTGGAAGCTTGGCCGGGGCCCGGCCGGCCGGCGCGGTATCTCGGATCGCGGCGGCGGGCGGAGGCCGGCGGTCGGCGCGGTCGCCGGCATCACAGGCCCCCTGGGCCCGGCTGCTTGTCCAAGGGCTGCGCCGGCTGCATCATGCCCTGAGCGGCGGTGCTACCGGCGGCCAGCTGGGACAACGTCGGTACCGGCGCCACCGGAGACACGGCCGGTGCCGTCAGTCCCAACCACACGGCCAGCAACGTGGCCAGCCCCGGAAGGATCGCCCTGCTGTACGCGGAGCCGCGCTGACCCACGGCCGCCGAGTGCCTGGATGCGTGCATGCTCTTCCTTACGACTGGGGAATGACTCGGGACGGCCCGCGCGCTGCCTGGCCAAGTCCTTTATCGCCCTCGCACCTATGCGGCAGCTGCCGTGGACCTGAAGGTTTGCTGGAAACCGAGGCTCATCCCGAACCGGGACGGCCCACCACCCGCAGCGCCGGCGCGGACCACAACGCCGCGGACGTGACCTTCGCGCAGGGCGCGATCCCGCACCACCAGCAGGCGCCATCACGATGGCCAACCTGGCACTGGCCCAGGCCTCCTCACCGGACGTGAAAACGCTGGCGAAGAAGACCAGCGACGCCCAGACGCCAGAGATCACCACGATGACCGGCTGGCTGACCAGCTGGGGCGAGCCAACCGCGCCTAGCCCCAGTCATGGGATGGACATGGCCAGCGGCGGACTGACGACCATGCCGATGACGTCCATGCCGATGACGACCATGCCCATGACGACCAGGACATCGATGCCGATGACCTCGATGCCCATGGCCACCCCGACCGCGTCGATGGGCGGGTCGATGGGCGGGTCGATGGGCCGGGTCGATGGGCGGGTCGATGGGCGGGTCGATGGGCGGGTCGATGGGCGGGTCGATGGGCGGGATGATGAGCGACGCGGACATGGCCACGCTGCACAACGCCTCGGGCCGCGGCTTCGACCGGATGTTCCTCACCATGATGATCCAGCACCACCGGGGCGCGATCGACATGGCGACCACCGAACAGCGCGACGGCCGCTACGGCCCGGCCAAGCAACTGGCCAGCTCGATCATCACCAGCCAGACCGCCGAGATCACCACCATGCAGGCGCTCCTCCAGCGGATCTGACAACCAGGCCTGGGTGGTGGGCTCCCGCGGCCGGACCCCACCACCCAGGCGCAACCGGGGATTCCCATCGCCACCGGTTTCCGAAGAAGATTACTATTCGTCATAGTTGATCGCCGCCGATACCCGCCTCACTTCTGGACGGTTCAGGGGATGCCCAAGAGGTCACGTGGTGACGGCGAGACCGCCGCGCCGCGGTGCGGCGGCCCGATGGCCGCCTGTCCGCCCGATCGATGTCCGCCGTGGCGTGGCACCATCGCAACGTCCGGAGACGCGCGGCGGCACCTCCGGCGCGCGCGGGCGGGTGATGGAGGCGGGATGGAGCTGTTCGGCGACCTCGAGGCCGAGGTGATGGACCGGATGTGGGCGCGCGTGGAACCGGCGACCGTACGTGACATCCTCGAGGGGCTGAAGCAGGAGCGCGCCATCGCCTACACCACGGTCATGACGGTCATGGACCGGCTCTTCCAGAAGGGCTGGCTGTCCAGGGAACGCGTCGGCCGCTCGTACACCTATGCCACGACGCTGACCCGCAGCGAGTACACCGCCCGGCAGCTGAACGAGGTGCTGTCCGGCACCGACAACCGAGGCATGGCGCTGCTGCACTTCGTCCGGTCGATGCAGGCCGCCGAGGTCGAGGCGCTCAACGACGCGCTGCGCTGGCGGGCCCAGGACAAGGGCGCCGACTGACATGACGGCCCCCCTGCTAGCCAGCCATATCCTGGCGATGCTGTTCCTCACGCCACGGCTGCTTCGCGGTTCCTCGTGGACCCGCAGGGCGCCGAGGCTCGGTATCGGCGTCTGGACCGCCGCGTGCCTGTCCACCCTCGCCGCGGTCTGCCTCGCCGGCGCCCTGCTGATCGTGCCGCTGCTGACCGTCGGCCACGCGATCATCTCGCTGGTCCTCGTGTGTGACATCTCGTTGCACCACGTGTCCCGCACCACGGCCTCGCTCGCCATGGACGTCACCGGGGCCGGCGTCATAGCGGTCATCGCGGCGCGCATCCTGTACGCGACAACGACCGTCGCGCTACCCCAGCGACGGCTGCGACGCAGGCACGCCGACGCGGTACGGGTACTCGGTCATCGTCACCCCACCCGCGGCGACATCCTCGTCCTCGAGCACCCCGTCCCGGCCGTCTACTGCCTGCCCACCCACCACCGGCTCATCGTCGTCACCGAGGGCGCCCTCGCGCTGCTCGACCCGCCGCTGCTCGACGCCGTGATCGCCCACGAGCACGCCCACCTGCGCGGCCACCACTACCTGATCACCACCGTCACCGCGGTACTCGCCCGCGCCTTCCCCAGGCTGCCTCTGTTCACCGTCGCCAACGACGAGGTACGCCGCCTGGCCGAGATGGCCGCCGACGACAGTGCAGCCCGCCGCTGCACCCCGCACACCGTCGCCCGCGCACTGCTCGACCTGGTCGCCGGCCAGGTACCCGCACCCGTGCTCGGGATGGCCGGCGTTGGCACCGCTGAAAGAGTGCGCCGGCTACTCGCCCCCAGCCGTCCGATCAGCCCGGCCGCGCGCTACCTCGCCGCCGCCAGCGCCACCGCGCTGCTGGTCATGCCCATCGCCGTTCCGACAGTGCCCGCCCTCGTCGACGACGCCGCCCACTGCCCCCCAGCCGTTACCGCGGGCGCCACACCACGGCCGACGCACTGACCCGCGGCTCTGCGCTGGCGGCGGTCCTTCCCTATCTGGGCGAGCGGCGGCGGCTGGCGGTGGCGGCCGAAGCGCGGGCGCGATGATCCTCAGCAGCGCGCGGATCTCGTGCGGGTCTACGCAGGGCCACCTCCGGAGCAGGCAAGCTTCCACCAGCGGAACTGTCGACCGGCCGTACCGGGGCTCAGGTGCGGTGACGGGAACCAGATCGGGAGACCGCGCATCCAACTCGTCATGGCAGCCCCACGTCTCGCCCGGCTCATCCTGCTTGCCGCCGCTCTGACCGGCTGGCTGACGTTGGCCGCCTGTGGTCGCAACCCACCGCCGCGATCGCCGACCGCTGGCGAACAGCCGTTCACCGCGATAGACGTGCTGGACTGTGGCAGCGAGCGGATCGATCTCGACCACCTGGTAGCCGGAGACGCGCGCCGGTGTTTCGTCGAGGCGGTCGCGGCTCGTCAGGCCGCGACGCTGACGAGCACCGCGACGACGACCGAGGGCGACCCGATCGTCTACACCCTCAGCAGCGACCCAAGCGGCGCCATCACGGTAATCGAAGACACGAGCAAGGACCACTTCCGCGGCGTCGGCACTCCAGACCGCACGCGCTACGTCTGCGTCTCGATCGACGACAGCCGTGAGACACGGCCCCACGTGGGCGATGTCGTCGTCACGCACCTCCACGGGTGCTCCACACCCGCCGCCCAGACTTGATCGTCCTCGACGTCATGCTGCCCGGCATCGACGGCTTCGAGGTCGCCCGCTGACTGGAACTTGGGCACACCCGCTGCCCGCTGCTGTTCTTGACCGCCCGTGACGCGACCGCCGGCAAGGTCACCGGTCTGACCATCGGCGGCGACGACTACGTGACCAAGCCGTTCAGCCTGGAGGAGGTGATCGCCCGCATCCGGGCGGTCCTCAACGCAGTCGATCAGTGGCGCGCTCGGCACGGACACCGAGGTTGTCGTTCGCCGACATCGAGATGGACGAAGAGACCCATGAAGTGTGGAAGACTGGCGCCCTGGTAGCGCTCTCGCCGCCGAAAGATCGACACAACGGAGCCCCGGCTGCTGCACACGCTGCGGAGCGTCGGGTACGTTCTGCGGCCCCCGCCGCCCTGACGATGCGCGCCGCCGTCAAAGGGCTGATGTCACCGATTGCACTGTTCGCGTCGGGGCGCTCCCCGGTCACTGGTGTCGCCGGTCGCCGGGGAGCGGTCCCGCTGTCGGGTCAGGGACCGGTGAGGTCCGGGAGGTCGAGTATGGAGCCGCCGGCACCGGTTGCGACGGTCACGTCGACCGGGGTGGTGTTGGAAGTCAGCATCGAGGCGGCGCCGCCGGAGAGCCGGACCGCGATGCGGTGGCCGGCGGCGAACCGCCAGTCGTCCGCGCGGATGGCGATGGTGAACGTGGTGAGCTTGCCGACCGGCACCGGGGTCGGGGTGACGTTGGACGTCCGGTGGCTGGCTCGTAGAAAGCCGTCGTTGACCAGTGTCGACGTGCCGTCGGGAGCGACGTCGAGCAGCTCGGCGTAAAGGTTGGCGTCCGGGCCGGACAGGGAGGCCCGCAGGGTGAGTGTCGGATGCCCGAACATGGACATGGCCTTGGCCAGTGGGGCGGTCTGGAACGTCACCGACCCGCCGGGCTTGGTGGGGTCAGCCGGCTGATGGAACACGACGTTTCCGGCGGTACTGGTTCCGGCGGTGGCGCCCAGGCTGCCATCGGCGTTCAGTGTCAGTGCGCTCTTCGCCGCATGGGCCGGGTCGACGGTCGTGATCTCACGCCAGCCGGCCGCGCCGCTGTTCGGGCCCTCGTAGCTGACGAAGGTGGGCTTGGCCGGGATAGGGGTGCCCGGCAGCTGCTTGACCCAGTGGTCGAACCAGGCCAGCAGGACGCCCGGTGCGAGTCCCTGGGGGTTGCACAGGCCCGGGCAGTTCGGGAATGCGATCGGGGACTGGTGCGGCCATTGGCCGTAGATCGCCCAGGTTCGGCTGCGGGCGCCTTCGATATTGGCCAGGGCGCCGGACCGGAAGTACTGGTCGACCCACCCGCCCATGGCGAGTACCGGAACCTTGATCGAGCCATACTGGCCGGCGAAGGATCGCTCCTGCCAGTAGCTGTCGAAGGTCGGGTGGGCGCGGTTCGCGGCGTACTCGGCGGCGGCGTCGACACGGCCGCCGCTGAGCGGCTGGACCAGGCCGGGCCAGTTGTCGACGCTGCCGCCCTCGGTGGTCTTGATACCGCCGGGGTAGATGACGTCGTCGTACAAGCTGGCCGTGGACTGCAGCGGGGCGACAGCCAGCAGGTGCGGCGCTTGGTCAATGGCGGCGCGATAGGTGGTAAATCCGCCGTAGCTTTCGCCGTACATGCCGATGCGACCGTCGGAGAACGGCTGGGCCGCCAGCCATTCAACCAGGTCGCTGGCGTCCAGGCCATCCTGGGGCGACATCGCGTGCTCCCAAGTGCCGCCTGATTTCCCGGTGCCCCGTAGGTTGCAGACCAATCCGTCGTAACCCCGGGCAGCGAAGTAGGCGGCCTCCTGGATGTAGGTGGTGCGCAAGCCGTCGTAGGGCGTGAACTCGACCACCAGCCCGGGGAACCGGCCGCCCGCCGCGGCGCCGCCGGTCGCGGGTCGCACCAGCGAGCAGTCAAGCGGTGTGCCGTCCCGCATCGCCACCGTCACCGCGGTCGTCGTCGAACCGAAGGTGGGCGGCCGCGTGTACGACCACCACGCCGTCGTGGTCGCGGACAGCGGCTGGGCCCGGGCGACCAGCGGGCTGGCAGGCGACGCCGCTGGAGGGCTGCCGACGGAGGATGACCCACACGCGGTCACCACCAACGCCACCGCGGTAACGCCCACCGCCAGCATCCCCCGGGAGCTCCTCGGTCGCCCCGCCCGCCCGACACGCGGCGGCACCCATCGCTCGCCGGCAGCACCCTCACCGGGCAGGTGTGATCCCTTCATCATTTCAACTCCTGGTTCCGCCTGGGCCCGCACGCCATCCGTGGCGGCAGGCAGCCGCCAGTGTGGCGGGGCAGGGGGTGCCTGACTCGGTTCATCCGGACTGCTCCTTGTCCAGGTCGGTGCTGGTGGGCTGGCGACGGTCGGCGATGACAGACAGCACCTGCAGGAGCCGGTCGGCGAACGGCTCCGGGTCGAGAAGGTCCGGGCCTTCGACCACCCACCTGTTGAAGACGGCGGCCGACCCACCGACGAGAAACCCAGTGAGGTCCTCGACGAGCTCCGGGGACAGCCGCTGGTCGGACATCCGGTGCACCAGCCGCTGGTTCAACGGGCTGAGCAGGTCGTTGAGCGCCTTGGCCAGCGCGTAGGCGACCGGCCCGGTCAACATCGCCCGGTAGTACGACCGGTACTCCGCGAAGTGCCGCGCCGCCGCCACCACCCGCTCCCGCCCACTCAGGCGACCCTCCGTGATGCGAGGCATCAGCTCTCGCTCCGCCAGGTCAAGCGCGGCTTCCAGCAACAACGTGTCACGGTCGCCGAACTGCTGGTACACAAGCTGTCGGCTCACATCCGCCGCTTCAGCGATGTCGGACACCGTGACCGCCGTCGTCCCCCGCGCCCCCACCAGGGCCACCACCGCCCCCATCAGAGCGGCCCGCGACCCGGAAACGCGACGGTTCCCGATCCGGGCAGGCACCAGCCGGCCAACCTCCACGCCCTCGACAATGACACATGTCAAGACAAGTGACTAGTACTTTCGAGCAGGGTGGTAGCCATCGATCCAGCCGGGCCGGGCCAGTGGAACGAGAGCGCCGGTCCGCATGGCACCTCCGATCCGAATGGGTGTATAGCTGGTCGAGATGGGCCATGCGCCTCGGCGCCGGCAGGAGGTGGGCGCGGTGGGCGACCCGGCAGTGATCGGTCGCGCAGGGCATGTCACCGTCGCCACTCGTGGCCTCGACGGCGCCGGCGAGGTGCAGGTGAGCGTCCGCGGGGGCGTCGAGACCTACCTCGCCTGGTCCGACGATCCACTACCCAAGGGCGCGCCTGTCCTCGTCATCGGTACCCGAGGGCCCAGAACCGTCGACGTGGTGCCCTGGACGGACACCCCGGCACTCAACGCGGATCGCTGACAAAGGGAGCACCTCATGTTCCGCTATCGAGTCCCGGCGCCCGACGAGGCGATGCTGATCTCCGGTGGCAAGCACCGCGGCGAGGCTCCGTTCCGGGTCGTCACCGGACACGGCGGTTTCGTGATGCCGTTCTTCCGCAAGGTGCGATTTCTCTCGCAAAGGCCATGGCCCCGGAAAGCGTGACGGGCGTCCTCGGCTCCAGCCGTTCGAGGGCGGGGTTCCACATCACCCGCTGCCACCCCAGCTCCCGTTCCCGTTGGGACGGCGAGTCCGGGGGCTCGATGAGGCACGGGTGTCAACAATCGCCGTTGCGCATCCTGACTGGGCTCAGGCGTCCTGGGGGATCGCGGTGCCCGCGACATCACCGGAGCGGTGCGGCGCCGGAAGGTAGATGGCGGCGAGGGTGGAGAGGCCCGCCAGCACCGTGATGACCAGGGCGACCGTGTGCAGCGCCGGGACCGCGCCGGCGTGCGCGGACTGCCGGGTGAACAGGGTCGCGACGAGACCGATCCCGAACGACCCGAGGATGCGCTGCACGACGTTGAACGCGGTGTTCGCGTCCGCCTGCTGCTCGGGCCGCAGCGGCTCGGTCGCCACCAGCACCAGCGGGGTGATGGTCAGGCCGACCGCTCCCGCGCGGGCGGCGAGGATCAGGGCGGTCAGCCACAGCGGGGTCGCCGCGCCGAGGACGAACAGCCCGGCGCTGGCCGCCACCAGCAGCGCGAAGCCGCCGAGGACCGTCGGCCGGACGCCGATCTTCTCGCCGGCTCCCGCGCCGGCCAGCGTGCTCAGCCCGGTCACGATCCCCTGCGGCAGCAGCGCGACGCCGGTCATCAGCGCGGAATGGCCCTGCGCCGACTCGAGGAAGACCGGGACGACGAACACGATCGACCACGCCGCGACCGAGGCCGTCCCACAGAGCGTGAACGCCAGTGCCACGCTGCGGTCACGCAGGATCGAGAGGTCGAGTGCGGGATTTTCCACGCTGCGCGACCGGAGCGCGTAGAGCGCGAGGACGGCCACCCCGGCGAGCAACGGCCCCCACGTCAGGGGCGGTGTCCAGGAGCCGCGGGTGATGCGGTCGACGCCGTAGAGCACGCCGACCAGCCCGGCGACGAGCAGCAGCAGCCCGACCGGGTCGGGCCGCGCGGCGGGCTGCGGCGGAGGGGTGATCCCGGTCGGCAGCCGGCGGGCCGCGGCGATGGCGAGCGCGCCGATCGGCACGTTGATCAGGAACAGGACCCGCCAGCCGTCGCCGCCGCTGACCGCGCCCAGCAGCAGGCCGCCCAGGCTCGGGCCCAGCGCCGGGCCGAGGAAGAGCAGGATGCCGGCGGCCGGGGACATCCGGCTCTTCGCCCCGCCGGATCCGCCGAGCAGCATCGACATCGCGAGCGGGACGAGCGGCGCGCCGGCCAGGCCCTGTAGCACCCGGGCGGCGATGAGGACACCAGCGCCGGGCGCGGCCGCGCAGAGCGCCGACGCGACGGTGAAGGCGGCGAGGAACCCGGTGTAGGCGGGAATGGTGCCGAAGCGCCGGGCCAGGTAGGAGGTGAGCGCGAGCCCGGCACCGAGGGAGAGCAGGTAGCCGCTGATGATCCACTGGACCGTCGGCAGCGACGTGTGGGTCTGGCGGGCGATCGGCTCGACGGCGACGTTGACGATCGACGAGTCGAGCATCGTCAACAGCGGCCCCGCCAGCAGCGCGTACTGCGCGCTCGCGCCGAACCGCGCGGCCGCGCCGGGGGCACCGGCCGCCTTCGGCACAGCCTCCATCGACGTGGCCTCCACGGGTGCGGCCTTCACCGCTCTGAACTCCGCTGTTCTCGGCTCCGCGGCCACGTCCTGTCCCCTCCTCGACAAGCGGCGTAGAACGGTCGACCCCCGCCAGGGCGAATACTCGCAGATGGCCAGACCCGGACAGAACCGGCCGGACCGCCGCCTGCGTCCCGGGTCAGCGGGTTTCCAGACCGCCAGCCAGCGTGAGCACGTGCTGGTCCGGCACCGCGACGATGCCGGCGGCACGCTCCAGGTCCTCGATCTCGGCCAGCCACAGGCCGGCCAGCTCAGCGCCACGCGGCGCGGGCACGGTGAAGCCGACCGTAGCCGTCCGCCCGAGGCCGCCAAGCGTCACGAGCACCTGCCGGCGGCCCTCCCGCACAGCCGGCACCGGCATCGCAGCGATGACCGGCGCTCCGGCGACCGTCAGCGGCCCGGGAATCAGGCCCAGGTTCGTCGTGTTCACCGCGGCACGGCGCAGGTCCTGGCCGCCTCCGATGGTCGCGCGCCCGAACCGGCTGGGCACCCGGTCCGACCAGAACCGCTCGCCGAGGGCCGCATCCGAGTCCCCCTTGTAGAAGGCGGTCTGACGGCGCACCATCTCGAACCGCTCGGACGCGGCGGCGGGCTCCGTCGGCAATGCCACCCGAGTGGCCACGAAGGCGTTGCCCAGCACGGAACGCTCCGCGGGGCGGCGGGTGCTGACCGAGAGCACCGCCTGCACCGGCCGCCGGTCCACTGGAGCCGACCAGGCGCCGATCGCGCCGCCCACGGTGACCAGGTAGACGTCGTTGACGGAGCCACCGTAGGCCTGGCCGATCGCGCGCAGCCGCGCGACGTCGGCATGTGCCCAGTGCACGGTGCAGGTCCCGTCGCTCGGCTCGGTGAGGGCCGCGGGCGCGCCGGACGGCCCAGACCAGGCGGTGGCCTGGCGTACCGCGGCCGACGCCAGGGTACGGGCCGTCAGGCGCCCGGTCCGGACCCAGGGCGCGGCCGCGGTCTGGCCGCCGAACAGGCACGTCAGCACCCGGGTCTGGGACAGGCCGTCCACCCAGACGTGGCTGGAGCGGAAGAAGACATGGACGTCGTCGGCGCCGGGGCTGGTGACCAGGCCGACCTCCCAGGCCGGCCGGTCCAGCGGCGTCACGACCGCGGACAGCCGCGCGGCCATCGCCCGCAGGTCGTCCTCGGCCGCGTCCGCCGGCAGCCGGTACTCCCGCACATGGTTCGCGACGTCGAACCCGCCGCCGGGCTCCCAGCGCGGCGCGCGGCCGCGTCGTTCCACCAGGCGCTCGGTGAGCGGGGGAAACGCCTCGACGCGCTCGGCCACCGCCGACCGCACCGCGTCGAGATCCGGCGCGCCGGAGACCCGCAGCAGGTAGCAGGTGACGCTGACCGGCCTGGTCGGATTGGCCCGCTGGAAATCGAGCATGTAGCGGTCCATCCGGCTCAGTGGCCGGCCCCCGGCATGCATGTCGACCATCGGCTCAGAGCGCACGCCGGCCTCCCGGTTCACAGACGCCGGCGCCGGCCGCGCACCGGTCCCCTGTCACGGACGGGAGGATCAACCACGGTTTCGGGTAGGACGCCGCGCTCGGCCGGTAACGCCCTGTATGGGCGGTAACGTCTCGCCGCACACTACCGGCGAGCCGTCGGCCGGGCCGCGATGGGGAGGCCAATGGCCGGGCTCTGTCGGGTGAAGGACAGCTGGTACCGGGGCCGGGCCCTACGTTCGGGCGCCCGGCCACTCGACCTCGGACGCACCGCCGTCGGTCAGGCCTGTGCCGAAGAACCGTTGGACGTCGGCCATTTCCGCCCGCAGGGCTGCCTCGACAGCCGCGGGCAGCGGCTCGAACGGGGCGAGGCTCACCTGGCCCGCCGGCATCGTCCAGGTACCGGCGGCCTGGCCCGCGACCAGGGCGATGGCGCGGAAGACGCCGTTGATGGTCACGACCGAGCGGTGCGGGCCGGTCACCCACTCGCGGGCCGCCCAGCCGGGCAGGACTGGGTCGAACGGGCCGAGCAGGCGCGGTGGCAGGGAATCCGGGCTTGTCTCGTCCCAGGGCGTGCCGCCCAGGACCTGGACGACGGTCTGGACCCGTTCCTCGGCGGTGGGCCGAGCCGGCAGCGGGCTGGCCAACAGCTGTGCGGCCAGGCGCCGCACCGCGACGGCCGGCAAGAACTCCGTCCCGTCCGGCGCATCCGGGTCCGAGCGACCTGCTGTACGCGGGGTGGGACTCACCTCGCCAGCATCCCGCGCGCCACCGACAAAAGCCGCGGCACCGCGGGCCGCCTGACCAGCCCGACGGAGGCCTCGCCACTCCGGAGCCCTGGACGCACGTAGCGGGACCGTAACGGCGGGGTCCTAGATTCGGGCGGACGCGGCTGAGCTGGCCGGTTGCCACCGGAGGCGGGTCGCCTGGACGCACGGAGGCGGACGTTGGAGGTAGTCGAGTTCCGGCCGGAGCCCGCGCAGTTCGCGTGGACGTTCGGCGGCGTGGCACCGATCCGGACGGTGAAGCCGGGCACCGTGCTGCGGCTGTGGACCGAGGACGCGTTCGGCGGGCGGCTGCGGACGACCTCCGACCTGCCGAGCAGCTCGCTGATGATGCCGTTCGTCAACCCACAGACGGGTCCGTTCTACGTCGAGGGCGCCGAACCCGGTGACACGCTCGTGCTGCACCTCGTCGAGCTCACCCCGTCCCGCGGCTGGGGCGCGTCGACGACGATCCCCTTCTTCGGCGGCCTGACCGGCACGGACCGGACCGCGACGCTCGCGCCGCCGCTGCCGGAGCGAACGTGGATCTACGAGGTTGACCGGGCGAAGAACATGGTCACGTTCTCCGCCCTGTCCAGCGACTTCCAGGTTGATCTGCCGATGTCGCCCATGCTGGGCACGGTCGGCGTCGCACCAGCCGCGATGGAAGCCCGATCGGCGCTGGTCCCGGACCGGTTCGGCGGGAACATGGACACCCCCGAGATGCGGGCCGGTGCGACCTGCTATCTCGGGGTCAACGTCGAGGGCGCCCTGTTCTCGATCGGAGACGGGCACTACCGGCAAGGCGAGGGCGAGGCCTGCGGCACAGCCGTCGAAGGCGCGATGGACGTGACCCTGATCGTCGAGCTCGTCAAAGGCCGGGCGCCGCTGTGGCCGCGGTTGGAGAGCGACACACACTTCATCACCGTCGGCTCGAGCCGACCGTTGGAGGACGCCTGGCGGATCGGCCAGGTGGAGATGGTCAGCTGGCTGTCGGAGCTGTACGGGCTGGAGACACTCGACAGCTACCAGCTGCTGAGCCAGATCAGCGAGGCCCCCCTGGCCAACGTGGTCGACGTCAACTACAGCGCACTGGCCAAGATCGCCAAGGCCTATCTGCCGCCAGTCGCGGCCTACGACGGGATGCATCGCCATCTGCGCGAACTCTCCGCGCGCATCCCGCCCGGCTGGCCCCAGCTGACCCCGACCCGCGGCCGGGTCAGCAGGTAGGCATGCCGACGACGCCGAGCAGGATCGCCGTGAGGGGGTCGGCCCGGTAGCAACGCGGGCCGGTCGGCGTGGCCGCCGGCGGGGAGGAGAGCCCGGCGTCGGCCCCGGATGGATGGGCGGAGGCACCCGCGGCCGGTCGAGGGGTCGACCCGGCGGTGTCGGGTATGCCCACAGCGGCGTTGTCGCGCGTCGGGCCGGTGGTCACGCTCATGCCGAGGCCCTGTACGGGTTCGGCCTGGACGCCGGACACCGGTTCGGCGCCTTGCCCGCCAGCCGGGTCGCTGCCCCCGGCGCCGCCCAGTCCAGCCGAGCCGTCGGTCAGCCCGAGGCCGCCCGGGGCCAGGCTGACCTCGGCTCCCTGGCTGGCGCCGCCGGGCCTGGCCGCGCCGGTTCGGAAGCCGGAATGCTGGCCGAAGAGGACGATCACCAGTCCAGCGATCAGCAGCAGCAGGACCACGGCGCCGGCCATCGCGCCGAGCGGGACCCGCCCGACACGGCGCCCGGGCGCCCAGCCAGCCGGACGGACGCGTGCCAGTCGGCTCGGGCCCGCAACGGCGGCTACCTGGGCGGACAGCCGCTCCAGCCCGGTCCGCCACGCTGGTTGCGGCCGGTGCCGCCGCCGGACCGCTGACGCAGCCGGACGCGGGACTGGTCCCGCCGCCCCGGCGGGTGACGCACCGTACTCGGGACCCGGCCGGCCTGGGCCGGGCAGCCCATCGGCCGGCCCTGGCCGCAGCGGGCCGACGGGCGAGCCTGGCCGGGGCGGGCCGCCTGCGACAGGCTCGTCCGTGGCGACCCCCGCGGCGGCACTGAGCCGCTGGGCGATCGCGTCCAGCGCGGCGGCGTCGATGATCTCAACGTCCTCGGCGGATCGGGCGACCGCGGGGTCCCATGGCTCGTCGACGAGCTCGGCGTCCCAGACCTCGACGTCCAGCTCGGGGCTCGCTCGGTAGGCCCGGGCCCGGCTGGCGGAGGGCGCGCCCAGCGGGCGGGCGGTGGCGCCTTCGCGCCCGCCGTCCCGCGACCAGGACCAGCTCTCCGGCCGGTCGGTGTCACCACGGCCGTTTCCGTCACCCATACATCCCCGCCCCGGCGTCGCGGTGGAACGGGTGGCACGCCTCGGCGTCCGGCCGGTGCGCGACCAGATGGGCGGTTCCCGCGACGCCCGACGCCCTGTGATCCGGTGGCGATTGCAGGTCGAAGACTATGAGCCGAAAGTCCCGTCCATCACAAAAATAGGACAATTCGGCACCTTGACAGACCCATTCCCCGGTAGGCGGCTGGTGGAGCGACGGCGCCGGTCGGTCAAGATGTGGCGGTGAGCCCTGGACTTCCCGCCGCGGGCGGCGGGCGCTGGGTGAACGTCGCGCCCGAGCGGGTGGCCGGCTGGCTGGACCGGTTCGCCGAGCGACACGGCTCGCTGACCTGGGCGATCTCGCCGGCGACGATCATCGCAACCGCCGCGGACGGCGCCGTCGCCGACTGCAAGGTCCCCTTCCCGCCCCTGGCGGTCGAACCAGGCGTGCCTCCCACGGCGGCGCTCGCCGCGCATGCCGGCGTCGAGCGGCGGGTCGGCGTGCTGCTGGTCCGGCTGGGCGGGTACGCGGCCGGGGTGTTCGAGGGCGAGCGGCTGGTGGCCTCGAAGGTCGGCTCCCGGCAGGTGCACGGGCGCAGCGCCGCGGGCGGCTGGTCGCAGCAGCGGTTCGCCCGCCGACGCGAGGGGCAGGTCCGGGTGGCGCTGGGCGCGGCCGCCGACACGGCTGCCGGCCTGCTGGTGCCCGCTGCTCCAGGGCTCGCCGCGGTGATGGTGGGCGGCGAGCGGCGAGCCGTCGGGCAGGTGCTCCAGGACGCGCGGCTCGCGCCGCTGCGTTCGCTGGTCGCCGACCCGTTCCTCACGGTTCCCGACCCGCGTCGCCGCGTGCTGGAGGACGCACCGGCCCAGTTCCGCTGCGTCCGTGTCCGGGTGGCCGAGCCGTAGACGGCCGCAGCCGCCGTCTGACGGCTCGCCAGACCGACCGAAACGAGCGGGTGATTTGCGCGGCCCGAATGCATTAGGCCGGAAATGACGATTGACCTATGACGGTCGTCACGTTCTTCGACAATACGCGGCCGGGCGGATGCGGCGCGGCGAACGGCGTATCGGGATGACCACCGGCAGTGGCTGGGAATGCGCAGACAATGCGCCCGGCCACGGTCCGCGCAGGATTTCCGTCATCGCCCCGCGCCGAGTCAGCGATTCGCCGGCTCTACGATGACGTGATGTGGGTCACCACGGATTTCTGGTTTTGCTCCGGGGAATTCGTGCGGCATCGTGAGACACGTGCTCCGGCAGACCGCCGAACCCGCTCCGGACGGCAGGTCCCAGCGCCTGCCGCCACCCGGGCGAACGAACCACGCGGCAGGCACGAGGAATCGCCGCCGCCCCGGGTAGCCGACGCCCCAGCGCGCCGGCACGGGGGACCGAGACCGGGCGGCTCGCTCGGCTTCCCCAAAGGCCCGAGCGCGCACGGACCAGGCCGGCCATGGCCGTGGCAGACGCGAGGCGCGCCGGCCACGAACGGTCAGCGGGCCGGAATTCGCCGGCGCATTCCTTGTAGCCGTGGGAAGGAATCTTCGTGTCCACTGCGATGAACTGCATCTGTCGACGGGCCCGCGTGGCCGTGCTCGCCTCGGCGGTCGTAGCCAGCGTGAGCGCCGGCGTGGCCGCGGCGGCGCCGGCCGGTGCCGCCGTGTCGGCGCCGCGCATGCTCTCGGCCCTCGTCGCCTGCCAGTCCGGCGCCAACCCGGGTGTGATGACCCTCAGCTCGGCTCAGCAGAACGCCAACGCCCCCTCCGGCGCCGCGCACCAACCGTGCTGGAACAACGGGTCCTGAGGCCGGGCGCCCGTCGCGCCACCGCAGCCGGCGTCAGGACGTCAGGCGGCGGCGGCGAGCGATCTCGGCGAGGGCGACGCCGGCCGCGACGCCCGCGTTGAGCGACTCGACCTCACCGGCCATCGGGATCCGCACCAGCAGGTCACAGTTCTCCCCGACCAGCCTGGACAGGCCACGCCCCTCCGAGCCGACCACCAGCACGATCGGGTCCGTCGCGGCCTCCAGCTCGTCGAGGCTGATGTCCGCGTTCGCGGCGAGCCCGACGACGACAAGCCCGCTGTCTGCATACGACCGCAACGTCCGGTTCAGGTTGGTGGCCCGGGCGACCGGTAGCCGCGCCGCGGCGCCGGCCGAGGTCTTCCAGGCGGCCGCGGTCATCCCGGCGGCGCGCCGCTCGGGCACGACGACGCCCTGCGCCCCGAACGCGGCAGCCGAGCGGACGACGGCGCCGAGGTTGCGCGGGTCGGTCACCCCGTCGAGTGCGACCAGCAGGCCCGGGCCGGCCACCCGCGCCCGCTCCAGCAGGTCGTCGGGGTGCGCGTACCGGAACGGCGGGACGACCAGCGCGAGCCCCTGGTGCGGCGCGACCCCGCACAGGCGGTCCAGCTCGAAGCGGCCGATGTCCACGACCGCCATGCCGGCCCGGCCGGCGAGCTTGCGCGCCTCGGTCAGCCGCTCGTCGTATTCAAGCCCTCCGGCGATGTACAGCGTCGCGGCCGGGATACCGGCCCGTAGCGCCTCGACGACCGAGTTTCGCCCGACGACGAGCTCATCGGTCTCGCCGGGCCGCCGGCCGGCCGGGCCGCCACGCCCAGCGGCGGCGGCGTCACGCTGACCGGTATGGCCCGCCCGTGTCGGGCCGCCGTCACGGCCGGCGGCGGGCCGCGCCGCCGCGCCGGTTCGGGTGCTCGCCGCGTCGGACCGCGCCACCGCCGCCGCGCGACGCTGTGCCGGGTGCCCCTTGCGCATCTCGGCCGGCGGCGTCGCGCCCTTTCCCTCAAGGGCCCGGCGCCGCTGGCCACCGCTGCCCGCCGACGCGCCCTTGCGGTGCGAGCCGGCCTTCGCCGCCCGGCCACCCTGGCCGCCGCGCGCCACGCCTCCCCCGCCCCGCCGTCCCGTCGCCATCGTCGGGTTACCCTCCGTCTTCAATTTCGGTGTCTTCGATTTCGGTGTCTTCGATTTCGGTGTCGTCAAATCTCGGTGTCGTCAGGCCCGGGCCGGCCACCTGGCCGGCCGGTTCCTGGTCGTCCGGTCTGGGTCCACGAGTGCGTCGCCGCCCTGCCGGCGGCATCCGCCCTGCCGGCCTGGGGCCATGCGGCCACGGCCACGCCGCCGCCCGGGTGGCGGCCGGTCGGCCGCGCATCCCAACTCCTAGAACTCACAACGGTACCTGGCCGCGCACTCGGGACGCTCCGGCCGGGCCCGCTGCCTCTCCGGCGGCCCGCAAGCGCCTAGCAGGCCGCCGCCAGGCCACCGGAGGTGGCCGGGCACATACCGGAGAAATTGCCTATCTCCGCCACGATCAGTAATCATTGGCGACATGCCAGCGCGGCCCTCGGGCCCACCGTCCGTCCACAGCGCACGCGTCCGTGGCCGCATCGGCGGGCTTGACTGCACCGGGAACCGGAGCGAGACCGCACTTGCATCAACGGATTCCCGCCGGTTGATCGCGGCCATCGACGGACCTGGGCCTATGCTGCGAAGATTCTCCCCTGACTGCCCCGGCTACCCGGGCTGGTCGGGGAGACACCGGATCAACCGCGACGGTCGGGAGGCACGACAATGGTGGCGCGCACGCCGTCTGGCCGCGGCGGGGGCCGGCCGCCGACGGCTTTGCCATCCCCCGCCCGGCCGCGAGGTACCTGCGCGCTGGAACTCCCGACCGTGGGAGGCCAAGAGAGTCGACGTATGGGACGCCGGGCCAGGAACGCCTGCTCGCCGCGCCCCGGGCAGCCTCGCCGCGAGTGGCGGTCGGCCCGGAAGCGGCGCCTGGCCCGCCGATTGAGAACGGGATGACCGTGGAGCACGACGCCGCTGGAAGCTACGACGTCGGCGGATCCGGCTATCACGGCGGGTCCGGTTACGACGGCGGGTCCGGCTACGACCTGCCTGAACGCGGCATGCCGGAGAGAGGACGGTCCCTGATCGACGAGCGCACCAACCGCTGCCCGCGCTGCGCCGTCGTCCTCTACGGCGACGCCCGGTACTGCGACTCCTGCGGTTTCGCGCTGCAGGGCCCACCGGTGGTCAGCGGCGACTCGGACCACCGGGAGAAGGACCTCGGCCAGATCGCCGGCGTCTGCGACCGCGGCGTCCGGCATGCCACCAACGAGGACGCCATGGGCGTCGCCGAGGTGTTCGGGACGATGATCGCCGTCGTGTGCGACGGCGTCTCGACGACGCCGGGCTCCGGTGAGGCGTCCGCGGCCGCGGCCGCGACGGCGACCACGATCCTCGCCGACGCCGTTCGCGCGCACGGCCCCGGCCGAGCCGTCCCGGTCAGCCGGCCGGGTGACGTGCTCGACGTCCTGGAGCCAGGAGACGAGGACGACTACCACGATCCGGTGACGCTGCCAGCGACCGTGGTCGGCGGCTTCGGGCCCGAAGAGGCCGAGCTGGCCCTCCACCGCGCGGTGCACGCGGCCCAGGACATGATCGCCCAGCTCAGTGCGGCGGAGGGCCGGATGGCGCCGTCCTGCACGATCGCCGCGGCCATCATCTCGCCGCCGGTCGCGGGCGGCCCCAGGACCGTGACCATCGGCTGGGTCGGCGACAGCCGGGTCTACCTGCTGGGCCCGCGCTGGTCGGAGCGGCTGTCTGCGGACGACACCTGGGCGGCGGAGGCGGCCCGCGCCGGCCTCATCCCGGCGTCCGAGGCGGAGACCCACCGCAGGGCGCACACGCTGACCCGCTGGCTCGGCGGCGACGCCGAGGACGTGGCCCCACACACGGCGGTGTTCCCGATCGAGGCCCCCGCGACGGTACTGGTCTGCAGCGACGGACTGTGGAACTACGCGTCCCGGCCCGATGTCATGGCCGCCATCGTCAACCAGCTGCCACCGGACGCCGAGGCGGTCGAGGTCGCGCGCCATCTCATCGAGTTCGCGATCGACCAGGGTGGGCACGACAACATCACTGTCATCGCGGCACGCGTGGACCGTTGAGAGGCCAGTCACTCGGCGGTCACCGGCCCGGCTGTGCGCGTGAGCACGGGTGGGCCAGTGTTGGTCGCCGGAAGGCCACTGGGACACTGGAGGCCGTTCCCGCGGATGACCTGGCGGCGTCCGCCACGAGGCCGGCAGGGGCAATGACATCTCAGCGGGCAACGAGGCAACCCGTCGGCTACTACAGATGCCGGTGCAGATCGACAATCCAACAACGGGTACGGTTCGTAAGAGGAATCGAGGTCGGCCGAAGTGACGAGCCTCTCGTCGCCAGGCAGACCAGGACCGTCCGGGTGAAGGTGATCAGGTGAGCGCACGCTGCCCGGAGGGGCACCTGTCCCAGGATCCCGACTACTGCGATCAGTGCGGCCTCCGCATCACGAGTGGTCAGGACAGTTACGGCTACCGGTCGGACGACCGTGGCACGCCAGTCGGCTCCTACGGGGGCGGCTCGGGCCGCGGTGGCACCGGTGGCACTGGTGCCGGGTACGACCCCCTAGGCATCCGTCGCGGGGGTGAGCCGGCCGGTCGAGGATCCTCGCGCGGCGGCGACCCGTACGGCGGGGAGCAGTACGACAACGGTTTCGGCTCCGGCTACGACGACCGCCCGGCGCGGTCGTCCTACGGCGCCGAGTCCTACGACCAGGGCGGCTATGGGTCGTCCCGGGGCGGTGGCCGAGGCGACCGCGCCGGCGAGGGCCGGGACGCCGGCGGCTTCCGCGGCGGCCGAGACGACCCGGACGGCGGCTACGGCCGCGGCGGTCGGGACGGCGTTGGCCGCGGTACGCCCGACGACGATGGCTACCAGTCGGCGCGCGGTGGCCGGGACGACTTCGGCGGCCGCGGCGGTGACCAGTACGGCCGGGATGGCGGCGAGACCGCCTACGCGCGTGGTGGCCGCGACGACCGTGACGGCTACGGCGGCCGCGGCGGCCGGGACGCCGCCGCGGCCGACGGCGGCCGCGGTGCCCAGGGCTACGACTCGGACCCGCTCGGCGTGGCCGACCGCGGCGGTGCCCGGGGCGACCGCGCCGCCGGCCGCTACCCGCAGTGCCCGAGCTGCCGGGCGTACTACGAGCCCGGCGCCCGGTTCTGCGAGAACTGCGGCCTGGACTTCACCACCGGCCACATGCCAGGTGCCGTCCCGGCCGGGTCCGGGCGTCGCCAGACCGACCCACCGGCCGACGGCGGCTACGGCGAGCCGGTCATCACCGGGAACGCGGCCAACTGGAACGGTGGTGGCGGCGGGCCGGTCTCGACCACCTGGGAGGCCGTCGTCGAGGCCGAGCGGGACTACTACGACAGCGGCGACGACCATCGCGTCCCGTTCCCGTCGTTCTACCCGCGCAGGGTGTTCCCGCTGAGCGGGCCGCGGCTGCTTGTCGGCCGGCGCAGCGAGTCCCGCGGCATCCACCCGGAGATCGACCTGTCGGGCGCCCCGGAGGACCCGGGTATCTCGCGCGCGCACGCAATCTTCGAGCGGCAGCCGGACGGCGGCTACGCGCTGCTGGACCCGGGCTCGACCAACGGCACCCGGCTGAACGACGAGCCGGAGCCGATCGAGCCGCACGGCCCCGTCCCCCTGCAGGACGGCGACCGCGTCTACCTGGGCGCCTGGACCCGCATCACCATCCGCGCCCGCTAGCCGGCAGACCCACCACGGCGATGGCCCCACCCAACCGGGTGGGGCCATCGCCGTCTGGCACACCGGCCGGAACCCGCGAGCGAGCCAGTACCGGACCTGCCAACGGAACCAAAGAAACCGACCCTGGATCGCGAACCACCACCAGCCTCCAGGCCCCGCCCGAACCAGCATCGGGAGGGCGCCCCAGCGCCCGACCGGAAAGTTGGGCGCGAACGCGCCCAACTTTCCGTCCTAACCGAGGTGCCAGCGATGGCCCTCACCGGTGTCGTCCACGATGACACCGGCGTCGCGCAGGCGGTCGCGGATCGAGTCGGACTCGGTGTAGTCGCCGCGGGCCCTGGCGGCCGAGCGCAGGTCGAGCACGATCTGCATGACGCCGTCCAGCGCGGGGCGCACCTGGCCACCGGCGGCCGGCCACTGCGCCACCGGGTCCAGGCCCAGCACGGTAAGCATCCGGCGCACGGCGACCAACCAGCCGGCGAGCTCCCTCCTGTGGGATTTCGACAGCACGAGGTTCCCCTCGGCCACTGCGCCGAACAGCGCGGCGAGCGCTCGGCTGACGCCGAGGTCGTCGTCGAGAGCGGCGGAGAAGTCCGCCCAGGCCCCCGCCGGCGACGCCGCGACAGCCGGGTCGGCGCCGGCAGCGGCTCCTCCCGCCGCGCGGCTCGTCCCCCGTCCCTTGGCCGAGCGCGGCGCGGCCGCAGACGGTGCCTCGGCGGCGAGCGACTCGGCTTCCTCCGGGCTACCGAGGATGTCCAGGGCGTTGCGGACGAAGGTCTCCACCCGGTCGTACGCGGCGGCTGACTCGGTGAGCACGTCGGGGCTGTACTCCAGCGACGAACGGTAGTGCGCCGACAGCAGATGGTAGCGAAGCACCTGCGGGCGCACGTGGGCCAGCGCGTCGGTGACGAA
The DNA here is from genome assembly GCF_000966285.1 of Pseudofrankia sp. DC12. Classification (NCBI taxonomy): domain Bacteria; kingdom Bacillati; phylum Actinomycetota; class Actinomycetes; order Frankiales; family Frankiaceae; genus Pseudofrankia; species Pseudofrankia sp. DC12. The sequence continues at coordinate 2,857,459 of NZ_KQ031391.1, forward strand.
GAACGAGTTACCCAGCGACTTGGACATCTTGGTGCCACCGGTGGTCAGCAGCCCGGCGTGCATCCAGTACCGGGCCATCTCCGGCTCCCCGGCCCCGCCGTGGGCCCGGGCCGCGGAGGCGCAGACCGTCTGCGCCCGCTCGTTCTCGTGATGCGGGAAGACGAGGTCCAGACCGCCGCCGTGGATGTCGAAGACGTCTCCCAGGTACTTGCCGGCCATCGCCGAGCACTCGAGATGCCAGCCGGGCCGCCCGGAGCCCCACGGCGAGTCCCAGGCCGGCTCGCCCGGCCTCGCCGCCTTCCACAGCGCGAAGTCGCGCGGGTCCTCCTTGCCGCCCTCGGCCTCCGCCGAGGCCTGCATGGCGTCCGGTCGCTGGTTGGAAAGGGCTCCGTAGTCACCGAACCGGCCGACCCGGAACCATACCGACCCGTCGCCCTCGTAGGCGTAGCCCGCCGCGATCAGGTCGGCGATCAGCGCGAACATCTCCGGGATGTGGCCGGTGGCCCGAGGCTGGATCGTCGGCGGCAGGATTCCGACGGCCAGGTAGGCATCGTCGAACGACCTGGTCTCACGGGTCGCGAGCTCCCAGACCGAGACACCTTCCCGGTCCGCGTTGACGATGATCTTGTCGTCGATGTCCGTGACGTTCTGCACATACGTGACGGCGTAGCCAGACGCGAGCAGCCAGCGACGCAGCAGGTCGAAGGCGACCGCCGAACGCAGGTGGCCGACGTGGGGAGCGGACTGAACCGTCGGCCCACACACGTAGACGCCCACGTGGCCGGGGCGCAGCGGCTCAAAAGGCCGCACGCGCCGCGTACGCGTGTCGTAGAGGTGCAGGCTCATCTGTCAAGAGTACGGCGATCGTCGGGAAGGGCGCTTGCGCGCCCGCCCGACGATCGCCTGTCGGGCGCTGAGCGCCCTCCCAGCCCTTGATGTCCGAGAGCCCGGAAATCCTGGGCCGATGCTCGTCCTGCCTGGCAGCGTGGTCAGGTTGCGCTCGTGTGGCCTGCACGGGGGCGGCTCGCCTGGGCGGGCTGCGTCACCCTGTTGTGGTTGTCGGGTGCGCTCGGGCGCCATTCGTGGGGCGAACTGGGTCGCAAGTCTGCGAGGGCGACGGCTCTGCGGCCTGTCTGTCGAGCGCTGACGTCCGCCCGGCCCGGCCAGGCTTCTTGAGCGGCTATCTCACGGTGGTGGGGTTAGCCGGTGGTGAGTACGCGGGTGGGGGTTACTCGGATGACCACGCGGATGGCGTCCGGGCCGTCCCATTTGTAGGGCTCGCCGGTGTACTTCACCGCCAGGCGGTCGATCAGGTCGCGGCCGCCCTCCTCGGTCAGGGTGGCGGTGCCACGGATCTCCACGTAGGAGTACGGATCCCGCTGGTCAAGGAACATGACGGCAACGCGGGGATCGCGGTCGATATCGCGTTCCTTGGCCCGGCCGCGCACCGTTGAGAGCAGCAGGTCGTCGCCGTCCCGCTCGATCCACAGCACGGTAAGCCGCGGCGACCCGTCCGGCTGCAGCGTCGCCAGGGTCACGTAGGTCGGCGCCTCCGCCAGCGTCCTGACCTTTTCCGGCAGCCGTTCACCCATAAACGCTCCTGAAAGTCCCGCGACGCCGCGAATCGCCCATCAGGGCAACGATTCCACCGGCGGCCCGCCGAAAGGCGACGATTCGATGCCAGCCTGGCATTCGATCGGTCGGGGCGAGTCGGCGGCCCTCGCTCAGCCGCCGAGGCGGGCGATGAGCGCGGTCGCGACGGCCGCGAGGCCCTCGCCGCGGCCGGTGAGACCGAGGCCGTCGGTCGTCGTCGCGGAGACACTGACCACCGCGCCGCCGAGCGCCGCGGCCATGGCCGCGGCGGCCTCGTCGCGCCGCTTCGCCATCCGCGGCCTGTTGCCGACGACCTGGACCGCGACATTGCCGATCGTCCAGCCGTCCTCGGTGAGGAGCCGGGCTGTCTCGCCGAGCAGCGCGGCGCCGGGCGCTCCGGACCACTCGGGACGATCGGTACCGAAGATCTTGCCCAGGTCACCGAGACCGGAGGCGATCAGCAGCGCGTCGCAGGCCGCGTGCGCGGCCACGTCGCCGTCGGAATGACCGGCCAGACCGGTCTCGCCCTCCCACTGCAGACAGGCGACCCAGCACGGACGCCCCTGCTCGAACGGGTGAACGTCGACGCCGACGCCGACCCGGGGCAGCGCGATCGCGGCGGCCGCCGTCGCCGACACCGCGTCGGCGGCCGTCACGACCGCCCCGACTCGGCCAGCGGACGGCGGGCCAGCAGAGCCTCGGCGAAGACGAGATCGATCGGCCGGGTGACCTTGAACGCCTCCTCGGCGCCGGGGATGGTCGTGACCGGCACTCCCAGCCGCTCCACCAGGCCCGCGTCGTCGGTCACCGCCGGGCCGTCGTCGGAGCTGGCGTACGCGGCCTCCAGCACCTCGCGGCGGAAGCCCTGCGGAGTCTGGACCGCGCGCAGGCCGTCACGGGTCGGCGTGCGCAGCACCCGGCCCTCAGCGTCGACCTCCTTGACGGTGTCCGCGACCGGCAGCACCGGGATGACCGCGGGCTGCCCGCCGAGCACCGCGGCGGCGACCGCGTCGACCAGCGACGGGGGCGTCAACGGGCGGGCCGCGTCATGCACCAGCACGACCCGGATGTCGTCGTCGAGCGCCCGCAGCGCGCCGCGCACCGAGTCGACCCGCTCGGCTCCGCCGGCCAGCACCCGGACATCCGGGCCCAGCAGCCGGCTGACCACCTCGACGAGAGTCGGTGGAGCGGCGACGATGATCTGCGACACCAGGTCGGCCCTGGCCAGCGCCTGCACGGCGTGCACCAGCATGGGCCGGCCGCCGAGCGGCCGCAGCGCCTTAGGCACGCCGCCGCCCAGCCGTTCCCCGCGCCCCGCTGCCGGGACCACGACAGCGACCCGCGCCTCCGGCCCGGTCACCGCGGTCCTCGCTCGATCTCAGACGTCACCAGCATCCAGCCCACCAGACAGACCGCCGGCCGCCCCGAACTGGACGACCCGAAAAACCTGAGCCGAACCTACCGGCCGCCCCCGCTCGCCACAAACGCCGAACCCCCCAGCTCATTGCCACCCACGACCAGCGGCTTCGACCCGGGCCGGACAGGCGTGACGCCACCCACACGGCCGCCTAAACCCATCTGCAGACAAGAACGAGCCGCCCCGCCGGGGACCAGTCCAGCCGACAACCGCGACGACCGGCCCATCGGAGCTGGATTCGGCGCCAGCTCTGTGATCGCCGCGTTGACGGCGCCACCGGCTTTGCCGCGCCCGCGGTGTTCCATGGGTCTGGCACCCGAAGCAGCCCGGGAGCCGTCGCTTCGAAGAAGGCCTGGAACGACACGCGGGCCACCCACCGCCGGCCAAGCCGGCGGAAGGTGACCCGCATCCCACTTATTCATGCCCAGGCTGCCCAGGCTGCCCAGGCTGAGCCCGACTCCAGAGGTCATCCCCTGGGCAGATATCTGCCGATCGACGAGCCGAGCGGCCGCCCGGTGGGCAGCGAACACAGCTCAGCCGTCAACCGGCAAGCACCTCGTCGAGCATCGCCTCGGCCTTGTCCTCGTTGGTGCCTTCGGCGAGGGCGAGCTCGCTCACGAGAATCTGACGAGCCTTGCTCAGCATCCGCTTCTCGCCGGCGGACAGCCCACGCTCGCGGTCACGCCGCCAGAGGTCGCGGACGACCTCGGCGACCTTGTTGACGTCGCCGGAGGCCAGCTTCTCGAGGTTGGCCTTGTACCGACGCGACCAGTTGGTCGGCTCCTCGGTGTGCGGCGCGCGCAGCACCTCGAAGACGCGCTCGAGGCCGTCCTGGCCGACGACATCGCGTACGCCAACCATGCCGATGTTGTCGGCCGGCACGCGCACGGTCAGGTCGCCCTGAGCCACCTTGAGCACGAGATAGAGTTTCTCTTCACCTTTGATGACGCGCGTTTCAATCGCATCGATGAGAGCAGCCCCGTGATGCGGGTAAACGACGGTCTCGCCGACTTGGAAAGCCATGTGTCACGTGCCCCTTCCGCCTCTACCAGCGTAACACGCACGCATCGCTGCAGGTCAGACGCATGCTGGGTCGCGTTGATCCAGTAGCGTCCTCGGGCCGGCGCACCGGAGTGTTCTGACCACTCTCCGCAGACCGCGAACACCCCTCGGCGCGGGCTCGCGCCGAGGGGTCCCGGACCACCGGCCGAACTGACCGAACTGTCCGAACTGCCGCCCGACCTGCTGAAACGCGCGCCACATCGGCCGGGTCGACAGGCACCCCAGTCCGCCTGCGCCAGGCGGACCGCCGGTTGGCCCGCCGCCCTACCGTCGCAGCTGGATCTCCCCGCGGGCGCTCGGCGCGCCGCGGAGATCTCGAACACGGCGAACACTTCGGCGCGCCGCATTCTCCGGGGCGCACGCGGCCTCGGGCCAAGGGACCGAACAGGCCGGCAATACGGTCGCGGGGTGTAGCTAGGAGGTTGACAAAACCAGGATTTCTGTGCCGCGCCGCCCAACCACTGGTCAGGCCCATCGCCGGATCCGGTTGCCCGAGCGCTTCTTGATCGGTCGACGTCATCGGCCCCGTCATCGAACAGCCCGATCCACGACCACGGCAATCGGCCCGGAATGAATCGAGTGGGCCGGTCCTGACCGAGCCGTTCCAGACCCTGGCAATCGGCCCGCCACGCCGGCACCCGGGTCCCTGGCCCGGCACCCGGGTCCCTGGCCCGGCACCCGGATTCAGCGGCCCAGCACCCGCGCCACCAGGCTGACCACCCGCGTCGCGACGACGAGTCACACCTCCTGGCCGCGGGTCCCGGTCGCTCGCAGCCACTAGGCATGACTCACCAGATCCAGCACCGCCGCCTGGCGCACTCACCCGCCCGACCCGCCGGATGGTGACACGGGGGTAGGTAGAAGGCACAACGGGTCAGTTTTCCCGGCCGGCGGGGAGGTTGGGATCACACCGCGCCCGTTGGAAGCGCCAGCGCGAGGCGCGTGCGGATAACAGGTGGCTAGTCTTAGCGCCGAGCAGCCCAAGGCGCCCCCCGCGCGGCCGTGGCACCGGCCCGGAAGGTCCCACGGCTGCACCACTGGACCAGCGTGGGCGCCCATCCGGGTGCCGGCGCCCGCACGACAGGAGTCACCGAGCCGTGAGCCGCCGTCTGGGGGCGCGCAGCGTAGCCTTCCCGCGCCGTCCCGCTGTGTTGCCCACCCTGCCCACCTCCCGCGCCGTTTCGGTCGATCACGGCCAGACGCGGGACCGGGCCGCCGCCCATCCGCTGCGGCGTGGCGCGGTGACGCTGGCTGCCGCCGCGTTGCTGGGCGCGCCCGCGCTCGCGGCCTGCGCGAGCGGCAACGACGCGATGACCAACCTCGCGCGCACGACGACGAACACCGCCAACGGTGCCGTCGGCACGATCAACCTGCGCAACGTCTACGTGGCCGGCCCGGTCAGCCAGGGCGGCGATGCCCAGGTGATCTCGGCCCTCTTCAACGGCGGGACCCAGGACGACTCCCTGGTCGCCATCTCGTCTCCCGACGCGACCGGCGGCACCCCGGGCAGCCCGGCCACCCTCGCGCCCGCCGGCGGCCAGATCTACATCGCCAACGGATCCGCCCCGACGCTGACCGGCCTGAAGAAGAACCTGGCGATCGGCACCGCGACGAAGGTGACCTTCACGTTCGCCAAGGCCGGCGCCGTCACCCTGGACGTGCCGGTCGAGGCGCCGCTGCCGGGCGCCTCCGCCGCGCCGTCGGTGACCGCTCCCGCGACGACCGCCGCGGTGACCCCGACGGCAACCGGCACGGCCCTCGCGGGCGTCACGCCGACCGCCGGCGCCACGGCGACGACCGGGATCACCCCGACCTTCGCGTCGACGGCCACCGCCACTCCCTGACCCACGGCTCAAGCTGAGCCACCGGCCCGCTGGGAACAGCGACGCACCGCGAGCAGACCGGCCGGCTGAGCAGACCGGCCGGCTGAGGAACCAGGCTGGCCCCGCGCCGGCCAGACATGTCGGACCCGACGGCTACGGTCAGCGGCATGGTGGTTGTGGGCTCCAGCGGCAGTGGGTCGGCCAGCAGGCGGGCGGCCGGCAGCGGCGCGTCCGGCCGGTCACGGGCCGACGGCGGCTTCCGCTGCGGTGAGTGCGGGGCCGAGTCGATCCGGTGGGCCGGCCGATGCTCCCGTTGCCAGGCCTGGGGCACGCTGGAGGCGCAGAAGGCGGCGCCCCGCCGGGCGGCTGTAGCGGGCTCGGGCGCGACCGCCCCGGCGACGGTGACGACACCGGCCAAGCCGGTCACCGAGGTCGACCCGTCGCCCGCGGCGCGCAGGTCGACCGGTGTCGACGAGCTCGACCGGGTGCTCGGCGGCGGTGTCGTCGCCGGCGCCGTCATCCTGCTCGCCGGCGAGCCCGGGGTGGGCAAGTCGACGCTTCTGCTGGAGGTCGCGGCGCGCGGTGCCCAGGCCGGCCATCGGGCCCTCGTCGTCACCGGTGAGGAGTCGGTCGCCCAGGTGCGGCTGCGCGCCGGGCGCACCGGGACGCTGCACGCCGACCTGTGGCTGGCGGCCGAGACCGACCTGGGCGCGCTGCTCGGCCACGTCGAGGAGGTCCAGCCGACGCTGCTGGTCGTCGACTCGGTCCAGACGATCTCCTCGGCCGGGGTGGACGGTGTCGCCGGTGGCGTCACCCAGGTCCGCGAGGTGGCGGCCGCGTTGATCCGCGCGGCCAAGGCGTTGGGGCTGGCGACGATCCTGGTCGGGCACGTGACGAAGGACGGCTCCGTCGCCGGGCCGCGGCTGCTGGAGCACCTCGTCGACGTGGTGCTGCACTTCGAGGGCGACCAGCAGACCGCACTCCGGATGATCCGTTCGGTCAAGAACCGGTACGGGCCGACCGACGAGGTCGGCTGCTTCGAGATGAACGAGAACGGGATCTGGGGCATCGCCGATCCCAGCGGCCTGTTCCTGTCGCGGGGGGCGACGGCGAGCGCCGTGCCCGGCGTCTGCGTCACCGTCATGGTGGAGGGGCGCAGGCCGCTGGTGGCCGAGGTGCAGGCGCTGGTGGCGCCGCAGAGCCATGGGCGCGGCGGCGGAGCGGGGGCGCCCGCTCCCCCGCCGCCCAGGCGGGCCGTGTCCGGGCTCGACGGCTCCAGGGTCGCGATGATCACCGCGGTGCTCCAGAAGCGCTCCGGCTTCGGGATGCTCGGTGGCGCCGACATCTTCACCGCGTCGGTCGGCGGGGTACGGCTGCACGAGCCGGCCGCCGACCTGGCCGTCGCGCTCGCCATGGTGAGCTCCGCCCAGGACCGGCCCGTCCCGCCGGACCTCATCGCCCTCGGCGAGGTCGGGCTCACCGGCGAGATCCGCGCGGTCAGCGGGGTTGAGCGCCGGCTCGCCGCGGCCGCGCGGCTCGGCTTCCGCCGGGCCCTGGTTCCTCGGATGTCCGGGATGATCCCGGATGGCATGACGGTGACCGAGGCGACGGACCTGAATACCGCGATCGCGAACATGTACAACGGATAGCGCGAAGGACGACAGAGCAACCCCGCTTGTGCCGCTTCCGGCGGGCTTCCGGTTACCCGCACCGATCCGCGTCCCGGTCACAGCGCTTGGAAATCCTCGGACGCCCGGTTCGATTCGGCCTCAAGGTCACCACAAACAGCGCATTCAGCCAGATGCTCAACGGCCGGCCGGAGTACCTGAGCCGGAGGCCGTCCGTAGTGGTACCGAGCGCCTGGATACGATTACCACCGCGGCAGGAGATCACCCCCGGTCGACGAGACATAGTGGGTCGTCCCGAGGGTCTCGGTAGGGAGTAGGGGAACCTGATGGCAGGACCACCCGGGGATGACGCCTTCCGGGCCACACTGGCCGCCGTGGCGCCGGGAACCCCCTTTCGGGACGGCCTCGAGCGCATCCTCCGCGGCCACACCGGCGCGCTGATCGTCCTCGGCCACGACAAGGTCGTGGAAGGGGTCTGCACCGGCGGCTTCCAGCTGGACGTGGAGTTCTCCGCGACCCGCCTGCGCGAGCTGGCCAAGATGGACGGCGCCATCGTCGTCTCCACCGACCTGAACCGGATCGTGCGGGCCGCGGTCCACCTGGTGCCCGACCCGACGATCCCGACCGAGGAGTCCGGCACCCGCCACCGCACCGCCGAGCGGGTGGCCCGCCAGACCACGCTGCCGGTGATCTCGGTGAGCCAGTCGATGCGGATCATCGCGCTGTACGTCGGCGGCCGCCGCTACGTGCTGGATGACTCGGCCGCGATCCTCTCCCGGGCGAACCAGGCGCTGGCGACCCTGGAGCGCTACAAGCAGCGCCTCGACGAGGTCGCGGGCACGCTGTCCGCGCTGGAGATCGAGGACCTGGTCACCGTCCGGGACGCGATCTCGGTGCTGCAGCGCCTCGAGATGGTCCGCCGGATCGCGGACGAGATCGAGGGCTACGTCGTCGAGCTCGGCACCGACGGCCGGCTGCTGTCGCTGCAGCTCGAGGAGCTGATGGCGGGCGTCGAGACCGAGCGTGAGCTGACGGTGCGCGACTACCAGCCCGTCGGCGCGAAGGTCGGCTCCCCGGCCGAGGTGCTCACCGACCTGGCCGCGATGTCCGCCACCGATCTGCTGGACCTGACGGCGCTGGCCCGCGCGCTCGGCTTCGGCTCGGGCGCGGACGCGCTGGACCGCCAGATCAGCCCACGGGGCTACCGGATGCTCGCCAAGATCCCCCGCCTTCCCCGGCTGATCGTCGACCGTCTCGTCGACCACTTCACCACCCTGCAGAAGCTGCTCGCCGCCGGCGTCGACGACCTCCAGGCGGTCGAGGGCGTGGGCGAGACCCGCGCCAAGGCCGTCCGCGAAGGCCTGTCCCGCCTGGCCGAGTCCTCCATCCTGGAGCGCTACGCCTAGCTCCGGGCACGACGAGGCCGGTCCTCCCGCCGGACGGCTGGCTGGCTGGCTTCGCCAAGCAGATTGGCATTTTGGCCCGCCGAGGGATCCTGCTGGCCAATTACACGCAGCTACGATTCGGCCGGGGCTGGCCGCCGATCAGGGGGCGAGCGGTCGCTCCGGCGTCCGTTATGCGGCGTATGTCTGGGCGCCTCTTCTAGATCACCGAGGCTCTCCCGAATTGGCCAGCAGGGTCCCGAGGGTCGCGATGTCACCTCGCGCCCGATATTTACCTTTTATCCATTCGTGTCATTGCAGCGCGGCAAGCAGTGCGAAACCGACGATTGCGCCATGACGCGCACCAGCAGTGCGACGCCTGATGAGCCCGAGGTAGTCGTCGTCCGCCGCTACAACGACGCCCGGCTCGTCGGCGAGGCCCTCCGCGAGCGAGGTATCGTTCTCGTGGATCTACGGTCTCTTGACGACGAGACCGACGGCCGGCGAATCCTGGATTTCTGCGCCGGCGCCGCGTTCACGATGCTGGCAAGCGCCGGAGCTGCGTCGGCGCTACGCCGACTAGCCTCCGTGACCGTCAGGGTCGGTGAGCTCGCGGCCACGGCGCTGAGGTCCGGCAGGCCGGCGCAGCAACGGCCTGCTAGCCGGCCGGGGCCGTACTGGCACGATGGTCAACGATGGATCGCAATCAGGACGCACGCACCCCGGCAGCCGCCGCGCACCCGCCAGCCGCGGACGTCGTCGGGGTCGACGCCGCCGGTGCGACCGGCATCGTGCGCGCAGCGGCCGTCGGCGACCAGCCATTCGCCGAGCCGGTGCTGGAGTGGTTCGGGCTGGTGGCCCGGGAGCTTCCGTGGCGGCGGCCGGAGGCTGGGCCGTGGGCGGTGCTGGTCAGCGAGGTCATGCTGCAGCAGACGCCGGTGAACCGGGTACTGCCGGCCTATGAGGCCTGGCTCGCCAGGTGGCCCGATCCGGCCGCGCTCGCCGCCGAGCCGTCGGGCGAGGCCGTACGGATGTGGGGCCGGCTCGGCTACCCGCGTCGGGCGCTAAGGCTGCACCAGGCGGCCACGGCCATCGTCGAGCGCCATGGGGGCGCTGTCCCGGACAACCTCGACGATCTGCTCGCTCTGCCCGGCATAGGCACCTACACCGCGCGGGCGGTGACTGCCTTCGCCTTCCGGCAGCGGCAACCCGTCATCGACGTAAACGTCCGCCGCCTGGTCGCTCGGGCCATCGAGGGCCGGGCCGAAGGGCCGGTGGCCGTCAGCCGGAAGGATCTGGACCTCGTCGAGGACCTGCTGCCGGCCGACGCGGAGACGGCGGCCCGGGCCAGCGCCGCGTTCATGGAGCTCGGCGCGCTGGTCTGCGTCGCACGGGCGCCGCGGTGCTCGGGCTGCCCGGTCCGGAAGCGTTGCGCCTGGCTGCTGGCCGGCAGCCCTCCGGCCGACGGCCCGGCCCGCAAGCCGCAAGGCTACGCCGGCACCGACCGCCAGGTTCGCGGCCGGCTGCTCGCCGTGCTGCGGGACGCCGACGGCCCAGTCGACGCCACGTTGCTGGACGCTGTCTGGGACGAGCCGGTCCAGCGCGACCGGGCGCTGCGCGGCCTGCTCGACGACGGCCTCGCCGTGGCCCTCGCCCCCGGTGTCTTCGCCCTTCCCGGCGGCACCCCAGCCGGTTCGGCTCGGTAGCCCGCCCCGGCCGAGGCCGTCAGGATGCCGGGACATGGTAGCGGTAGCCGACGCCGCGGACGCTCTCGATGGACCACGGCGTCTCGGCCGTGTCACCGAGCCGGCGGCGCAGCCTGCGGACGTGCACGGCGAGGGTGTTGGAGTCCATCTGGGAGGTGCCCCAGACTAGCTCCAGCAGGCTTTCCCGGGGCACCACCCGGCCGGCCCGCTCCAGCAGCACGCGCAGCAACCGGAACTCCCGCGGCGGCACGGCCACCGGCGTCCCGTCGACCCGCACCTGGTGAGCGCCGATGTCGAGCGACACCGCACCCACCCGCAGCACCTCCGGGTCGGTCTCCCCCACCGGGACGCCGGCCCAGCCGCCGGCCTGTGCGGCCGGTCGAGGCCGGCCCGGTCCCAGGGCCGAAGCATCCGCAGCACCGCGCGCCGTAGCAAGACCGTCCGCCGGCAGGCCGGCCAACGCGAGCACCTCGGCGACGAGATAGGGCTTGGCGACGCAGGCACTCGCGCCGGCCTCCAGGCCGTCGGCGGCCTGGGCGAGGTCGTCCGGCCCGAGGCCGAGCAGGATGGTCACCTCGCCGCGGCCCCGCATCGCCCGCAGCGCCCGGACGACCCCGATACCGTCGAGCACCGGCAGGTTCGCGCCGACGAGGACGACGGAGGGAACCAGCCGTCCGGCCTCCAGCAGCGCGAGAGCACCGTCGCCGACGACCCGGACCTCGGCACCCCGGGCGGCGAAGGCGGCGACGAGGGTGTCGTCCACCTCCGCGTCGGCGACGAGCACCACCGCCGTCGCCGCGGCCGAAGCCGCGGCGGGCGGCGCATCGGGTGCTCCCGCCTCGACGGGCAGGGGCATGCTCAGCCGAACCGTCCGGAGATGTAGTCCTCGGTCCGCTTCTCCGTCGGGTTGCTGAAGATCTTGGTGGTCTTGTCGTACTCGATCAGCTTGCCGGGCTGGCCGGTCGCCTCCAGCGAGAAGAACGCGGTCGCGTCGCTCACCCGGGACGCCTGCTGCATGTTGTGGGTGACGATCACGATCGTGTAGCTGTTCTTCAGCTTCTGGATGAGGTCCTCGATCGCGAGGGTCGAGATCGGGTCGAGCGCGGAGCACGGCTCGTCCATGAGCAGCACCTCGGGCTCGACCGCGATGGCGCGCGCGATGCACAGCCGTTGCTGCTGGCCGCCCGAAAGGCCGGCGCCCGGCCGGCCGAGGCGGTCCTTGACCTCGTCCCAGAGGTTCGCGCCGCGCAGCGACTCCTCGACCCGCTCGTCGAGCAGCGCCTTCTTGCGGACGCCGTTGAGCTTCAGCCCGGCGATCACGTTCTCGTAGATCGACATGGTCGGGAACGGGTTCGGCCGCTGGAAGACCATGCCGACCCGGCGACGCACGTTCACCGGGTCGACCCCGGGGCCGTACAGGTCCTCGCCGTCGAGCAGGACCTTGCCCTCGACGCGAGCGCCCGGGATGACCTCGTGCATCCGGTTCAGGGTGCGCAGCACGGTCGACTTGCCGCAGCCGGACGGGCCGATGAACGCGGTGACGTTCTTCGGCTCGATGGTGAGCGCGACCTGCGACACGGCCTTGAACTTGCCGTAGAAGATGTCGATGCCCTGGATATCGATTCGGGTCGCCATTGCTACCTCTGCTACCTGAGCCGCCGGGGCTCGCTCGACACGACGGTGAGTTCGGGTTGGGTCCGGGAAGGAATCGGGCTGAGCATTCCCCGGCCCGTCAGGCCTTGGCCCGGCGCGACACGAGCCGGGCGATGAGGTTGAGCAGCATGATCAGGATGATCAGCGTGAGCGCGCCGGCCCAGGCACGGGCAATCGCGGACGCCTGCGGCTTGGTGGCCTCGGTGAAGATGAAGATCGGCAGCGACGACTGGTGACCCACGAACGGGTTGGAGTTGATGTAGTCGTTGCCGAAGATCGTAAGGAGCAGCGGCGCCGTCTCGCCGGCCACCCGGGAGATGGCCAGCATGACGCCGGTCACAATGCCGGGCAGGGCGGTCGGGATGACGACCTTCATAATCGTCCGCCACCGCTCGATCCCGAGGGCGAAGCTCGCCTCACGCAGCTCGTTCGGGACGAGCTTGAGCATTTCCTCGGTCGAGCGGACCACCGTCGGGATCATCAGGATGACCAGGGCGAGCGAGCCCGCGAATCCCGTCTGGTGCTGGTGCAGCAGCAGGATGTAGAAGGCGAAGATGAACAGGCCGGCGACGATTGACGGCAGGCCGGTCAGCACGTCGACGAAGAAGCTGATCGTCCGGCTCAGCCGGTTCCGCCGGCCGTACTCGACCAGGTAGACCGCGACGAGCACGCCGAACGGGATGGAGATCAGGCTGGCAAGGCCGATCTGCTCGAGCGTTCCGATCAGCGCCGCGTAGACCCCACCGCCGGCGTCACGGGCACTGATCCCCGCCATCGAGTGGGTGAGGAAGCTGATGTCCAGCCGGCTGGCGCCCTTGACGAGCACCTGGACCAGAACCGCGACCAGCGGGACGAGCGCCAGCAGCAGGGTGCCGAAGATGATGGTCCGCGCGAACCGGTCGACGGCGCGGCGGCCGCCCTCCACCAGAGTGGAGGCGATCGTCTGACCGATCCCGTAGAGCAGAATCGCGATCAGCCCGGTCTGGACCTTGCCCTGGATCGACGTGGCGAAGTACAGCACCAGGGCGACGGCGATCGCGCCGACGGCGACCGCCGGCAGCACGTACGCCGGAAGCTGGTTGCCCTTGAGGTGCAGATGGTCGTCGGACGGGGCGCCGGCCGGCGCCTCTGCGGTCGCAGTGGTCACGTGGCGCTCCCGGAGAACTCGGCGCGCCGGGCGATGACCGCGCGAGCCGCCATGTTGACGATCATGGTGACGATGAACAGCACCAGACCGGAGGCGATCAGGGCGCCGCGACCGTTGTCGTTCGCCTCGCCGTACGCGTTCGCGATGTTCGCGGCGATCGTGTTTCCGGCCGGCGTCAGGACGCGCCACGGGATGTTGAACGATGCGGGCAGCACCAGGGCGACCGCGATCGTCTCGCCCATCGCGCGGCCGAGGCCGAGCATCGCACCGCTGATCACGCCGGGCTGGCCGTAGGGCAGCACCGCGGTACGGATCATCTCCCAGCGGGTGGCACCAAGGGCGAGCGCCGCCTCCTTGTGAGCCGTCGGCACCTGCCGGAACACCTCACGCGAGATGGCGGCGATCGTGGGAAGGATCATCACGGCCAGCACCACGCTGGCGACGAAGATGCCTCGGCCGACGGTGCCCGCACCGTGCGTGTTGAAGATGCCGATGTTGTCCGGCGCCTTGGCGATGCCGGCGACGATGCCGACGAGGAGGCCGAGGACGCCGCCCGTCGTGGCGAACGAGCCGGAGGTCCCGCGGCCCACGAGACGCTGGACGACGAAGCCGATGATCGCGCCGGCGAGCTCGGGCCAGGGGAACCAGAGCAGGTACTGGTTCATCCAGGACTCGACGCCGACCATGTGTGGCACGAGGATGACCAGGCCCCACAGCCCGTAGACGACGCTGGGCACCGCGGCGAGCAGGTCCACAACGTAGGCGATCGGGTCGGCGACCCGGCGCGGCGCGTAGTTCGTGATGCAGAGCGCGATGCCGACCCCCACCGGCACGGCGAGGAGCATCGCGATGGCCGCGGTGATGACCGTTCCGGACAGCAGCGCGGCGATGCCGAAGACCGGCGGGATGTCGTTCGGGTTCCAGGTCTTCGTGGTGAAGAAGTCGCCCTTGTTCGCGCCCAGCGCGCCGGTGGCCTGCACAACGAGAAAAACGGCGATGGCTGCGATGAGAACTAGCAGCCCAACGCCGCAGGCCCGGGTCAGGTTCTTGAACAGCGAGTCGGCGAGGCTGACCTTCGCCTTGCCGCCCTCGGGTGTGATGGGAGGATGTGGCTCGATGCCTTCAGGCCCCCCCGGCCCAGCAGGACCGCCCGGCTCGATGGCCGGCTCTGTCGTCATCGTCCCCTCCTAGTCAGGTGGCTGGATCGACCCGTTCTCGGCCGAGTTCACCGGGTCCAGCCCATCGTCTCCCCGGTCCGCCCGGTCCGCCCGGGCCGGCCAGGCCGGCCCGGGCGGAGATGGCTCCGGCCGCGCTGGGCGGCCTGGTCCACGCGGGCGGTCGGCCGAGGCCGACCAATGTGCCCGGCCGCGACCGGGGTGCGGACACCCCGGCCGCGGCCGGACGGACAACCATCGACGCGAGACGAACCCGCGCCTTCAGGGAGCCGCTTGGTTCGGTGTTACGGGAGGGTGGCGATGACCCCGCGGACCTTGGTGGCCAGCGAGGAGGGGAGCGGAGCGTAGCCCACGTCGACGATCGAGGACTGGCCCGCGTCGGAGGTGGCGTAGGTGAGGAAGGACTTCACCAGGCCGGCCTTCGCCGGGTCCTGACCCGCGGTGCAGACGATCTCGTAGGAGATCAGGTAGATCGGGTACGCGCCGGCGACCTTGGCCGAGTAGTCGAAGGTGACCTTGAGGTCGTTGCCGTCGGCCACCGTGGCGCTCGACAGGCCCTTCGACGCCGCGGCCGTGCTGGGCTTGACGTACTCGCCGTTCGCGTTCTTGATCTCGGCGGTCGGCAGGCCCGCGTTGTCCGCGTAGGACTGCTCGACGTAGCCGATGGCGCCCGCGGTCGACTTCACGACGGAGGTGACGCCGTCGCTGCCCTTGGCGCCCTGGCCGCCCGGGGCCTTCCAGTCCGAGCTGTGGTCGGTCGGGTAGTCAGCCGGAGCCGCACCGTGCATGAACTTCGAGAAGTTGTCGGTGGTGCCCGAGCTGTCCGACCGGTGGATGGCCTGGATCGGGG
Source organism: Pseudofrankia sp. DC12 (assembly GCF_000966285.1). Classification (NCBI taxonomy): domain Bacteria; kingdom Bacillati; phylum Actinomycetota; class Actinomycetes; order Frankiales; family Frankiaceae; genus Pseudofrankia; species Pseudofrankia sp. DC12. The sequence continues at coordinate 2,872,895 of NZ_KQ031391.1, forward strand.
TGCTGGGCAGGGAGACGCCGCTGTTCTCGGCCTTGATCGCCGGGTCGTCCCACTTGGTGATCGTGCCGGAGAAGATCTTGGCGACCAGCGACGGCGACAGCTTCAGCGTCGAGACGCCGGACAGGTTGTAGATCAGGGTGATCGGGCCGGCGACGGTCGGGATGTCGATGGCCGAGCCGCCGGTGCAGACGGCGTCCGCCTGGGCCTTCTGCGGGTCCGCGAGCGCCGAGTCGGAGCCAGCGAAGTCGACCTGCTTGGCGATGAAGGCGTTACGGCCCGCGCCGGAGCCGACCGACGCGTACTGGATCTGCGCGCCGGAGCACTTCGCCGTGTAGTCCTTGACCCACTGGTCCATGGCGTTCTTCTGCGCCGACGAACCCGAGCCGCTGACGCTCCCGGTGGCGCAGCTGATCGTCGCGGCCGACGTGCCGGCGGCCGACGGAGTCGAGCCGCTGGCGTTGTCGCTGTTGTTGTCCGAGCCACAAGCCGCGACCCCGAGCAGCGCCGCGACGGCGATGCCGGCAGCGGCGGACTGACGCTTGCCTACCTTCACGAGTAGCCCTTCTGAATGGCGCCCGAAGGCACCTGCCCCCAGCAGTCCGATCCGGACCACCGGTGGAACATCGAAGCGGGCCACGATGAACCCAGAATGAACAAACCCGAACACAAACCAGACACACACTGGAACACCTACCCGTATGCGCTGATCCATCGGCAAGACGGCCAGTCGATCGCAAAATCGACTACGAACGGTAACCGAACGGTTTTGTTCACCTACGGTCGGACCACTGATCGACTACGTTGAGCGCCTCGACCGCCACCCCGCACGGCCCGGCCTGCGGCGGTCGAGCAGCCCACGCTGGCCGCCCGCGACGCCGGTTCGGGGGCAGCCGCCCGCGCGGGACGGACCGCCAGCCCGCTTTTCCAGAGACACACCGGGCGGCGGTTGAACAGCTACGCAACGCAACCGACGTGGGCAGAGCGCTGCCCAGCGCCCCAATCGCCCCGAGTTCGCCCTTCACCGATCACCGATCATGGTTGATTGCTGTCGAGCAAGGTCGTTGTAGCTGACAGCATGCGTCTTGTAGCCGCTGGTCATGGAGGCGATGACGACTCCGACCGGCACCGCCACGACGCCTCGCCCCGCGGTCGGATCCGCGCCCCGGGACTCCCCCGCAGGGCGCGGGCCCGGACCGGGGACCGGCGCGGCCCGGCGGCGCCGGACCGGCCGCGGCCGCGCGGTGACCGAGCACGGGGCCGGCGCCCGCAGGCAAAGGAGACATTGATGAACGACACCGCCGCCGGCGCCGGTGACCTCAAGAACGGAGACGACATCGAGGAGCTGGACCCCGAGCCGAGCCACCTGGCCGAGCTGCCGCGCTCGCTCGCCGTGGTGCGGACAGCTCGCGAGGGGAACGCCGTCGAGCACCGGCTCCTGATCTCGCCCGGCGCGACCGCCGCCGACGTCACCGCGGCGATGATCCTGATGCCCCCGGCCGCGGCCCTCGTCGGCCACCGCGGCGCCGGCGACGTCGCGCTCGTGTTCCACGAGCCGGTCGGCCTTGCCACCGGCGCGGCGCTCTGGGCCGCCGGCGCCGGCGTACCCGGGCCCGGGAAATACCCAGACCAGGACGACGACCGGGCCTGACGCCGCGGGGCCGCGCTCCTCCGGTTGCCCCAGGCACGCAGGGCAATCGCTCGGACGGCTGGTGTGGGCAATATCGTGGACGCGTGGCCGTACTGACGCTTCGTTCCGACGACTTCCCCCGCTGGTACCAGGACGTGATCGCCAAGGCCGAGCTGGCCGACAACGGTCCGGTCCGGGGGTCGATGGTGATCCGACCGTACGGCTACTCGCTCTGGGAGCGGATGCAGGCCGACGTCGACGCCCGGATCAAGGCGGCCGGCGCCGTCAACGCGTACTTCCCGCTGTTCATCCCGGAGAGCTACCTACGCCGGGAGGCCGAGCACGTCGAGGGGTTCAGCCCGGAGCTCGCGGTCGTCACCCATGGCGGTGGCAAGGAGCTGGAGGAGCCGGTCGTCGTCCGGCCGACCAGTGAGACGGTCATCGGCGAGTACATGGCGAAGTGGACCCAGAGCTACCGCGATCTGCCGCTGCTGCTCAACCAGTGGGCGAACGTCGTCCGCTGGGAGCTGCGGCCGCGGCTTTTCCTGCGCACCAGCGAGTTCCTCTGGCAGGAGGGCCACACCGCACACGCCGACCAGGCCGACGCCGCCGCCTACGCCCGGCGGATCGCACTGGAGGTCTACCAGGACTTCATGGTCTCCGTGCTGGCCATGCCCGTCTTCGTCGGGCGCAAGACCCGCAAGGAGCGCTTCGCCGGCGCGATCAACACCCTCACCTGCGAGGGCATGATGGGCGACGGCAAGGCGCTGCAGATGGCCACCAGCCACGAGCTCGGCCAGAACTTCGCCCGTGCCTTCGACATCGACTACCTCGGTGCCGACGGCGCCCGTCACCTGGCCTGGACGACCTCGTGGGGCTCGTCGACCCGGATGGTCGGCGGCCTGATCATGGCCCACGGCGACGACGCGGGCCTGCGCGTCCCGCCGCGGCTGGCCCCGACCCAGGTCGTCGTCCTGCCGGTCCGCGACGACGAGAAGGTCGTGGCGGCCGCCACCCAGGTCCTCGACGCGCTGAAGGCCGCCGGGGTGCGGGTCGCGCTGGACGCCCGGCCGGGGCTGTCGTTCGGCCGCCGGGTCACCGACTGGGAGCTCAAGGGCGTGCCGGTCCGCGTCGAGGCCGGTCCGCGCGACCTGGCGGTCGGCAACGTCACCCTGGCCCGCCGCGACACCGGGGAGAAGGTCACCGTCCCGCTCGCCGAGGCGGCGGCCCGCGTCCCGGCGCTGCTCGACGACGTCCAGTCCGGCCTCTACCAGCAGGCGCTCGCTCTGCGCGACTCCCGGACCGCCGATGTCACCTCGCTCGCGGACGCGATCGAAGCGGCTGCCACCGGCTTCGCCCGGCTGCCCTGGCGCCTGGTCGGCGACGAGGGCGAGGCCCGCCTCGCCGCCGAGTCCCTGACCGTGCGCTGCATCCAGAACCCCGACGGCACCTACCCCACCGGCACGGATGACATCGACGACCTCGTCTGCCTGGTCGCCCGCGCCTACTGACCCGACCGGACGGCCAACGGGCCGATCCCAGCGCCCACGGGCCCGGCCGCGACACCAGCGGTCGGGCCCGTGGCGTCTTCGCCTGCCGCGCGCCGAACTCACCAGTAGAACACGATTTCGCTCCGACGACGCCTGCCTGTACGGCAACCCTTGACTGTCATGAAACGCAATTTCAGACTGGGCCCAGGCTGGACGGGGCTGGGGCGAGAGCAGGGGCAGTCGCGGCGTCCGGGAACCGGCCGGTGAGTCGGGCCCGCCCGGCCGGACTCGACCGTGGCCGCCGGCCCACGCCACGGCCTGGCACCTGTCGACGAGGATGTGAGATGGCGTTCCCCACCGGAGTCCCGATCATCGACACGATGATCGGCTTTCCGCAGCCCGGCACCTCGCAGTACGACTTCATCCGCCGGCAGCTCAAGGACGCCGAGTCCAAGGAGTTCGCCTTCCCGGCCGAGTACATGTTCAAGAACGTCCCGCACGACCTGCCGACCGACGACCCGGTGAGCGTCACGCTGCACGAGATGGACCGGTTCGGCGTCGAGAAGGGCCTGACCGGCTGCGCCGGCGAGTCCGCCCGTGTCGCGCTGAAGAAGTTCCCCGACCGGTTCGTGCCGAGTGGCAACATCAACGACCCGAACGACGTCATGGGCACCGTTCGCGCCATCGTCCGGGACTACGAGGAGTACGGCATCCGGGCGGTCGGGGCCTTCCCGTCCGGAACCTTCCCGCAGGTCGCGATCAATGACGAGAAGATGTACCCGGCGTACGCGAAGTGCGTGGAGCTGGGCATCGCGGTGTTCTGCTGCGCCGGCGTCCCCGGGCCGCGGCTGAAGCTCGAGCCACAGCGGGTCGAGCTGATCGACCAGGTCATGTTCGACTTCCCCGACCTCGTCTTCGTCACCCGGCACGGCTGCGAGCCGTGGACCGACCTGGCCGTGAAGCTGCTGCTCAAGTGGCCGAACCTGTACTACTCGACGTCCGCCTTCAGACCCAAGTACTACCCGAAGGCGATCATCGACTTCGCGAACACCCGCGGGGCCGACAAGATTCTCTACGCCGGGTACTTCCCGATGGGCCTCACGCTCGAACGGATCATGACGGACATGCCGACCGTGCCGTTCCGCGACCACGTGTGGCCGAAGTTCCTGCACGAGAACGCCCGCAAGGTCCTCAAGCTCGACGGGTAAGCCGCGCCGTCTCCAACTGGCTTTTTCCCTTCCGCTCGGGCCAGGCGCCGCGGCCACCGCCGACGGCGAAACCCGGGCGTCCGAACGCCGAGATCCCGAGGAGTCGCCATGTCGATTGGCCTGACGGAGGAGCATTCCGCGCTCGCCGCCTCCGTGCGGGGTTTCGTCGCCCGCCATGCCCCGTCCACCGCGACCCGCGCCGAGCTCGATCAGTACGCGGCCGGCAAACCCTTTCCGTGCTGGGACGGGCTGGTGGAGCTGGGACTGACCTCGCTGCACCTGCCCGAGGAGTTCGCCGGGGCCGGCGCCGGCTACGTGGAGCTGGCGGTCGCGCTGGAGGAGACCGCCCGCGGCCTGGTGCCCGGGCACCTGCTCCCGACGGTGCTGACCAGCGCCCTGCTGGCCCGCCACGGCGGCGACGACCTGCGCAAGCGGCACCTGCCGGGACTCGCCGCCGGGACGCGCGGGGCCAGCGCCCTGGCCGCCACCGGGCTGCGCGCGACACCGGCCCGCGACGGCGGCTACACGGTGACCGGAACGAGCGTCCCGGTGCTCGGCGCGGCCGGCGCCGAGCTGCTCCTGCTCGGGGCCCGGCTCGACGGCGGCGAGCTGTGGTTCGTCACCGACCCGGACGCGCCCGGGCTGCGGACCGAGGCCGCCACCGCCGTCGACCTGACCCGCGGGGTCGCCCGGATCCGGCTCGACGGCGTCCGCGTGGACGTCGAACAGGCGGTCGCCCTCGACACCGGCTCCGCGCGCACGCTCGCGGTCGTCCTCTTCGCCGCCGAGGCCGTCGGCGTCGCCCGGTGGCTGCTCACCACCGGTGTGGAGTACGTCAAGGTCCGCGAGCAGTTCGGCCAGGTCATCGGCTCGTTCCAGGCCATCAAGCATCGGTGCGCGCGGATGCTGGTCCGGGTCGAGACGATGTCGGCCGCCGCCTGGGACGCGGCCCGGGCCGTCGAGCAGGGCGACGAGCAGCTCGCTCTCGCCGCCGCCGAGGCGGCCATTCTGTGCCTCGCGGGCGCCACCGAGCTGGGTCTGGAGACCGTCACCCTGCTGGGCGGCATTGGTTACACGTGGGAACACGACACCCACCTGTACTGGCGGCGAGCGATGGCGCTCGAAAGCCTGGCCGGCCCCGTCTCGGCCTTCGAGCACCGGCTCGGCGAGCTGATCGGCGTGCCCCCGCGAGAAATCGCGCAGCAGTCCGACGGCTCCGGGCTGACCCGCGACTTCACTCTCGACCTGCCGGACGAGGACCCGGCGTTCCGGGCCCGGATCGCCTCCGTGCTCAGCGACGTGGCGGAACTTCCCGCGGCCGACCGACAGCGCCGGCTGGCCGACGAGGGGCTGGTTCTTCCGCACTATCCGCGCCCTTATGGCATCGCGGCCACGCCGCTGGAGCAGCTCGTCATCCAGCAGGAGTACGAGCGGACCGGCGTCGTCCAGCCGAGAACCGTCATCGGTGAATGGGCGATGCCGACGATCCTCGCGCACGGCACGGAGGAGCAGAAGGCGACGCTGGTGCCGGCGACGCTGCGCGGCGAGATCACCTGGTGTCAGCTGTTCAGCGAGCCGGGGGCCGGCTCCGACCTCGCGGCGCTGTCCACCAGGGCGGAGAAGGCCGAGGGCGGCTGGCGGCTGAACGGCCAGAAGGTCTGGAACTCGATGGCCGACCGGGCGGACTATGGCATCTGCCTGGCCAGGACCAGTCCGGACGTCCCCAAGCACCGCGGCATCTCGTATTTCCTGGTCGACATGAGAACGCCTGGCATCGAGGTTCGCCCGCTGCGCGAGGCAAACGGCAACTACCTGTTCAACGAGGTCTTCTTCAACGACGTCCTCGTGCCCGACGACCGGATCGTCGGTGAGCCGGGCAAGGGCTGGGCGCTGGCCCGCACGACCCTCGGCAACGAACGCGTAGCGATGGGCGGCCTGCGTGAGCTGCGGATGGACCTGCCCGCGCTCGCGGCCTCCGGTGAGCTGGCCACCGAGCCCGGCGACGTGCGGCGCGACATCGGCGCCGTGTACGCCCAGGCGTTCGCGCTGTCGGCGATGTCGTTGCGCTCGACGCTGCGCACCCTTTCCGGCCTGCGGCCGGGCGCCGAGGCCAGCGTCGCGAAGGTCGCGGCGAGTTTCCTGAACACCGACGTGGGGACGCGTGTCCTGCGCTGGTTCGGCCCGGCGGCCGCGAGTGCCGACGGGCCGGCGGCGGCCGCCGTCCACCAGTATCTGAGCATCCCGCCGCACCTCATCGGCGGCGGCACCATCGAAATCCAGCTCAACGTCATCTCCGAACGAGTTCTCGGCCTCCCGCGCGGCTGACGGCCCTCCGGTCGCGAGACCGGTCGAGCCGCGCCCAGCCAGTCGCTAGAACAGCGTTTCGAGTGTGACCTGAGACTCGCAACTGCCATGCGCCGGGCGCCGCCATAGCGTCCGGTGGCCCGGCCGAAGGGAATGGAAACCCGCTTCCAGGTAGCCTGGGAAGGTGGCGAAAGAGGAGACGCTGCCGCAGCCAGTGAGCACGATGACGGCCGCGCAGCTCGCGCGGCGCCGGCGGCTGACCGACGCGGTGATCGAGATGATCGACCAGGTGCCGCCGGACCAGCTCCAGATGCGCGACGTCGCCGAGCGTTCAGGCGTCGCCCTCGGGACGGCCTACCGCTACTTCTCCTCGAAGGACCACCTGCTGGCCGCGGCCTGGGCCGACTGGCACCGCCGGCTCACCGACCGGGTACGCGGCGAGGTCTCCCGTGACCACAGCAGAAGCAACTCCGGCCCCGGCACGGTGCCGTCCGCCGGGGCCTGTACCCGCGTCGTCAGCTTTCTGCACCGGGAGCTCCGGGCCTTTCAGCGCCACCCGAACTTCGCCCGGCTCGTCACCCACGTCGAGGTGGCGAGCGACCCGTTCGCGAGCGAGGAGCTCGCCGGTCTCGCCGACGACAACCGGACCGTGATGGCGGCCCTGATGAACGACGTGCCGCCGGAGGTGGCCCGCCCCGCGACGATCGCGATCAATGCGACGCTCGCGTCCGGGCTGGTCGCCTGGACGGCCGGCCGCCTCACCTTTCCCGATCTCGTCCGCCAGTTGGAGGACGTCACCCGCCTCGTTCTCGGCGGATACGACGACATTACGGCCGGCTAGGTTCCGGTAAACCGGCACGCACCGTCGGCTGACCGGCCGGGCCGGCTTCCAAGGGCCATTGAGCGGTCAGCTTCGAGACAACGAGGCCGTCAGCGTTCCGGGTACGTCCCGTCGACGCAGGGATTGCCATGTCGCAATCGGGACAAAACCGGATCCGGCGTTCGGGTTCTCGCCAGACTGGGCGAGCACCGTGAACGAGCTGGATAAGGGGAAAGACCCATGAGGATCCGCATGGCCGTCGCATCGCTTCTCGCGGTGGCCGCACTCGCGACCACGGCGACCGGGTGCTCCCAGAAGGCCCGGGAACCGGGCCGCGACGCGCCGGTCTCCAGCCACGACGACAGGCCCGCCCGGCTCATCAACATGCCGGACGGCTTCAGCAACGTCTCCGCCAAATGCGACGGGCCGAACATGGTCTACGTCGTGTTCCATTCCGACAGCGCGTACGGCTCGGTCGCGATCGCGCCGAACGACCCACGCTGCCGGATGGCCGGCAGCACCGGCTGACCCGCGCGACATCGCCGCCACCGGGGACGCCCCTGCCCTGCCGCTCAAAGCGGGCCGGGGCGTCCCGAGGGGCGCCGGTCAGGCAGCCGGCAGATAGCTGTTGGTGACGACGTCGGCGGCCTTCACCGGCTTGTCGATGAGGCCCTGGGCGGACATCCAGTCCGCGAAGGACTGCCAGGCGACCGGATCCTCCTGGCCGAAGCCGGCGGGGTTGCGCAGCAGGGGAACGGTCGCGTCGACCATCTTGGGCAGGACCGCCGGGTCGTAGCCCTCGGCGACCTTGGCGATCGTCGCGGTGGCGCTCGCGGGGTCGGCCAGAACGTTCGCGTTGCCCTTGGCCAGAGCGGCCAGGAAGTCGCGCACCAGCTTCTGGTAGGCGGGGTCCGACTTCAGCCGGCTCGCCTTGGCGATGACGACGAGTTCGTCATAGTTCGGGACTCCCGCGGCGGTGACGGGGATGACCGTCGGCTTCAGCCCTTGGGCGGCGAGTTGGACCGCTTCGACGTTCCGGAAGCCGCCCAGGGTCGCGTCGACGTTGCCGGTCACCATCGCGGCGATCAGGTCCTGGCCGACGTCGACCTTCTTCACCGACCCTTCATCGACGTGGTTCTGGGCGAGGATCGTCTTGAGGAACGCGTCCTGAGTGGCGAGGCCCGCCGTCGCGACGCGGGCGCCGGCCAGGTCCGGGATGGAGTGCACGCGCGACTTGTCCGTCGCGATGACCGAGGTCAGCGCGGTGGGGACCAGCGCCCCCACGGAGACGACGTCGAGGCCTTGTGAACCGGCGATGATGGTCTCCGGCTCGTAGGAGATACCGAGGTCAATTTTTCCGGTGCTGACGAGCTTGGTGGGGTCGGACGGGTCGGACGGCGACTGGAGCGTGACGTCGAGGCCAGCGTCCTTGAAGTAGCCGGCCGCGCGGGCCGAATAGAGGGCGACATGGTCCGGGTTGGGGTCCCAGTCCAGCAGCACGGTCGTCTTACGGGTCTGGGCGCTGGCAGCCGCGTCGGACGACTTGGCGCCACCGCCGCAGGCCGTCAGGACGACTACGCCCGCCATCAGCGCCGAAGCGGCACCCAAGCCGGTCAGCGGGCGAGATCGGTGAGCTCTCATCGGACCTTCTTCCTTTGGTGAGCCCAGCCGACCAGCAACCGCTCCAGGACGGTGACCAGCACGAACAAGGCGACAGACATCGCGGAGAGCAGGCCGATCGCGGCGAAGACCAGCGCGCTCTGCAACTGCGGAACGGCCTGGCGCATCACATGGCCAAGGCCGTCGGAGGAACCGGAGTACTCGCCGAAGACGGCGGCGGTCGCCGCATACGCCGCCGACAGCCGCAGCCCGGTGAACATGGACGGAAGCGCGGCCGGCAGCTCCACCCGCCGGAAGATCGTCCAACGGGTGCCATAGAGGGTGCGCATCAGCCTGGTCAGGTCCGGGTCCACGGCCGCCAACCCGTCCAATGTCGCGACCACGATGGGAAAGAAGCAGAGCAGCGCCACCAGGATCAGCTTCGGCGTCAGGGTGTAGCCGAAGATGATCGCGAGAACCGGGGCGATCACGACAACGGGCACGGTCTGCGAGCCGATCAGCCAGGGATACAGCGCCGCCCGGGCGATCCGCGAGAAATGCAGACCGGACGCGACGACCAGCCCGGTGGCCACCGCGATCGCGAACCCGGTTAGCACCTCGGTCAGGGTCACCCACGTGGCGCTCGCCAACGTGCCGCTCCAGCGGTTGACCAGCGCTCGGATGACTGCGCTCGGCGCCGGCAGGATGTAGTCCTCGACGCCGAACACGGCGGTGGCCAGCTCCCAGGCAGCCAGGATCGCCATCAGGACGACCGCGGCCGGGCCGTACCGCCGGACGAGCCTTCCCGCGCGCCCAGCCGTCGGTTTCCCGCTCTGGACCGCCGTTGCTGCCTTCGATGCCATCGATCAGCCCTTCGCCCGTCGCACCGAGCCGGGGCTGGCATCGGCGCCCGCTTCCCGGGGCGTCTCCGACGCCGAAGGCCGATGTTCGAGAGCCACGAGCACCTGGTCGCGCAACAGCACGAACTCGGGGGTGGCGAGCAGTTCGCGGCGGGTGGCGGCGGTGGGCAGGTCGACGGCGTACCTGGCCGCTACCCGGCCTGGCCCGCCGGTCAGGACGACGACCTCGTGGCCGAGCAGGAGTGCTTCCTCGACGTCATGGGTGACGAGCACGACGGTGCGCGGCTCGGCCTCGAGGGTGGCCCGCAGCCAGTCCTGCGCCTCTGCCCGGGTGATCGCGTCGAGCGCGCCGAACGGCTCGTCCAGCAGCAGGACCTCCTTTCCGGCGACGAACGTCCGCAGGAAGGCGACCCGCTGCCGCATGCCACCGGAAAGCTCTGGTGGCCGACGGTCCTCGAACCCGGCGAGCCCGAACCGGGCGAACAGCGGCCGGACGGCTGCTCGGGCCTCGCGCCGCGAGATCCCCCGGTTCTCCAGCGAGACCGCGGCGTTCGCCAGCGCCGACCGCCACGGCAGCAGCAGGTCCTGCTGCGGCATCCAGGCGCACCGGGCCAGCCGGCCCATCGGGTCCGTCGCTCCGAGAACGTCGACGAGACCTTGGTCCGGCTCGTCAAGACCACTGATCAGGCCGAGAATCGTCGACTTCCCGCAGCCACTGGGCCCCACGACCGCGACCCGGCGTCCGCGTGGCACGGCGAGATCGACCCGCCCGACCGCGACGACGTCGCCGAAGCTCCGGGTAACCCCGGTCAGCCGGATCTCGTCCCGGGACACACCACCGCCTCCCGAGCCTGTGCGGGGAACGAGTGTGGGCGAGACCGGAGTGCCGCGCCTGCGCCATGTCACGTTGGCCGATACAACCCACCGGGGGCATACCAGGTCAAGCCGCACCGGCCTACATCACGTTCCAGGCGCCCGCTCGGCGTCGTGGGGATGAGCCGGCCTCGTCGCGATGACGACGGTGACGTCGTGCTCCTCGGAATGAACCGCCTCGTAGGCCAAACCGGCGCCGGCAACGGTCGCGGCCAGCTCCGACGCCTGCGCTTCGCTGGACTCGACCAGCAGGCGTCCGCTTAAAGCCAGCCAGTCGATCGCACCGCCAATGACGCGGCGGAGCACGGCCAGCCCGTCGCAACCCCCGTCGAGCGCTACCAGTGCCTCATGCTCCCGGGCCTCCGGCGGAAGCAGGCCGATCGCCGCGGTGGGCACATACGGGGCGTTCACGAGGAGGAGATCGACACGGCCCCGGAGGCTCACCGGCAAGGCCGCGTAAAGATCGCCCTCATAGCCGTGCCCGCCGAAGGGGGCGACGTTTCGCCGGGCACAGCGCACCGCGGCGGGATCGATGTCGGCCGCGTGCAGTTCCACGCCGGTCGAACGCAGCAGGCCCGCGACGACCACGCCAAGGGCCCCGGAGCCGCAGCACAGATCGACCACGACGGCCGCCCGCGGCGCCACATCCGCGGCCCGGTCGGTGAGCCAGCGCCCGGCCGCGAGGTCGACGAGGAACTCGGTGCGGCGCCGCGGCACGAAGACGCCGTCCTCGACGAGGATCCGCTGCCCGTGGAACTCGGCCCAGCCGAGGACGTGCTCCAGCGGAATGCCGGCCACCCGCCGGCTGGCCAGCCGTTCCAGTTCGGCCGGTTCGTCGGCCGCGGCGAGCAGGAGCGCGGCCTCATCCTCAGCGAAGACGCAGCCCGCCGCCCGCAGTCTGGCGACCAGGATTTCCCGCGAACGCTGGGCCGGAACTGACAGGGAATGCGGTGCCGAAGAAAAGGGAGACGCGGGGGAAAGCGACATCAGGAACCTCTTTCGAAACGGGGCTCTCGCGGTCACCGTCAGGGCTCCGGCACGCTCGCGATTTGTCCCGGTTCGGCGACCCGTCGAGGTGCAGCGGGCGATCTCTCGATCACTGACGCTGCTGCGGGATCGGGCCAGGGTGTTCGGTCGAACCGCCCTGTGGACGAAGCGGGCAAATTGCCTTCTCGGCGGAGCCCTGCGGTCACCGTCGCCGCTGGTCGGCCGCGCGGCCCCGGAACGAGAGCACCCACCCTGACCGGACGTTGATGGGTCTCACCTCCTCGGGTCGTCGCTGCGCAGGCCGCACTTTACCCGATCAGCGCCGGGCCCCGCACGGACCGGCTACCCCTCAAGGCGTACGTCCTACGACCTCAGAGGGATCACAGGGCGAGCAAAGATCGGCCTCACGGGCGTCGGCGGCAGGCGCGGAGATCCCTAACGTTCTGCATCGTCAACAGTCGGTCCGCCACCAGGGATGCGACCGGCCCGGAAGACGACGGACGTGAGGTTCCGATGATCGAGGTGCACCGATGATCGAGGTGCAGGGGCTCGCCAAACGCTATGGCCGCAAGGTCGCCGTCGACGATCTTTCTTTCACGGTCCGGCCTGGCGTCGTCACCGGTTTCCTGGGCCCGAACGGCGCGGGCAAGTCGACGACGATGCGCATGATTCTCGGTCTGGATCGGCCGACCACCGGCATCGCGCTCGTTGACGGACGGCCGTACCGCGAGCTGCGGGCACCGGCGCGGCACGTCGGCGCATTGCTGGAGGCGCGGTCCATCCACTCCGGTCGCAACGCGCGCAACCACCTCCTGGCGCTCGCCCATACCCACGGCGTCTCCGCCCGCCGGGTCGACGAGGTCATCGATCTGGTCGGCCTGCGCGAGGTGGCCCGCAAGCGGGCCGGCGGCTTCTCGCTCGGCATGGGCCAGCGGCTCGGGATCGCCTCCGCGCTGCTTGCGGACCCGTCGACGCTGGTCCTCGACGAACCGGTCAACGGGCTCGACCCCGAGGGAATTCGCTGGATTCGGGACCTGCTCCGCGGACTGGCCACCGAGGGACGGGCCATCCTGATCTCGTCGCACCTGATGAGCGAGATGGCCCTGACCGCGACTCATCTGGTCGTGATCGGCCGAGGCCGGCTGATCCAGGAGACGACGATCGAGCAGTTCGTCCGCGCCGCTTCCAGCAGCCGAGTCCACGTCCGCTCCCCACAGGCGGCGGAATTTGCCGAGCTTCTGGCCCAGGCGGGCGCAACCGTCACTTTCTCGCCTTCCACCGCCGGAGACCCGGCAGTCGTCGGGTTCGGGGGCGTCCAGGCACGCCCGACGATTTCCGACTCGATCGAGGTCGCGGGCCTACCGGTGGAACGCATTGGCCACCTGGCCCGCGCACACGGAATCACGCTCTACGAGCTAAGCCCGCGCCTCGCCTCGTTGGAGGACGCGTTCATGGACATCACGCGCGACTCGGTCGAGTTCGCTACCGCAGCGCCGGCGGCCCCTGGAGGGAACCGATGAACACCACAACGATCGCGGACGCCCGCCTCGGCGTGGGAACGGGAGACGTCACGCAACTGCGCGTCGTGCGCTCGGAATGGGTCAAGCTGCAGTCCCTGCGTTCGACCGGCTGGACCCTGGGCTCCGCTGCCCTGCTGCTCATCGGCCTCGGCATACCCCTCTGCCTGCATGCCTCGCACCACTGGACTCCGGCCGAGGTCCAGTCCAGAACCCAGGACCCGGTGTTCCAGTCGTTGGGCGGTCTGTTGCTCGCGCAGATCCCCATCGGCGTGCTTGGGGTGCTGACGATGAGCGGCGAATACGCCACCGGGATGATCCGGGCCACGCTTGGCCTGGTTCCGAAGCGGCTACCGGTGCTGTGGGCCAAGGTGGCCGTGTTCGGCGTGACGTCCTTCGTGCTCATGCTGGTGGCCGCGCTGGTCACGTTCCTCATCGGTCAGATTCCGCTGTCCCAACACGGTGTCGGAGCCACGCTCGGCAGCCCCGGAGCGGCCCGCGCGGTGCTCGGCGCCACCGGATACCTGGCCCTCGTCGGCCTGCTGGGACTGGCCCTGGGCGCGCTGCTGCGGCACACGGCCGGCGCGGTTTCGGCACTGCTCGGCGTCCTGCTGGGGCTGCCGATCCTGTTCGGGCTACTACCGGAGAGCTGGCAGTCAGCGGCGCGCTTCCTGCCGACCCTTCTCGGCGAGGGCATGGCGTCGACCAGTCCGCCCAGCGTCACCCATCAGCTCTCCCCGGGGCTCTGCGCCATCGTGATGTGCCTTTACACGGTCGTCGGACTGGCTGCCGCCGCCGTCGTCCTCGCCCGGCGCGACGTCTGACGGGCCCGCGCGGATCGTCCGGGACCGGTCCGGTGGCGCCAGGCGCCACCGGACCGGTCAGTCCCGCCAAACCGCCCCACCGAGCCCGAAGGCGTCACGATGGGTCCTATGGAATCGTTCGGCCACTGGCGCCGCGGCCGGGCCGGGCTGACCGCGCTGGTGGTGCGGCAGGAACCCCCGGACGTTCCCGGTGTGGTCTTCGGCCGGATGCGGCACAGCAGGACCGGGACAGTGCTGCGCACCCACCCCGTGCTCGTCGACTCGGGCCTGGCACTCACGGTCTGCGTCCTGGCGCTGGTGCCGTTGGCCCACCCGCCGCGAGGGATGGCCGCCGCGATCCTGCTGCTCACCGTCGCGGCCACGGCTCCCCTGTGCCTGCGACGCAGCTACCCGCTCGGGACCTTCGTCGTCTGCGCCCTCGTATCGCTGACGCAGATCCTGCTCTGGGTGCCGTCATTCGGCACGTTCACCTCGCTGCTCATCGAGTTCTACACGGTCGCGAAATGGTGTTCGCGGCGGGTCACCACAGCCGCAGCCGCGTCCGTCACCGCCTGGATCCTCTGGTTCTGCGTCAGGTTGCCTCATGTCCGTGAGGTCGACCGGGTCGCGGTGGCACTCGTCTTCCTGCCGGCCGCGGTCGCGGCGGGCGTGCTCGGCGTGAACGCGAACACCCGGCGGGCCTACGTCGCCTCGATCACCGACCGCGCCAACCGGGCCGAGCGCGAACGCGACCAGCAGGCGCGGCTGGCAGCGGCTGGGGAACGGTCCAGGATCGCGCGCGAGATGCACGACATCGTGGCGCATAACCTTTCCGTCATGATCGCGCTAGCTGACGGCGCCGGCTACACACTGCGTGACCTGCTCGCCGGCGCGGGTGCCACGGCTGCGCCCCCCGTCGAGGGGTCAGAGGTCACGACGGCGGTCGTGGCGGCGCCGGGCCCGGATGACGAGCGGGTGCGGCGCGCGGCCAAGGCGGTCGAGTCCGTGTCGGCCACCGGCCGGGAGGCGCTCGCGCAGATGCGCAGCCTGCTGGGTGTTCTGCGGGAGGACACCGGCCTTCGCGACGACAACAGCCTTGCCCAGCCCACGCCAGATGACGCTGGTCGGGGCATCGCGGGCGTGCCCGGCGGCAACGAGGTCGTCGGCTGGCCAACTGGCGAGATGGCCGTCGCCGATTGGCACGATTCCGCCGTACCAGGCCTGGACGGCGGGACGGCTCCGGATGAGCCGGCCATGGCCCCCCAGCCACGGATCGCCGACCTCAACCGGCTGATCGAGCAGGTCCGCCACGCGGGGCCGACAGTCGGGTTCCTCGTCATCGGCCAGCGCCGTGAACTGCCCGCCGCCGCCGAGCTGACGGTCTTCCGGATCGTTCAGGAGTCTCTGACCAACATCCTCAAGCACGCCGGGCCACGGGCGAACGCAGTGGTTCGGCTGAGTTTCACGCCCGCCGGTGTCGACATCGAGATCACCAACACCGGGCCGACTCCCGACGCCGCCTCGGACCAATCCGGGACCCACGGCCAGGCGCCGAGGTCGCCCGGCCGGGGGATCGCGGGAATGCGGGAACGCGCCAGCCTGCACGGTGGCTCCCTGGTCGCCGGCCCCGGCGCTGGCGGGTGGCGGGTGGCCGCGCGCGTCCTCGCGCCGGCGGGATCACCATCGGCCGCGACCGCCGGGGCCACCGACCGCGCGTCTGGAGTGCCTCCGGCGCGGGCGGTCGTCACCACACCGCCGAGGACCCCGGCGAGCCGACCTCCTGAGGGAGCCCCCCGCCCATGACGATCAGTGTGCTGCTCGTGGACGACCAGCCGCTGCTGCGGATGGGATTCCGTATGGTGATCGAGTCACAGCCCGATCTGAAGGTCGTCGGCGAGGCCGGCGACGGCGCCGCCGCCGCGCTGCTCGCCAGCGAGCTTGCTCCCGACGTCGTGGTGATGGACGTTCGGATGCCCGGTGTCGACGGAATCGAGGCGACGAGGCGGATCGCCGCCGCCGGCGGGTCATCCCGGGTGCTGATCCTGACGACGTTCGACCTCGACCAGTACGTGCTGGCCGGCCTGCGCGCCGGGGCAAGCGGCTTCCTGCTCAAGGATGTGCCCCCGGCCGACCTGCTCGCCGCGATCCGCACGATCGCCGCAGGCGACGCCGTCGTCGCTCCCAACGTCACCCGGCGCCTTCTCGACGCCTTCGCGCATCATCTGCCAGACCCGGACGCCTCGTCGAACAGCGGTCCCGGCACTGGGCCCAGTGGCGCCGCGGGCCGCGGCGGCGCCCGCGCGACCGCCGGAGCCGACCGGCTGGACCGGCTCACCGACCGGGAGCGCGACGTGCTCGGAGAGCTCGCCGCCGGGCTGTCGAACGCCGAGATCGCGGCCCGGCTGGTCCTCTCCGAGGCGACCGTCAAGACGCACGTCGGCCGGATCCTCGCCAAGCTGGAACTGCGAGACCGCGTTCAGGCGGTCGTCTTCGCCTACGAGACCGGCCTCATCCGCCCCTCCGCCAACCCGCCCCGCCACGACGGCTGAGCCGGTCGGTCGCCACACGGGTCAGCGGTGCGTGGTCGCGAGCTTGGCGCCGAGGCCGAGGCAGCTGAGCGAGAAGAAGCGCTGGAGGCCGCGGACGGCCTTCGGCCGGTCGATCAGGTGGCGGCGCAGGTAGCTGGCGAAGACGCCGTACCCGATGAACACGACGAGGGTCATGGCCATGAACATGCCGCCGAGCTCCACCATCCGCGTCGTCGCGCCGGCGCCGCGCTGGTCAACGAACTGCGGCAGGAACGCGAAGAAGAACAAGGTCAGCTTCGGATTCAGCAGGTTGGCCAGCACCGCGTTCCCGATGGTCCGGCCGGTGGATACCCGCGGCGCGGCTTCGTCGACCGCCAGAATCCCGTGGTCCCGCCAGGTCGCCCAGGCCATGTACAGCAGGTAGCACACGCCCGCGATCTTGAGCCCTTCGAACGCGAGCCCGCCGGCCCGCAGCAGGGCCACCGTCCCGGTGACCGCCGTCGCCAGATGCGGCACGATCCCCAGCGTGCACCCCAGCGCGGTGACGATGGCCACCCGTCGCCCCGAGCGCAGGCCGGCCGCGACGGTCAGGACCACCCCGGTCCCCGGCGTCGCCACGATCGCCAGGGAGGTCACCAGAAACGCGAGGCTCATGCCCGAATTGTGGCCCAGGACGAGCCGCGGCCGTCAGGATCTCCGGAATCAGCGCGGACAGCAAGAAGGACCGCGATCGACGATCGCGATCCTTTGCTGGTCGGGGTGGCGGGATTCGAACCCACGGCCTCTACGTCCCGAACGTAGCGCGCTACCAAGCTGCGCCACACCCCGAAGACCAACGGTGGTCAGCATACCTGATGGATCGGCGGTCCAGGCGGACAGGTCGTGCCGACTCGACCCACCGGCTCCGCCGCGGTCTAGCCAGCGGGGACGAGGGTGAGCAGGGTCGCCTCCGGACGGCAGCCGAGCCGGATCGGGGCGTAGGGCGAGGTGCCCAGGCCAGCCGAGACGTGCAGCCAGGACGTCAGCTCAGCGCCATCCGGGGTGGCGGCGGTCCACCGGGACAGGCCGCGGGCCCGCCTGGGGTCCAGGCCGCAGTTCGTGACCAGCGCCCCGACGAACGGCAGCCGGATCTGGCCGCCGTGGGTGTGGCCGGCCAGCGTCAGCTGCACGCCGTCGGCCGTGAAGGCGTCCAGGACTCGCGGCTCGGGCGTGTGCGAGAGGCCGAGCACGACGTCGACCTCCGGTTCGGGCGGGCCGGCCACCAGGGGCACCCGGTCACGCCGCGAGCGCGCGTCGTCGACCCCGCGGACGTCCAGGCGCCGGCCGCCGATCGTGAGGACGTCGTGGACGTGGGTCATGTCGCGCCAGCCAGAGTCCGCCACGAGATCCTTGGCGAACCCGTCCCAGTCCAGCTCCGGCCCCTTGTGGGGGCCGCCGGGGTGCCGCTGGAAGTAGTGGTGCGGGCTGCGCGGCTTCGGCACGTAGTAGTCGTTGTTGCCCGGGATGAAGACACCCGGGAAGGAGTAGAGCGGCGCGAGCGCCCGGCGCAGCGGCTCGGCCGAGTCCTGGTGCGACAGCACGTCGCCGGTCATGGCGACCAGGTCTGGCACCAGCCGGCTCAGCTCCCCCAGCCAGGCGAACTTGCGGTGCTGCCCCGGCGTCACATGCAGGTCGGACAGGTGCAGGAGGCGCAGCGGGGCTGCCCCTGGCGGGAGGACCGGCACCTCCCGCCTGGTCAGCGTGTACGCATCCCGCTCGTACACGCCGTACCCGACGGTGGCTGCTCCCAGCACCGCCAGCCCGGCGGCCGCCCGGCGCGCCGCCGGCCAGGCTGTTCGCGTTTCTCCTCGCATCCGTCCAGTCTCACCCATTGTCGCCGCTCCAATCGGCAGCGGTCGGACGAGCGACCACCGCCCGAATCCGCCGCCGCGCTGCTGGACGTCGCGGGCCCGGGGAAAATGAGGGTGACCAGACGTCGTGCACGAACCTAGGCTGCGGGAATCATGAACACCTTGAAGGAGCGGCTGCGCGCCGACCTGACGACGGCGATGAAGGCACGGGACGAGCTGCGGACGTCGACGCTGCGGCTCGCGATCTCGGCGGTGAAGGAAGCCGAGGTGGCCGGCCAGTCGGCCCACGAGCTCACCGACGACGAAGTGGAGAAAGTGCTGACCCGGGAGGTCCGCAAGCGCCGGGAGGCCGCCGACGCCTACGCCGGGGCGGGTCGCACCGAGCAGGCCGCCCGCGAGCGGTCCGAGGGCGAGGTCCTGTCCGACTACCTGCCCAAGCAGCTCGGCGACGACGAGCTCACCGCGATCGTCGACAAGGTGCTCGCCGACGGCGACTTCGCCGGGCCGAAGGCGATCGGACCGGCGATGAAGGCAGTGCAGGCCGTCGTCGCCGGCCGCGCCGATGGCAGCAAGGTCGCCGGCCTCGTCAAGGCGCGTCTGACGGCCTGACGCCGCAGGCCTGGCCTGGTGCGGCCTGTCCCAGCGCCGCCATCCAGCGGTCTCCTAGCCGGAGCCGGCGGTCGGGGGTCGACCGCCCCGCCGGCCGGTGCCAGTACCGGCTGGCGGACTCTGGGTCTGGTCCTGGGTCTGGGTCTGGGTCTGGTCCTGGGTCTGGGTCTGGTCCTGGGTCTGGGTCTGGGTCCCGCCGGGGTCCAGCGCGGCCAGGCCGGCGATGGACCCGCCGGGCGTGACCAGCGCGATCGTCTGCCCGGCGGGTACCTGGCTCCCCGCCGACGGGTACTGGATGAGGACGACGCCGTTCGGGTTCCCCCGCACCTGCGTCGAGAATCCCTGCGACTGGAGGAACGCCACCGCGGCCGGGGCGAGCGCGCCGACCACGTTCGGCACGACAACGTTCGGCAGCACCGGCTGGGTGCTGTCCGGGGGCGGCAGCGGCACGACCGGGAGACTCAGCCCGTCGAGGGTCTTCCTCATCGTGCTCGCCCAGATCTTCGTCGGCAGGTCGCCGCCGTAGACATGGGCGTAGCCCAGGACGTTGCGCAGCGGGTACGTCTGCGGGCCGCGCGGGTCGGCGAGGGTGACCGCCGTTGCGAGCTGCGGCACGTAGCCGACGAACGAGGCGGTGGTGAAGTCCTCGGCAGTGCCCGTCTTGCCGGCGGCCGGGCGGCCGATCTGCCCGTTGCCGGCGGCGGTGCCCTGGCTGATCACGCCTTCGAGTACCGAGGTCACGGCATCGGCGACCTGCGGGTTGAGGACCTGCTCGCAGGCGGCCGGCTTCGCGTACTTCACTGGCCGGTCCGCGCCGCCGACCTGCTGAGTGATCGAGGTGATGAACACCGGGTCGCACCGCTCGCCGTGCGCGGCGATCGTCGCGTAGGCGGTGGCGAGGTCAAGCGTGCTGATCTCGTTCGAGCCGATCACGAACGAGCCGTCGACGGAGCCCACCCCGTCGACGCCGTGGCAGGGCGAGTTGGTGTGCAGGTTCTGCGACTGCTCCTGCACCCGGCAGGAGCTGACCCCGAGCCGGCGCGCCATCTCCGCGATCTTCAGCACGCCCACCTTCTCGGCGAGCTGCACGTAGTAGGTGTTGACCGAATGCCAGGTCGCGGTGGTCAACGAGTAGGGCCCGGCCTCGTTCGGGTCGGCATTCGCGTAGCAGTCGTTCGGCTTCGGGTTCGGGAACCGGTCGGAGTGGTAGCAGGCCGGCGACATGAACGTCGTCGAGAGCGGCAGCCCCTGCTCCAGCGCCGAGACCAACGCGAACATCTTGAACGTCGAGCCGGGCGAGAACGACGTCTCCTTGGTCGGGTAGACCTGCTTCGTGTGCACGAAGTCGGTCGTCGTGGCCGGCCCCTGGCCGTCGGTGGTATCGCCGTAGTCACGGTTCTCGGTCAGCGCGAGCACGGCGCCGGTGCCCGGCTGCACCATCGCCACGCCGGCGGCGACCCGGTTGCCCGGTGGGACGATCGTGCGGGCGGAGGAGTCCGCGGCCGCCTGGGCCACCGGGTCCAGCGTCGTGTGGATGGTCAGGCCGCCTGCGAAGAGCAGCTTGCTGGCGGCCTCCCTGGTGGGCGCGAACGACCGGTCGGCGAGCAGCATCTCCCGGACCTGCGCGCAGAAGTACGGCGTGGCCGAGTCGGCGCAGGAGTCCGCCGAGTGCGGCCGCAGGTTCAGCGCGAGCGGGGCCGCCTTCGCCGCCACCAGGTCCGTGGCGCTGATGTGGCCGTGCGTCCGCATGGCGTCCAGCACGAGGCCGCGCCGGTCCTGTGCGGCCTGCGGGTGCTGGATGGGGTCATAGGCCGTCGGATTCTTCACCAGCCCGGCGAGCATCGCTGCCTGCGGCAGCGTCAGCTGGGAGACATCGACGTTGAAGTACCGCTTGGCGGCGGCCTGAATGCCATACGCACCGGCGCCGAAGTAGGCGATGTTCAGGTATCCCTCGAGAATCTTGTCCTTTGGCAGGTGCTGGTCTAGATAGAGTGCGTACCGCGCCTCGCGCAGCTTTCGGTCGACCGTCTGGGCGGTCGCCGCCTCACGTTCCGCCGGGGTGGTCGCCTCCTGCAGCAGGACGTTCTTCACGTACTGCTGGGTGATCGTGCTCGCGCCCTGGGTCACCGAGCCATTGCTTCGGTTGGCCACATAGGCACGGATCATGCCTTTGTAGTCGACGCCGGAATGCTGGTAAAAGCGAGCATCCTCAATGTCGATGATGGCGTTGCGCATCACCTGCGGCACCCGCGACAGTGGCACGACCTCGCGGTACTGGTCGCCGACGAGGGTCGCGATGACATTGCCGCGCGAGTCGAGAATCGTCGACGGCTCGACCAGCGGGCCGACGGTCAGGTTCTCCGGCAGGGCGAGGAACTCGTCGGCACCGGACTTGGCCGAAATGCCGACCAGGCCGACGAACGGTGCCGCGAGAAGCGCGATGACGAGCCCGGCGGCGGCGCTTGCGAACAGCGTGCCGGAAAGGCGTCGGACAGTGACCCGTCGGCCAGCGCGAACCGGGCGTTCAGAACTGCCGCCGGTCGTCGCGCGGGGCGTCACGCGTATGCCCACATGGTTCGGAACCTCCGTCCGCCCCCAGACCGATCCCCCACGGATGCACACCACTTGCCCATCGACGTCCGCGGGCCTCATCGTTCCACCCATGCACGGACCAGTGGCGCGCGCTGCCAGCGGGCGGCGGGCTGAGGTTACCTCGCCCGGCTGTCCAACCAGTGACGTGCGCACGCTCGCGCCGGCACGCCGCGGTGCTCTCACCCCCATTCCGCGGCAATCAACACCTTGCGCACAACGCCCGCCGGTCGGTCGGCAGCCGCGGCTCCGGTGTCCGCCTCGGCGGCCGGCCGGTCGCCGACGGTGCGCATTCGAGCAGCTCAACGCCCGGACGTGCCACCGCGCCGGCGCCGACGGGACCGGCGGGAGGTGATGCAACGGGCGCGAAACGAACGGGCTCGGAGCAGGGCCGTGATGTCACACGAACGACATGTGGATGTCACCGACGGACCTACAGTCTGGTTCGACATCAATGGCCCGGACTAGTCATCCGGATAACCACCCGAGTGGGGTCTGTGCCGTGGCCACCGCACTCCGTACGGTTTCGCACGACGCCAACGACGCCACGTCACCCGCACGGGTCCCTTGACCACGGTCTCTCTCGAAAGGCAGGTGGCATGACCAGAAGCCCAACTCCGGCCGTCTCCACGGCTCGCCGTGGCGGAACCACCCGTCTCGTCAGCGGCATCGCCGATGGCGACTGGACCGCGCTCGCCGCGTGTCGCGACGTCGACCCGGATGAGCTGTTCGTACAGGGCGCCGCGCAGAACCGGGTGAAGACCCGCTGCTTCGGCTGCCTGGTGCGGACGCAGTGCCTCGCCGACGCCCTCGACAACCACGTCGAGTTCGGCGTCTGGGGTGGCATGACCGAACGGGAACGCCGCGCGCTGCTTCGACGCCGGCCGGACGTCCGCTCCTGGCGGAAGCTGCTGGCCGACGCCCAGGCGGACCACCGGACCACCTCGACCGGCTGACGGCACCGCGACCGAACACCCCTCCTGACGGACCCCGGCGCAGCGTCGCGCGCGGGATCCGGGGAGAAGTCCACAGCCCTGCTTACTTTCAGTAGTCACTTGCGGACAGCCCACAAATTCGCCCCCGACGCAATAACACATTTGAGCCAGGCGGGCGGCAGGTTTCTCAGATCGCACGGATGAGACGTGCGTCACCCGCGAGGGCGGCGCCGATCTCGCGCAGGCCGGCCAGGTCGTGGACGTCCTCGGCCAGCGCCTCGACCTCGACCAGCGGCGTGTCCGGGTGGGCCGAGGTGAAGCGTTCGCGCAGCCTCGACTCCCGCTCCGCCAGCCGCAGCCGGTCCGCGTGGACTCGAAGCACCGCGGCTGCCAGTGGATGCTCCCCGTGCTCGGTGAGGTTCTCGGCCGCGGCCAGGCTCCGCTCCGTCGTCAGCACCCGGCCGTCACTCTGGTGCATCCTGTTGATCACCAGACCGGCCAGCGGCATGCCGTCCGAGTCGAGCCGGTCCACGAAGTAGCTCGCCTCCCGCAATGCCGCCACCTCGGGCGCCGCCACCACGATGAACGAGGTGCCCGGCGCGCCGAGCAGGCGGTAGGTCTTCTCCGCCCGCTGCCGGAAACCGCCGAACATGGTCTCCAGCGCCGTGACGAACTGGCTGAGGTCGGTCAGCAGCTGGGTGCCGATCACCTTGGTCAGCACCCTCGTGAACACGCCGAACCCGACGCCGAGCACCTTCGCGTACGCCCGCCCGCCAGCCTTCGCCGGCGCGAGCATCAGCCGCAGCAGCCGGCCGTCCAGGAAGGCGCCCAGCCGGCTCGGGGCGTCCAGGAAGTCCAGGGCCGACCGGGTCGGCGGAGTGTCGACGATGATCAGATCCCAGTCGTCGGCCGCGTCCAGCTGGCCGAGCTTCTCCATCGCCATGTACTCCTGCGTGCCGGAGAACGAGGACGACAGCGACTGGTAGAAGGGGTTCGCGAGCAGCTGGGCCGCCCGGTCCGGGGTGGTGTGCGCCAGGACGATCTCGTCGAACGTCCGCTTCATGTCGAGCATCATCGCGTCGAGCCGCCCGCCCGCGGACCGGTCGACGCCGAGCACCTCACGCGGGGTGTTGTCCAGCTCGGTGAGGCCCATCGACTGCGCCAGCCGGCGCGCCGGGTCGATCGTGAGGACGACGACGGCCCGGCCCTGCTCGGCGGCCCGCAGCGCGAGCGCGGCGGCCGTCGTCGTCTTGCCCACCCCGCCCGACCCGCAGCAGACGATGATCCGCTCGGTGGCCAGCAGCTCGTCGACGTCGAGGCGCGGCACTCCGGCCGGCTGTGGGCGCACCCGGGCGTGAATCCGCACGACCCTGGCGGCGTCGCCCGTGCTCGCGCGTTCCTTGGCACCACCGGCCCCCTTGGCCGCCGGCTTCTTCGTCACGGGCGTCTTCGCCCGGCTGGCCGGAACGCGCCTGGGCACGGCCGGGTCCGCCGCGACGGCGTCGGGCTCGTCGCGCCGCGCGGCGGAGGACGCGGCCGGCGGCGCGGGCCGCTTCGACCTCGGGCGCGGGCCACCGTCGCCGTCGCCGTCCGGGGCCGGGCTCACGCGACCATCCGCTGCGCCCGCAGCATCTCCGCGAACCGGTAGAGCATCCCCATGTCCATCCCGTCGGCCGCCAGCGGCAGCTCGTACACCGGCCGGTCCAGCGCCTCGACCGCGACCCGCTGGGCCGCCTCCAGCGCGACGCGCTCGGCGTGCTGCGCGGCCTCCCGGGCCAGCTCGCCGACCAGGTCGGCGGTCGGCTCGACCCCGGCCTCCTTGACCCCCGCGGCAAGCTCCTCCAGGTCCAGGGTCCCGGCGCGAGCGGCGCTCAGGTCCGCCGGACCGAGCATCGGCGGCCGGATCATGTTCACGACCACCCCACCGACCGGAAGGTTCGCGGCGCGCAGCTCCTCGACCGCGTCAACGGTCTCCTGGACCGGCATCTCCTCCAGCAGCGTCACCAGGTGCACGGCGGTCTGCCCGGAGTGCAGCACCTTGAGCACTCCGTCGGCCTGGGCCCGGATCGGCCCCATCTTCGCGAGGCCCGCGACCTCGTGGGCGACGTTCAGGAACCGGGTGACCCGGCCCGTCGGGGGCGCGTCCAGGACCACCGCGTCGTAGGCGAGGCCGCTCGGGCGGGTGCCGTCCGGCCGGTTCACCGCCTCCTTGATCTTGCCGGTGAGCAGCACGTCGCGCACGCCGGGAGCGATGGTGGTGGCGAAGTCGATGGCGCCGATCTTGCCGAGGACCTTCCCCGCGCCGCGCAGGTTGTAGAACATCTCCAGGTACTCCAGCAACGCCTCCTCGGCGTCGACCGCGAGCGCGTAGACCTCGCCGCCGCCAGGAGCGCTGGCCACCCGCCGCTCGCGGTACGCCAGCGGCGGGGTGTCGAAGACCTGCGCGATCTGCTGGCGGCCTTCCACCTCGGTCAGCAGCACCCGCTGCCCACCGGTCGCCAAGGCGAGCGCGAGCGCGCCCGCGACGGTCGTCTTCCCGGTACCGCCCTTGCCGGTCACCACGTGCAGCCGCCGCGACCACGGCCCCTGGGATGCCTGCTTCACCACCGATGCCCCAAGCCGGGCGGCCGGTCCGGGCCGAACGGCGGGCTCCCTGTCGGTCCGGTCGCGATCCGAGGCCCTCACGGCTCGAACGTACCCGGCATGGCCCGCGCCTTCCGCCCGGACGCCACGACTTCACAGCCTCCCCCGCCGGAGCCCGTCCCGTGCCGCGGTCGCGAGTGGTGCCACCACTAGAGTCCGGGAGCATGCAGAAATGGGAGTACGTCACCGTCCCAGTCTTGATCCACTCGACCAAGATGATCCTCGACAACTGGGGCGAGGACGGCTGGGAGCTGGTGCAGGTCATCCAGGGGCCAAACCCGGAGAGTCTGGTCGCCTACTTCAAGCGCCCGAAGGGCGAGCCGACAGCGTGAGCGCCCGGACGGACGCACCAGGCGACCGTGAGCCAACGTGAGCGATCACACAGGCGTTCCCAGCGAGCGGATGCGCGAGCTCGGCCTTGAGCTGCCACCTGTCCCGGTACCCGCCGGCGCCTACGTGCCGGCGGTGCGCGACGGCGCGACGATCTGGACGGCCGGCCAGTTGCCGCTGGTCGCCGGGAGCCTGCCGGAGACCGGCCTGGTCGGCGCCGAGGTGACGCCGGAGCGTGCGGCCGGGCTGGCGCGGATCTGCGCGCTGAACGCGCTCGCCGCCGCGGCCGAGGCCGCTGGTGGAATCGACCGGATCCGCAGGGTCGTGAAGCTTGTCGGGTTCGTCGCGAGCGCCCCGGGCTTCACCGCGCAGCCGGCAGTGATCAACGGCGCCTCGGACCTGGTCGGGCAGATCTTCGGCGACGCCGGCCGGCACGCCCGCTCGGCGGTCGGGGTCGCGGCCCTCCCGCTCGGCGCGCCCGTCGAGGTCGAGCTGGTCGCGCTGACCCACGGCGACTGAGCCACCAGCAGCCAGGACCAGCCGGACGGTGGGGCCGACACGCACCCGGACCAGCCAGCACGCAGGGGTGGCCCAGGCCGGCAACGGGGGCACGTCGACGGGGCGGTCCTTACCATCGAAGACGTGGTTGATCACAAGGCGGCGCTGATCGCCCTGCTCCGGCGGCCGATGCCCCTGTCATCGCCACGCGGGGTGCTGGCGGCCAACGCGGGGCCGGTGGCCCCGCTGCGGCACGCGTCCACGGTCGCCTGCTGCGCGACGCGCCCGGCGGCATCGAGGCGTACGTCGTCAAGCGGGTCAGGACGATGGTCGCCGACGTGCTCGCCGCGGCACCCGGCCGCGCCACAGCGCCGGTCATGCCGAAGATCGTGATTGCCGGCGGCGCGGTGCACTTCCTGCTGCCGCACGACCCCGAGTACGCCACCGCCAGGCCCGCCGCCGACCCCGAGAGCGCCAAGGCGCTCATCGCGGCCACCGCGGCCACCGCGGCCACCGCGGCCGGACCCAGCCACGCGGCCCGGACCGGCGGTGTCGACGACGCCGCCTTCGTGACCCCGTCGACCACGCCGGAGCAGGTATGACCGCCGGAAGCCAGCCCAGCCACCGCCCAGCTGGGCCGCGGCCCCTGGCGTCGGCCCCGCGGCAGGTCAACCCGCTGGCGACCGTCGTGCTCGCCCCGAACCCGGGCCCGATGACGCTGGAAGGCACCAACAGCTGGGTGCTGCGCGCGCCCGGTCACGACGGCTGCGTCGTCATCGACCCGGGCCCGGACTATCCCGAGCATCTCGCCGCGATCGCCGCCGTCGGCCCCGTCACGACGATCCTGCTGACCCACGGCCACCCGGACCACAGCGAGGGCGCGGCGGCGCTGCACGAGCTGACCGGCGCCCCGGTCCGTGCCCTGGACCCGACCCATCGGCTCGGCTCCGAGGGCCTGGTCGAGGGCGACGTGGTGGCCGCGGCCGGGATCGAGCTGCGGGTGCTGGCGACACCCGGCCATTCGGCCGACTCGCTGTCCTTCCTGCTGTTCGGGGACGTCCCGGACGTCGGCGGCACCGAGCCCGTCGCCGTGCTCACCGGCGACACGATTCTCGGCCGCGGCACCACCGTGGTCGCCCATCCGGACGGGCGGCTGGCCGACTACCTGGCCAGCCTGCACCGGCTGGCCGACCTCCCCACCGGCCTCGGTGTGCTGCCCGGCCACGGGCCCGAGCTGGCCGACGCCCGTGCCGCGGCGACGTACTACCTGGCGCATCGCGCCGAGCGGCTCGACCAGGTCCGGGCGGCCCTCACAGCCGCGGGCGTCGGCCCGGCGCAGGCCTCTCCCCGGGCCGTCGTCGAGCGGGTCTACGCCGACGTCGACCGGGTGCTGTGGCCAGCCGCCGAGCTCTCCGTCCGCGCTCAGCTGGAATACCTCCGCGACCACCCTTGGACCTGACGGCCGGAACCGGCCGGCCGTCAGGTCTTCGTTCCCGCCCAGTCGGACTACGTCCACGGCGGTGACGAGGCCGCCCCGGCCAGCGGTAGCCGCCGGCCTCCTCACCAGACCGCCCGCAGACCTCCAACTTCCGCCTGAGTCGGCGACGGGTGGGCTCTCAGCGCCCGACAGGCGGTCGTCCGGCGGGCGCTCAGCGCCTGTTCCGGGCGACTGCCGCCCAAGATAGTGTGAGCGGCATCACAGCGGGAAGGCCTCGATCCGACAGACGCCGGGACCTTGTACCCGAGAAGCGGCGACCCGTCACTCCCTCCACGGAGGGCTTGGACGTGGCCAACCTGGTGTGTCGACCGGCCAGGCGTCCGACAACGCAGGGACGGCGAGCGCGCAAGTGGGTCGAAACCCGCCCACTAGAATTGCCGACTGGAGGGGGCCCGCCAGTGCAGCGCACAGTCCGTAAAGCCAGTCAGCAATGGTGATCGTCCCGACCCACGGGGGGATGCTGCGGTGCCCGCGCTGTGGGACGCCGGCCGTGCCGGCCGCGCGGTACTGCTTCCACTGCGGCCTGCGGTTCACCCAGCTCGCGTCCGGGCCGGAGCCGGCTGAGCGCCGGGTGGTCACGGTCCTGTTCGGTGACCTGTCGGACTTCACCTCGTGGGCCGAGGACCGCGACCCAGAGCGGGTCGGCGAAGTGACCGACCTGGTGCTCGCGGCGCTGTCCAAGGAGGTCGACGACGTCGGCGGCCGGGTGGACAACCTCGCGGGCGACGGGATCATGGCGGTCTTCGGCGCGCCGACCGCGCACGAGGACGACCCCGAGCGCGCCGTGCGGGCCGCCGCCGCGATGCAGGAGACCGTCCGCCGCCTGGTCACCGACAGCGAGGACGACTCCAGCCCGCTGGGCCTGCGCGTCGGGATCAACACCGGCGAGGTGCTGGCCGGGGTCCAGGCATCGATGACCTACACGGTCGTCGGAGACACCGTGAACACCGCCGCGCGCCTGTCCGGAGCGGCCGCCGTCGGCGCGGTCTACGCCGGCCGGGAGACCATGCACGCAACCCGCTCCGTGGCGACCTGGCGGGAGCTGCCGGACCTGACCCTCAAGGGCAAGCGCGAGCCGGTGCCGGCCTACGAGCTGGTCAGCCTGCGCCCGTCGAACGTGGCCCGGCCCGGCCTCGGCGACGACGCGACCTTCCTCGGGCGCGACCGGGAGCTGGCCGAGCTGTATTCCTGGTTCACCGAGACCGTCGAGTCCGGCGCGCCGACGATCGCCGTGGTCACCGGCGAGGCCGGCATCGGCAAGACCCGCGTCGTCGGCGAGCTCGCGGCGAGGGCACACGACGAGGGCGGCGCCCAGGTGCTGTGGGGCCGCACGGTCCGCCACGGCGACGGACGCAGCCTGGCGCCGCTGGCAGACGTGATCCGCGGCGCCTGCGGCGTCGTCGACGGCGACAGCCTCGACCGGGTCGCCGACCGGGTCCGCCG
This sequence comes from Pseudofrankia sp. DC12, assembly GCF_000966285.1. Lineage (NCBI taxonomy): Bacteria > Bacillati > Actinomycetota > Actinomycetes > Frankiales > Frankiaceae > Pseudofrankia > Pseudofrankia sp. DC12. Next base: position 2,901,906 of record NZ_KQ031391.1, read on the forward strand.
CACCGTCGGTCGGCTCGCGCACCCGATCACCGGCGCCAGGTTGCCGGCCGGGCTCGCCGACCGGCTGCTCGGCATGCTCGGCGTCCCGACCGACCGACGGGCCACGTCCCCGGCCGAGGCGCCTCCCGGCGACCCGGCCGGCCGGCAGAACCAGGGCGAGGTGTCCGCCGGCGAGCGTGCCTACGACCTCGCGGTCGACACCGTCGCGCTGATGCTCTCGGCGCTCGCCGTCGAGCAGCCGCTGATCGTCGTCATCGACGACCTGGAATGGGCCACCAGCCCGCTGACCGGAGCGCTGCGCCGGCTGGCGGCGCGGATCGTCGGCCCGATCATGCTTACGCTGCTCAACCGGGAGGGCCCGCGGCTGACCGATCTTCCCGGCGCGCACTGGATGGCGCTCGCGCCGCTGCCGGAGGACGCGGCGTCCCAGCTGCTCACCGAGTTCCTCGGCGGTGCCGCGCTCGGCGCGCAGACCAGGGCTGCCCTGCTCAACCGGGTGCATGGGAACCCGTTCTTCCTCGCCGAGCTGCTGAACCTGCTGATCGACCGCGATCAGCTGCGCCGGCAGGCCACGGTCGAGACGACCGGCCCGGACGGCCCCCGCTGGGTGCTGGAAGGCCAGTTGTCGGAGACCGCGCTGCCGGCCGGGGTCCAGTCGGTGCTCGCGGCCCGGATCGACGACCTCGAACAGACCGACAAGGCCGTGCTGCGGGCCGCCGCCGTGCTCGGCAGCCGGTTCCCGGCCGCCGCGCTGCCGTCCGTCGAGGAGCTGCCCCCGCCCGAGGTGGCCGCGGCGCTGGACCGGCTCACCGAACGCCAGCTCGTCCGCTCGCCGCGGGCCGGCGAGCAGCTCTGGCGCTTCGTCCACCCGATGGCCCGCGACGTCGCCTACGCCGGGCTGCCGAAGGTCGAACGGGCCCGGCGCCACTCGACCGCGGCCCGCTGGGGGGTGACGGCGATGACCGGCTCCTCCCGCGAGGTGTCCAACTTCGTCGCCACGCACGCCCTGCGGGCGTTCGACCTGGCGTCGTCGATGTCACTGCCGCCGACCGACCCGGCCTGGTCCGCGCGTGAGCCCGGCTTCCGGGCGCTGCTGCGGCTGGCCCGAGCGGCCCTGGCCCGCGACGACCACCGCACCGCCGCCGACCAGCTCGCCGACGCCCGCCGGCTGGGCCGTGGCGTGATCGACGACGACGACGAGAACGTCACCCGGGTGCTGCACGCCGAGGCGCTCGTGTCGCTGCGCCGGCTTGAGGAGGCCGAGCGGACGCTGCGCCCGGCCCTGCGAGTGACGCAGCCAATACGCCGGGCGTCCGCCTATGCCGTCCTCGGCGAGCTGCGCCAGAAGCAGGGGCGCACGGAGCTCGCCACCAGGGCGCTGCGCACGGCACTGGACGCAGCCCGCGCCGCCGGTGACGACCGGGCCGCCGCCGCCGCGCTGCGCAGGCTGGGGACGCTGGAGTACGGCGCCGCCCGGATCCGGATGGCTGAGGAGCTCTACCGGGAGGCCCTGGAGCTGGCCCGCCGGGTCGACGACCCGCGCGGCGTCGGCTGGGCGCTGCAGCACCTGGCCTGGTCGGCGACGACGCGGGGCGACTACCCACAGGCCGAGCGCCACCTGCGCCAGGCCACCGAGGTCTTCGAGCGGTTGGAGGACGCCGGCGGCAACGGCTGGTGCAGCGGCACCGAGGCGCTGGTGCTGCTGCTGAGCGGCCAGCTGGCCAGGGCCCGGGCGCTGGCTCGCGGGCTGGTCGACGCGGGCGAGTCCATGGGTGAGCGCTGGGGGATGGCGGTCTGCCTGACGATCGGCGCGATCGCCGCGGCGGAGCTCGGCGACATCAGCGCGGCACGCCTGGACGCGACGCGCGCCGCGGCCCTCTTCGAAGGTGCCGGTGACAGCTGGGGCCGCATTCTGGCCAAGGTCGCTCAGGGCCTGGCCGCGCGCGGCGCCGGCGAGCCGGACGCCGGCGCGGAGTTCCTGGCGGCGGCGTGCGCGGACGCGATGGAGGCCGGCCAGGTCCTCGTCGGGGCGCTCGCTTCGCTGATGCTCGGGCTGACCCTGCTGGACGCGGGCCGGGTCGACGAGGCCGAGGAGGCCGCCCGGGCCTCGATGGCCGAGCTGGGCAGCCTCGACCTGCGCCCGCACGCCCAACTGGGCGCGAAGGTCCTCAGTGCCCAGATCGCCCGCGCCCGCGGCCGGCTCGACGAGGCGATCGCCCTGCTGCGCGAGGCGCTGTCCGCGAGCGAGCCGGCGACGCTGCTGTTCCCCCGCCGGCAGGCGTACGCGCACCTGGCCGGGACCCTGCTGGACGCGGGCCAGCCGGAGGAGGCGCTCGCTGTCGCCCGCCGGGCGGTCGCGGTGGACGCCGAGGATGTCCGGGCGCAGGTGCTCGCCTGGCGAGCGCTGGGCACCTGTCTGGTCTCCAGCGGCGACCTGGAAGGTGGGCGCGACGCCTATCTGCGCGCGCTGCGGGCGGCGACGGCGACCGAGGCGGTCAGCGAGGCGCCCCAGACCCGCCGGCTGCTCGCGGCACTGCCCGAACCCGGAGTCGAGCCCGCCGACGCGCGCGGGTACCACGCACCTGCCCTGTCGGCGCGTCCGACTGGCAACGGGGTCGCCGAACACACCCTGACCACCGACGGCGCCGATGACCGTGACGGGTCACCCGCCGATGGCTCCGGGCCCGCGATCCCCGACGGAGCCACCGTCACCAGCGCCTAGCGGAACGGGGCCCACCCCGACCCGGACCATGGAGCGGGATTGCCATCCCGCCCTGGCCTGGGCGGTTCGGTCAACGGGCCCGGCGAGCCAGCCGGTCGCGGTCCAGCAGCACGACCGCGCGCGAGTCCAGTCGCAGCCATCCTCGGGTCGCGAAGTCAGCCAACGCCTTGTTGACCGTCTCCCGGGAGGCGCCCACCAACTGGGCCAGCTCCTCCTGGGTCAGGCCGTGCTCGACCCGAACCCCGGCGGCCTCGTTACCGGGCTGCGCGGGCTCACCGAACCGTCCGGCGAGATCGAGCAGCGCCTTCGCGACTCGGCCGGGCACGTCGGTGAACACCATGTCGGCCATGGCGTCGTTGGTCCGGCGCAACCGAGCCGCCAGCACGCGCAGCAGCATCGAGCCGGCGTCCGGCCGGGCCCGTAGCCACGGTCGCAGCGCCGAATGCTCCAGCGACACCAGCGAGGCGTCGGTCACGGCGGTCGCGGTCGCGGTCCGAGGGCCGGGGTCGAACAGCGACAATTCCCCGAAGATGTCCCCGGGCCCCATGACGTACAAGAGGTTCTCGCGCCCGTCCGCGGACTGGCGTCCTATCTTCACCTTGCCGGACAGAACCACGAAGACGCGGTCGCCAGGCTCCCCTTCCCGGAAGAGCACGTCACCACGGGTGACGTCCCTCCGGTCGAGGTGACTGGAGAGCGCCTGGCGGTCCAGGTCGGACAGCCCGACGAACAACGGAACGCGGGCAAGCAGATCGTCCACGGAGTGAGCATGCCAGCCCAGCGCCCGCGGGGCACGGCCAGGGGACCCGGAGAGCGCGCGCGCCTGCCCAAAATGACCAGATCAGCCCAAAGATATTGCGCTGAGTAATCGCGCGACCGGCCTAGCCGGGCCGACACCCGGCCGCGGGCGCCCGGCACCGACGACACGCCGGACCCCACTTCCACGACCGTGGGTGCGTCGTCCACCATGGACCCGTCATGTTTCTCTTTGCCGCCATCGCGTTCCCCGTCGTGCTGCTCGGGCTGTTGCTGGCGATGGAGCGGGTCGAGCGCCCACTCAATGCCGCCGACACCCGCAAGGGCCTTGAGGGCTTCCTCGACAACGCCCAGCCCGACGAGGTCAACACCTTCGTCAACCAGGGTCTGGCCGCCGCGCTGGAGCGTTACCGTCGCCGGATTCGGCGGACCCCGCCAGGCAAGCACCGGGCGGCGTAGCGCCTGGAGGTCAGGCAGGGGGCGTCTCGGCCGTCCAGACCGCCGTACGCGGCCTGGAAGCCAGCGGCCGGGGCGTCCCGCCGGCACTCTGCCTCCCCGAGGCCGCACACCGTCCCGTCGGCAGCCGGCCCGCAGGTCAGGTCGCTGCCAGCCGGCCGATCCGCCCGGGCTGTCCGGTAGCCGCCCGCGTGCCCCACGTGTCGGGAGCTGTCGGTGCTGAGGAATAGGCTCGGCTCATGCCAGCCCCCGTCGACCCGTCAGCGGAGACGCGGCGGTCGGAGACTGGGCGGTCGGAATCGGCGCTGGCGGAGACACCGCTGGCGCGGACCCGACGGGCCCGCAAGATCGTGCGCGTCCTCGGCGAGGTACACCCGGACGCGCGGATCGCCCTGAACTTCACGACGCCGCTGGAACTGGTCGTCGCGACCGTTCTCTCGGCGCAGTGCACCGACAAGAAGGTCAACGAGGTCACTCCGGCCGTCTTCGCCCGATACCCCGTCGCGGCGGCCTATGCCAGCGCCGACCGGGCCGAGCTGGAGGCACTCCTGCGGCCGACCGGGTTCTACCGGGCAAAAGCCAACTCGGTGATCAGCCTCGGTGCCGCGCTCGTCGACCGGTTCGGCGGGGAGGTCCCGCGCACCCTCGACGAGCTGGTCGCCCTGCCCGGCGTCGGGCGCAAGACCGCCAACGTCGTGCTCGGCCACGCTTTCGACACACCGGGCATCACGGTGGACACGCACGTCGGGCGGCTCGCCCGCCGCTTCGGCCTGACCACCCAGGACGACCCGGTCAAGGTGGAGACCGACCTGGCCGCGCTGATCGAGCGCAGGGACTGGACGATCGCCTCCGACCGCCTGATCTTCCACGGCCGGCGCGTCTGCCATGCCCGGCGGCCGGCCTGTGGGGTGTGCGCCGTCGCGAAGCTGTGCCCCGCGTACGGCACCGGCCCCACGTCCGGGATCGAGGCGGCCAAGCTGGTCCGCGGCGACGTCGAAGCGGCCCGATGACCAGGCCCGGTCGCGGGCCCAGCTCAGGCGAGTGGTCCACGGGCGGGCCGGACGGGCCGCCCGGCTGGCTCACCGAGGTGGTGGCGACGGTCGCCGACGGCGGGTTGTCGTTCCATCCGGAGGACTGGCCGGGCCCGCCCCCGCACGCTCGGCCCGCCGCGGTGCTCATCCTGTTCGGCGCCGGCGAGCGCGGCACCGAGGTGCTACTGCTGGAACGGTCAGCCGGCCTGCGTAAACACGCGGGCCAGCCGGCGTTCCCGGGCGGCGGCGCCGACCCGAGCGACGGTTCGCCGGCCGCGACCGCGCTGCGCGAGGCCCACGAGGAGGTCGGCCTCGACCCGGCCGGCGTCGAGATTCTGGGTACCGGCCCGCCGCTCTACGTATCGCACAGCAACTACCTGGTCACCCCGGTCCTGGCCTGGTGGCGCGTGCCGTCGCGCGTCTTCGCCGTCGACCCCGGCGAGACGTCCGCCGTCGCCAGGGTGCCGGTCACGGAGCTCGTCGACCCGGCGAACCGGGTGCGGCTGAGCCACCCGCGCACGGCGCTGCCAAGCCCCGCGTTCCGGGTCGCCGGCCTGACGGCCACGGTCTGGGGCTTCACCGCCGGCATTCTCGACGAGCTGCTGCGCCTCGCCGGGCTGGAGCGGCCGTGGGGCGAAGGCCCGCCAGTCGAGGACGCGACCGTCAATGCGTCCATCGCCCGGCCGGCGGGCGGGCTGCCCGAGGCGGGCGCCGGCGAGATCGACCCGGCCGACCTGCCGGTGCCGGATCTGGACATCCCCACGCCGGCGGGCGGCCGTGCGGTCGACACCGATCCCGGTGCCGACACCGATGAAGAAGGGTCGGCGGCTTGAGCAGGGCCTGGAACAACGCGCAGGCGGTGGAACCGGCCACCGGCACGCCGGGTGGTGTCCCGTCGGGCCGGCGCGTGGCGCTGGCCGCCGCGGCGGTGCTCGCACTGGGCGCGGGCGCCACCGGCTGCGCGGCCAAGAAACCGGTCGCGCCCAAGGTCGTCGCGATCGAGACACCGACCATGTCGGACGGCGTCCAGGTCTTTCACGTCACCGGCCTGGCCGACCTGCGGTTCGACGTCGGCACCCTGCAGGCGGCGCCCGGCAGGATTCGCGTCGACTTCACGGTCGCGGACGGCTCGGCGTCCCACAACTTCGTCATCCCGAAGATCCCGGCGGCGCGCACCGACATCGTCGGCGCCGGGACGACCAGATCGGTGACGTTCACCGTCACCGAGCCGGGCGACTACCCGGTGATCTGCACGCTGCACCCGAACATGTCCGCCACGCTGCACGTCGGCTGACCCGGCGCGGCACCCGAGGACTCTGGACGACCACGAACTCGATGAATCTCCTCGACGTCATCCTGCTGCTCGTCGCGCTGCTCTTCGCGGCCTCGGGCTACCGCCAGGGCTTCCTGGTGGGTGCGCTGTCCTTCGTCGGCTTCCTCGGCGGCGGCATGATCGGCGCCCAGATCGCCTACCCGTTCGCCCAGCTGATCGGCCAGCGCCAGCACGGCGCGCTGATCGCGCTGGCCGTGGTCGTCGTGCTCGCCTGCCTCGGCCAGGTCGCCGGCACGGCCGCCGGGGTCGCGCTACGCAGCCGGCTCACCTGGCGTCCCGGGGAGACCGTGGACTCGCTCGCCGGAGCGGTGCTGGCTGGGCTGTCGGTGCTGCTGGTCGCCTGGCTGCTGGCGACCGCGGTGGAACGCTCGCCCTACCCGACCGCGGCGCGCGAGGTCCGCGGTTCCGCCGTGCTGACGACGGTCGACGCCGGCATGCCGGGCGCTGTTCGGGACGCGTTCTCCAGCCTGCGCAGGCTGGCCGACGGGAGCGGCTTCCCCGCCGTGTTCTCCGGCATCGGCGGCGGGTCGATCGTCGCGACCGATCCGCCCGACCCGAGGGTCGTGCACGATCAGGACGTGCTCGACGCGTCGGCGAGCGTGCTGAAGGTCCGCGGGATCGCGCCCTCCTGCTCCCGGCAGATCGAGGGCAGCGGCTTCGTCTTCGCTCCCCAGCACGTCATGACAAACGCCCATGTGGTCGCCGGTGTCCGGGAGCCGTCCGTCGAGGCCGGCGGGCGCCAGCTGCCGGCGCGGGTGGTGCTGTTCGACCCGGCCCGCGACATCGCGGTGCTCTACGTACCGGACCTCAACCGGGCTCCGCTGCGGCTGCAGAGTTCTCCCGACGGACACGCCGACGACAGCGCGGTCATCGCCGGCTACCCGGAGGACGGGCCCTACCAGCTCGTCGCGGCCCGGATCCGCGACCGGCAGGCGGCGAGGGCTCCGGACATCTACTCCCGCGGCAGTGTCGTGCGTGACATCTTCGCCCTCCGCGGCACGGTGCTGCCGGGCAACTCCGGCGGCCCGCTGCTGTCGACCACCGGAACCGTCTACGGGATGATCTTCGCGGCCGCCACCGACGACAACGACACCGGGTACGCGCTGACCGCCGACGAGGTCAGCGCGTCGGCACAGGCCTCGGCGAGCGCGACCACCCCCGTCAGCACCAGCGGCTGCCGCTGATCAGGGTGCCGGAGCGCCCAGCCAGCGCAACAGGATGTCGCTGACCTGGTCGGGCGCCTCCTCGGGCAGGAAATGGCCCACACCGGGTAGCAGCTGCCAGCTGTAGGGCCCGCTGACGAAGCGGCCCGAGCCCTGCGCGGTGTCCGGCAGCAGGAACGGGTCGCCACCCCCGTGCAGGTGCAGCACGGGGCAGCTCACCGCCCGGCGCAGCGCCTGGGCGAACCGGGCGCCGTCAGGCCGGAACAGCGAACGGAAGACCCAGCGGTGGTACTCCAGCGAGCTGTGCGCCACCCCCGGAATCCGCATCGCCGCCCGGTAGCGCCGGTCCTCCTCGTCGGTGGGGAAGCCGGGGCCACCCCAGGAGCGCAGGTAACCGCCCACCCGGGCCGCGTCCGCGGCGACCAGCTGCCGCTCCGGACTCCAGGGCAGCTGGAAGCCGAACAGGTGCGCACCGGCGAGGCCCTGCCCGCGCGGGTCGACGGCGTACTCGTGCCGAATCCGCAGCGGGTGGGGCATCCCGAGCACGGCGATCCGGCGGACCTGACGGGGCCAGACGGCCGCCGCCGTCCAGCTGGCGAGCCCACCCCAGTCCTGACCGACGAGGACCGCGTCGCGCTCCCCGAGCGCGCGGATCAACCCGGCGACGTCGTCAGCGAGCGTGAAGGCGTCGTATCCGCGGGGCGGCTTGTCGCTGGCGCCGTAGCCCCGCAGGTCCGGCGCGACGACCCGGTAGCCGGCGGCGGCCAGCGCCACCAACTGGTGGCGCCAAGCCCACCAGAACTGCGGAAATCCATGCAGCAGCAGCACCAACGGCCCCTGGCCCAGCTCGGCCACGTGCAGCCGGGTGCCATTCGCGGACACGTCGCGATGCCGCCACGGCCCATCGATCAGGACGCTGGCGGGATCCGGCGCGGCCTCGTCCATCCCCACGAGAATCGCAGACCGAGCCGGCCGCCGGGCCGGCCGGTAGCCACGGGACGCCCGCCAACCGGCCGCGGACGGCGGTGATCAGCTCAACGTGGCCACGAGCGCCCCGGCCACCGGGCCGCTCGACGGTTCAGGCGCGAGGCTCGACGGCTCCGGGCCGGTCGAACTCGGCGGGCCGGCGGCCGGCCGGCCCGGCGGCCTCCCGGGACTGCGGGATCGGCGCGAAGACCGGCCCACCCGGGCGCGCCGGGCCCGTCGGGCCGGCCGCGGGAGCCGCCTTCGCCGCGGGCCCGCCGCGGGCCTCGCCGGCGCCCGTCGCGTACCGCAACAACGCGACGTCCTCCCGAACCGACGCGACCGTCCGGCGCGGCGGCTGCAACTTGCGCAACCGCAGCGCGGCCAGCAGCGCCAGCACGCCGGCGAGCACCAACAGCAGCCCGGCCGTCAGCAGGAAGGCCCAGAACCGCTCCAGACCCAGCCAGGCGAAGAGCTCACCCACGAAGATCATCAACGCGAGCAGCGCGCCCAGCACCAGGCCGGCCGCGACGCCGAGCAGCCCGATACCGACCGCGGCCGACGCCACCTGGCGTCCCACCTCGGCCTTGGCCAGCTCGATCTCCTGCCGCACGAGCAGCGACACGTCCTTGGTCGCGAGCGCGACCAGCTCACCCAGCGACGCGTCCCGCCCCGGGCGCCGATCCCCTTGTCCGAACACCGCCACAGGTTCCTCCCACATCCCCGCGGTTGTCGGCACCGCGCCCGCCCCCGGGTCCGCCGGCCATCCCGCACGGCCAGACGTCCGTCCCCACGTCGAGTGTGCCGCCAGCGCCGCCCCAGCGCGGCGCGTAGCGATAAGTGAGCCGGTATGTGGCAGCGTCTACACACGGCCGAGCGGCCGGCAGGGCCGGTGTAGCGTCGGCCCGGTGTCGACAGCGCCCAGCACCCAGGCCAGTACCGGGCTCGACCCGTTCGCCCGGGTCGCCGCCCTGCCCGGCGTGGCCGAGGCCGTCACGGCGGCTCGGTCGGCCGTGGACACGCTGTTGCGCCACCGGCTGCTGCGCCGCCAGAGCGCCGAGGTGACAGCCGAGGCGTCGTTGCGCTCCGCCCGGGCCAGCGCCGCGTTGGAAGGCCACGACCTCGGCCTCGAAGGGCTGCGAGCCCGGCTGACCGCCGGCGAGCCGGCGGGCCAGGGCGGGGACGACCTGGCGGTGACGCTGGGCGCGGTGCGGCTGTACGCCGAGCTGGGCAGCCTGAGCACCGCCTGGGAGCGTGCCCCGCGACAGGCCTTGGCCCGCATGCACACCCTGCTCGGGCGGGGGATCATCGCCGACGCCGAGCTCGGCCGGCCTCGGGCCGGGGGCGGCGGAGCGGACCCGCTCGGCCTGGGCGCGCCGCCCGGCCCGGCCGAGCTGTCCGCCCGGTTGGACGGCCTGGTCGGCCTCCTGGTCGAGAAGACGACGGCGCCGGCGATCGTGGTCAGCGCTGTCGTGCACGGCGAGCTCCTCGCGCTGCGGCCGTTCGGGAGCCTGGACGGCATGATCGGCCGGGCCGCCGCCCGACTGGTGCTCATCGGCCGGGGGCTCGACCCCAAGGCCGTCACCGCGGCCGATGTCGGTCACCTGGAGGCCGGTCTTGGCGACGACACCGTCGCCGACTACCGGACGGCGGCGGCCGGGTACGTCCACGGCGGAGCTGACGGCCTGCGAACCTGGCTGCTGCACTGCGCGCGCGCCACCGAGCTCGGCGCCCGCGAGTCCCTCGCCGTCTGCGAGGCGATCAGCCGGGCGGCCTCCTGACAGGTTCCGCGCAACGCGGCCAACCTTCTCTTGTAGCGCATCGAATGCCCTGTGGATGGTCGTCCTCCACAGGGCGCCCTCGGGTGCACGGTAGGCGGGACTCGCCCTCCGGACCGAAGGGACGTGGGTGCCATGCCCCCTGCCCCCACCACCCGTACCGCGCGGGACCCCGGCGTTCTGGCCGCGGACCCGCCCCTGCTCGACGCGGTGCGCGACCGACTGGCTGAGGCCTCGCACCCGCCGACACCCGCGGACGTCGCCCGAGCGCTCGCCCAGGTCGCCGGCCCGTTGCCCGCGGCGGACCAGGAGGCCGCCCGGCGGGCCGTCACCGCCGAACTGCTCGGCGCCGGGCCGTTGGAGGCGCTGCTCTCGGACCCAGGCGTGACGGACGTCCTGGTCAACGGCCCAGCCCTGGTCTGGGTCGACCGCGGGTCCGGTCTGGAGCGCACCGAGGTCCGCTTCACCGGCGAGGAGGCCGTCCGGCGGCTCGCGACCCGGCTTGCTGCCGCCGCCGGCCGGCGCCTCGACGCGGCCGCGCCGTTCGCCGACGCGCGCCTGCCGGACGGCACCAGGCTGCACGCCGTGCTCGCCCCCGTGGCGGCTGATGGGACCTGCCTGTCGCTGCGCCGGCCGCGCCGGGTGCCACTCACCCTCGCCGAGTGCGCCGACGGCCAGGACGCGGCGCTGCCCGGGGTGCTGCGGGCGCTGGTCGCCGGCCGGCTCGCGGTCGTGGTCACCGGCGGCACGGGCACCGGCAAGACGACGCTGCTCGCGGCGCTGCTCGGCTGCGTGCATCCGGCGGAACGCGTCGTCATCGTCGAGGACACCTCCGAGCTGGTGGTGCCGCGAGACAACCTCGTCCGGCTGCAGGGCCGGCCCGCGAACATCGAGGGAGCCGGCGCGATCACCCAGCGGGACCTGGTCCGCCAGGCTCTTCGGATGCGGCCGGACCGGCTGGTCGTCGGCGAGGTCCGGGGCCCGGAGGTGCTCGATCTGCTGGTCGCCTTCAACACGGGTCATGACGGCGGGATGACGACCCTTCACGCGAACGCCGCCGGGGCGCTGCCCGCGCGGATGGAGGCGCTGGGCGCGCTCGCCGGACTCTCCCGAGAGGCGGTGCACAGCCAGTTGGCGGCGGCCGTACAGGTGACCGTGCACCTGCGTCGGGACAACACCGGGCGACGGGCCGTCGCGACCATCGGCGTGCTGCGCCAGGATTCGGACGGCCTGGTGCGGGTCAGGCCAGCGCTGGTCGCGGCGCCCGCGGTCCATCCCGCGGCCGGCCGGGAACCAGGCGGCTCGCCGGGCGCCCTGCTGCCGGCGGACGACCTCGCCGCGCTGCGCGGCCTGCTGCGCGACCGTGGCGTCGTCCTGCCACCTCCGTTCGGGGCACGCCCGTGATCGCCGCGATGCTCGGGGTCGTCGTCCTGGTCACGGCGGTCCGGTCGGTCCGGCGAGCCGCGCGACGCCGACGGTCGGCCGACGACCGCGCCGTCGCCGAGGACCTGCTGGTGGCCTTCGCCGCCGAGCTCGACGCCGGGGCCGAGCCGGCCGCAGCCCTGGGCTCGGCCGTCACGGCGGCCAATGCCGTCGGCACCGCGTCCGACCCGGGGGCCGGTGCGGCGAGCGGCGGCGAGCTGGACGTGGTGGCCGCCGGGCTCGCGGCCGGGACGGACCCGGCTGGGCTGCTGGCGGGCTGCCGGACGCCCGCGCTGCGCCAGCTCGGGATCGCGTTGCGGGTGTGCCGAGCGGGCGGGGCCCGGCTCGCGCCGGTCGCGCGAGCCCTCGCCGGGCAGGCGCAGGGGGATGCTCGGCGGGCCGGTGAGCTCGCCGCCGCGCTCGCCGGGCCACGGTCGTCCGGCCGTCTGGTGGCCGGGCTGCCGGTCGTCGGCCTCGCCTTCGCCGCCCTTCTCGGTGCCGGGCCGATGCACGTCCTGCTGGGCACCTCGGCCGGTTCGGCCTGCCTGGCCGCCGGGGTGCTGCTCGACCTGCTGGGTCTGCGCTGGCTGCGTTGGACCGGCGACCGGGTCGCGCGGCGGGCCGAGCCGCCGGCCGGGCGTGTGGACCGGGACTCCCACGGCCGGGGGCGGCACCCGACTGTGACCCCAGGCGTGTCCTTCCGTCCCGGGCGGGGGGTCGCGGCCGCCAGGCAGCCGCGTCGATCCGTCGCCGACCCCGCCCGGCGCCTGCCCGGCCCGGCTGACCGGCGGATCGTCCGGCCTTTGGTGATGGGCACCGCGGCGGTCCTGTTGGGCGCCGCTGCCGTGACGCTGGTCGGCCACGATCAGCGCGGGTTCGGAGTGATGTTCGCGGCCGGGACGGCCGCCGCGCTGGTCGGAGCGGTGGCGCGCGCCGATCCGGACCGGGCGCGACGGGAGCGGCTCCTGGCCGACCTGCCGCTGGCGCTCGATCTCGTCGCGGCCTGTCTCGTGGCGGGCGCGACCGTGCCAGCGGCGCTGGAGGCGACCGCGGACGGGGTCGGCGGGCCGCTGGGCACCGAGCTGCGGGCGACCGCGCGGGGGCTGCGGCTCGGCGCGCCGGCCGGCCAGGCGACCGCCCGGATGATGGCTGCCGGGCAGGCGCCGGCCGGGCTGCTCACACAGGCCTCGCGTCGCGTCACCGGCCATCGCGCGGCGGGCCGTGGGCATCCGCTCTGGGCGGCCGCGCAGGCGCTTGGCCGGGTGGAGACCAGCGGCGCCCGGCTTGCCGAGGCGCTCACCAATATCGCCGCCCGGGCCCGCGCGCAAGCCCACGACGAGGCGATCGGCGCGGCCCGTCGTGCCGGCGTCGCGGCCGTCGCCCCACTGGGCCTGTGCTTCCTGCCGGCGTTCCTGCTGCTCGGTGTGGTCCCGACGATTCTCGGCTCGTTTCACGGGCTGTGGCCGGCCTCGTGAGGACCGCCGGGCCCCCGGTTGGTTCGCCCTGGGCTCAGCCCGAGGGGCAGTCGTGGGCCAGTCTCCGCTCCGTCGCCGCGGCCCCAAGTGCGGCTGTGGACGGGCGCGCGTTCTCCACAGACGATCCCGCCGGCCTGGCGCGACGGGTCGCGTCCCGACACGCTCTCCCTGCTCAGCGGGTCCGCATCTCAGCCGGCGACGCGGTGGCCAGGTAGCTGCCGCCCGGATCACGGAGGTCTCAGCAATGTCCCTGCTGCCGACGGTCATCTCGTTCGCCGCGATGGTGGCGGGCTGCGCGCTCTTGGCCCACGGGCTCGCGCGACACCCGACAGAGCATCGATGCGCGTCCTGGGAAGTGCCCAGCCAACCGCCTTGGACGGACCGGGGCCGGCGCCGCGACGCGGGTATGTCGACCGCCGAGTACGCCGTCGGCACCGTCGCCGCGGTGGCGTTCGCGGGAGTGCTCTACGCGGTCGTCCGCAGCTCGGCGACCCACGACCTGATGATGTCGGTGGTCCGCCGCGCCCTCACGCTTCCCTTCTGACCGTGAAGCGGACTCGCGGCGCGCCCGCGGCACCGCCGGATCGCCGGTTCATCCCGCCAGACAGCGCGCCTCAGGCGCGCGCCCGCGGGGCCTGGCGGCCCGACCGGGGTCAGGCCACCGCCGAGCTGGCCCTCGGCCTGCCGACGCTGGGCGCGGTCGTCGTCCTGGCCTTGTGGCTGCTCGCCGCGGTCGGTGCACAGGCGCGCCTGGACGAGGCGGCAAGGATCGGAGCCCGGGCCGCCGCCCGCGGCGACGACGACGGCCAGGTCACCAGGTGGGTCCGCGACGCGGCGCCGGCCGGCGCGACAGTCGAGATCGCCCGACGGGACGACCAGGTGGCGGTGACGGTGCGCTACCGGATCGTCGCGGCCGGCCCGCTCGTGACGCCCCTCGCGCTTACCGCGACAGCGACAGCTCCGTCCGAACTTGCGATCACGAACGCGGCGTCGGCCGAAGTGGTCGATCCAGTCGGGGGCGACGCCGCGTCTCCCAGCGTGCCGCCTCCTTCGGGCAGGGGCACCCGGCCCCCGCTGACGACCGTCCGCCCCAGCGGCGTCCCTGACGGCGCCAGTGGCGTCCCCGCCGGCCTCACGCCGCAGCCAACCGGTGTGCCGTCGGCGGGCCCGGCAGCAGGTCCTGGCCGAAGCCCCGCTGGCGCGGCTTCCGCGGCGAGCAGACCGCCACCGACAGCGTCCGGGCCATCCGCGGTTCAGCAGGCCACGAGCGCAGCTGGCGACCCGAGCCCGAGCACGGGCTTACCGAACAGCGAGAACAGCGAGAACAACGGGTGAGCGCGCCCGGCAAGCCAGAGCCAGAGCGAAGGCGACAGCCTCGGCCACCGCGGTGCCGGAGCCGCGATCGTGGCTCGGCAACGGTGCTGTTGCTCGGCTGGCTGCTCGTCGTGGCAACGGTGGGCGCGATCCTGCTCGCCGTCAGTGCGGTGACCATAGCCCGACGGCAGGCGGCCACCGGCGCGGACCTCGCGGCGCTGGCCGGGGCTATGGACCGCACTGGCGACCCGGCCGCCGCCTGCGCGCACGCCCAAACGTTCGCGGCCCGCAACCGCACGGACCTGCTCACCTGCCGAACCGAGGGCGGCACCGTCGAGGTAGTCGCGGCGGCACGGCTGCCACCGGTATTGCGGGCGCTCGGCCCGCTCGCTGCCACCGCGCGGGCAGGACCGTGGATCGGCGCAGCCCAACGGCCCACGGCCGGACCGGGCTAACGGTCTCGGCCGTGGGCCGTCCTGGACGAGCGGTCGGCTGGCGACGTTCTGGCTAGCCCGTTGGCCAGCGCGTGGCGCGGCGTGCACCTGGTCGTAGCGAGGTCCGGAAGGTCGGAGTCACCTGACGATCGGAGGCACCTGCGGAGCAATCTCACTAGCGGGGCGTGACTCGTGCGATCTCAGCCGGAAGACCTCACTCGCAGACGGTGTCCTGGCCAACGGTGTCCTGGCCAACGGTGTCCTGGCCAACGGTGTCCTGGCCAACGGTGTCGCTCGCGCTGCGGGCGCGGGCCACCACCCGGTCCTTCGGGCGGTCCGTCGGGTAGACCGCGGCCGCGCCGGTCCTGCTCGAGGACTGCGCGGGCACCGCGTCGCCACGATCGGTGACCACCACACCGTCGGAGCCGGCTGGCTTGCCGACCGCCCCGCGGAACCGCCGGAAGGGCATCGTCCCCGTCGCCGAGTCATCCGAGACGGCCACCGGCGCCGGGCCGGCGGCCGAGGCCCCGGTCGCGGTGCCCGCTGACGCCGCGCGACCGGATCCGACCAACGTGCCGTCCGTCGAGCGGCGGCCGGACCGCGGCCGGGCCGGAGCCGTCGGCTGCGCGGCCGGCGCCACCGGAGCCGGCGCCGGCGAGGTCGGAGCCTGCGCGGTCGGAGCCAGCGAAGTCGGGGCGGTCGCCTGCGGGACGGTCGACCCAGCCGAGCGTGAGACGGCGGCGAGCTCGCGCCGCTGGACCCGCAGGACCTTGCGACGACGGCCACCGCGGACGAGTCCACTGAGCATCAGCTGAAGAGCGATCACGGTGAGCACACCGGTGAGCAGCCCGAACACGAACAGTCGCCAGTTGTCGAATGCAAACTCGTGACCGAAGAGCGCGACCTGCGTCACGTCGTTGCTCTCCAGCACGATGTCGGCGGTGAGCCCGCCCGCGATGACGAGCAGCACCACGCCAAGGGTGAACACCGTGACCTCCAGATCCCCCGACTAGTCGGATTTCCTCGTGGGCGTCGGGCCAGGGCGAGGGCGTCGGCCGCCCGAGGCCTGCTCCGTCGATCCGCTACCACGGACCGGCGGAGCCCCTAGTGATCGGACGAGCACCCTTGCCGGGCGCTCCGCCGCCGGCCGAGCGAGCCCGGCGACGGGCTAGATCACCCCCGACGATCGCGAAGTACCCACCTGGCGCGCACATACCCGCCTCGGACACAACGGGTTCCGTCAGGTCGAGCGGAGCCGGTCCAGAACGGTGTCGAGCAGGCGGACGGCCGCCGCCTTGTCCAGGGGATCATTGCCGTTGCCGCACTTGGGCGATTGGACGCAGGACGGGCAGCCCGCCGGGCACTCACAGGCGACGACCGCGTCCCTGGTCGCGGTCAGCCAGGGCCCGAACCGGCCGAACCCACGCTCCGCGAAGCCGGCGCCGCCGGGGTGCCCGTCGTAGACGAAGATCGTCGTCTGACCGGTGTCCGGATGCAGCGCGGTCGAGACACCGCCGATGTCCCACCGGTCACAGGTCGCGAACAGCGGCAGCAGGCCGATCGCGGCGTGTTCGGCGGCGTGCACCGCGCCGGGCACGTCCTCCGGCTCGATCGCCGCGTGCTCCAGCAGCCGGTCCGAAACCGCGTACCAGACGCCGCGGGTGCGCAGGTGGCGCGGCGGCAGGGCGAGCGGCACGTCGCCGAGGACCTCGCCGGTGGTGATCAGTCGCCGCTGGTAGCCGACCACCTGGCTGGTCACCTCGACGGTGCCGAAGTACACGGTCAGGTCGTCGTCCACCGGCCGGGCGCGACTGGACTCGACGATCCGGATGTCGGTGTGGTCACGGGCGGTCGTCGTCCAGTCCGTCGCCGCCCGGACGACGAACGCGACCGACTCGTCGAGATCGAGATCGTCGACGACGAAGCTCACACCCTGATGCAGGTAGACCGCGCCGGAATGAACGGTGGAGTGCGAGGTGGCCGCGTCGACGGTTCCCAGCAGGCGGCCCGTGTCGGCCTCGACGATCCGTACCGGCGGTCCACCGACCCCCCGGATGTCGACGTCCGGGCGCGACCGCTGCGTCCAGTACCAGCCGTTCGGGCGCCGCCGCAGCCGGCCGCGGCGGACCAGGTCGTCGAGCACCGCTCTGGCCGACGGGCCGAACAGAGCCAGATCGGCCTCGGTGACGGGCAGTTCCGCCGCCGCGCACTCCAGCTGGGGGCCGAGCACATAGGGGTTGTCCGGGTCGAAGACCGACGCCTCGACCGGCCGGCCGAACACCGCCTCGGGGTGGTGCACCAGGTAGGTGTCGAGCGGGTCATCCCGGGCGACCAGCACCGCCAGCGCGCCCTGGCCCGCCCGCCCGGCCCGCCCGGCCTGCTGCCACAGCGAGGCCAGCGTGCCCGGGTAGCCAGCGATCACCGTCGCGTCCAGCCCGCTGATGTCGACGCCGAGCTCCAGCGCGGACGTCGAGGCGACCCCGAGCAGGTCGCCGGAGCGCAGCCTGGCCTCCAGCTCGCGCCGCTCCTCGGCCAGGTAGCCGGCCCGGTACGCGGCGACGTGCTCGCCCAGCTCGGGCGCCACCAGGCCGAGCGCCCGGCGAGCCGAGTTGGCGACCACCTCGGCGGCCCGGCGGGAGCGGACGAAGACCAGGGTGCGCACCCCGTCGACGACCAGGTCCACCAGCAGGTCTGCCGCCTCCGCTGTCGCCGACCGCCGCACCGGCGCACCGTTCTCCCCGACGCCCGGCCCCTGGACGCCGCCCGGCCCCTGACCGTCACTCGGCCCCTCCGAGCTCCCGGGGCCCTCGGCGCCGGGTGGAGCCGGCGGCCGGCCTGCCACCCCGGCGGGCTGGTCTCGGGGCGCGGTGAGGAAGAGGGGCGGCTCGTAGAGGACGAAGTCGGTCGCGCCGCGCGGCGAGCCGTCCTCGTCGACCACCTCGACGTCGACTCCGGTCAGCCGACCGGCCGCGACGCCCGGGTCGGCGACGGTCGCCGAGGCGAGCACGAAGACCGGGTCAGCCCCGTAGCGTGCGCAGATCCGGCGTAGTCGGCGCAGCACCTGCGCGACGTGCGCGCCGAACACCCCGCGATAGCCGTGGCACTCGTCGACGACGACGAAACGCAGGCCCCGCAGGAACGGGCCGAACCTGCGGTGTCCCGGCAGGATGCCCCGATGCAGCATGTCCGGGTTCGTCAGCACGAGGTTCGCGTGCGCGCGCACCCACTCGCGCTCGGCGGCCGGCGTGTCGCCGTCGTAGCTGGCGGCGCGGACGGCGGTCAGCGTGAGCGCGCGGACCGCGCGCAGCTGGTCGTGAGCGAGGGCCTTGGTGGGCGCCAGGTACAGAGCCCGTGCGCCGGGATCCGCGAGCAGCGCGCTGAGCACGGGAAGCAGATACCCGAGCGACTTGCCGGACGCCGTGCCGGTCGACAGCACGACGCTGCGGCCGGTGTGCGCGGTCGTCGCCGCCGCCGCCTGGTGGCTCCAGGGCGCCGTCACGCCGGCAGCCCTCAGCCGGCTCAGCAGCAGCGGGTCGACCCAGCCCGGCCAGTCCACCGGGGACCCGGGCCGGGCCGGGACTCGTTCGACGTGGGTGACGCAGCGGTCGCGCCGACGATCCGCCCGCAGCCGGGAAAGGATCTCGGAGCCCCGGTCGGTCCCCACCGTCGGAATCACCCGAGTCAGGATAGTGCGCACCCGCTCAGGACAGGGCGGCATAGTGGGCGAGACGCGGATCAGGCGAAGGCCGCCTCGGACACGGCAGGTGGGCGCTCTCGCGCGGCGGCCGGGATCCGGGCAGTACGGCCAACACACGCCCCGCGTCCCAAGAGGTCCCGACGGACCACGCGGACGCGGCAGTCTCCCGGACAACCAGCGCTCATCCGACATATCCCACAGAACCGGCCCGGAAAGACGTCAGGCCGCGACTGTGGAAGCCACCGCGGTGTCTTCTGACAATCGAACGAAGCTCGGTCACCGTCGGTCGCACCCGAAGCCGCAAGATCCGGCGTAGATTTCCGTTGGCGTCGGTACGCGTCAGGTCCGGCGCGCGGGGTCATCCCGGCGCGGCGGCACCGGCTGGTCGTGCCCGAGCCAGACGGATTGATCCTCCGTGTGGCCGGGTAATGGCGCCTGAAACCGGGCCCACCGGGCCCGGCCACCGCGCAGCCCGACGACCGCCAGACGCTCCCTGATGCCGCAGCACCGCCGACGACGCAACACCCCCAGGAGGACCCCCGTGGACCTGTCCCTCACGACCCGTCAGGAAGGCGACCACACGGTCGTCGTCGTGGGCGGCGAGATCGACGTCTACACCGCGCCGAAGCTGCGCGAGCAGCTCATCGACCTGGTCTCCGCCGGCTCCTACCACCTGGTCGTCGACATGGAGGGCGTCGAGTTCCTCGACTCCACCGGCCTCGGCGTCCTGGTCGGGGGCCTGAAGCGAGTCCGCGCGCACGACGGCTCGCTGCGCCTCGTGTGCACGCAGGAGCGCATCCTCAAGATCTTCCGGATCACCGGCCTGACCAAGGTCTTCCCGATCCACGCCTCCGTCGAGGAAGCACTCACCGCCACTGACTGAGCAGCAGCGCCGGATGGACCGTGCCAACGCCGCCGACCCGTCGGTACGGCTGAGCGCTCGCACGGACCGCTTCGCCGGGCCGGCCGGTCAGGCTGCCTCGGACGCCGTCCCCGCCGGCCCGGACCGGAGCCGGCGGGGACACGATGCCCCGCTTCGTCCGCCTGTGCACCCGGATGCGTCGAGGTCGCCGCGAGCGGCCAGCCGGCTGCCGAGCGGTCTCGACACCACGTTGGCCGCCAGGACGGACCCCACCTGCGGCTTTCGGCCGCGGCCCACCCCCGGGTCGCTACCAACGGTGATCAAATAGTCGAGCCCCGCAACCAGGGAAGTCCGCGAAACAGGACAAGCACCACCTCGAACGACAAGAATGTGCCCCTGGCCGGGGACCCGCCGATCTGCGCCCCGGACCCGTTGCGGGCGGCCTCGTGTCGCCGGAGAAGCAGATCGGTGGGAGGCGCCGCATGTCCACCGTCGACACATCCACCGTCGACACACCCAGTCTCGGCATGTCCACCGTCGAGTTGCGGCTCCCCGCCCTTCCGGGACATGTCCGCACCGCCCGCATGGTCGCCTCGGCGGTCGCCCGGCGGTCCCTGGTGCCGGCGGACGCCCTTGACGAGATCAGGTTCGCGGTAGGCGAGGCCTGCCTGCGAGCGGTGAACGTGAACCGCCTGCGGGCTCCCGAGGACCCCGTCGTCGTCAGGATGACCGGCGCTGACGGCGTGTTCACGGTCTCGGTCACCGACGCCGGCGAGCCGGGCGACGACGCCGCTCCTGGCCCCGACGGCGGGCCGCTCGGCCTGCCCGCGCTGTTCGGCGTCGCCGGGTACGGCACCCAGACCGCCGCGGACGGCCCCGGCGCCGAGTACCTGCCCGGCGACGCGGACCCGGCAGGCGCCGGATCGGCGCTGCCGCCAGGCATCGGGCTGGCCCTCATTGAGGGGCTCGTCGACGACGTGGAGGTCCGCCGCCGCCCGGACGGCATCGGCACGGTCGTCACGATGACCTGGGATATCGGCTCCCTCATCGACGGCGGCCTGGTGACGGTCCGCTGAGGTAGCCCAGCCGCCCACGCCGGATCCGGCGTGGGCGGACCCGGACCGGGCCGCGACGGACCGTGGTCCGGGGCTGTCGCGATCGGGATTTTTCGGCGACAGCCGGGTGACATTTGCGGAAGATCCGCCTGCTGACCTCTGGCTTTTCGGCCCGGTTTGCGCTGCGCGTCCGGGGAAAGCCGCTCACCACATGGTCGCTACGTACCCGCAGGTAGGGCCGCAGTTGGCCAAACATGTCACGGGGCGGGAGGCTCAAAAACGAGCGCACGCCGCAGAGGTGTGGATAGACTCCGCCGCATCTCACGGACGGTCTCAACGGGCCGACCGTGACCCCGTTGGTGCTCCCGGTGGAGTTTGCGGTGGAGGTGGGGACGCAGGAGCTTCCGCTAGGAACGGCCACGCAGACGCCGGCCCGGTCGGTTCACCGCGGTGCCCTGTCACAGGGCACCGCGACACCATTCCGGGATGCCCGCGGAATCGGTTGCAGCCGGTCCCGCCCGGCGATGTCGCCTGCGCGCCGCCACCCGCGGAAACCGCGAGTCCACAACATCCCCGAGTAGCCACCCACGACGTCGTCCGATGCGACGCCGTGCTGTGACCGTCGGATGCGCGTGCCTCGTCGAGCGATGACGGGGTACGCGCTGCCGATCAGGCAGGGGACAAAAAGTGCAGACCGGGAGGAACCATGCCCCCGATCCAGGCCGCGGAGTCACCCGCGGGCACTGGGATCGACCTTACTGGCGGGCAACTGGGATTGGTCGCCGGTGTGGCGCTCATCGCAGCGTTGGCCCTGCTGGTGGCCGGTTATCTGGTCCGCGAAGTGCTCGCGGCAAGCCAGGGCGGCCCCAAGATGATCGAGGTAGGAAAGGCCGTCCAGGAGGGTGCCGCGGCCTACCTCAGCCGACAGTTCAAAACCCTGGCCGCGTTCGTCGTCGTCATCCCGTTCGTGCTGCTGGCCCTGCCGGCCGACGACCTGGGCGCCCGGATCGGACGGTCGGCGTTCTTCGTCGTGGGTGCGGTGTTCTCCGCGCTCGTCGGCTTCGTCGGCATGTCGCTGGCGACCAGGGCGAACACCAGGACAGCGGCGGCCGCCAATGAGCGCGGTGAGAAGGCCGCGCTCCGGCTGGCCTTCCGCACCGGCGGCGTCGTCGGCATGTTCACCGTCGGCCTCGGCCTGCTCGGTGCCGCGGTGGTGGTGCTGATCTTCAAGCACACCGCGCCGCAGGTGCTGGAAGGCTTCGGCTTCGGCGCCGCGCTGCTCGCGATGTTCATGCGGGTCGGCGGCGGCATCTTCACCAAGGCCGCGGACGTCGGCGCCGACCTGGTCGGCAAGGTGGAGAAGGGAATCCCCGAGGACGACCCGCGCAACGCGGCGACGATCGCGGACAACGTCGGCGACAACGTCGGCGACTGCGCCGGCATGGCGGCCGACCTCTTCGAGTCGTACGCGGTCACCCTGGTGGCCGCGCTCATTCTCGGGATCAAGGCCTTCGGCTCGCACGGCCTGGTGTTCCCGCTGTTGATCCCCGCGATCGGCGTCATCACCGCCGTCATCGGTATCTTCGCGGTCGCCCCGCGGTCCGGCGACCGGGACGGGATGGCGGCGATCAACCGCGGGTTCTTCATCTCGGCCGTCATTTCCGCGATCGGCGTCGTGGCGGTCGCGCTCGTCTACCTGCCGGGCAGCTTCAAGGGATTCCACGACCTGACCGGCGGCATCCCGCAGGGCGACCCGCAGGTCATCGCCATCAGCGCCTGCCTCATCGGAATCGTGCTCGCGGCGGCGATCCAGCTGCTCACCGGCTACTTCACCGAGACGAAGCGCAAGCCGGTCCGCAGCGTGGTGGACGCGTCCACCACCGGTCCGGCCACCAACATCCTGGCCGGCATCGGTGTCGGCCTGGAATCGGCGGTCTACTCGACGGTCCTGATCAGCGCGGCGGTGTTCGGCGCATACCTGCTCGGCTCCGGCAGCATCACTGTGGCGCTTTTCGCCGTCGCGATGGCCGGCACCGGCCTGCTGACCACCGTCGGCGTCATCATCTCGATGGACACCTTCGGCCCGGTCAGCGACAACGCGCAGGGCATCGCCGAGATGTCCGGCGAGGTCACCGAGGAGGGGGCGACAATCCTCACCTCGCTCGACGCGGTCGGGAACACCACGAAGGCCATCACCAAGGGCATCGCGATCGCCACCGCGGTGTTCGCCGCGACGGCGCTGTTCGGCTCGTTCACCGACACCATCACCGAGGCTCTCGCCAAGGCGGGCGTCGCCCCGAGCACCACGCGCGGAACCATCGGCGGCCTCAACGTCGCCTACCCGGACGCGCTGGTCGGCCTGATCCTCGGCGCCGCCGTCGTGTTCCTGTTCTCCGGCCTGGCGATCAACGCCGTCGGCCGGGCCGCCGGGCGGGTCGTCTGGGAGGTCCGCAAGCAGTTCCAGGACCACCCGGGGATCATGGAAGGAACCGAGAAGCCCGATTACGGCGCGGTTGTCGACATCTGCACCCGCGACTCGCTGCGGGAGCTGGTGACACCCGGCACCCTCGCCGTGATGGCGCCGATCGCGGTCGGCTTCGGCCTCGGCTACCCGCCCCTGGGCAGCTATCTCGCCGGCGCGATCGCCGGCGGCGTGCTCATGGCCGTCTTCCTCGCGAACTCGGGCGGTGCCTGGGACAACGCGAAGAAGCTGGTCGAGGACGGCATGCACGGTGGGAAGGGCTCCGACGTCCATGCGGCCACGGTCATCGGCGACACCGTCGGCGACCCGTTCAAGGACACGGCCGGCCCGGCGATCAACCCGTTGATCAAGGTGATGAACCTGGTCAGCCTGCTGATCGCGCCAACGGTGGTCAAGTTCTCCGTCGGTGCGGACAAGAACACATGGCTGCGGGTCCTCATCGCCCTCGTGGCGCTCGCCGTGATCGCGACGGTGATCACCATCTCGAAGCGGCGCGGCTCGGCTCTCGACGCCACGCCTGGGAACAGCGGGACGGCGGTCTCGTCGAACGTCGTCGTGGCGACGGCGGCCGGCCAGCCCGCGACCGCTCCCGACCAGGTGAACGTCTGACGAGATGGTGACGGGCCGGCGGTCCTGACCGCCGCCACGCCACATCGACATACAACGACCACCCGTCACCGGTTCGGCCGGAGGCGGGTGGTCGTTGTCGTCCAAAGCCCAATCCGGGTTGCCCTGCCCACCTGAGCGGCACCTCTGGCCGGCGCACCACCCCGGCCAGAGGTGCCGCCAGCGAGTCGGTAACTGGCCCCGCAGAGCGCCGGACCCTACTCTCGCGATATCTCGGGTTCACTGGTAGTGGTGGGAGCGGGGGTCCGGCAGGCGGGCTGTGACCGGGGGGACTCGTCCTCCGCGGTCGCGAGCGTGCCACGATCGGACCTGCGCCGGTCTACCCGGCCGGGCGGCGAGCAGCCGACCGCGACGGCGCGGCGTACCGTGCAGCACGACACGCGGCAGCCGAGGCCGCCGTCGGGACGCGACCGCTGACAACCGAGCCGGCCTACCGTAGTCGCTGACCTTCTGGCAGCTCCGGAAGACCCAATATCGATCCGGGGGTAGTTCCCGGACCCCACGATGCTCACCAAACGCAGAGCCGAGCACACGCAGTACCGAGGAGACCAGTGCCACCGCGCGCGAAGACGACGGCCCGGACCCCGTCCCGGTCGTCCACACCGCTAGCCGAACCGCTCGACCTCGACGCAGAGGACGTCGACCCGGCCGAGCAGGTCGACGACGCCGAGACGTCGTCCGGCACCACCCGCGGTGGCGGGCGCAGGCGAGCGCCGGGCGGCACCGGCACCCGACTGGTGATCGTCGAGTCGCCCGCGAAGGCGAAGACGATCGCCGGCTACCTGGGCCCGGGCTGGCAGGTCGAGTCGAGCATCGGCCACATCCGGGACCTGCCGCGCAGCGCCGCGGACGTGCCGGCCGCGCACAAGGGCAAGCCGTGGGCCCGGCTCGGGGTGGACGTCGACAACGGCTTCGCGCCGCTCTACATCGTCACGCCGGACAAGCGCCCGCAGGTGTCCAAGCTCAAGGAGCTGGTCAAGGGCGCGAGCGAGCTCTACCTCGCGACAGACGAGGACCGCGAGGGCGAGGCGATCGCCTGGCACCTGCTGCAGACGCTCAAGCCGACGGTCCCGGTCAAGCGGATGGTCTTCCACGAGATCACCCCGCAGGCGATCCGCCGCGCCGTCGACAGCCCGCGTGAGATCGACGAGAACCTGGTCAACGCCCAGGAGACCAGGCGCATCCTGGACCGTCTCTACGGCTACGAGGTCTCCCCCGTGCTGTGGAAGAAGGTCATGCCGAGGCTGTCGGCCGGCCGGGTCCAGAGCGTCGCGACGAGGATCCTGGTCGAGCGGGAGCGGGCCAGGATGCGCTTCCGCTCCGCCGGCTACTGGAACATCGAGGGCCGGTTCGTGGCCACCGTCGGCCACGACGGAAAGGCCCCCGACACGACGCCGCTGCCCGCGGCCCTGGTCGCCCTCGACGGCCGCCGGCTGGCGACCGGCCGTGACTTCGACGCGACCGGCAACCTGACCTCGGCCGAGGTGGTCCGGCTCGACGAGGCGGCCGCCCGCGGCCTGGCCGAACGGCTGGCGGACACCACGTTCGCGGTCCGCTCGGTGGAGACGAAGCCGTACAAGCGCTCGCCGTACCCGCCGTTCATGACCTCCACCCTCCAGCAGGAGGCGGGCCGCAAGCTGCGGTTCTCCAGCCAGCGCACGATGCAGATCGCGCAGAAGCTGTATGAGAACGGCTACATCACCTACATGCGGACCGACTCGACGAACCTGTCCGAGACGGCCCTGGCCGCGGCCCGCGAGCAGGCCCGCCAGCTCTACGGCCCGGAGTACGTGCCGGAGAAGCCGCGGGTCTACACGAAGAAGGTCAAGAACGCCCAGGAGGCGCACGAGGCGATCCGCCCCTCCGGCGACACGTTCCGCACCCCGGGCGAGGTGCGCCGCGAGCTCGACACCGACGGCTTCCGCCTCTACGAGCTGATCTGGCAGCGCACGGTCGCCAGCCAGATGGCCGACGCCCGCGGCACCAGCGCCACCGTCCGGCTCGGCGGCAAGTCCAGCACGAACGAGGACGCCGAGTTCGCCGCGACCGGCAAGGTCATCACCTTCCCCGGCTTCCTGCGGGCCTACGTCGAAGGCGCGGACGACCCGGACGCGGAGCTTGAGGACCGCGAGACCCGGCTGCCCGACGTCCGCCAGGGCGACCCGCTGGCCACCCGCGGCCTCAACCCGCGCGGCCACTCGACCAGCCCGCCGCCGCGGTTCACCGAGGCGAGCCTGGTCAAGACGCTGGAGGAGCTGGGCATCGGCCGCCCGTCGACCTACGCGTCGATCATCGGCACGATCCAGGACCGCGGGTACGTCTGGAAGAAGGGCTCCGCGCTGATCCCCAGCTTCGTGGCGTTCGCCGTCGTCGGGCTGTTGGAGGACCACTTCGGCCGGCTGGTCGACTACCGGTTCACGGCGACGATGGAGGACGACCTCGACGCGATCGCCGCCGGCTCGTCCGCGTCCGCCGACTGGCTGACCCGGTTCTACTTCGGCGACGACGCGGCCGCCCTTGCCGCGGTGCCAGCTGCCGGGCCGGCCGCGAACGGCAGGAGCGCCAGCCCCGACCCAGGCCTCAAGCACCTCGTCAGCGAGCGCCTCGGGGAGATCGACGCCCGCGAGGTCAACTCGATCCCGCTCGGTGCCACCGAGGACGGGGTTCCGGTGGTCGTGCGGGTCGGCCGGTACGGCCCCTACGTCCAGCACGGCGAGGGCCGGGCCAGCGTCCCCGAGGACCTGCCCCCGGACGAGCTGACGATCCCGAAGGCACTGGAGCTGCTCGACGCACCGTCCGGCGACCGGGTGCTCGGCACCGACCCGGACAACGGCGCCACGATCACCGCCAAGGCCGGCCGCTACGGCCCGTACGTCACCACCGACACCGAGCCGCCGCGCACCGCGAGCCTGTTGTCGACCATGTCGCTGGAGACGCTGACCCTCGACGACGCCCGCAAGCTGCTCACCCTGCCCCGGGTGCTCGGCGCCGGCGAGGACGGTGAGGAGATCACCGCCCAGAACGGCCGGTACGGCCCCTACGTCAAGAAGGGGACGCAGAGCCGGTCGCTGGCGAACGAGGAGCAGCTGTTCACCGTGACGCTGCAGGAGGCGCTGGACCTGCTCGCCCAGCCGAAGACGCGCGGCCGGCGCAGCGCGGCCGAGATCCCGCCACTGCGCGAGCTGGGCGCCGACCCGGCGAACGGCAAGCCGGTGGTGCTCAAGGAGGGCCGGTTCGGCCCCTACGTCACCGACGGCGAGACCAACGCCAGCCTGCGCAAGGGCGACGAGATCGACACCCTGACGATCGAACGCGCGGCCGAGCTGCTCGCCGACCGGCGGGCCCGCGGCCCCGCGACCCCGCGCCGCGCCACCGCGCGGACGGGCGCGAAGGCACCGGCGAAGGCCGGGAGTACCGCCAAGTCGAAGCCGTCGGCACGAGCCTCGTCAACCGCCAAGGCCACGGCGAAGACGACCGCGAAGACCGGCACGCGCGCGACGAAGCGGTCCGCGGCTGGCGCTGACGGCGCCGGCGAGGGTTGATGTCGCCGGCGGACGAGGCGGAAGGCTCCGTTCGCCGAGCGCCGCTCGGCTTCCAGGACACCCGCGATGCCCCCCCGGGGGACGGCTCCCCGGGGGCGCAGACCTCTGCGGCCGGGCTGCCGCCTCGGCCCACGGATGGCTCTCCGGCAGCCCCTGCCCCCAACGGGCGCGAGCACTACGGGGTGCCCGCCGGCGGGCACGCGGCGGAGGGGCCTGGCACCGCGTTAGTCGAACGACGCGCGCGGCGGGCCGGCTGGGCGCACCGGTCTGTCGGCCAGCACCCGGTCACCAGCGTCCCCGAGCCGCCTGAGCGGCGAGCCCCGGCGAGCTCGGACGAGGGCGACGTCCGTGCCGTGCTGCGCATCCCGGAGTTCCGCCGGCTCTGGATCCAGCTCGGGCTGTCCAGCCTCGGGGACTGGATGGGTCTGCTCGCCACGACGGCGATGGTGGCCGAGCTGGCGCACAGCTTCTCGGGGCAGGCCTACGGGATCGGCTCGCTTCTGATCATCCGGCTGATGCCGGCGCTGATCTTCGGCCCGATCGCCGGGGCGGTCGCGGACAAGCTCGACCGCCGCCGCACCATGGTCGTCACCGACCTGATGCGTTTCGCGTTGTTCGCCTCGATCCCGCTCGTCGGGACGCTGGCCTGGCTGTTCATCGCGTCGTTCCTGGTCGAATGCGTGACGCTGCTGTGGGCGCCGGCCAAGGAGGCGAGCGTCCCGCACCTGGTGCCCAAGGAGCGCCTGGCCGCCGCGAACACGCTGAGCCTGATCACGACCTACGGCAGCGCGCCGGTGGCCGCTGCGATCTTCGCGCTGCTGGCGACGCTGGCCCGCAGCCTGGCGCCCAGCTATCCGTGGTTCCGGGACTCGCCGGTCGACCTCGCCCTGTACTTCAACGCGGTCACGTTCCTGCTGTCGGCGATCGTGATCTGGGGGCTGCGCTCGATCGGCAAGGCCCAGCGGCCCGACCAGGGCCCGGGGCCCGGCTTCTTCGCCTCCATCACCGAGGGCTGGAAGTTCGTCGGCCAGGACCGGCTGGTCCGCGGCCTGGTCGTCGGCATCCTCGGCGGGTTCGCCGGCGCCGGCTGCGTCATCGCGCTGGGCCGGCTCTACGTGAAGATCCTCGGCGGCGGCGACTCGGCCTACGGCGTGCTGTTCGGCGCGGTGTTCGTGGGCCTGGCGGCCGGCATGGCGGCCGGGCCCAGGCTGCTGGGCGACTACAGCCGTACCAGGCTGTTCGGCGTCTGCGTCACGGGTGCGGGCATCACGCTCGTGTTCGTCGCGATCATCCCGAACCTGGTGCTCGCCTGCATCCTGGTCGTTCTGGTCGGGATGTTCGCCGGAGTCGCCTGGGTCACCGGGAACACCCTGCTGCAGGCCGAGGTGGCCGACGAGCTGCGCGGGCGCACGTTCGCGCTGGTGCAGTCGCTGGTCCGCGTCGACCTGCTGCTGGTACTGGCGGTCGCGCCGGCGCTCGTGGGCCTGATCGGCACCCATCAGATCCATCTGTGGGGCGAGGTCAACGTCCGCGCCGACGGCGTGACGGTGGTGCTGCTGTGCGGTGGTGCCCTGGCCATCGTGGTCGGGCTCTTCGCCTACCGGCAGATGGACGACCATTCGGGCGTTCCGGTGCTGCCGGAGCTGTGGAACGCGCTGCGCGGCCGCCGCGGGGTCCGTCGGCCGCGCCACGCCGGGCTTTTCGTCGCCATGGAGGGCGCCGACTCCAGGAGCCGGGCCGACCAGCTCGAATCGCTGCGCCGATGGCTGGTCGAGGCCGGTCGCGAGGTCCTGGTCACCGCGGAGCGCCCGGCCGACACGTCCGGGCTGGAGGCCGCGCTGCGCACGGCACAGCCGGACCCTGCCGCCGGGCTGCACCCGCGGACCACGGCGCTGCTGACGGCGGCGATCCACGCCGAGCACGTCGCCCGGGTGATCGAGCCGGCCCTCGCGCGCGGCGCGGTGGTGCTCACGGACTCCTACCTCGACGCGGAGATCGCCCGGCAGAGCGCCGAGGCGTGCGCCGCCCTCGACGAGCTGACCGAGCTGTCGCACTGGGCCACCAGGTCCCTGGTGCCCGATGTGACGATCCTGCTCGACACGGAGCCGGGCGGCCCCGCCGCGACGGCGAACGGCCGAGCCGGACGGTTCGACGAGCGGGTTCGGGTGGCCCTCCTGCAGCTCGCCGACGACGAGCCGCACCGCTACCTGGTGCTCGACGGGACGGCTCCGGCCAGCGAGCTGCGCGGCCGCATCCGGCAGGCCGTCCAACGCCGCCTCTCCGAGCCCGCGCCGGCCGTGACCGCCCCGGATGAAGGGACCGCCTACGGCGACGGCACGGCGTATCACGACGCGGCGGGCACCGAGGCCGCTGGGCACCGGGAGGGGCCTGGGTGACTGTCTGGGACGCGCTTGTCGGCCAGGACGCCGTGGTCGACACGCTCGCCGCCGCGGCGGTGGCCGCGACGCTCGCCGGCGGGCCGCAGGGGGCGCTGGCGGCCGCGCGGGCCGGAATGACCCACTCGTGGCTGTTCACCGGTCCGGCCGGCGCGGGCCGGACCGACGCGGCCCGGGCCTTCGCCGCCGCGCTGAGCTGCGTGCGCGCCGACGAGGCCGGCGCACGGCCGGGCTGCGGCGAGTGCGTCGGCTGTCACACCGTGCTCACCGACACGGCGGCGGACCTGCGCACGGTCCGGGCCGAGGGGCTCTCGCTCGGGGTCCAGGACGTCCGGGCGCTGGTCCGGGACGCGGCGAGCGCGCCCACCAGCGGCCGGTACCGGATCCTGCTCATCGAGGAGGCCGAGCGACTGACCGACGCGGCCGCGAACGCGCTGCTGAAGGCGCTGGAGGAGCCGGCCCAGCGGTCGGTCTTCGTGCTGTGCGCGCCGTCCGTGGACGACGTCATGCCGACGATCCGGTCCCGCTGCCGGGTGGTGGCGCTGCGGCTGCCAACCGTCGACGACCTCGTCGGCGCGCTGCTGCGCGACGGCGTCGACGAGGCGACAGCCCAGGTCGCGGCCCGAGCGGCGCAGGGGCACCTCGGCCGGGCGCGGCTGCTCGCGACCGACGACGAGACCCGGGCCCGACGGGCTCAGGTGCTGGCCCTCCCGAGCCGGCTCGGCCGGGTGGCCGACTGCCTGGCCGCGGCTGGCGACCTCGTCGCCGCCGCGAACGCGGACGCACAGACAGCGAACGCCGAGCGCGACGAGGCGGAGGCCGGCGCGCTGCGCACCGCGCTCGGTATGGGCGCCACCTCGTCCGGTGGCACCGGCCGGGCGAGACCAGCCACGAAGGCCGCGCCCAAGGCGAAGACGATGCTGGTGCGCGGCGCGGCCGGGGCTCTCAAGGACCTGGAGAAGTCACAGAAGAGCCGGGGCCGGCGCACCGTCCTGGACTCGCTCGACCGGGCCCTGCTCGATCTCGCCGGCCTGTACCGTGACGTCCTCGCCCAGCAGCTCGGCGCCACCGTCGACCCGGTCAATACCGACGCCACCCGCGAGATCGCGACCCTGGCGGCCCGGGCGGCACCGGAACGCACGCTCCAGCGCCTGGAGGCGGTCCTCGCCACCCGCGACGCCCTCGCTGCCAACCCGGGACTGGTGGCCCAGCTCACCGTCGAGTCCCTCGCCCTCACGCTGCGGGAGCCGTAACCGCGCGGTCACGGCCAGCCCGGCGCACCGCCCGCGCCAGCCGGTCTGGGACCGGCCGGCGTGGGCGTTGCTTCGCCGCGGTCTCGTCCCGTGCCTAGCCGACGCGGGCCAGCTCGCGGGCACGGCGGCGGTCGCGCAGCCAACGGGTGCCCGTGCTGGCCTCCCGGTAGACCCGGCGCACCGCCGGGACCTGGTTCGACCGCAGCACGTGGCGGCGCAGCGGCTGGATGCCGCCGCCATGACGGCTCCCCATCGCCATCGCGACCGTCATCGGATCCGGCCCATCCTGCTCACTGTCCGGGCTGGCCAGCTCGCGGTCGAGGAGATCGTCCATTCGTTCGAACCAGTCCGAGCCTCTGCGCGCGTGCGCCTGCACCCGGCCGACCGCGAGACGCCCGGAGCGGTCGAACTCCGTCAGTGCCGCCGGGACGTCGCCGTCGTGCTGGCGCAGGAACCGGGCGAGCATGACGGCGTCCATCATCGCCAGCGCGGTTCCTGACCCGAACGTGAAGTGGGTGGTGTGCGCGGCGTCGCCGATCAGCACGATGTTGTCGTGCCGCCACGAGCGGTTGCCGACATGGGTGAACCGCTGCCAGTGGGCTGGCCGAGTCGCGTCCCGGCCGCCGTCGCCGCCGAGAAGGTGGTGACCGGCGAGCTGACGGGCGAAGATCGTCTCCAGCAGCTCGCGCCCGGCCGCGTCGTCGAGCCGGTCCAGACCGAGCCCGGCCCAGGTCGTCGACGCGCATTCGAAGACGCAGGTGCCGCCGTCCGCGGCCGAGGGATACGAGTGGAACCAGATCCAGCCATGCTCGGTGCGCTCGAACGCGAACCGGAAGTCCGTGAACCGCTGGTCGGTGCCCAGCCAGATGTACGGGTTGCTTCCCTCCTCGAGCCGGGTGCCGAAGGCATCCGGCCCGGCCAGCCGCCGCACCCGGCTGCGCCCGCCGTCCGCGGCGACCACCAGGTCATTCTCAGCGCACAACGCCTGTAGCTCCGCCGCGTCGGCCATTTCCTGACGGTGCCGCAGCTGGACGCCGAGCTCGCGCGCACGCCGGGTGAACAGGTCAAGCAGGACCGACCGCTGGATGCCGTAGCCGTGGCCAGGCATGTAGGCGGTCCGAGCACCGATGGTGAGCCGCTGCTCCTGCCACAGCGTCGAGGCGTCATGCACCGCCTGGGCGCCGACCGGGTCGTTGCGGTACATGATGTCGATCAGCTGTTCCCAGTAGACGACCCCCCAGCCGTGCGTCGATCCGGCGGGGTCGCGCTCCATCACGGTGATCTCATGGCTGGGGTCACGCTGCTTGGCGCAGATCGCGAAGTACAGCCCGGCGGGCCCGCCGCCGACACACACAATCCTCATCCGAGCCGTCACCTTCCGTGAGTTCTCCCTCACCATGCTCTTCCGTGTCGGTACCCGCTTCTGTCGCCGCCGATGCCGCGGCCCCGCCGGCCGGGCAGGCCCGCCGCCGCGCCCGGCCCAGTGGACGCCAGTGGCGGTGGTCATCGAGCGACCACCGCCACCAACGAGTCCTGCTTGCGGGATGTCTGCTTTCAGAGGCATCGGGATCAGGAGCTGAGTGCCGGTCAGCTGCCGGCACGGCTGTACGGGCTGTTACCAGTTGCCCCAGCCACCCCAACCTCCGCCCGAGCCACCCCAGCCACCCCAGCCGCCCCAACCGCCCCAGCCGCCCCAGCCACCCCAGCCGGTGCAGTCGCGGAACGAGCCTGCGACCTCGAGAGTCGGCGCTTGGTACGTAGCCTTCATGGTCGATTCCTCCGTCCATCCAGTTCGGCGGCGCCCATCGGCGCGCTCCGGCCGGACGAAGCGGCAGCCACCAACCTGTGAGCCGTAACCCGACGGGGCGATAACCGCTCGCATCCAACCAGTCACTGGTGTCCCACCCAGGGATCCACTACGCGTCCATCGCGTGGAGTGACCGGAAAGCGCCGAGGGTGGGCGCCCGCGTCACGAACCACGAGAAACGCCGGTGGCGGTGGATGAAGATCCACCGCCACCGGGTCGTCTCTCCTCAGCTGGCGGGTGAGACTTGTCCCGTAGTTGAAGAGCGAGAAGCCGAGGTGACCGGCCGGAGATCGCCGGTGCGAGGCTGCGCGCGTCAGCAGCCCCAGCCACCACCCCAGCCGCCGCCCCAGCCGCCGCCCCAGCCGCCGCCCCAGCCGAATCGGCCCCAGCCGAAACCGAGTCCGAAGCCGCCGAAGCCAAAGCCGAAGCCGGTGTGCTCGCGGAAGGAGCCCTCAGCCTGCAGGGTCGGTGCCCTATACGTAGCCTTCATGCCCGTTCCTCCGTCCGTCGGTACTCGCAGAAGCCTCTTCGGCGCTGCGGCCGATACCGAACGGTAGGCTTGTACTCACACCGACGACTCGCGCGGCTACGCAACGACCCGCCTGCTACCGTCCGATACCGACCAATACCAGAATGCCACCAGTCGGTTCACCTGGGGTTCAGCACGCTGCGCGACGACGGCCGCTACCACGAGGATGAGGACGAACCGCTCAGGCTCCACCGAACCTGATGCTCGGGGACGGCCCCGGGACGTACGCTGCTGGCCGCAGGGCGAATCCCGCCGGCTCCCCCATCTGGTTCCGGCTGGCCCGGATCCGAACCATGTCCGGCGTCGATCCCCCAGTCGGCGCGGAAATGCGGAGCCGTCGTCGCCGAGGCCGCGGCTTGACGCGGCGGGCGCGGGCCACCGGCGGAGGACCCGAAGAGCGCGGGGACACGGAAGGCGCGGGCTACCCATGCCGATGATGTGCGCGGTGGCGTTCTCCCCCCGCGGGAAGCTCTACTACGCCGATCCCGGGTTACTCGCGCCGAAGGTCGGCGACCGGGTACTGGTCCCGACCGACGACGGCGCCGAGGTGGCGACCTGCATGTGGGCGCCCCAGTGGGTCAGCGACGACATCGGGCACCTGCCCGTACTGGCGGGGCTCGCGGCCGACGAGGACGTGGAACGGGAGGCGGCCTCCCGGCGGAGGCGCGCCCAGGCCAGGGTCGCCGCCAGACGGCTGGTCCGCGAGCACGGGCTCCCGATGAAGATCGTCGGGGTCGACCATGTCAGCTCGGCCGGCACCTTCACGATCTACTTCACCGCCGACGGGCGGGTGGACTTCCGCGCGCTTGTCCGTGACCTCAACCGGACGCTGGACACCCGGGTACTCCTGCGCCAGCTGTCCGCGCGCGACAGCGCGAAGCTTCAGGGCGGGATCGGCTCATGCGGCCGGGACCTGTGCTGCTCGACGTTCCTCACCGACTTCGAGCCGGTGAGCATCCGGATGGCCAAGGACCAGAACCTGGCCCTGAACCCGCTGAAGATCAGCGGGGCCTGCGGGCGGCTGATGTGTTGCCTGCGCTACGAGCATCCGCTGTACGAGGAGTTCGCCGCGGCCGTCCCGGCGGTCGGCGCCAGCGCGCGCACGCCCGACGGTCCGGGCCGCGTGATCGGCCACGACGTGCCCCGTCAGCAGGTCGTCGTCGCGCTCGACGCCGGTGGCCGCAAGGCCTGCGACCGGTCCGAGGTGTGTTCGTCCCGGCGGGCCCACGACGCCGCCTATCCCGCTGCCGGGTCCTCCGGCTGCGCGTCCACGCCTGCCCTCGCCGACCCGAGTCGGCTCGACCTGGACCAGGTCAGCGCCGGCCCGGCGGCGGGCACAGCGGCGGATGCGGATGTCGTCGACCCGGCTTCGCGCGCCGACGGCGACGGCGACGGCACGACAAACCAGCCCGACGCGGGCTCCGCGACGGGCCAGACCGACTCCGGCGAAGGGGGCCACCACCGGATTCGCCGGCGGCGCTCCCGCCCAGCCGGCCCGGCCTGACCCCCAGGACGGCCGTGACCTGGCGACCGCTTCCGCCTCTCGGCCGGAAACGCCGCCAGACCAGGGCCGACGGTCAACGGCTCACGGGTCGAAGCGGTAGCCCATGCCACGCAAAGTGGTGACGAGGCGGCGCTGCGGCGGACGCCCCTCGACCTTGGTCCGGACTCGCCGGACGTGCTCGGTCACCGTGGCCGGGTCCTGGAAGCGGGTGCCCCAGACCTGCTCCAGCAGTTCCTCACGGCTGAAGACGCGACGCGGGTGCCGGGCGAGGAAGGCCAGCAGCTCGTACTCACGGGCGGTGAGGTCGATCCGCTCGCCCGCGACAGCCACCTCCCGGGCGCGCAGGTCGATCGACACGTCGCCGTAGATCAGCGGCTCGTTGCCGTCCCCGGACCGTTGCGGCGGCGCTTCCACGGGACGGCGGCGCAGCCGGGCCCGGACCCGCGCGACCAGCTCGCGCAGCGAGTAGGGCTTGACGACGTAGTCGTCGGCCCCGAGCTCCAGGCCCACCACCCGGTCGACTTCCTCGGCCCGGCCGGTGAGCATGATCACCGGGACCTCGCTCGTCTGCCTCAGCCGGCTGAGCACGGCGAAGCCGTCCATGCGCGGCATCGCGACGTCGAGGACAACCAGGTCGATCTCTGTGGTCTGGAACAGGCGAAGCGCGGTCTCGCCGTCCGCCGCCTCCAGAACGCGGTATCCGAAACGTTCCAGACTGCGCGCGAGTGCGACGCGCGATGCTTCGTCATCCTCCGCGACGAGGAGCGAGGCTCCTCGCGTCGTCGTCGCGACTGCTTCCCCGGTCATGCCGAAACCCTACGCAACCTCTCCAGTGCCACTGCGAGCGGGGTCGCATTTGACGAAATTCCGACCGGGGGAGGGTCGACTCCGACACATGTTCGTAACCGGGCGAGGACTTTATGTCACGAGAGCCTCACCTAGACCCCTAGCGGCCCATCAGCCTGTCACGACACGATCCGGAAGCCCAATACCAAATCCTCGCTCGCGGGGCACCTTTGAAGCACACACGGACACCACACACCCCCTGGCTGCCGCACGGGAACCCAACCAGGAGCCCCGCCGACCGACGGTGACGACCCACCCGGCTTGTCAAGCGCGACGAGCCAGCGACTCGCCCGTGCGACGCGCGACGCGCGACGGCCAGGCGGACGCCGAGGTCGGCCCGGACGGACCAAGGCCACCGACCTCCATCCCGCGGAACGCGGAACGCAGAGATCATCCAAGCGACTCGCGCCGCGGAACGCGGAGATCACCCGTTGAAGTTCGCCCACGTCGGACCGCATCTCCGCCGGCTCCCCGGCGGCCCAAGCCCACAGAGCGAGCCGGTGCAGCACGGGCATCCGCTACCCCGAGCCGCACCGGTCAGCAGGTCATCCCATCTGGCATACTCGGAGCCGCGCCAACCAGTAGGTCCTGCTGGTGTGCATGCCGAAGTAGCTCAGTGGCAGAGCAATCGCCTCGTAAGCGATAGGTCGCGGGTTCAATCCCCGCCTTCGGCTCTCACCCCGATGTACCAGGGCTTTCACGGCCCGATCGCGATCGTGTAGACGAAGCTCTCCGGTCAGAGTCCTATCAACTTGCGTGGTGCGACGCTCCGACGTGCGCGGCCGGGTGGCGGCCCGACGCGCCCGCCGAGCACGGCGCGCCAGCGCCGCGCGCAGGCGGCTGCGCGGCGGGTCGTCGGGTCCTGGCCGTGCACGTCGCGTGCGGCGCAGTGTCGCTAGGGTCCCGGCATGTCTGTGCGGATGAGTCATGGCGCGTCGGGAGCGGTTCGCCGTTTCGCTGGGTGGGTGGCGCGAGGTTCGGTCGGCCATCCGCTGATGGACGGCATCGACTACTGGACCGAGCTGGCAGAGTCGGCGTCTCAGATGGAGACCTGTTTTGCGATCTTCATGAACGTCCTGGAACTCGATGACCAGGGCGAACCCATCAACGAGAAGTACGCCGAGCGACGTGCCGCTGTCTTCCTCTACCAGTACTGCACCGGGGAGCTTCCGCCCGGCGAACCGGAGCTCGAAGGTTGGGAGGTTGAGCTTTACTGACCCCCGCCTCCCGGGGCCTGAGGCTTCGAGGCCTGGTCTCTCTCAAGCCTGAGGCAGAGCGTGATCCCTTCGGTGTGCCGGCGGGCTCTGCCCTACCTCCGGGTTCTCGGCCGTGCAAGATCCGCCAACGGGTCCTGCGCGGCCGATCTGCTGTGCGGATCTTGCGCGGTCGGGGTTCCGGTGGTAGCCCTCGGGCGCCGGCATACCGAAGTGATCACGCGGACTTGCTCTGTTCCTCCCACCCCTTCGGGAGCCGGCGGGGGTTCGGGGGGCGAAGCCCCCTGAGGTCTTCCCCGCCGAAGGCGGGCCTTGAAGGAGCAAGGAAAGTTGGCACAGGCCACTTAGCGGGTGGCTGTGACCTCGGACCAGGCTTCGCGCTGAAACAGGCTCTCGGTACCGATCTCGTCGGTGATGTCCCGGACGTGTGTCCACCCGCGGTCGACGTAGTACCGACAGAGCTGGGCGTTGGCTGTCACGCAGTCGAGGCGAACCTGCGCTCGCCCGGCAGCGAGCGCCTGTGCCGCCGCCCAGGCGAGAAGCTGCTCCCCGATCCGGCGTCCCGCTGCCGAGCGGAGGACGGCCAGGCGGTGGACGTAGACAGCCGCCCCATCGGTCCCCGCGGCCCCCCACATGTCGGGATCCGCCCAGTCGAGACTGATCGTGGCGACGGCGTGCCCGTCGGCCTCGGCTACGTAGGTCTCGCCGCGTGCGATGCGGTCACGGATGTCCGCCACCGGAAAGCCGTCGGCGGGCCACTGCTCAATGCCGCGCGCGGCGAGCCAGCGTGCCGCCTCGGCGAGAATGCCAGCGACGGTGTCAACGTCGTCGCTGCTGGCGGGGCGGATCGCGAGCTGGCCTGCGGCGTCCGTCATGCCTCGGAGACTTCGGCGATCAGGACGTGCCCGCGGCTGGTTGGGTAGACAGCGGTCACGACCTCGACCGGCCGGTTTTCGGCGTCGTAGACGAGCTGCGTGCGCTCCATGACCCACTCGCCCTCGACCAAGCCGAGACGGTGGCTTTCGTCCGGGGTCGCTGCGCGGCAGAGGATCTCGTGTGTGCTCCGAACGGGACCGTGCCCGATCTCTTCGAGCACCTGCAGCGTTCCCGCGGCGAAGTCCTCAGGCACCGCGATCGGCGTATCAGCGACCATCGCTGCCGGGTGGTACGAGTCCTCGGTTTGTGATGGCTCATTGTCAACGAACCGGGTCCTGCGCCGGACGAGCACCGGCGTGTCGGCGGAGACTTCCAGCCGCGTCGCCATGGCTTCGTCGGGCAGCTCGGTCGCTACGGAAATCACGAAGTGCCCGTCGCGGCCGGCGTCAGCGAGGTCAGCGCGGAACGTGTCCCCTTTGCCCTGAGCGGCGTTTTCTTGCCTGCGTACGCGCGAGTCCGCGTGCGTGATGACGTGTCGCATCGGCGGCTTGGCCCGCACGATCGGGCGCCGACCCTGGCCACCCGCGATCAGGCCCTCGTTACGAAGTACGCCCAGCGCGAGACGGATGGTCGTCCTGGAGGCGCCGTACTCCTCGATCAGCTCACGCTCGCTGGGAATCTCCGTCCCCGTCTGGTACTCGCCGCTTCGGATCTTCGAGCGGATGGCGTCTGCGAGCTGGCGGTAGAGCGGCCGGGAGCTTGCGGGATCGATCATCCGCCTCACGTCCTTCCTGACCAGGCTGGTTACAACAAGCGTACCGACACCCCTTGACAGCTTGTTACTACAAGCAGACACTCGACCTTGTCCACTTGGTGCAACAAGTAGACAGGCTCGCCAGCTCGGTGGGTCTCGGCATGAAACAGCCCCGTGGCCGGTGCTCGTAACACCGGCCCGGGGCCTGGCACCAGACCGTGAAGGGGTCGAGCGCCTGTGTCCCATTCTCTCCTGTCGTACGCCTGGCGCGAAGTCGCCGCGTGCGCCGAGGTTGATCCCGAGCTGTGGTTCCCGGTCCGCGGTCCGGCGCCGGCCGCGGTCCGGATCTGCCGGACCTGCCCGGCCCTGGCCTCGTGTCTGCTGGACGCGCTGACCGAGCCAGACCAGGCGTGGGGTATCCGCGCCGGGGTCGACCAGGACACCCGCGAGCCGCTGCGCGCGGCCTACGCCGCCTGGCGGACCTCCGTCGAGTCCGACCGCGCCACCCTGCGCGAAGCGGCCCGCACCGCCCCGTCCGCGTCCGACCGCGAGGCCCTGCGGGCCCTCGCCACCGCGACCGCCACCGAGGCCGACGCGCTGGCCACCTACGTCATCGCCCTGGCTCTGTCCGCGCCGGCCGCCGACCTCGACGCCGCCCGCGACGCCTACCGGACCGCGAAGGTCACCCGCGGCTGGGCCGAGTGGGACACCGACTCCTGCACCACACCCGCCTACGCCACGTCGGCCACGACCGACCGTGCCCGGCTGCACCTACTGACCATCGCCCACGAGACCGCACAGGCCACCGCCCCCGACCCAGCTGTCCCGTCGTCGCTGGCGGGTGCGGCATGAGCTTCGAGGACCTGACACCGGACGAGCTGGACGCGGCCCGCGTCGAGCTGTTCCGCACCGTTGGCTCGGTCGTGGACTCGCCTCGCGACGACGCCATGCGAGCCCTGCGTTACCGGGCGGCTCTGGGAAACCTGGCCGATGCGGTCAACCTGCACCTGTCGTTCCCCGACAGCGAGTGGACGCCGCGCCGGGTCCGTGAGGGCCTGGCGATGGCCGCCGCGATCGACGCCGACGAGCCCGGCCGGGTCTCGCTCGCGATCTGGATGGCCGGTCCCGGCACCGCCGGCCGCTACGGCACACCAGCCGAGCGCCGCGCCCGCCTCGCCGAGCTACGCGCATCAAAGCCGCCGACCTCGCCCGCGCCGAACACCACACCACCACCGCCCCCGACGACGACATCGCCGGCTTCTGGGCCGCCCGGGTCACGACCCTGGCCGGCGAGCTCGCCCGCATCGACACCGCACTTACCCCCGACTCGTCTGTCCCGTCATCGCTGGCAGGTGCCGCATGACCACCCCCGTTCTCACCACCCCGGCGCCGGACGACGACCCGCGCGACCTGGACCTGATCGCCGGCTACCTCGCGAAGTACGCCGCCAAGGCGACCCCCGGCAGCGCCATGCCCGACGCCTCGGCCGATGTCGTCTCGTCGGCCGAGGAGACCGCTGATGGCGTGCTGGCGGTGTGGTCGGCGCTGGGTGACCCGGATGCGTTCGCCGAGCTGTACCGCCGCTACCAGCTGCGGGTCGGCGGTGCGCTGCGCCGCCGGCTGCCTCTGGGCCGCCTGGATGAGGTGGAGGACCTGACGCAGGAGGTGTTCACGACCGCGCTGGAACTGCTCACCCGCGGCGACCTCCCGCACGACGGGGAGTTCCGCCGCTGGCTGTTCGGCCACGTCGTGTACCGCACCATGACCATCTACGCCGCCAGCTCCTGGAACCACCAGGAAGCCGTCGCCCGGGTGACAGCCGCCGCCAGCCTCACCGACCCCGAGCCCGCCACGCAGTCCGGCCTGCCCGAGGCGCTGCGGGGCGCGCTCGACAGCCTGTCGCCGCGGCTGCGGCAGGTGATTGAGCCTTTCCCTGCAACCGACCGTCACCCTGGGTGAGTATCAATAGTGTGATCGTGTGTTGGTCGTCAGGTGGTCCTCTGGTACTCGGTGTGGAGGATGACGAGGGACGCTTTCGCGACCAGCCCGATCTTCCAGGGGTCGATCGTGACGTTGCGGAGCAGGCGGAAGGTGACCTTGAGCAGCGCGTTCGCGCGCTCCCCG
This sequence comes from Pseudofrankia sp. DC12, assembly GCF_000966285.1. Taxonomy (NCBI): domain Bacteria; kingdom Bacillati; phylum Actinomycetota; class Actinomycetes; order Frankiales; family Frankiaceae; genus Pseudofrankia; species Pseudofrankia sp. DC12. The sequence goes on from NZ_KQ031391.1 coordinate 2,942,321, forward strand.
ACCGCCCGCAGGGCGTAGTGGATGCGGTTGTGCAGTTTCTGTTCGGCGGTCAGCTCCCCGCCCTTCGGCTTCTTGAACGGGACCGCGAACTGCCCCTCCTGGGTTCCGAACGCTTCGTAGCCGCCGTCGCCGAGCACCTGCCCGCCGTCGGCGAACCACTCCTCGAAGACCTCCGGGGCGCCGGAGGCGCGCAGGGCGGTGGTGTCGTGCTCCCGGCCGGGACGGACGTCGGACACCCACAGCGGCCAGCCGTCCTCGGGACCCGAGACGACTTGCACGTTCGCGCCGTGGTTCTTGATTTTTCCTGACCACCACAGGTCCACGCCCTTCGTCGGGCCGGGGACGGTCACCCGGTCGGTCTCGATCACCGTCCCGTCGACGATCACGTGGTCGTAGCCGGCGAACTTCGCGGCGATCAGTGCGTTGCGCAGGTCAGGGGCCTGCCAGGCCAGGACTGCGAGGCCCTCGTGCAGGTAGCGGTAGCCCACCGACTTGCCGATGTTGTTGTCCCGACACAGCCGGATGACCGGGGTTCCGTCACAGAACCAGCGCAGGACGAACACGGCCTGCTCCCATGGAGACAGGGCGCGGGTCCCGCTCCGCGTACCGGTCCGCCTACGTTCCGCAATCAGGAGCGTGGCAAGGCGGACGACCGTGTGATCGCTCAGGGGCAGGACGCTCGTGTATGTGACACTCATGAGGACGCGGGGCTCCGGCGGAAGTGATCTGTGAGAGGACTACTTCCTACCGGTTGCCCCGCGTTTCGTCGTCGGCGACCCAGCCGTCGATCACGACCCGTGATGATTACCTAGCGTGACGGGTCGTTGCAGGGAAAGGCTCATTGAGCTGCGCTATGTCGAAGGGCAGTCGATCGCCGCGACCGCGCAGATCGTCGGCGTGGCCGAGGCCACCGTCAAGCGCCACACCCTCGACGCGGTTCGCGCGCTGCACGCGACGCTGGCCGGGACCGCCCGACCGGCGCGTACCCCGGTCACGCCGCTGGCCGAGCTGCGCCCGGCCGCCTACGAGATCGCCGCCGAGATTGCCGAGGCCGGCCAGCCCTGGAACCGGCCCGCGCTGATCGCCGCCTTCGCCGCCCGCGGGATCGCCCTGAGCCGTGACCGCGCTGGGGTGCTCGTCCGTGAGATCCGCCCCTACATGCCCGAGGCCAGCAACGCTGTGCGCTACGGCGTGGGTGCCCGCCGCGCGACCGGCGGTGCCCAGTGACCGCCCGCGGCTCCCGCCTGGAGCTGGCGGTGCGCCGGGGCCTGCCGATGGGCCTGGGCGCGGGGATGTTCGCGATCGCCGCCGTGCACACCGTGGAGGTGGCCCGCTGGGCGGGTCAGCCGCTGTGGGCCGCCGTGCTGATCGCCGGGACCGGTGAGGCGATGGCGATCGGCGCCGTCCTGGAGACCCGCCACCGCCGCCAGGCCGACGGGAAGGGCGGCGCGTTCTGGCCGGTGCTCGTCACGATGGCCGCCGTCGGGTTCTCGCTCGCGTGCAACCTGACGACCGCGCTCGCCCACCACGACGACAAGACCGGCGCCTTGACGGGCCAGCCGGGATTGTGGCGGCCGGTGATGGCCGGTTGGCCGGTGCTCGCGTTCGCGCTCGTGACCGTGATGAAGGCGACCGGCCGCCACGGCGCCGACGCGCCCGCCCCGGCGGCCGAGGACGCCACGGCCGTCGTGGCACCGGTACCACCGCCCGGCGCGGCACCGGTACCACCCGGCCGAAGCCGTCCGGCCGTGACGCGCTCGCCGGGCTACCCGACAGCGACACCCGGTCGGACCGGCAGCTCGCCGCCGACCTCGGTCCGACCGCCGGCCTGACCCCGGCGACCGCCCGGCGCTACCTCGCCGAGCTCCGCAAGCCCGCCCCGGCTCCGGCCGTGGATGCGGCATGAGCGGCATCCGCGCGGACCTGGCCCGCGTGCCGTGGTGGGCGACCGGCTTGCTCGTGCTCCTGGCCGTGCTCGTGCTCGTCCTGCGGGTCGCGGGCCTGGCCGTGTGCCTGGTCGTGGACACCGCCGAGCGGGTCGAGCTGGCCGCCTCGAACCGCGCCGGGATCGCCCCACTCGGCGGCTCGTCCTGGCCCCTGACCGACGTCCCGACTCCCAGCGGAGGTGCCTGGTGACCGAGCTTCCCGACGACGACATGGCGACCCCGGCGCCCGGCAAGCTGCTGGCTGGCCCATGGACCCCGACACTCGACACCCCGGCCGCGCTCGACGCCGAGGACGCCATCCCGGTGACGGTGGCGGTCGAGCTGGACGGCGACGGGGCCGACCCGGTGCCCGTCGACCGGCCGGCACTCGTGGGTGAGGCGCTCGCGCCGTGGGAGCGGCAGGCGGAGCGGCGCCCGGTGCTCGCGCCGTGGCTGTTGGACCCGGAGGCCCGGCGTGCGGCGGTGGTGTGGTCGGCGGGTGCGGTGTTGCACCCGGTCGCGTTCCACGCGGTGCGCGCCCCGCTGTACGTGCTGCGGCTGGCCGCGAACGCGCCGCGTGGCGCGCTGCGGCTGGTGAAGCTCGCCGGGCGGTGGGTGCTCGACTGGGAGTCCCACGGCCTGATCGCGGGTGCCGCCGGCGGCAGCGTCGACACGTCCCCGGCGTACCTGGCGCTGACCCGGCAGCGTGACGGCCGGCTCAAGCGCCGCGCGTCGATCGCCGGCAGCGTCCTGTTGGTCGCCGGGGTCGGGGACACGCTGCTGTGGTACCTGGAGCCGGCCGGGTTCTGGGGCGGCACGGTCGCCGCGATCCTCGGCCTGGGCCTGGCGGGGCGGCGCAAGGACAAGCCGGTCGTGTCCTCCCGCGTCACCGGGGCCGGTGCGCCGCCGCGGTTGACGTCGGACGCGATCGTCCGCGCGCTCGGCGCGGCGTCGATCCGCAACCTGTCGGACAGGGCCGCTGAGCAGATCGACTTCATCGCCCCGGGAATCGGCCGGGACGGGCACGGCTGGCGCGCTGAGCTGGACCTGCCGTTCGGGGTCACGGTCTCCGACGTGCTCGACGCCCGCTCCCGGGTCGCGTCGGGCCTGCGCCGCCCGCTCGGCGCGGTCTGGCCGGAAGGCCGTCCCGAGGTCCACCCGGGCCGCCTGATCCTGTTCGTCGGCGACCACGACCTCTCGACGCTGCCACCGATCCCGTGGGCGCTGGAGCGCTCGGGCACGGTCGACCTGTTCGCCCCCGGTTCCATCCCGTGGGGCACCGACCCGCGCGGCCGCCCGGTCAAGGTCGGCCTGTTCGAGAACAACGTGCTGATCGGCGCGATCCCCGGCGCGGGCAAGACCGCCGCGCTTCGCCCGCTGGTCCTCGCCGTCGGCCTGGACCCGCTGTCCGAGTCGTGGGTGTTCAACCTCAAGGGCAACCGCGACCTGTCCGGCGCCGAGCTGTTCGCGACCCGCTACGTCTCATCCATGGGCCCGGCCGGCGTCCAAGCCGCCTTGGAGGGCCTGCGCGACCTGAAGAAGGAGATCCTGCGCCGGACCGAGGTCATGGCCGGCATCCCCGAGGCGCTCGCCCCCGACGGGTCCGTCACCCGCGAGCTGGCCGCGCGCCGCGAGCTGGGTCTGCACCCGCTGGTGATGACGATCGATGAGGCGCAGAACCTGTTCTCCGACTCGAAGGTCGGCGAAGAGGCCGGCCAGCTCGCCGAGGACTGCATCAAGCTCGGACGGGCGTTCGGCGTGATCCTCATGCTCGCGACCCAGCGGCCCGACAAGGAGTCGGTCCCGACCGGCGTGTCCGCCAACGTCTCCATCCGGTTCTGCCTGCGGGTCATGGGCCAGGTCGAGAACGACATGGTGCTCGGCACCTCCGCATACAAGAACGGGATTCGCGCGACGACGCTCCGGCCGTCGGACAAGGGAATCGGAATGCTCGTCGGCGGCGGCGACGAGCCGACCGTGGTCCGTACTGCATATATCCAGATTCCCGAGTCGAAGAAGATCGGCGCCCGCGCGCGGGCGATGCGCATCGCCGCGGGCACCCTGACCGGCTACGCCGCCGGCCAGTGGGCGTACACGGAGGACACCGGCCCCGACTACAGCCTGATCGCCGACCTGCTCCAGGTCATGGCCGAGCCCAAGGCCCACTCGGCGACGCTGTGCGGCCGGCTCTACGCCCACTGGCCCGAGCGGTACGCCGCGACCGGCCCCGACGGCGAGCGGATGCCCTGGGCCGCCGAGACCCTCGCCGCCGCCCTCAAGCCGTTCGGCGTGACCACCAAGCAGGTCTGGGCCAAGAGCCCCGGCGTCGACACCGGGACCAACCGCAACGGCGTCGAGCGCGCCGACCTCGTGGCCGCCGCCAAGAACTCCTAGACCCGGACGGGTCTAGACCTAGACCCCCCTCTAGACCCCCCCACCCCGCTGACCTGCGGCCTAGGGACCTAGACCCCCCGACCGGCGATCAAGGTTCCCGGGCCTGAGCGGGGTCCAGGACCCCCGACAGCCTCTAGCCGAAGGAGATCCCCTTGCCACCCTGACGCCCGAAACCGGACCTGCCGCGCGTATTTCCCGGACAGGGGCGGATCGTGCCGGCTACCGTGCTCTGCGGGACCACACCCACACACAGAGCGAGGTAGCACCCGCAGCCGCGAGAGCGAGCGTCCAGCACCACGAGTCGGCTGGACGAGTCGCTAGGCACCAACCCTTCCCAGTCCGGTCCCCGCCCGCCCCTTCCTGCCGCACCACCCAGGCCGCTCGCTACGGCCGGCAGAGGACACCCGGGCACTTCCGTAGATCACGCCCACAGCCCCGATAGGGGTTCGTCGCGGCGTGCTCGCCCTGGGAAGGGACCGCACCCCTCGTGGCGCTCCTGACGTTCGACGTCGCCGCAGAAGCCGGCCCGCGCCTCGCGGACGGCAGCCTTGGCGCGTTCTGGACACAGGTCAACCGGATCGCTGGCTGCACCCGGCCCATCCGGCTGTCCGGCTGGAGCGGCCAGGTCGACACCGCCACCGGGGAGATCCGCCGCACGTTCGACTCCGCGACCCAGCCGGACGGCACGATCCTGATCCCGTGCGGCAACCGGCGCGCGGGTGTCTGCCCGTCGTGCTCGTGGACCTACGCCGGGGACGCCTGGCAGATCGTGCATGCCGGCCTGGCCGGCGGCCGGGGCCTGCCCGCCTCGGTCGCCACCCATCCCGGCCTGTTCGTGACGCTGACCGCGCCGTCGTTCGGGAAGGTCCATTCCCGCAACGCCAAGGACCACGAGAAAGCCCGACCGTGCCACCCGCGCCGGGGCGTCTGCCGGCACGGCAACCCGATCGGCTGCCTGCGCAAGCACAAGGAGCTGGATGACCCCGCCCTCGGGCAGGCGGTCACGCCGTGCTGCTACGACTACGCCGGGGCCGTCCTGTGGAACGCGACCGCGGCGCGGCTGTGGAACGCACCGTGGATCTCTGGTATCGACGGATCGCCCACCAGATCGGCGCCCCGCTCACCAGCGGCACCCGCAAAGACGGCACCGTCCGGATCGGGATCCGGGAGCTCGTCCAGCTCTCGTACGTCAAGGTCGCCGAGAACCAGGCCCGCTGCCTGATCCACTACCACGGCATCCTGCGCCTCGACGGGTACAGCTCGATCTCCGGCGACTACCCGGAACCACCTGAGTGGGCAACCGGGAAGCTGCTGGCCGCCGCCTGGCGCTGGGCGGTCGAGCGGGTCCGTGAGCCCTGCCCGACCCCGACCGGCGCCGGGCTGGTGGATGCCCGCTGGGGACCGGAACACGACGAGAAGCACATCGGCCTGGCCGGCGGCGCCGAACTCGACCCGGCCGCCGTCGCGAACTACCTGCCCAAGTACGTCACCAAGGATCTCCACGAGTCCGGCGCGCTGTCGCGGCCGATCCGCACGACCGGGGACCTGTTCGGGGTCCTGCCGTTCCTCAACGCCCACCAGGCCGCGATGGTGAAAGCCGCCTGGGACCTCGGTGGCCGGCGCCACCTCGCCGGCCTGCGGCTGCGCGCCAACGCCCACCAGTACGGCTACCGCGGGCACTGGCTGACCAAATCGCGCCGCTACTCGACCACCTTCGGCGCCTGCCGACAGGAACGCCGCGACTGGATCCGCACCCACGACAGCGCCGGCAACCCCCGCACCCCACTCGATGCCTGGAACCGCCCTCTCGAGGACGACACCGGCGACGAAGTCATCGCACTCGGCTCCTGGCGCTTCGAAGGCGCCGGCTACCGCCTCGCCGGAGACGCCCAACTCGCCGCCATGGCCGCCGACATGGCCCGCTCGCGAAGAGAAGCCGCCCGCTCCGAACGCGCATCCGCGCGGCTCGACAGCGGGCCCGGCAGCGCCGCCAAGCTTCCGCCGGGCCCGCCTACCCCACCCACCAGGTAGGAGAGGCACCCTCATCGTGACGCACGAACAGCCCCAGCAAACCGGGACCGCCAGGACTACCCGGCAACAGCCCCCGGAAGTGGTCCGCCGGCTGCGCGCCCAGATCGCCGCCAACGCCCGCCTGGCCAAGGAAGACCCGGTGCAGGTCACCGCGCCGGCCCGCGCCGCGTTCCTCGGCAAGTTCGAGCGCGAGGCCGACCCGGACGGCACCCTCCCGCCCGAGGAACGCGCCCGCCGTGCCGACTGCCTACGGCGGGCCCACATGCAGCGCCTCGCCCTGCGTAGCGTCCAGGCCCGCCGCGCCCGTGCGGCCGGGGAGCGTGCGGCATGACCGCCATCGACCCGATGTGGGATCTGCTGATCACGTCGTGAACCGGTCCTTGGACGCGGCGAATGCCTCGGACAACACGCGCCGGCTCTACCTGAACGCGGTGCGCCTGTTCGTCGCCTGGCTACTCGACCGCGACGACGCACCCGCCGAGGCGGCCGACATCAGCCGCTCCCACGTCGAACAGTTCCTGATCGACTTCCGGACGCTGCCGAGTCCGCGCCGCCCGAACGGTCGGAGCGCCGCCTACGCCAACCAGGTGTACCGCGGGCTCCAGCAATGGTTCGGCTGGCTGATCGCCGAAGACGAGATCGAACGATCCCCGCTCGACCGGATGCGACCACCGGTCGTCCCAGACAAGCCGGTCCCCGTGCTGGAGGACGACCAAATCCGGGCGCTCCTGGCGACCTGCGCGGGCAAGCTGTTCATCGACCGCCGCGACAACGCGATCATCCGAACCCTGATGGACAGCGGCGGCCGACGCGCCGAGGTCAGCAAGCTGGAAGTCCCAGACGTCGACCTGGCGGCCAAGACACTGCGCGTCCTTGGCAAGGGCCGCCGCTTCCGCGACGTACCGATCGGGAACAACACGGCTCTGGCGCTCGGCCGGTACCTGCGGGCCCGTGCCCGGGAGAAGGGCGCCAACCTCCCCGCGCTGTGGCTGGCGTCGAACGGCCGGCACGCCCTGACCGGGGACGGCATCGCCCGGATGCTCTACCGGCGCGGCGCGCTGATCGGCCTGCCTCGGCTGCACCCTCACCAGTTCCGCCACACGCTGGCAGATGACTGGCTGGAGGCCGGCGGGACCGAGGGCGACCTGATGCGGATCATGGGCTGGAGATCCCGCCAGATGGTCGACCGGTACGCGGCCGGCGCCCAGGACCGCCGAGCCCGGAAGGCTCACGACCGCCTGGGGCTCGGTGACCGGTTCTGAGCGGCGTGCCCCCCGACCGGTCCGCGTCAGGACCTACGGTCGATGGCTTCCGGGCGTACAGTCGGGCCATGAAGCGGATGATCCAGATTCCGTATGAGCTGGAGCAGGAGGAAGACGGCACCTGGGGCGCCCATGCTGTCTTTCCGAAGGGCGGGGCTCACGGCGTCGGGGACACCCCGGAAGCGGCGGTCGCCGATCTCCACGAGGCGGTCACCCTGGTCATCGAGGAGCTGGGCGTCCCGTCGGTGCTGACCATCGTCCAGGACGTCGCCTGAATGCCTCCGCTCCCGTCAAGGCCCGGCGCGGACGTCGTCCGGGCCCTGGAGAAGGCCGGCTTCAAGCTGCTCCGCGTCAAGGGCAGCCATCACATGTTGACCGGCCTCGGTGGTCGTTTCGTGGTCGTACCGGTGCATGCGGGTAAGGACGTCCCGCCGGGCACGCTCCGCCGGATCATCCGCGACGCGGACCTGTCGGTAGAGCAGTTCATCGAGCTTCTGCCGTAGCGGCTCGCCGCACGAACGAAGATCGATGAAGTCCTATCACCTTCGGGCGGAACGGGGTGCGAGCGACCTGCAACGACGCAGGTCGGCTCACCGCTCAGGCGGTGTTAGCTCGTAAGCGATAGGTCGCGGGTTCAATCCCCGCCTTCGGCTCTCACCCTGCCCGACAAGGGCTTTGGCCCGTCAGGCGCTATCAGCCCTCCAGGCGCACCGTTCGCGCGGCTATCAACCTTTCGACGCCTCCCCCGTGCGTGGTGCGATGTTCTGACGCCCGGACAGGTGGCGGACCGACGCGCCCGCCGAGCACGGCGCGCCAGCGCGGCGCGCAGGCGGCTTCGCCGCGGGCCGCCAGGTCCCGGCCGCGCGTGGCGGGTGCGGCGCGACCGAAGCGGGTGTCAGCTCGGACCGGCTCCGGGCTTGAGGCTGATCTCGAAGAAGTCAAGCAGGGCGTCGGCGATCAGCGGCGCCATCGCCTCGGCTGGCCGCTGCACCCCCCACCTGCGCCTCGATCTAGCATGCGATCACTCGACATAGTTGATCGAGAACATCGGCGCGGGCCCCCTCGCTCATGCGGCCGAGTATGCCCGTGGGCTACTAAACGGCCGGATCGAACGACGTCTCACTCGGAAGCCGGGCCAGCCGCCGCGGCCCGCCAGCCGCGCGGCGTCACCAGACTCCGGCGCCATCGAGAAGGCCCCGGCTGGTTCGCGGAACCTGCCGGGGCCCTGCTGGATGCGCGGCCTGGTCAGGCCGCTGACAGTTCAGGCCGTCTCGGCCTCGGTCTCGGCCTCGTCGACGACGGGGGCGTGCTCCGCCTCGTCGGTCTTCAGCCGCTTGATCGAGGCCAGGATCTCGCGCTCGGCGTCGGCGCGGCCGACCCAGCTGGCGCCCTCGACCGACTTGCCGGGCTCGAGGTCCTTGTAGACCTCGAAGAAATGCTGGATCTCCAGCCGGTCGAACTCCGGCAGGTGGCGGATGTCGCGCAGGTGCTCCTGGCGGATGTCGGCCACGGGCACGCACAGGACCTTGTCGTCCGGGCCCTTCTCGTCGGTCATCTGGAACATGCCGATGGTCCGGCAGCGCACCAGGCAGCCCGGGAAGGTCGGCTCCTCCAGCAGGACGAGCGCGTCCAGCGGGTCACCGTCGCGGCCGAGCGTGCCCTCGATGAACCCGTAGTCGGACGGGTAGTGGGTGGAGGTGAACAGCATCCGGTCCAGCCGGATCCGCCCCGTGTGGTGATCCATCTCGTACTTGTTGCGCTGCCCCTTGGGGATCTCGATGGTCACGTCGAACTCGAGGTCCACGCCGCTCCCTGTCTCCTTCTTCTAGACAGCCCAGCCCCGAATGGGCCCGGCTTCTCTTCCGTCGGGCCGGTCTCCGCGAGTCGGATTCCGGCTTCGGTGCTCCGGCCGGCCCAGGACCGACCTGCGTTCGCCCGGCTACGACCAGAACGAGTCGTCGGATCGCACCAGGTTCGTGAATCGTGCCTTCGTCCAGTGTCGGAGGACATCGGATGGTCCGCAGCTCCGGCACTGTGGCCTGCCGCACCCCGAGGCTCCGGCCTCGAGGCCCGGCCCACCCTCCGGCCTCCGCAGTGGCCTCTCCATCACCTTCACTACCTGTTCCACGGGCGCTCACCCCGGAACCTCTACCAGCCGGCGTTCCGGGCACGACCTTCGCGGATATCCTGCCGGAGCGCCCAGACCAGCCGCGCACGAGGCCGCCCCGGGACATCCCCGCCAAAGGTCATCGAACGGGCCGCCCCGGCAGCCTGACCGGGGCGAGCGCCCGTAGGCTCCATCCGTGACAGCAGGTGCCCGGGTCGGCGGCCTCACCGCGCTGGCCGGCGCGCTGCTCGCCGGGTCGCTCACAGTCTCCTCCGGGCCGGGGCCCGACAAGGCGCTCAACGCGACGGTACCCCCGGTCAGCGCGGCGCCCCTGCCTGGTCTGGCCGCGACCCGGCCGGTTCCGGACCCGACCGCGCTTTCCGGTCGCCTCACCGGGCCGCTCGCGAACCCGCTGCTGGGCAGCCCGGCCGGGCTCGTGGTCGACGCCCTGACGGGAAAGGTCCTCTTCGACCAACGGGCCTCGGTGCCCACCGCGCCCGCCTCGACGCTGAAGACCGCAGTAGCCACCGCGGCGCTGCGCACCTTCTCCCCCGCAACCCGGCTGACGACCCGGGTTGCCTACCTGCCACCCCCCACCGTGCCATCCACGTCGAATGGGGGGGTCCAACAAGGTGGCACGCTCTGGCTGGTCGGCGCGGGCGACCCGACGCTGACCGCCGCGACCGACCCCGCCGGCTACCCGGCCAGCATCAGCGCGAGGCTGTCGGATCTGGCCGCCCAGGTCCACGCCGCCGGGATCACCTCCGTCAGCCGGGTCATCGGCGACGGAACACTCTTCCAGGGCCCAGGCACCGCGCCCGGCTGGAAGGACGTCTACGTGGCCGAGGGCGACGTCACGCCGGTCTCGGCCCTGGAAGTCGATGCCGGCCGGCCCACGCCAGGAGCCACCGGGCCCCGAACCGGCACCCCGGACGCCGCCGCCACGACCGCGTTCGCGACCGCGTTGCACACCGCCGGCGTGGCCGTCGGCGCCGTCGGCACCGGGCCGGCCGACCCGGCGGCGAAGACGGTCGCGACGGCCGCGAGCCCCCCGATCCCGGTGCTGGTCGAGCGGATGCTGACCGACTCCGACAACGACATCGCTGAGAGCCTCGGGCGGCTCGTCGCCCGCGCCCGCGGGCTGCCGCCGACGTTCGCCGGCGCCACTGCCGCCGTCGGGCAGGTGCTTTCCCAGCTCGGGATCGACACCGCCGGGATGTCGCTGGCCGACGTGAGCGGCCTGTCCGTGGCCGACGCGATCATGCCGCGGACGCTGGTGTCGATCCTTCGTACCGCCACGCTGCTCGGCCACCCCGAGCTGCGGCCGCTGATCACAGGCCTCCCGGTCGCCGGGTTCTCCGGCACGCTCGGCGACCGGTACGGCGGGGCGGACACCGCGCCGGCCGCCGGCGACGTGCGCGCGAAGACCGGCAGCCTGAGCACCGTCACCAGCCTCGCCGGGCAGCTGGTGGACGCGGACGGCCGGCTGCTGCTGTTCGGCTTCTTCGCGCCGGTCAACGAGTCGACGGCCGCGAAGGCGAGCCTGGACCGGGTCGCCGCCGCCCTCGCCGGCTGCGGCTGTTCCGCCGGCCAGCCGAAACCCCCCGCCGCGACCACGATCGTCACGACCGCGCCGGCCCAGCCCGACAAGGGTGGCGAACCGCAGGCGGCCACGCAGGCCAGGCACTAGCCGCACCGACCACCAGCACTGGGGACGAACCCGCGGAGCGACGCCTGACCGATCGGCGGGGCGCCGATTCTCAAGATCGAATAGCGCCGAACGGGTAGCGTGGAACTGTGGCCGACGCGCAGCCCCAGGACGGCGAATCACGGGACAACGAATCCGAGGACAAGCGGGAATCCGAGGACAAGCGGCCTGACGACGGGCAGCACGCGGACCAGCCCGTCGACTGGGATCTGGCGGTAGCGACGGCCCGCAAGCTGGTCCGGCCCGGTCCACAGCTCACCCGCGCCGAGGCCGACGAGGTCGTGAGCAGCCTGCGCAGGCTCGCGGTGGACGCCGAACGTCACGTCGAGGACTACACCCACCTACTGCCGCCGCCCGCGGCGGTGACGCCGATCGCCGTCGTCGACCGGCCCGAATGGGCCCGGTCCAACGTTGCCGGCCTCCGCATGATCACCACCCCGTTGCTCGACCGGCTGGCCGACAACGCCAAGGGCTCCCTGTCGACGGCCGTCGGCCGCCGGGTCACCGGGGTTCAGCTCGGCTCGGCGCTCGCCTACCTCGCGGGCAAGGTCCTCGGCCAGTACGAGGTCTTCCTCCCGCCCGATGAGTACGGGCCGACCACCCCGGCGCGGGCGGACTGGGCCGACGGCGCGGGCCCGGTGGGCCGGCTCAGCCTGGTGGCGCCGAACATCGCGCACGCCGAACGGCGGCTGGGCGTCGTCCCGCGCGACTTCCGGCTGTGGGTGTGCCTGCACGAGCAGACCCACCGCAGCCAGTTCACCGCTGTCCCGTGGCTGCGCGCCCACCTCGAGTCCGAGATCGGCGCCTTCATCGAGGCCACCGACCTGGACCCGGACGTGCTCGCGGATCGGCTGCGTTCGGCGGTCGGGGCCCTGCGCGGCGCTGTGCGCGACCGCGGCCCGGACGCCCCGAGCGTCGTCGAGGCGCTGCAGACGCCGGCCCAGCGGGCCGTGCTCGACCGGTTGCAGGCCCTCATGACCCTGCTCGAAGGCCACGCCGACCAGGTGATGGACGCCGTTGGCCCACAGGTGGTGCCGACGGTGGCCGACATCCGCTCGAGGTTCGACACCCGCCGTTCCGGTGGCTCGCCGCTGGACCGGTTCGTGCGCCGGCTGCTCGGCCTCGACATGAAGCTGCGCCAGTACCGGCAGGGTGGCGCGTTCGTGCGCGCGGTCGTCGCCGAGGCGGGAGTCGACGGGTTCAACCTGGTCTGGCAGTCCCCAGTGACCTTGCCGAGCCAGGCCGAGATCTCCGACCCAGGGGCCTGGATGGCCCGCGTCCTGGGCAGTCGCCCCTCCATCTCCGCCTAGGTGCCGCGGGTGACCAGTGCCGCGAGCCCGACCAGCGGCCGGCGGATCTACCCGTCGGGATCGCCGGCGCCGGCCGTGGCCTCCATCCGGCTGGCCGTGCGGCACGCCATCGCCGACCTTCCGCCTGGAGCGCTGGTGCTGGTCGCCTGTTCGGGCGGACCCGACTCGTTGGCACTGGCGGCGGCGACAGCTTTCGTCGCGCCGCGCCGCGCGCTGCGCGCCGGGCTGCTGACCGTCGACCACGGCTGGGACGACGCGTCGGGTAAGCGGGCCGAGTCCGTCGCCGCGCAGGGCCACGCACTGCGGCTCGACCCGGTGGAGCTGCTGGTGGCGCACTCGGCCCGCTCCGAGGGAGCCGCTCGGGAGGCACGACGGGCGGCGCTCGCCACGGCCGCCGAGCGGCTGGGCGCCGCCGCGTTGCTGCTCGGCCACACCCTCGACGACCAGGCAGAAACCGTGCTGTTGAGGCTCGCCCGTGGCGCCGGGGCCCGCTCGCTCGCGGGGATGTCCCCGCGCGACGGGCTGCTGCGCCGGCCGCTGCTGGGGCTGCGCAAGGAACAGGCCAGGGCCGCCTGCCAGGCCGAGGGGCTGGACGCCTGGGAGGACCCGACGAACGCCGACGCGGCCTTCGCCAGGGCTCGCGTCCGGCATGCCCTGCTGCCCGCGCTGGAGGATCAGCTCGGCCCGGGCATCGCCGAGTCGCTGTCGCGCAGCGCCGACCTGCTGCGCGCCGACGCCGAGGCGCTCGACGCGCTCACCGATGACGCCTATGCGGCGGCCACGGCGGATTCATCGCCCGGCCCGGGGCTGGTCGAGCTCGCCGTCGAGGCGCTCGGGGCGTTACCGAGCGCACTGCGGACCAGGGTGCTGCGCCGGGCCGCGCTCACGCTCGGCGCCTCGGCGTCCGCGCTGCGCGCCGAACACGTCTGGGCCATGGAGGAGCTGGTGACCCGGTGGCGCGGGCAACAGCCGGTCCCACTGCCGTCCGGCGTCACCGCGCGGCGCCGAGGTGACAGGATCAGCGTGGCCGGACCGGGCGAGACCAGGTCCGGACGCCGCGGGACGGCGGACGGCGGCGACGCCGCGCCAGGGCCGACCGGCCCGCGACCATCGCCGCGCCGGCCCGACGCCGCGCGGTCCGACGCCGAGGAGGGCATGCCGGTGAGCCACGCCGAAGTGACCGCACCCGACTCCGCCGATCTGAGCCAACCCGGCTCTGCCGATCTGAGCCAACCCGGCTCTGCTGATCTGAGCCAACCTGGCTCTGCCGATCGGAGCACACCCGGCTCGGGGAGCGCTCCCCGAACGTCCGCCGACACGCCACCCTGGCACGCCGGTGACATCGGCGAGGTGCTGGTCAGCGAGGAGGACATCGCAGCGCGCATCGCCACGCTCGCCGCGCGAGTCGACGCCGACTACGCCGGACGCGAGCTGCTGCTGGTGGGGGTGCTCAAGGGCGCGGTCATGGTCATGGCCGACCTGTCGCGGGCGCTGCGGACCGCGGTGACCCTGGAGTTCATGGCCGTGTCGTCCTACGGCTCGGCGACGTCGTCCTCCGGTGTGGTCCGGATCCTCAAGGACCTGGACCGGTCGATCGAGGGCCGGGACGTACTGGTCGTCGAGGACATCATCGACTCGGGACTAACCCTGTCCTGGCTGCTCAAGAACCTGCGTTCGCGCAACCCGGGCTCGCTCGAGGTGCTGACGCTGTTCCGGAAGCCGGAAGCCATCACCGTCGATGTCGACGTCCGATATGTCGGTTTCGACATCCCAAGCGCCTTTGTGGTCGGTTACGGCCTTGACTATGCCGAGCACTACCGAACGCTCCCGTTCGTGGGGACACTCACCCCGGAAGCAGTCGCCCGCGGTCCCCGGCCGGGGACCAGGCACTGAGCGCCCCCGGGGGCGTCACCCGCGGGCACGGCCTGCACGGCCCTGGTGACCGAATCGTCACCCCCGGACCTGCGACCGGCTTGTCCCGGCGTGGTGGGGTGCAGGCGGAACACGGCGGGCCGGCGGACCGTTCCTCAGCTGTACGCGTGGGTGACATGCGCGTGCCGGCGGTACCCTCGGCACAAGGGAATCCCGATCGAGGGCAGTACACACGTCAGGAGGGTGGAGCGCGCGTGTCCAGCGCTCCAGGCAGATGACTCCAAGAAGAATCTTCCGCGGCTGGGTGGTCCTGGCGCTCCTGGTCCTGCTTGTGATCTTCCTGACGACCAACGTTCTGTCTGGTCCCAAGGAGTACAGCAAGCAGAACCTGCACTTCATCCAGGACAAGATCGCCACGAGCCAGGTCGAGAGCGCCACGATCGAGGACTCCAAGCAGATAGTCCAGATCAAGACCAAGGACGACAAGAAGTACGAGTCGAGCTACGTCACCAACCAGGCGGTCACTCTGGCCGCCCAGTTGAACGACAAGGGCGTCCCGTACGAGGTCAAGGTCGAGCGCAGCAACGTCCTGGTCTCGCTGCTACTCAACCTGCTGCCTCTGGTGCTGGTGGTCGCGTTGTTCCTGTTCCTGATGAACCAGATGCAGGGCGGCGGCAACCGCGTGATGAACTTCGGCAAGTCCAAGGCCAAGCTGGTCAACAAGGACACGCCGAAGACGACATTCGCGGATGTGGCCGGCGCCGACGAGGCACTGGAGGAACTCCAGGAGATCAAGGAGTTCCTGGAGAATCCAGGAAAGTTCCAGGCCATCGGGGCCAAGATCCCCAAGGGCGTGCTGCTGTACGGCCCGCCGGGCACCGGTAAGACGCTGCTGGCCCGCGCGGTCGCCGGCGAGGCCGGCGTCCCGTTCTACTCGATCTCCGGCTCCGACTTCGTCGAGATGTTCGTCGGTGTCGGCGCGAGCCGGGTGCGCGACCTGTTCGAGCAGGCCAAGGCCAACGCCCCGGCGATCATCTTCGTCGACGAGATCGACGCCGTCGGCCGCCACCGTGGCGCCGGTCTCGGCGGCGGCCACGACGAGCGTGAGCAGACCCTCAACCAGCTGCTCGTCGAGATGGACGGCTTCGACGTCAAGGGCGGCGTCATCCTGATCGCCGCGACGAACCGGCCGGACATCCTCGACCCGGCGCTGCTGCGCCCGGGCCGGTTCGACCGGCAGATCGTGGTCGACCGCCCGGACCTGCTGGGCCGCGAGGCGATCCTCAAGGTCCACGCCAAGGGCAAGCCGATCGGCGCGGACGTCGACCTGCTGGTGATCGCCCGCCGTACCCCCGGCTTCACCGGCGCGGACCTGGCCAACGTGCTGAACGAGGCCGCACTGCTGGCCGCCCGCGCGGACCAGAAGATGATCTCTTCCGACCTGCTGGAGGAGTCGATCGACCGAGTGCTCGCCGGCCCGGAGCGCAAGACCCGGGCGATGAGCGAAAAGGAGAAAAAGCGGATCGCCTACCACGAGGGCGGCCACGCCCTGGTGGCACACGCGCTGCCGAACTCCGACCCGGTCCACAAGATCACGATTCTGCCCCGTGGCCGGGCGCTCGGCTACACGATGCAGCTCCCGCTGGAGGACAAGTACCTGTCCACCCGGTCGGAGATGCTCGACAAGCTCGCCGTGCTCCTCGGCGGGCGGACCGCGGAGGAGGTCGTCTTCCACGAGCCGACCACCGGGGCGAGCGACGACATCGAGAAGGCGACCCAGATCGCCCGCGCGATGGTCACCCAGTACGGCATGTCGGACAAGCTGGGCGCGCTGAAGTTCGGCGCCGAGTCGGGCGAGGTGTTCCTCGGCCGTGAGGTCGGACACCAGCGCGACTACTCCGAGGCCGTCGCCGGCGAGATCGACAACGAGGTCCGCAAGCTCATCGAGGCCGCGCACGACGAGGCCTGGGAGGTGCTGAACACCTACCGCGACGAGCTGGACAACCTGGTCCTGAGGCTGATGGACATCGAGACCCTCAGCAAGGACGAGGTGCTCGAGATTTTCGCCACCGTTCATAAGAGGCCGGTTCGTGGCTTCTACACGGGCGTCGGCCGGCGGGTACCGTCGGATCGTCCGCCCGTGCAGACCCCTGCTGAGCTGGGCCTGGTCGCGTCCGACGTGGCCGACCTGGTCAAGGGCAACGGGAACGGAAACGGTCACCCGACCGGCAACGGCGCGCCGAGCCTCACGAAGCCGGCTTCCGCCCCCGGTGAGGGTGCCGACACCGGTCACGGCCCGGTCTCCGGGCCCGTCAACGGCCCGACCGGGCCGGCCGGGCCGCCGGCCACGCCCCCGCCGGATGCCCCACGGATCTCGAACCCGTGGGCGCCCCCGGTGTGGCCGAACGACGACGAAAGGAAGCACCGTTGACGTCCGAAGCCGGCCTCCTGTCCGCTGATTTCGGCCACCTTGATGACGAGGGTGGTTCGGCGGCGGGGCCAGGGTCAGTTTCCGGCGCAGCCGTCGCCGAGTTCCGGCCGGGCAACGGCCGGGTGCGCCCGTTCGACCACGACCGCGTCGCCGCGGCGGTGCGGGAACTGCTGATCGGGATCGGCGAGGACCCCGACCGCGAGGGCCTGCGCAAGACGCCCGACCGGGTCGCGCGTGCCTACGCGGAGGCCGTCGAGGGTCTGGGCCGCGACCCGGCCGACGTGCTGACCACCGTCTTCGACGAGGGTCACGACGAGATGGTGCTCGTGCGCGACATCGACTTCTCGTCGCTGTGCGAGCACCACCTGGTCGTCTTCTCCGGGAAGGCGCACGTCGCCTATATCCCGAACGAGAACGGCCAGATCACCGGCCTGTCGAAGCTGGCCAGGCTGGTCGACCTGTACGCCCGCCGGCCGCAGGTGCAGGAGCGCCTGACCTCCCAGGTCGCCGACGCGCTGGTGGACGTCCTCAAGCCACGCGGCGTCATGGTGGTCGTCGAGGCGGAGCACCTCTGCATGTCGATGCGCGGCGTCCGCAAGCCCGGCGCCTGCACGGTCACGTCCGCAGTCCGGGGCCAGTTCCTCTCCCCGGCGACCCGCAACGAGGGCATGAGCCTCATCCTGAGCAGCCACCGCCGGTAACTCCTCAACACCAGTCACGACGAAGCCCCCGGGGAACTCCCCGGGGGCTTCGTCGTCGGTTCCGTCAAGGTGACGGGCATCAGCGAGGCGCCAACGCAACCACCTCGCCGGGTCAGGATCGCGCTAACGACGCCAAATACCTAAGCCAAGATCCACATTGTCGGGCGCCTGGGCGCCCGACGGCGGGCGCCCAGCGCCCGCCGCAGCGCCCGCCTCAAAGGCGGCAGGCCTGGATGCCGGAGACGAGGATGCCGCGGGCGCCGAGCTCCCACAGGTCGTCCATCGTGCGGTTGACGTCGTCCTTCAGGACCATCGCCCGGACGGCGACCCAGCCCTCGCGGGCCAGCGGCGAGATCGTCGGCGACTCGAAACCCGGCGTGATCTCGCAGGCCTTGTCCAGCACGGCGGTCGGCGCGTCGTAGTCCATCATCACGTACCGACGCGCGACCAGGACGCCCTGCACGCGGCGCAGCAGCCGCTCGTGCGCCGGCGCGAGCTCCGCGCCCAGCTTTGTGATCATGATGGCCTCGGACCGCATGACCGGCTCGCCGACGAGCTCCAGGCCCGCGGCCCGCAGCGTCCGACCGGTCTCGACCACGTCAGCGACGGCATCCGCGACGCCGAGCCGCACCGCCGTCTCGACCGCGCCATCCAACGTGACGATCTGCGCGGTCAGCCCACGGGCCGCGAAGTCCGCGCGGACCAGCCCGGGAAACGAGGTGGCGATCCGCCGACCGCCCAGCTCGGCGACGTCCGAGACCGCGCCCTCCGGGGCGGCATACCGAAACGTCGAGTGCCCGTAGCCGAGGGCGACCAGTTCCCGGGCCGGAACCTCGCTGTCCAGCAGCAGGTCGCGACCGGTGATGCCGACGTCGAGGAGCCCGGAGCCGACGTAGACCGCGATGTCCCGCGGGCGTAGGAAGAAGAACTCGATGTCGTTCTCGACGTCGGCGACGACGAGCTCGGCGCCGTCCCGCTTCACGTGGTACCCGGCGTCGCCGAGCAGCTGGCTGGAGGCGACGGAGAGCGCGCCCTTGTTCGGTACCGCGATTCGCAGCATGTCCATGTCCGTGTCATCTCAGGCCGGTGGCGGCCGCCGGTGTCATCTCACGGGGCAAGAGTGCGACGTGAACCCACGTCGCCGGAAACCCGCGCCATCCCAGGGGCAGACGACACCCGGGTGCGGGGTCAGAGATGGAGGTAGACGTCGTCCGGGGTGAGGCCGCGGGAGATCATCATGAGCTGGATCCAGTAGACCAGCTGGGAGAGCTCCTCGGCGGCCCGCTCGCCCGTCTCGTACTCGGCCGCCATCCAGCTCTCGGCGGCCTCCTCGACCAGCTTCTTGCCGATGTGGTGCACGCCGGCCTCCAGCGCGGCGACGGAGCCCGAGTCCGGGGCCTTGTCCCGCCACTTCGCGGAGAGCTCCACGAACAGCTCGTCAAAGGTCTTCACGGCCGGCGACCCTCGGCAGCGGAAGCGGTGACGCCACCGCATGCGCCCAGGCTCGCGCGCGAGCAGCCGACAGACCTCATGAACCGCATGTTACCTGGGCGGGGCCGCGGCCTCGGGCGTCCGCTGGCCGACCACGAGATGGCCATGGTGCGAACGGCCGCACGCTGGTTGACTGGGTCGCTGTGCCCCCTCCCGCGATCGTCGCCACCGATCTGGACGGAACCCTGATTCGGTCGGACGGCACAGTGTCGGAGCGCACCCGCCGGGCGCTGCGCCGGGTGCGTGAGCACGGCGGGACCGTTGTTTTCGTGACCGGCCGGCCAATCCGCGTAATGGCCGACGTCGTCGCGAAGACCTCGGTCGCCGGCATCGCCGTCTGCGCGAACGGCGCCCTCGTCTACGACCTGGACGCACAGACGACGGTCAACCATCGCGAGCTCGACCAGCAGGCCGCGCTGCGGCTGGCCCTGGCCATTCGGGAGATCGTGCCGGACGTCGCGTTCGCGGTCGAGAGCGGGCTGAGGTTCGGCCGGGAGCCCGCGTTCCGCACGATGTGGCCGGACCCACTGGAGCTGGTCGCCGACCTGGCCGACCTCCTGGTGACGCTGCCGCCGATCAAGCTGCTCGTCCGCCGCAGCGGTGAGTCGCTCGCACACGTGTACGAGAAGGTCGTGGACCTCGCGGGCGCCGAGGCGGTGGTGACCCGGTCCACCGAGACACTGATCGAGATCGCCGGTGCCGGCGTCTCCAAGGCGGTCGCGCTGGCCGAGGTCGCCACCGCTCACGGGGTCACCGCGGCGGACGTCGTCGCGTTCGGCGACATGCTCAACGACCTGCCGATGCTCGCCTGGGCCGGCCATTCGGTCGCCGTCGCCAACGCGCATCCCGAGGTCCTCGCGGCCGCCGACGAGATAACCGCCTCCAACGACCACGACGGCGTAGCCCTCGTCCTCGAACGTCTCTTCGACTGACGGGCGCCTGACCGCGACCGACGGCTCAGGGCTTGGGCCTGGCCATGTCGGCGTACCGCATCTTGTAGCGTTCGAGGACTTCTTCGAGGTCGGCGGTCGCGAGCTCGCGGTAGCTCTCGAAGAAGTGGGTGTAGAACTCGACGCTGCGCCGGTCCTGGTAGACGGTCGCGTCCAGGGACTCGGTGACGACCACATCGTCGTCGAAGATCATAAAACCGTGACTCGGCGGCAGGCCGAGCTGAGCCGTCATCGGAACCACACGCACAGTGACGTTCGACAGCTTCGCGATCTGCTCGATCCGGTCGACCTGCGCCAGCATGTACCCCGGCGTGACATACATGTTGTTGAGCAGGTTCTCCAGCAGGATGAACTCGAACGTCTTGTTGGTGTCGTAGAGCCGCTCCTGGCGCTGGAGCCGCTGTGTCACCTTCGCCGCCGTCTCGGCCCACTTCGACTCGTGGTCACCGATGTCGACCGCATGGAACGCATTGATCACCCGACGGGTGTACTCGCTGATCTGCATCAGGCCTGGCACAGTGATCGGCTCGAAGTCACGCACCAACGTTGCCCGACCTTCAAGATCGGCGTAATCCTGCTGGTTGACCGGGCCACGGCGCGGCAACCGCGGACGGCTACTCAGGGACTGCAGCTCGGTCGCCTGCCCCACCAGCTCATGCAGCGCGTCCTTCGAGCCATCGAGCGCCAGCACGATCTTCTCAACGTCCAGGGGGCTCGGCCGCAGCACGCCCCGCTCGATCTTCGAGATCTTCGCCTGACTCGCGCCGATCGCCCGGCCGAGCTCCTCCCCCGTCATCCCCTTGCGCTTACGCAAACCAGCGAGAGCGCGACCGAGCTCCCCAGCCAGAGTCGAGGAGCCCGGATCCGCACCGAGCGAGGCAACGCCAAGCGACGGAACGACATCCACCACATCGTCCGTCACGACGGTCCTCCGCTTCCGCGAGAACTACTACTCCGGGTCGAGTCTCAGTACACCGGATCGACGGCCCAGCTGCTCGGCCCGACTACTGCCCATCCCAGTCTGGCAGACTGCGCGCCGCTCTGATGAGCAGGTCGCGAGGAATCTGCACCCGAGCCTCCCCGTCCGGCACCCCATCAACGTAGCGCTGCGTAGGCACAACATAACCCTGAACGACTACGGAACCATCAGATGCCTCGAAGACACCCGGGCAGGCCGATGTCCCGCAGCTGGTCTGGGCAAGCGGCACGAGCTCCATTGCTCCTACTTCCTCATCCGGCGCGTTCAACATCAAGTATCCGCGGCCGGCAATGACAGAGTGAATATTAGCGATCTTGGAGTGGGCATGATCTCCCAGGCCCTGAATACTAGACCGGCCACGCCAAGTCGCCAGTCGGGGAACTCGGCCGGCGCGTCGAGCTGGAGCCGCTAAGCCGCCCATTCGGGCACCCCCTGCGCAAGAACACTCGCCTGAATCAACAATCGCGCACGCGAAGGGTGTCTACCTGGCAATTCGCGCCTGCAGGTGGTCCGCCACGGTTCCGGATGTGGGCTCTGTTGGCCGCGTATATCGGCGGCGTGTTCGGCGATTGCGTGCTCAAATCGAGGAACACGGTCCTGTCCGCCGACGGGGCGATCCCCGGTCGGCCGGGTCGCGCGGCGCCAGCCCGGCGTTCGCCGCGGGGATCCGGGGGCACCACATGAAAGGGCGGGTACATGCGCCTTACACCCCTGACCGACCAGCACTGCGGAACCAACTCGTGCCCTCAGGTCTATGCCAGCGACCACGGCACCATCGTCGTCCAGGGCACGCTCGTGACTGACGACACCGTTCAGGCGGCTCCGGGCGAGGTTCTCGTCGAGATTCCGGCGGAAATCTTTCGGGCCGCCGCGGCGGCGGTATCCGACGGGCCGGCCTGACAGGGTCAGTCTGCCGCTGTCGGCGGACTTGCCCATCCCAGCCGGCCCGGCGACGCTGACAGACCCGCCGGCCTCGACCGGGCGGGGCCCGTCTGCCGCGCCGGAAGGCACAACGGCCAGGCCGGACCCGCGCGGCCATCTCGACGTCACGTCGCCACCTGTCCCACCATGCCGGTCCCGTACGCCGGACTGGATCGCGGGCCCGCTCGCGAACGGGGGCCGAACCGGCGATGTCCCCTGCAAGGACTAGAGTATTCCTCTCAACCATCCACATGTAAAGATCTTGGACTATATTCTCAAGTCGCCTTGTCGGCGCTGTCCCAGTCGTTTACCGTCTGCTCATAGGTCCAGTCGACCATCGGTCACGGGCCTCGGAAGCAGGAGGTGCGTCGGAATATGCCGCACGCGGGGGGTCTCACCACTGATTCCTGTGGAGTACCCAGGTGGGGTATGGCCACCTCGGCCATCGCAGCCCACCCCACGGCCGGGGGCGCCGGCCATCGCCTGAATGGCACGAAGATCCAGCTGGACGTGATCGCATGTCAATGCTGACCGCTTACGCGACTCTCACCGGCACCAACCGCGAGCAGCTGCACAGCCGGCTGTCCTGGCTCGCCCGCCAGTACCTGCGCTACACGGTCACGAAGCCCGGCCGGCCGGCCCGCCTGGACGCCTTCTCGGACGAGGCCCGATCGGTCGCGGATGCCTTGGGCGCCGCGGCCCGCATCATGGCCGAACGCGACCAGGCGGCCTCGCGGACCGCGCTGGTCCTCGCCGTCCGGCGTGCGGAGGACAGCTGGCAGAAGGTGCAGGTCGACCTTCACCGAGCGGGAACCACCTGGGCGGACCTGCGGGTACGCCCCGGCTACCGGCGCGAGTATCCGGTACATGTCACCAGCGGCGAGCGGCCCCAGCGCCTCACCCTCGTTCACGACAGCCGGACCGTCGAGGCCGCCCGCCTCGCCGAGGCCCGCCTCGCGCAGGCCCGCGCCGCCGCGGGCCGAGCGACCGAGCCGCCCATCACAGGCCGGAGCGGAAGCGACAGCCGCATAGCCGAAAAGGTCACGGCCGGCCCGGCGGGGCCGCGCCGAGAGCTCACCCGGCAACGGTAAGCGGACCACCTGGCCCGACCGCCGACGGAGCCGGCCGGGCCAGGTGCCGCTCAGGCGTCCGGCAGGTCGGGCGCGGAACTGATCGCTTCTCCGAGCAGCTCGGCCTTGTAGCGCTTCAAGATTGGTAAGACGTCGTCGGTGCCGAGCTTCCAGAACTGGTCGAACGCGCGGATACCGACGTCGATCTTCTTGCGCTCCCGGTCTCGACGGCCACCACCGAGCGTCGACTCGGTGAGAACGACCGAGTCGTCGACGATCGTGAACGCCTCGACCGGCGGGCAGCTCAGAATCGCCGCTTCGGGCAATATCCTGATCGACACGTTCGGCAGGTCGACGGCGGCCTCGATCCGCTGGATCTGATTGGCCATCAGTATCGGCCAGTCGTCCTCGCCGAAGCGGAACCTCATTACCTGTTCCATGATGACGAACTCGTACGTCACCGCGGTGTCGTAGAGCCGCTCCTGGCGGGCAGCTCGCACCCTGAGGACCGCGGCCGTGCTTGGCCAGGTCCGGTCGTCGTCGCCGTATTCCACCGAATGGAAGCCGTTCAAGATACGCCGGGCGTACTCACTGGTCTGCAAAAGCCCCGGGACCACGATCGGTTCAAAGTTGCGGATGCGGCTGGCCCTGATCTCCTCCCCCATCCAGTCCTCCGGCCTGATTTCCTCCTTCGGGCTGGGCGCCGAACTGACGAGTCGCTTCGCGCTACGCGCGCGGTTGGCCTCGAGCTTGTCGTGCCGCGCCTGCTCGACGAGCAGGTTGGCCACCTCTCCCGGAAGCTGGAGCGCGCTTGTGATCTTGCTGATCGCGTCGGGGGATGGCGTGATCTGGAGATTCTCGATCTTGGAAATCTGGCCCTGGCTGACACCGGACTCTCGCGCCAACGCCGAGGTGGTCAGGTCACGTTCCTGGCGAAGCCGAAAAAGCAGGCGCCCGAGCGGCTCGTCCAGCTCAAGGGATGGCTCGCGGGCCGAATGCTGCTCACCGGCCGTCATCGTTCCTCCCTGTAGACGGTGTCTCTCGGGTCCGGCCGCCACGCAAAGCTCAGCGCGGCGGCCGGCAGATCAGCCCTCGTTCAGGAGCTTGCGGACCGCCTCAAGCAACGTCTCCCGAGGGAGAACGACCATCTGCTCCCCAGTCGGCAGGCTCTGGGCCAAGTGGGGACCGGCTATCCACCCCTGCACGACCAGATCGTCGCTGTGCCCCGCGGGGGCGTATACGGCCGGACAGTGCGCGGAGCCGCACTGATAGGTCGCCAGCGGGGTCAGCTCCAGGGAAGTCGACTCCGAGGGAGTCAGCCGCATTGCCGTCCTCGTCTCCCGGCTCCCGGAAGCTACACCCCGAGACGCCGATTAGCAAATATGTTGGAATATTACGTCACGGACCCCGCCAGCAATCATGATCAAGGGATGCGGGCGCGCCGCGGGGCTCCGACCGCGCCGAGCCCATGCGGTCACCGCAGGAGACGCGCCCCTGAGTGTGACTGCACGGATGCTACGCACCAAGTCGTTGGACGACGCGACGAGGCCTCCGGCGGACAACGATTCCAGCCGGAACGTTCAGAGACGACGACCGCCGAGCGGCCTCGGCGGCACGCGGCCAGGGCCTTCCGAGATCAAAGATCACTTCGGCTGGCAAACCGGCGCCGGCGGGGGCAACGTTGGGGCCGCGTCACGATACGGCGTGGAATACGTGGCAAAACGGCCGTCGGCCGCAGTCCTTGCCCTGAAGTTCGATAGATGTCGGAACTGGCCGGCAGGCCGGCGGGTACTTCGTCAGCGAAGCCCAGTCGCGGCCAAGGCGCGCACCACGACGGCTTCAACTCGCCGGACGACGATCAACTGTTCGTGTGGCGCCACGCCGATCGTAGGCGGGGCATCGGCACGAGGCTCGCCAGCGACGCATACGCCATTGACGGTGACCCAGGCGGGAAGCAGATCTCCGGACGCAAGACCAGGGCGATCGCATTCCGCGGCGAGCCGAAGAGCGTTCGCGGCCTTCGCATACACCGGCAGCGCGACCTCGACCACCGCCCAGGCCCGGGCGTCTCCACGGGCCGGGGTTACCGACTTCCGGTCGCCGACGACGAGGAGGTCCCCCGACTCGGGATCAACCCAGACCCCGTGACACTGGGAGGACCCACACGCCGCCTTGGCCAGTACGAGCATTCCAGGCCCTCTCTCTGCCTCGACCCGTAGCCAGCGCTGGACGCGGTCGGTCACTTGGTCGACCCCAGGTGGTGGTCGCCGATCGCCAGACGTCAATTTCAACACAATTGCCGCGCACGCTCGTAACGTTCTCGGAACATCAGGCCGACCGTCGCCGGTCCTCTGAGCATGGCGCTGTGCGCTTCCAGGGGGCAGCCCAAATCTCTGGAATGCCGGCTTAGCGGTATTCGTGCGACTACGCCCCGAGATAGGGCGTTCGGTAGCCACGTGGCGTCCGACTCGCAAATATTCCCGAAAGCCGCTTGTATGGCCCGGTGTCGTGGCTCATATTCGAACTAGGCCAGTCGATCGACCGCTGGTCGCCTAGTCAAGGAGGTGGCCATGCCTCGCTTGATGACACCGTCGTCACCCAGCGCCAGAGACCTCCAAGGCGTCCGACATGCCCGGCCACGGACCCGTCGGGCGTGCGAAATCCGAAGTGCCACTGCGGTTGGGGGGATACTACGTGCCTGATGTGACCTTGCTAGGCCTCGGATCCGGAGTGTCAGCGAATGAACTGGCTGAAGCCGGACTCGGCCTGACCGCCGTGGCGATCTGTGCCAGAAAGTCCAGAATTGCACTATTCGCAATTATTCCGACCGTGCTGGCCGCGGGCGGGAGCCGTCATCCGGCCTGGTCCGGCTGGCTTTTCGGAACCGCGGTGCTGACGGCGGCCGGACTGATCGGCGTGCTCCTCGTCACCGCCTACGTCCGGGCCCGCCGCGAGGATTTCGTCCTCGGCTACACCGGCGACGAGCCGGCCTGGGCCCAGCCCGACGAGTCCTTCCTTCCATACCCAGACGAACCCGCTGCGGGCCCACGTCGGCATCCCGACTGCGGCGATCCGGTCGATCCGAACTCGGTCCGGATGAACGTCCTCGCGTACGACTTCCTGTCCCATGTCTGCCAGCGGGACGACGGCCCTGCCCTGGTCGATATCCACGAGCCCATGACCCAGAGGTTCCTGACCGCGTTCACCGACGCCACCGGCCTGTTCCTCACGGAGGGATCGCGGGACCCTCGGCTGTTGTCGACCACCATTCGGGAGGCCGAACGTCGTTGGACACAGGTCAAGCTCCGGCTCGGCCGCTGCTCCCGCGACGAGGGCCAGTACGGCAGCGATGCCTGCGGCCCCGACGGTCAGTAACGACCCGATGGGACCGCATCACGTGAGCGCCTGACGGCGACGCGTACTCCTGACCGGCCGGCACGAGGGGACGCCCGGAGGGAAACCGCGAACAGACCGTCGGCGACCGAATCCGCACAGAGCGACGCAGGAACACGACACAAGGCGACTGGCGCCAGCCGCCGAGGCACCTCGGCTCGTCCTCGGGGGGCGGGCCGCGGCTCCTGCGCGTACGGAGCGTGGTTCCGGCGGCGCCCGGCGCGCCGTTGCGGGGACGGGCGGTACAGGATAGGACGCATGCCGACAGCCGATTCCGCCGCTGCGCCCAGGACGCCGCCGCAAGAGGTCGATCCCGAGTTCCTCGCGTTGCCGCGGGCGGCTCTGACGGACGCGGCGCTGCAGACGGCCCGCGATCTCGGCGCCAGTCACACGGACATCCGGATCGAGCGGCTGCGAGACGGCTCGCTGTCGTTCCGGGACGGAAGCCTCGAGACGAGTCATGACGGCTCGACCGTCGGCTTCGCCGTGAGGGTCGTGCACGAGGGCACCTGGGGGTTCGCGGCCGGCGTCGACCTGACCACCGACGAGGCCGTCCGGGTCACCAGGGAGGCCGTCGAGATCGCGCGGGTGGCTCGCCCGTTGAACACCGAGCCGATCGAGCTCGCCGACGAGCCGGTGCACGCCGACGCCACCTGGGTGTCGGCGTACGCGGTGAACCCGTTCGCCATCGACACCCGCGAGAAGGTCGACCGGGTCGGCGGCCTGTGCCGGACGCTGCTGTCCGCGGCCGACGTCGACCACGTCGACGGCCAGCTCAGCGAGGTCCTGGAGAACAAGTACTACGCGGACCTGAGCGGTACCTCGACCACTCAGCAGCGGGTGCGCCTGCTCTGCCAGATCGAGGCGACCCGGGTCGACCCGGGTGGCGGCTTCGAGACGATGCGCACGATCGCGCCGCCGGCCGGCCGCGGCTGGGAGTGGCTGGTCGCGGGCCCGGCGGCCGGCTGCTGGGACTGGGACGCCGAGATAGAGACGATTCCGGGCCTGCTCGCCGAGAAGGCGAAGGCGTCGTCAGTCGAGCCGGGGCGCTACGACCTGGTCATCGACCCATCCAACCTGTGGCTGACGATTCACGAGTCGGTCGGCCATGCGACCGAACTGGACCGGGCGCTCGGCTACGAGGCCGCCTACGCCGGCACCTCGTTCGCGACCATTGACCAGCTCGGCACCCTGCGCTACGGCTCGCCGCTGATGAACGTCACCGGCGACCGGACCGCGCCCCATGGGCTGGCCACGATCGGGTACGACGACGAGGGCGTCGCCGCCGGCCGATGGGACATCGTCCGCGCGGGCACGCTCGTCGGCTACCAGCTCGACCGCCGGATGGCGGCGGCGAACGCCGAGCGCCTCGGCGTCACCCGCTCGAACGGCTGCGCGTTCGCCGACTCCGCCGGGCACGTGCCGATCCAGCGGATGGCCAACATCTCGCTGCGGCCTACGCCCGGCGGGCCGTCCACCGAGGACCTGATCTCCGGGGTCGACCGCGGCATCTACATCGTCGGGGACAAGAGCTGGTCCATCGACATGCAGCGGTACAACTTCCAGTTCACCGGCCAGCGGTTCTACGAGATCCGCAAGGGCCGGATCGTCGGCCAGCTGCGTGACGTCGCCTACCAGGCCACGACGACCGATTTCTGGGGCGCACTCGACGGGCTCGGCGGTGAGCAGACCTACCTGCTCGGCGGCGCGATGAACTGCGGCAAGGGCCAACCCGGCCAGGTCGCCGCCGTCAGCCACGGCGCTCCGTCGACGCTGTTCCGCGGGATCAGCATCCTCAACACGCGGCACGAAGCGGGCCGGTAGCCCCGCCGGGCCACCAGGCCGAACCACCAGGCCGGGCATCACCAGTCCGCACCACCACCCGAGTCCACGAATGGGAGGGCAGCGGTGCCCGAGGCGTCGCACGAGATCGTCGAACGAGCGCTGGCCGCGTCGCGCGCCGACGGCTGCATCGTGATCGCAAGCGAGTCCAGCACCGTCAACCTGCGCTGGGCGAACAACACGCTCACCACGAACGGTGCCGCCCGAGACCGGTCGGTCACCGTCGTCAGCATCGTCGGCCGCTCGTTCGGAGTGCGGTCGGTGAGCACGATCGAGTCCGGCGCGACCGGGGTCGACAAGCTGACCGAGCTGGTCCGGGCCGCCGAGGGCGCGGCCAAGGACGCCGACGACGCGGAGGACTACACCGAGCTGCTGACACCCGGTCAGCCCGGCGTGGCGACCAGCCCGGAGCCGTTCGACGCCGTGGCCGAGCGGACCTCGACGTCGGTGTTCTCGACGTTCGCGGCCGACCTCGGCGAGGCGCTGCGGGCGGCGCGGGCCGAGGGCCGAGGCCTGTACGGCTTCGCCGAGCACGACCTGACGACGACCTGGCTGGGCACCTCGACCGGTCTTCGGCTGCGGCACAGCCAGCCGACCGGCTCGGTCGAGTGGAACGCCAAGAACGGTCAGCCCGGCGGTTCGGTCTGGCACGGCCAGTCGACCCACGACTTCTCCGACGTCGACGTGGCCGCGACCGACGCCGAGCTGCGCCGCCGGCTCGGCTGGTGCGCCCGCACGATCGAGCTGCCGGCCGGCCGCTACGAGACGCTGCTGCCGCCGTCCGCCGTCTCCGACCTGATCCTCGACGCCTACTGGTCGGCGGCCGGGCGGGACGCCGCCGAGGGCCGCACGGTCTTCAGCCGGTCCGGCGGCGGGACGAGGCTGGGTGAGGCGTTCGGCCCCGCGGGGATGACGCTGTACAGCGACCCGGCCGACCCCGAGCTGGGCTGCACGCCGTTCGTAGCCTGCGGTCACTCGTCCGCGACGTCGAGCGTCTTCGACAACGGGCTGGGGCTCGGGCGGACCGACTGGCTCGAGGACGGCAAGCTCGCCGCCCTGGTGCACACCCGTTCCTCCGCGCGTGCCGCCGGCGCGCGGCCCACGCCGTTCGTGGACAACCTCACGATGGACGCCGGCGGAACGGCCACCCTCGACGAGATGGTCGCCTCGACCACGCGCGGGCTGCTGTTGACCTGCCTGTGGTACATCCGCGAGGTCGATCCGGAGGTGCTCCTGCTCACCGGGCTGACCAGGGACGGCGTCTACCTCGTCGAGAACGGCGAGGTGACCGGGGCGGTGAACAACTTCCGGTTCAACGAGTCGCCGGTGAGTATGCTCGGCCGGATCACCGAGACCGGCGCGGCGAGCCGCACCCTGGGCCGCGAGTGGGCCGACTGGTTCAAGCTCTCCCGGATGCCGGCGGTACGCGTCCCCGACTTCAACATGAGCTCGGTCAGCCCGGCGAGCTGACCCCGTCTCTGGTTCGCGGCGTCCGGGCGCCGGCCTACAGCCCCAATCCTCGCTTCGCTGCGGTCGGGACCTCCGGCCGGCGTCCTCCGCCGCGAACGGGCTTCGCTCCGTCCGGTGGGCCAGTCAGGCCGGTCGCTTCGCTCCGGCCTGCTCGCCCACCGGACTACGCGAAGCGTCTCTGGTTCGCGGCCTTGCCGTTCGCTGAAACGCCGGCGCGGGGGCCACAGCGCCGGCCCCGCTAGCACTCAGAGGTAGGTGCCGCCGCCGAGCCCCTCCTGGCCGGGCTGGCCGCTGGGCAGGGCACGCCGGCGCATCTCCTCCAGCTGGGCGCGAGCGGCCATCTGCTGGGCGAACAGCGCCGTCTGCAGGCCGTGGAACAGGCCTTCCAGCCAGCCGACCAGCTGGGCCTGGGCGATCCGGATCTCGGCGTCGCTGGGCGTCTGGCTGTCGTCGAACGGGAGGCTGAGCCGGTCCAGCTCGTCCTTGAGCTCGGGCGCGAGGCCCTCGGACAGCTCCCGGATCGAGCTGCGGTGGATCTCGCGCAGCCGCAGCCGGCTCGCCTCGTCCAGCGGCGCCGCCCGGACCTCCTCGAGCAGTTGTTTGATCATGGTACCGATCCGCATGACCTTGTCCGGCTGCGACACCATCGAGGAGATGGCCGTGCGCGGGTCGGGCGAGCCCGATCCATCGTCGGCTGGGCGGTCCCGGTCCGCGCCGACGCCGCCCAGCGGACCGCGCAGCCGGCCGTCCGGGCCTACGACCACCACCCGCGGTTCCGGTTGATCTGTCATGTCCCCATCCAACCGCATTCCGGCTCCCCCTGGTTCGGGCCGCCGCGAGACCGTCTGGACCCTCGACGCGGCGGCTAGACCGCGAGCAGCACCTTGCCGACGTGCCCGAGCGACTCGACGACGCGGTGCGCCTCGGCCGCCTCGCGCAGCGGGAGCACCCGGTCGATCACCGGCCGGATCGCGCCGGCCTCGATCGCCGGCCACACCTCGGCCCGCACGCCGGCCGCGATCGCCGCCTTCTGCTCGGCCGGGCGATGACGCAGCGACACGGCGTGGACCGCGCCCCGCTTGGTCAGCAGCGTCGCCAGGTTCAGCTCCGCCCTGATGCCGCCCTGCATGCCGATCACCACCAGCCGGCCGTCGGGCGCGAGCACATCGACGTTGCGGGCCAGGTACTTCGCGCCCATGTTGTCGAGTACGACGTCCGCGCCGCGGCCGCCGGTCGCCTCCTTCACCCGGGCCACGAAGTCCTCGTCCCGGTAGCTGACGGTGACGTCGGCGCCGAGCTCACGGCAGCGTTCGAGCTTTCCCGGGGAGCCCGCCGTCGTCGCGATCAGCGCCTTCGGCCGCAGTGCCCGGACGGCCTGGATCGCGAAGGTGCCGATCCCGGAGGCGCCGCCGTGTACGAGGAACGTCTCGCCGTCGGCGATCGCAGCCCGCTGGAACACGGTCGAGTAGACGGTCGAGGTGACCTCGGGCAGGCCGCCGGCGGTGACCAGGTCAACCCCGGACGGGACCGGGAGCACCTGCCCGGCCGGGACGACGACCTTCGTCGCGTACCCGCCGCCAGACAGGAGCGCGCAGACCTCGTCCCCGGTCCGCCAGCCGTCGACGTCCGCGCCGACGGCCGCGATCCGCCCGGAGCACTCCAGCCCGATGATGTCCGAGGCGCCCGGCGGCGGCGCGTAGAGACCTTGGCGCTGGAGCAGGTCGGCCCGGTTGACCGCGGTGGCGACGACGTCGATGACCACCTCGTCCGGCCCGGGGGCGGGCGGGTCGTCCACCTCGCGCCACTTCAGCACCTCGGGACCACCGGGGCCGTCCAGCGTGACCGCGTACACCCGCCAACCTTAGTCCCGCTGGAAGCGGCGGAGCCCGCGACGGACCTGTCCGAACTGGCAGCGCCGGTGATAGACCCGCCCGGAGCGGCGGAGCCTGCGACGGGCTCGGCCCGGTTCGCCCGGCGGCGCGGCGATCGCCCGGGGTCGGTCGTTTCCGGATGCGCGGCGTTTCCAGGTTGGGACCACGGGTACGGCCCTGACCATGGAGGCCTTCACGGTCGGGGTTGTGCGGGCGCATGGGCGCCCGGCGATTCCTACGTCCCCAGCCGATCTGTCGACCCACTCGGAAGGGCTCCGGCCTGCCTCGGGCCACGGAGCACATACCCGGGCCGCAGGCACCAGAACCCGACCGACCGCGGCCCAAGCGGCCAGCCCCGGCGGAGTCGGAACGGCGGCCCGGCCACCGGATCCGCCGCCGCTCGATCCCGATGCGCCGATCCCGGACGACCCCGGCCCACTGCTGCCGGACAGTCCGGGCGATCTCCCGCCGGCCCCGCACGAGCCATCCCCGTTCACCGAGCCCGCGCCGACCGACCCGTCGACGCCGGAGCCAGAGCCGGTCTGAGCCGGGCCCCGCACCACCTGTCGGCACCGGATCGCCGCGGCGATCCGGCGATCGGCACGTGCGGACACAGCACTCGGCCTGTAGTCAGGGGACGGATGGACCGCCGGTTCGTCCTGGCCCGGCCGATCCGACCGGAGATCATGGCGAACACGGAAACCTCCGGAAGCCCAGATCCTCGCCGATATTCGCCGAATTCCCAGACTTATCAAGGTTCCCGAACGTCGTCAGCCTTCTACGCACCGGCCCCGACGGGGTACCGTGCCGTGAGCTTGCCGATGCCGTGGGGAGCGTGCCGTGTACATCGACGACGTGAGCCTCAACGAGCTGGGCGGCCCGCGTCACGGGTCGGCGTCACGATCAGCGGCGCGGGCCAGGTCCGTGAACCCGTCGAGGGTGACCGCGACGCCGTCGCGTCCGGCCAGCCGCGTGTTTCCGCCATCCGGCACGACCCCAGGACGCGCGGGAACCGGCGCGCTTCGTCCCGCCGCGGGCCCGGCCCAGGCCGAGGAGTTCCCGGAGCCGCCAACCGCGGACCGGCACCCGGCCGGCGCGGGCGGTCGGCCGGCCCAGGCCGAGTTCGAGCGCTTCTTCGAGGCGCACCACCGCGAGCTCGCCCGCTTCGCCTATCTGCTCAGCGGCGACCGGGACGCGGCCGAGGACATCACCGCCGAGGCGCTCACGTCGGCCTGGGTGCACTGGGACCGGGTCCAGGCGGCCGACAACCCGCTGGCCTACGTGCGGCGCAGCGTCGCGAACCTCGCCGCCGGCCGGATCCGCCGGACCGTCCGGGAGCGCAACGTGCTCGCCAAGCTCGGCCGGCAACTGCCGATCCAGGCCACGAACGGGCCGGACGTCCCCGCCGTCCTGGACCTGGAGTCCGCCCTGCTCCGGCTGCCGCTGCGCAAGCGCCAGTGCGTGATCCTGCGCCATGGCCTCGACCTGTCCGAGGCGGAGACGGCCGACACGCTCGGGATCTCCATCGGAACCGTGAAGAGCCAGACCTCCAAGGCGGTCAGCGAGCTGGAACGACTGCTGGCCGCCGGTGGCCCCGGCGTACCGGCGGCGAACAGCGCAGGGGCGAGTGCGGCGGCCAGGAAGAGGCCACGTATTCGCCGGGTGGCGCTGCGGGGAGGGGAGGCGTGAACATCTGTGGCAGGCGCGTCCCCAGCTCCACGACGGTCGACGGTCCGGACAAGACCGATGACGCCGCTCCGACGAGGCAGTCGGCCAGCGACTTCACGATCGCCGGGCTGACGGCAACGGACCTCGCCCACTCCGACCCCGTGTTCGACGACTACGGCGCCGGCAGCCCGGTCGTGGCCGCCCGCACGTCGGGGCCCGCGGAGCCGTCGGGGCCCGCGGAGCCGTCAGGGCCCGCGGAGCCGTCAGGGCCCGCGGAGCCGTCAGGGCCCGAACCGCTCGCCGAACAGTTCACGCAGGCCCTCGGGGAGTACGCCGTCGACAGTGCGAGCCTGCGGGCTCGGGTGCTGACGGCCACGACCGCGGCCCAGCGCGATCTCGCCGCCGGCAAGCGCGCGGCGGACGCCGCCCGGCGGCGCCCGCGCACCCGGCCGCACTCGACCCGCCCGGCCGGCGGACCGGTCGGCTCCCGTACAGCCGGAGCACACCGGGCGGGCCCCGCGCGGCCGCGCCTCGTCACCGCCGGCGCCCTCGCCGCCGTGGTCAGCGTGATCGGGGTCAGCGCGGGCATCGCGAGCGTGGTGCAGAGCGATTCGAAGCCATCGCGCGTGCTGGTGACGCCGGCGCCGCGCGGCCTGGTCACGCAGCCGGCCGCGCCGCTGCCGGCCCCCGCGACACCGCCGCCGGACGCGCCCAGTGTCGCGCCGTCGGCCGGCCAGAACCAGTCGGCCGCCAACCCGACAGCCGACAACAGTTCGCCTGGCCGCGCCAGCACCAGCCAGCAGCCCGGCACGGGGCCCGGGCGGGGCGGCCAGGTCCCGCCCGGTCAGGCCGACTGGCCGCGCGCCGTGCTCGGCTGGGGGGTCACCTCGTTTCGCTCCGGCAGCGACCTCGTCCTGCCCGGCCGGAACACGACCGACTGGGTCGTGTTCGGCGACGGCCACGGTGGGGTCGCGGCACGGGCCGCCATCCCGTTCCAGCTCCTCGACGTCAGCAGGATCGCCGGGGTCGGGTCGGCGCAGCGCGGCTATCCCACGAGCGTGAGCTGGACCTGGGGGACGCCGCGCCCGCAGGCCAGCCATTCCACCACCCGGCTGCGGATTCCCGGCGGCCGTTCGGCCACGATCACGGCGTACCGCGGCCCGCATGTCGGAAAGCTCTCGCTCTATGTGGGCGGAGCCGCGAGCCTGCGGGTGAACGTGTCCGCGGCCGGGCTGCAGTCGAGCAGCTTCGCGGTCACGCTGCCAAGCTCGACGGCGGTGGTCACGATTGACCTCGGCGGGCTGCCGTACTGGACACCAGCGATGATCAGCATCACTGGCGGAGGCGGAAGCTCGTTCTCCTTCGCGGCCGCCGTCCTCAACTAAGACCTGGGCGCGGAGATCCGCGGGTAGCGAGACTGTGACCGCGTGAATGTCGTCAGAACCTCGGAGGGGACGGCACGCGAGCCGCGAGCTCCTGCGTGGCGTCCCCTCCGGGAGTACCGCTGCCGCCCGGGCGGGAAGGGGGGGCCGGGCGGCAGCGGTTGGGGATGGAAGGTCCGCCTGCCAACGGACGTTCCGATCGCCGGTGCGGCCAGGCGGGTGCCTGGCGATGCCTATCTGGTTTAGGTGGCCCGCTCGCCCGGCTGGGGGGGGTTAGCGGGGGAACAAGCGGGCCAGAACACCGACCGAACCTCCTGGCGCGAACTCCGTTCGGCATTCAGGTAGTAGTTGCTCGAGCGGCCCGCCAGGTTGCCGCCAATGACAAGATTTTTCCCGGCTGGTTCGTCGACGCCCTGATGCACGTTCGTCGGCACACCCGGCTGGCGGCCGGCGGCAGGTGAGGCGTGAGCTACCACCACATCCCGCCGGACCGGGTCGGGGGTAGCGTCAGGGTGTGCGCAGGGTGCTCAAGCTGTTCTCGCCAGCGTGGCTGTTGCGTCACCTGCTAGCGCTCGGCCTCATCGCGTTCTTCATCTACATGGGCCGCTGGCAGTGGACGAAGGGCGAGTCCAGCCACGGCACCCTGCAGAACCTCTTCTACGGCATCGAATGGTGGATCTTCACCGCGTTCGTGCTGTACCTGTGGGGAAAGATGATCGGCGAGGAGATCCGCCCGAGCCAGCAGAGTCCCGGGCCGGCCGCCGTCGCGGGCGCCGAGCCAGCCGTCACCGCGACCGGCTCAGCGGTGGCGGGCCTGGTGCCGGTTACCGGCCTGGACGGCGCCACCTCGGCGGTCGCCCGCGCCGACGCCCCGCTGGTCTTCGCCGCCGTCGCCGTACCGGCGTCGCTCGCTGCGACCCCGCCCGACAACGAGGACCCCGAGGACGAGGATCTCGCCGCGTACAACGACTACCTGGCCACCCTGCGCACCCGCGACTCCGCCTGAGCTCCAGATGACCCCCGCCTACCAGGCCGCACCCGTCGCTCCCGTCGCACCGGTGCCACCACGACGATCACGCCGGAGAACACGATGACCGCACCCAGCCAGGACCCGGCCGCCGTCGCGACCGCGCCGCCCGTGCCCGGCCCGCCGCCGGCCACGCCCAGCCGAGCGGGCGCGGCTCCGGAGGCACTCGCGAAGGCCTACAAGCCGTACCGGATTCTCGCCTACGTCGTCGGCGTCATCCTCGTCGTACTGGTGCTCGTCGCGGTGCCGCTGAAGTATGCCGCCGGCGTCCCGCAGCTGGTCCAGACGATCGGCCCGGTCCACGGCGTGCTCTACATCGTCTACCTGCTCGCCACGTTCAACCTGGCGACCAAGGCGAAGTTCTCGCCGGGACGAACGATCCTGATCATGCTCGCCGGCACGATCCCGTTCGTGTCCTTCGTGGCCGAGCGATCGGTCACCCGCGAACTGAAGCCTCGGCTCACCGGCGCCGTCACCGAGCGCTGACGGTGCCTGGCCCGTCCAGGCTGCGGCCGAGGTCGTGACGCCGGGCTCAGCCGCGCTCAGGCTGGCGACGGTCGGCATCGTCGAGCCCTGGCGCCCAGGCTGGGCGCGGCACCAGCCGTAGGACGGCCGGCCCAGACGGGCGCGGGCCGCGACGAACCGCCGTCACCGAGATCGAGATCCCCTCGCCGGCCGCCAGCCGGCGTACCAGCCGGTGCGGCCGGCCACCTCCGCCTGGCTGCGAGCCGCCGGGCTGGTCGGGGGAGAACGACACCTCGGCCAGCCGGCCGTGCGCCCGGTGGACGTCGGGGAGGCCACCGTCCCCGAACGGAGCGCTCGGCGCCCGGGGGTCCGGCAGCCGCGAGTACGGAACTCCGGGCCGAGGGCCTGCGACAGGCGCCCGGAACGGGGCCAACAGCTGCGCCGGCTCGGTGCCGAAGGCGACGTGGCGCCCGTCCGACCAGGTCAGCAGGTCGACAGCGAACCGCCCGGTACGGGTGACCAGCAGCCGGCGCGCCCGCGAGTCCCAGACGAGCACGAGCCGGTCCGGTGGCAGCTGGCGCAGGCAGCGCTCACCGATCGCCCGGTAGGCCGCGGCCACGCCCCAGGCCGTGGTGTCCTCGTCCCGTGCCACCCCGCTCGGCTCCGCGACGCTCCCGGGCTCCTGCGGCCCGCCCGGACCGCCC
Organism: Pseudofrankia sp. DC12; assembly: GCF_000966285.1. NCBI lineage: Bacteria > Bacillati > Actinomycetota > Actinomycetes > Frankiales > Frankiaceae > Pseudofrankia > Pseudofrankia sp. DC12. Next base: position 2,979,295 of record NZ_KQ031391.1, read on the forward strand.
GGACCGCCCAGACCGCCCGGACCGCCAGGCCCGCCCGGACCGCCCGGACCGCCCGGACCGCCCAGACCGCCAGGCCCGACCGCCTCGGCCGCGTCGTGGTGGAGGCCCGTGCCGCCAGGCCGGGCCGCGGGGCAGGGCGGCCAACCGGCGAGCCGCAGGTGGCCGCGGGCCGCGAGCGACACGACCATCAGCCCGCTGTCGTCCACCGCGATCGGCGGAATCGGGCGGCCCGTGTTTCCGGCGGCGGTGACGACCCCGAAGGGGCCGTCGAGATGGACCCCGCGGGCCGCCGGCAGGCCCAGGGAGGATGAGGCGAGCATCGCCGTCAGGGTGGACCGGCGGACGTCCGCTCCGTCCAGCCGCAGCAGGCCGCACAGGGTCACGCCCGCTTCCTCCCGTCCGCCATGGCACCGGCCGCGCGGGCGGCGCAGCAACGAGTGGACGCGCGCCGCGACTACCCAGACGGCCAGGCGACGGCTACCGCGCCGCCATCGGCCCTAGCACATGCTCAGCGACGGAAAGTAGCAGGTAGTCGGGTCGCCGTCCGGCTCCTTGACCGAATTGAGGTCGCCATTTCCGATCGCGGCGAGCCGGTGAGTCCGTGCCTTCCGGTGGTCTCCCCCGAGCCAAGATGGTCGCGTCCGGGATAGGACACACAGTGACAACGATGTCACCGAGCAAGGAATCGCCATGACTGTTGCCGCCGCTGTCCCTTTTCCTCACCTGACGTCGCTCGCGTCCGGGCTGGCGGCAAAAGATCAACTCTCGTCGTCCTGCGGTCCGAGCATCGCCGTCTCCTACCTGCTCGCCTCCGCGGCCGCGCTGGCGGCGCTCGCCTGCGCCGCCAGAATCCGGCTGACGCCGCGCGGCCGGAGGTCCCAGGCGGTGCGCAACGCAGGCTGGACCGCCACGGCGGCCGTCGCGGTCGGAGCGGCGGTCTGGTCGACCCAGCTCGCCGGCACCGTCTCCTGCGCGTATGGCGGGACCGCGCTGTTCGACCTGCGCCTGATCGTCATGAGCGCGCTGGTCGTGCCGCTGGCCACCGGAGCCGGCCTGGCGATCGTCGCGACCAACCCGGCCAGCTCGCGGCGGCTCGTCGCCGGCGGAACCCTGAGCGGGGCCGGCTGGTCGGCCGCCTCCTTCATGACGATCAACGCGTTGCGGGCCACCGGAACGCTTGGCTACGACGCCGTACTGGCGGTCCTTTCCGTGGTGATGAACGTGGCCACCGCGACCGTGCTCTGCTGGGTGGCCTTCCGTCCGGGCGAACGGTACCTGCGGGCCCTCGTGGCCGCCATGCTGCTCGGGGCCGCCATCCGAGGTGGCTACTACACCGCCCTGTCCGCGACCAGAACCATCCCCGACGCGAGGGGCAGCCGGTCGCCGGGACTGGACCCGTTCGCGCTGGGCCTCGTGACCGCGGCCGGGTCGACGATCGTCCTGATGTTCATCGCGGTCGCGGCCGTGGGCGGCCTCCTGCAGCCCCGCGTCGCCGGATTCGGCACCACGACCCGGCTCTGGGCCCCCCGCCGCGGCGGGACCGCAGGCGGCCGGCTGACCACCGACGTCGGTCCGGAGGACACCCAGCTCACGCGACGAGACGACGGTCCCGCGCCTACGGGATCGGAGCCACCGACCACCCCGGCCCGGCTGGCGGGCGCCTCTGCTGGAATCCCGACCGGGCGCCCGTCTGAGGACCTGTCGCCCCGGGCGCCAACCAGGACCGGCGCGCTGGCGGCCACCCGGGACGCGGCCACCTCGCCGCCCGGACGGGTGCCGGTGCGGGAGCCAGGCGCGCCCCTCGCGCACGCCGAGCTGACCTTCGAGGAGCTCGCCTACGTCGGTCGGGCCTTCACCGGCTCGGTGGATGACGCCGTCGATCTGCTCGAACTCGACGACGAGGACCCGGCCGACGAGCGCGCGGCCCCAGTCCAGGCCGCGATCGACGATGTACCGACCGTCGACCCCGGCGACCTCGCACCTTTCGACGACCTGGGTGGAACGACCGCGGTCCCGGCGGGCCCGCGTCCGGCCGCGACGCCGGCGCCGGTGAGTCGCGGGCTGCCGGCCGCGGGCCCGCCGGCCCGGACCGCCGGCCCTGATTCCGGCGAACTGGTCGCGGTGCTGGTGCCGGCGCTCATTCGGGCCCCGCGGTCCGGGCCGCCAACGACGGGCGAGCAGGCCGACGGGCCGGCCACGACGACGACCCCGGCAGCCGGCCCCCCGCCGGCCCACCGCCCGGCAGTACTCACCCCAAGCTCGCCCGTCTGGACCGCCCCGCTCCCGGCCGGGGTACCGGCGGGACCGCCAACCGGGCTGGCAGCCCCGTCGGTACCGCCGATGCCGCTGGTCCCGCCACCGGCGCCCGGGACTGTCGTGCCAGCCGACGAACACGTGGCGCCGTGGCCCGCCGCCGATCCACTGGGGGTCTCCGTCACGGCCGCCAACGGCCCACGCCACGACGGCACGAACGTGCAGGCGGACGGCTCGTGGACCGGTGGCCAGTTCGGCGGGGTGGGACCCGCGCCGAGGTGGGCGGTGCCGCTGTGGTTCCCGCCTCCGGCCTGGTGGTTCCTGACGCCGGCCCTGAGCCGGCACACCACGACTCGCGCGGACGACCCGAGCGCTCCGACCAGGCCACTACGCCTCGCCCAGGCCCACCCCGACCACTGACGAGCGGGCCGGCCGGCGGCAGGTCAGGAGGCCTTGCGCGCCCGGCTGCGGGTCGGTGGCACGAACGAGACGTAGCTCGGGCACTCCGGCAGGTGCTCGTCGAAGCCGGCGAGGTCGGGCCAGTGGCCGTGGCAGCCTCGGCAGTGCGTCGCCGCCTCGTCGGTCCATCGCTGGTCGCAGCCGCCGCAGCTGGCGGTCACCGGGACGTGCTTGGTGCGGCCCGGCTGGCCGAGGCCGCGCAGCGGCACGGGCAACGTCTGCTGGACGCCAGCCACGCGACGCGCCGGCCGGCCGGCGCTCACAGCGACCGTCCTGGCTGCTGACTCCCGATAACCCGCAGCCGAGGCTGACTGGGCCGGCGGGGACGCGACCGGCGGCGCTGACACCAGTGATGCGGACGAAGGGGACCGGCGGGCAGGCACCGGGCCATCCTGTCGCACGGCTGCTCGACGGTCACGTGGCCCCCTCCCACTTCGGCCGCTTCGGCCGCCCCCATCGTGCCGGATCTCCGATATTTGGTCATATGTCGGCCAGGTGAGCGGAAGATCCGGCCGTCTTGATGCCTCCATCGGGCCCGCACCGGCCAGCCCAACCGTCGGACCATGGGCTTCGCCTGGGCCGCAGCACGAATGGCGCGATGTTACGTAGCCGGACCAACCCGTCCGGACGGACCGCCGGGACATCCGGGGTGAGCAACACCACGGGCTCACGCGAGGGTTCCGCGATCTCGCCGAGAGTCCGGACCACTCCCCCCGCCGACCTGCCGGCGGTGCCGCTGGACGACCGATTCGGACAACCCGCGGCGAAGTCACCGAACGGCACCGGGCACGATCGCAGGGCAGACTGCCACCAGGCGTCACGGCTTGGTCTCTTCTGCCCCAGAAGGCGGACGACCACCGGCGTTCGCGGCGCTACGAGCGGGAGAGTGATGATCGACGCGCGTGGGCTGACCAAGCGTTACAGCCGCACGCTCGCGGTCGACGACCTGTCGTTCACCGTGCGGTCCGGCCGGGTGACCGGCTTCCTCGGACCGAACGGCGCGGGCAAGTCGACCACCATGCGGATGATCCTCGGGCTCGACCGCCCGACCGCAGGCGAGGTCCGCATCGGCCGCAGGCGCTACGCGGAGCTGGCCGACCCGATGCGCCACGTCGGTGCCCTGCTCGACGCGAAATGGGTCCATCCGAACCGGTCCGCCCGCGCCCACCTACGCTGGCTGGCCGCCGCCAACCGGCTGCCCGATCGACGGGTCGACGAGGTCCTCGACATCGTCGGGCTCACCGACGTCGCCCACCGCCGGGCCGGCGGCTACTCGCTGGGCATGGCGCAGCGGCTCGGCATCGCCGGCGCGCTGCTGGGCGATCCCGAGGTCATGTTGTTCGACGAGCCGGTGAACGGCCTCGACCCGGAGGGCATCCTCTGGATCCGGCGGCTCATGCACCGGCTGGCCGGCGAGGGCCGGACGGTGTTCGTCTCCAGCCACCTGCTGTCCGAGATGGCACTGACCGCGAAGGATCTCGTCGTCATCGGTCGGGGCCGGCTGATCGCGCAGACCACCACGACCGCGTTCACCGAACAGGCGTCCGGCGCGACGGTCCGGGTTCGCGGGCCGCAGCCACACCAGCTGCGGGCGGTGCTCTCCGCCGGTGGGCTGGCGGTCGAGGAGGTACCGGCGTCCGACGCGGGCCCCGCCGCGTTCGCCATACGCGGTGTGACCACCGAGAAGGTCGGCGAACTCGCCGGCGCGGCCGGCCTCGTCCTGCACGAGCTCGCCGTCCAGCGCGGCTCGCTGGAGGAGGCGTTCCTCCAGCTGACCAGCCGGGACGTCGAGTACCGCGCCGGCGATCGTCCGGACCACCCGCGCGGGTTCGGCGACGACGGCGGGACGGGGACCGCCGCGGACGCGGCCCCGCCCGGTTACGCGGCCCCGCCCGACTACCCGGACCCGCCCCACTACCCGGACCCCCCGGCATACCCGCAGCCGAGCGCCTACCCCGAACCGACGGGCGGACCGGCCTGGGAGGCGGATACCTCATGGTCAGCCTGACACTGCTGCGGGTCGAGCGGATCAAGCTGTTCTCGACCCGGTCGCCCTGGTGGTGCCTGGCGATCGCCACCACCGCGACCATCGGGCTGTCCCTGCTGGTGGCCGCCACGGTCACCAAGGACGACCTGTCGACCTTCACGCCGGCCTCGACCCAGTTCGCCGGCAAGTTCGGTTCGATCATCATGATGGTGATGGCCGTCATGTCGGTCACGACCGAGTACCGGTTCAGCACGATCCGGGTGACCTTCCTCGCGTTCCCGCGCCGCACCGACGCCCTGCTCGCCAAAGCCGCCGTCGTCGCCGGGCTCGCCGGGCTGGCGGGTGAGATCGCCGCCATCGGCTCCTGGGCGGCGTCGGTGCTGCTCCGGCCAGACGCCCCGCTGGCGCTGCGCTATGCGAGGGACTTCCGGATCGTCCTCGGAAGCGGTCTGGTGTACGCGATCGCTGCGGTGATCGCCGTGGCGGCGGGCCTGCTCATCCGGCACTCCGCCGGCGCGATCGCCACCGTGGTGATCTGGAACCTGCTGCTGGAGGACCTGCTGCCGGTCATCCCCCGGATCGGGTCGCACGTCCAGCACTGGCTGCCGTTCACCGCCGCCACCAACTTCCTGTACGACGGCCAGCCACTCGGCACGGACGCGGCGCTAGAGGAGCACATGCCGCTGGGCCCGTGGGGCTCGCTCGCGTACTTCGCCGCCTTCGCCGCCGCGCTGCTGGCCGTGGGCATCATCGTGGCCAGGCGCCGAGACGCCTAGGCGCCGCGCCTCCCAACTGGCACCCGTCCTCTCATGCGCCGTGGCGGCGGAACATGGAGTCGGCACCGCCAGACCGCCACGCGGCCTGAGCCGACGTGGTCGGCTAGGCGCCAAGGCCCCAGCGGTCGCGGCCGGCCCTGTCGCGTTCGGCGGCCTTCATCCGGGCCTCATGGACGTGGCGGCGGCCGCCGGTGAACGTGGTCCGGATGCGCTCGTCGCAAGCGACAAAGGGCTGGTAGTAGAGCTCGTCGTACTCCTCGACGATCTGGAAGGTCCACCGTCCGTCGAGCACGTTGCGCCCGTGCAGCTCGCGGCGCAGCTGGGCGGCCGCCCTCGGGTGCCCGGCCGCCGCCAGGTCCTCGATCGCCTCGGCGAGCGTCCGGTCCGCGTGGCCGGACAGCTGGTGGAACTCGTACAGCGCCCCTCGGGCACGTTCCACCCACTCCAACGCCTCGCCGAGCTTCCCCACCGCCGCGCTGGTCGCCTCGTCCAGGCGCGGCACGGTCATCTCGTCCCCCGGCCGGCCAACGCCGGACGATGTCGCACTGCTAGTCACCCCCGGGCAGTACCCGCCGAGCCAACGCCCACACCGCGTGGACGGTGGGTTCGCCTGACCGGGCGAGCGCAGGAAGCCCACGATCCGTCTGGTGGGCGCGTGAAACCGCGCGCTCATCCGGACGCTTCGGGCCGCCGCCGGCCGGGGGGCTACGGTCAGCCGCTCGGGCGGGCGCGGCTGGGCTGGACCCGGCGCGGCTCGCCGGCCATTTTCGGGTGGTCGGGCGGGTAGGGCATGTCCTCGAGGCCACGATCGCGCTGGTCGCGTTCCCACCACTCGAGCAGGGGCGTGAGGTCGTAGGCCTGTTCGTCGATGCCGGCCCACGGATCCGCCACACGGGCGAACCGGTCTGGCACGGTGCGCACCGTGCAGTCTCGCGGGTCGAGGTCGACGGTCAGCTCGTCCCACGTCAGTGGTGTGGAGACCGGCGCCCACGGTCTGGCCCGGGCGGAGTACGCCGAGGCGATGGTGCGGTCGCGGGCGTTCTGGTTGTAGTCCACGAACACCTTCTCGCCGCGCTGTTCCTTCCACCAGGCCGTCGTGACCAGGTCGGGACGGCGACGTTCCAGCTCGCGGGCGAAGGCGATCGCGGCGTGGCGCACCTCGACGAACGTCCAGCGGGCCTCGATCCGGACGTACACGTGCACGCCGCGGCCACCGCTCGTCTTGGGCCAGCCGGCCCAGCCCAGCTCGTCGAGCAGTGTGCGCGCCTCGCCCGCGACGGTGACCGCGTCGGCGAAGTCGGTACCCGGCTGCGGGTCGAGGTCGATGCGCAGCTCGTCCGGATGGTCGACGTCGGCCCGGCGGACCGGCCACGGGTGGAATGTGATGGTGCCGAGATTGGCCGCCCAGGCGATGACGGCCGGCTCGGTCACACAGATCTCGTCCGCGCTGCGGCCACTCGGAAAGGTGATCCGGACCGTCTCGACGTAGGGCGGGGCGCTCTTCGGCACCCGCTTCTGATAGAAGGCGTCGCCCGGAGTCCCGTCCCGCTGGGCGAGCCGGGCCCCCTCGACCACGCCTTTCGGCCACCGTTCGAGCGTCGTCGGCCGCAGCCGCAGCGCACGCACGATGCCGTCGGTGACGGCCAGGTAGTAACGAACAAGCTCGATCTTGGTCACCTCGGCCTCGGGGAACAGGACTCGTCCGGGGTTGGTCACCCGGACGGTCCGCTCGCCGACGTCGAGTTCAAGCGGGGCTCCGTGCTCGGCCACAGCCACGCGCCGACAGTAACCGCCACGGGGCCCGCCGTCCGGAATCCGCGGCGACTGTCGGCGGGATCAGCCCGGTTCCGGCGTGCTGGGGAAGTCCCGCTTGCGCTGGTACGCCGCGAGCGGCCGCGACGACTCAGCGGGCTCAGACGGCTGCGTCCTGTCGGCCACGCGGTTCCTCCGAAGTGCGTCGCAGGCAAGAACGAGGCCGCGCAGCCGCGGTGACAGCTGGCTACGCGGAGCGCTCGGCGAAGCCGCCTCCTCCGCCGCACGGTCGAAGACGACCTACCTGTCCGCCCACTACCGACGCATCGCCACCCGCCGCGGCAGCAAACGCGCCCTCGTCGCCGTCTCCCACACCATGCTCGTCATCGCCTGGCACCTACTCCACGACCAGACCACCTACCGCGGCCTCGGCCCGGACTACTACCAGCGCCGCCAGGACCCCGACCGCCAGACCCGCAAGCTCGTCCACCAGCTCCAACAGCTCGGCCACCAAGTCACCCTGACAGCCTCACCCTAAGCTACTTTCGACCAGGGCTGCGGCAAGATAACAGTCCGGATTGATCAAACTACGCTTCCAGTCTGGTCGGGCCTGGAGAAGTACTTTGAGTTGATCCGGAAACCCAGTAACCACAGGCGGTTCACGTCGCTGCCGGCCTATCCGTGCCGACCGAATCCGACTACCTTGAGTTGCCACACGCTACCGAGAGCGATCTCGCCGCAGCCCTGACTTTCGACTCAGTACAAATGCAGTACGGAGCGGGACCAGAGGGCAGTCACGGAACGTCGAGCGGCTCGGCCAGCGGTGGTCAGATCGATCCTGGGACGAGTCCAGGCAGGTACTGGCGGAGTCGCCGGCTCAGCGTGTCGAGCACGGCGTCGCGTCCGGCTGAGTTCTCAATTGCCTTCCCGGGAGCGACGTCGAGTGCAGCGCGGCTGAGGGTCTGCGCGTCGGTGCCAATGATCATGTTGATCTCGATGGGGGCTGGCCAACCGGGTGCGGCTGGCTCTTCGGCGATGTCGAAGACATAGATCCAGTTCGGTGGGGCGCTACTATGATCGTCCAAGAGGCGCCACGTGCCGTCGGGCTGCTGGTGCAGGTCGGGCTTGCCAAGGAACGGCTGCCAGGAATCCCAGACAGGCCGGGGTATCGAGAGGATGCAGCCGACCGACGTATCCCGTCTCGTCACCTGGAACTTGAAGGCGACCTGGTAGAAGGTGCGTTTGAAGACGTTGGAGATGTTCGGTCCTTCGACCCTCCGGCCTGCCCACTCCTGATTCGCGGCGACCTGGGCTGGGAAGTCCCGCGGGTGAAGGTCAAGCGCGCCTCGCAGCGCCTCGACGGCGAGTTTGTAGGTCCCATGCGTATCTGTGGTCTGGAGTTCGATGATGCCGTACCGGCCAAGCCGGACCTGGGTGCCGTCGGCTGACAGGAGGAGTTCCACCAGCGTGATGTCGAACGAGATCTCGGGCGAGGCCGCCGTCTTGGACAGGCTGATCTCGCCGCCAAGCTTGTCCTGGAAGTAGCAGAAGACACGGGTGCCGGTACCGTCTGTCAGGATCGCCTCAACCTGGTCCTCGGAGAGGGTCGATGCCGGCCGGATCGCGACTGGCTGTCCTGCAGCGGCGGAGAACAGCCGGCGTGTCATGGCCTCCAACATGGTCTCGTCCAGCGCCCGATAAGGGCAGACAAGCCAGTCCTGACGGTGGCCGTTGCTCTCGGCGCTGATCGAGCAGACACCTTTGCTGTTATCCGCCTTGACGCAGCTGTGCCGGCTTCCGACGATCTCCGAAAGGAAGGGGCAGCGGCCGTCTTTCTGGTCCGCAGTCGCCGTGGGGTGGGCTGCGACGATAGGGAAAACACGATGGCCATGCCACTCGGCCAGATGTGGGCGCTTGTTGGGGGTGGACGTTAACGGGTAGAAGGCTTCGTCGGTCACGCGGCGCTATCCGTGAGTGTTGGGAGCAGGCTTCCTTGGGGGCCTAGGAACCTGATCGGCCGTCGCCGGAACGGGCTGTCCAGCTGGCGCGTGGGCTGGCCGTCAAAGCAGCGGCGGACTTCCTCGGCGATGCTCTGCGCCAGTTGGACAGGAACGGCGTTGCCGACTTGGTCGTACTGGCTGGATCGGCTGCCGTGGAAGACAAAGCTGTCGGGGAATCCCTGGATCCGGGCGGCCTCGCGGATCGAGATGGTGCGGTCCTGCTCCGGATGGGTGTACTCGCCGGTCTTCGGGTCGCGGAAGCGGGTCACGATCGTGCGAGGCACTCCGTCCCACGACATCCGCCGGTACCGACGGGTGTGGTCCTTGCGTAGCGCCCGCTGCATCCCGGAGGGCAGCAGGTCGAACGGCAGGTCGCGCCAGTCCTCCCCGGGCTTGAGCCGGGCGATACGGGCAAGGTTCGACTCGGAGAGCTTCGCGGCGTAGTGGTTCCACAGCTCGTCGTCCAGGCCGGCGCGCATCTGGCTCTGATAGACGGTCGTGGGCGGCCCGACATACCGGCCGGTCTGCTCTCCAGCGACGATCGGAGGCAGGTCCCCGATCGCGTCACGGGTGGTCAGGAAGCCGGCCGACTGCGACGCGGTGATCGTGCAGTTCGGAAGCAGGTCGCCGATCTCTCCACCGTGGGTCGGCGCCGGGAAGCCATAGCCGGCGGGGATACCGAGATCCTTGCGCCAGGCGACGATGACTAGCCGCCAGCGCATCTGCGGCGCGCCGTACTGGGCCGCGAGCAGCTCGGCACATGCCCCCGCATAGCCGACGTCGGAGAGCCCCTGAAGGATCGAACGGAGGTAGGCACCGCCCGCCAGCGTCACTAGCCCGGGGACGTTCTCGATCACTACACACTTCGGCTGGAGGTCACGGGCCGTTCGCAGCACCTCACGGAAGAGGTTGTTGCGCTCGTCCCAGACGACCCGCGACCCGATGATCGAGAAACCCTGGCACGGTGGCCCGGCGAACAACAGCGACAGCTCGCCAGGCGCGACGTCGGCCGCTCGGGCGATCTTCTCACTGTCGACGTTGCGCAGGTCCCCGACCAGCACGTCGGCTGGCAGGTTGGCCTGATGGGTCGACGCGTACTCAGGGTCGATCTCGGCGGCGAGACGCAGGTCAGCGCCAGCGGCGGCCAGGCCCGCGGACGCGCCACCAGCACCAGCGAACAGGTCGACGGCGCTGAAGGACCCATCCGTACGGCCAACGTGACCGCTGCCCGCACGACTGCTGAGCTCGGCGTGCCCGACCTGTGCGGCTTCCTCCGTGCTCTCCATGGTGGCCTCCTCGGTAGAGAGGACGGTAGCGGACGGGTCCGACAGGTCGGCTCAGATGGCCCGTGGAAGGATCGGAACGTGTCCGAAAGGTGGGTCTCGACACCGGCAGCCGCCGGGCTGCGGGGTCGCCGCAACATCGACACCGAGCCGGAGATCCTGCTACGCCGTGCCCTGCACGCAGCGGGCGCCCGGTTCCGGCTCCGTCGAACGCTGGCGGCCGGCTGCAACCCCGACCTCGTCCGGTAAGCATTCAGGAGGTGTAGATCTTGTGCCGTCGGTGACGGCGGGCATGGCTATAAGCCGCGCCGGTGGCACTGGCGCGGCGGGTTCGGGCGGAGCGGTCTGGCTTACGTCGGCAGAGGTGACATCTCCGCTCGCGGGCACGCCCTACGACCTGCGCCACGCGGCCGTCTCGACCTGGCTGAACGCCGGAGTTCCGCCGACGCAGATCGCGGAGTGGGCCGGCCACTTCGTCGCGGTGCTGCTTCAGGTCTACGCGAAGTGCATCGTCGGCCAGGACGAAGCCGCGCGCCTGCGGATCGCCGCCGCGCTGGGCTTGGAGGGGGCAGCATGATCGCGACCGCGCATTGTCCGCAGCTACTCGGCAACGGCCGGCTACGGCCGGGAATGGTCGGGTACGGCGAGCGTCCACGCGGGCCGGTAGAACGGCCCGATCATGCTCTCTACCAGCGTGATCCGTGACGTCAGACGCGGAGGGCGTGGGATTCGAACCCACGATGAGGTTGCCCCCATAGCAGTTTTCAAGTCGGAAAACCGCTGGTCAGCGGGGGTGTCGCGGTATGCCAGCGAGAGCCGAAAGGTGCCGGGAAGCCTCTGCCCCGCAGCATGATCGCATTCGGGCCGGCCCGTCGAGTGCCGGCCCGAACTGCGTCGTACCGGGGCTTCTACGCCCACCTCACGCCCACAATGATCTTCTGTGCGAGGTGCCAAAGCCTGTTGTGGAGGCGGCCCGCCGCGACAGGTTGTCGGACTTGGGGGGCTCGCCAGCGGCCGGAGCCGGCACGGCGACTTCACATCGCCCGACACGGGGCTGGATGTGGCGGGCCAAAGGGAGCCGACGCCACACCGCCGGGGGGCCTGGCCGGTCACGGCGCCGTGCGTGTCCATCGACGCCCAGGACGCTGCGACCGCTATCAGCAGGATCGCTGCACGGAGGGCTTCCGAACGCCAGCGTCCACCGCAGCGCGGAACCTCCTGTTCCGTAATTCTCGGAACCCTGTCCACGGACGCCCGACAGCGTCCGTCGGAGCAGGTCACGGGCTCGGCACCGTCTACCGGCGTCCATGGACGTCCGGCCGCGTTGCATTACAGATGCGGCATGGAGGTCAGGAAGGCGGTCGTCACAGAGCGTTCGTCTGACTGGTCGAACCGCATGTCGAGAGAAGCCAGTCGCACCGACTGTCCGCGGCCGCGGATGTCCGAGAGGTCTGTCGGGCACTCCGAAGGGTCTTACTGATGTCCTGGCCGTGTTGGGAGATGGGATGCTGCTCGGCAGCGTGACGTCCGTACTTCGGGTCGGTTCGGGCTGCTGGGGGGTGGCATGGGGACGGGTCTGACCGACAGGCAGATCGCTGCGCTTGCTGAGGTGTTTGCCGATCCGCTGTCGGCGCGGCAGGTGGTGCGGGAGGCCGGGATCGCCGTGGCAGATGTGCCGTGGAGTCCTGAGAGTCCGCGGGTGTTCTGGACGGCGGTCTCGGGGCTGCTCGCGCACGGTATCGCCGTTGGTGGCGTGGCGCGGTTGCTGGCGGTCGCTCGTCAGCGGTTTCCGGGTAATCCGGGTCTTGCTGCGGGGTCTGATGAGTTGCCGGCGGGTGGCTCGACCGGCGGGGTGGTGTGGGAGGTGAGCTGGCCACGAAATCCGCTGTTCACCGGCCGGGAGGAGGAATTGGCTGCGCTGCGGGAGCGGCTGGTGGGGTCGGGTTCGGCCGCCGTGCTGCCAGTGGCGCTGCACGGCCTGGGTGGGGTTGGGAAGACCCAGTTGGCTGTCGAGTACTGCTACCGGTTTGGCGCAGAGTACGAATTGGTGTGGTGGGTGCCCGCGGAGGAGCCAGCGTCGGCGTTGGCTGCCCTGAGCCGGCTTGCGGAGCGGGTCGGGATTGGGGCGGCTGGGTCCGCTGAGGAGTCGGTCCGAGCACTCGTGGCATCGTTGGCGTCGGGTGGTGCGTTCTCTCGCTGGTTGCTGGTCCTGGACAACGTGGGGGCGCCGGCGGACCTGTTTGGGGTGCTGCGGGCGGCCGCGGGGTCGGGCGGGCATGTTCTGGTGACGTCGCGCGATCACCGCTGGTCGGGGCTGGCTCGTACGGTCGCGGTCGACGTGTTGCCGTCGGTGGATGCAGTGGCGTTGTTGCGCTCGCACGTTGAGCAGATCGGTGACGAGGACGCGGGTCGGATCGTTGCGGCGCTTGGGAATCTGCCGCTGGCGGTAGAGCAGGCGGGGGCCTTCTTGGCGGCCACTTCAATGGCGTCGGGTGAGTACGCGGGTCTCCTGGCGACCGAGCTTCGGCGGCTGATGGTCCGGGGCGCGCCAGGCGGCATACGCCCGGTCGCCGCGACGTGGACAGTGATCCTCCACGAGCTAGGCGACCCGGCTGTGGTGATGCTGGCTCGGCTGCTGGCCCAGTTTGGTCCTGAGCCGATACCACTGGACCTGGTCGGGCCGCACGTAGCTGGGATGCTGCCAGCCCCGCTGGATGACGTGGCAGCAGATCGGATCGCGTGGGCGGACACCGTCGGTCGGGTGTTGGCGTTGGCGTTGGTGGGTCGAACCGAGGCACCGGGGGCCGTGGTGATGCATCGGCTGGTCGCGCGAGTACTGCGGGATGACACGCCCGTCGAGTTGCAGCCGCTGTTGCGTACGGTGTCGCGTCGGCTCGTCGCTCGTGGGCATCCACAGGTGCGTGACCAGCCGGAGGCGTGGCCCCGATACGCCCTGCTGCACGCCCATGCGTTGGCCGTCGGGCTGGTGGAAGACAACGACGCGGACAGCCACGACATGATCACCTGGCTTGTCCGGTACCTGCGAGACCGTGGCGACTACCCGAGCAGCCGCGCGCTAGGCGAGCGCGCCCTAGCTCGGAGCCAGGTAGTCCTCGGCGAAGATCACCTGTCCACAATCGCTGCGACGCATGAACTCGCGCGTGTCGTGCGGGATCAGGGCGACTACGCCACCGCGCGAACGATGTTCGAGGACGTCCTGGCCCGACGCCGCCGAATTCTCGGCGAGGATCACCCAGAAACGATCGCTGCTGCCCATGCGGTCGGCTTCGTTGTGCGGGATCAAGGTGACTATGCGACGGCACGGACGATGTTCGAGGACGTGCTGACCCGGTCTCGACGGACTCTCGGCGAAGATCACCTGTCCACAGTTGCTACCGAGCATGAACTCGCCCGCGTCGTGCGGGATCAGGGTGACTACGCCACCGCGCGGACGATGTTCGAGGACATCCTTACCCGACGCCGCCGAATTCTTGGCGAGGATCACTTGTCTACGATCGCTGCCGCGCATGCAGTCGGGTTTGTAGTGCGGGATCAGGGAGATTACGCCACCGCACGAACGATGTTCGAGGACGTGCTGACCCGGTCCGGTCGGATTCTTGGCGAAGATCACCCGTCAACGATCGCCGCTGCGCACGAACTCGCAGGCGTCGTGTGGGAACAGTGCGACTATGCCACAGCGCGGACGATGTTCGAGGATGTGCTGACCCGGTCCCGTCGTCTTCTCGGCGCGGCCCACCCGGATACGATCTCCGCGGCGCAGAACCTTGCAGGAGTCGTGCGAGATCAGGGTGACTACGGCACGGCGCGGACGATGCTCGAGGACGTGCTGACCCAACGCGCCCGGATTCTCGGCGAGGATCACCCGGACACGATTTCCGCCGCGTACGACCTCGCGGGAGTCATGCGGGATCAAGGTGACTACGCGACGGCGCGGACGATGTTCAAGGACGTCCTGAATCGCTACAGCCGGTCGCTCGGCGAGCAGCATCCAGACGCCCTTGCGGCCCGTCGAGCGCTGGCAGACATGGAGATCGACTTGGGCAGCAGCCCATCTAGTCCGTAGTTTGATTTGGATCATCAAGGGGCGCAGACGGACGTCCGCAGCGTCCGCTCACCTGGGGTGTTGCGTCCACCGATATCCGTTGGCGTCCGGTCACTTCCGCTGGCTCGGCTGTCGACTTGGCTGTCAACTCTGATGCCCGGTCCCGCAGGCACGATCGGCCGCGGGCCGCCCGGTCTGCTCACCGCGTCGCGGAGGGTCGTGCCGGGCGGCCTTATGCGGGCTCCCACCGCCAGCCGTTGTTGTCGGTGCATACGATCGCCTCGCCATTTCCCGCGACGCCGTGCGCGCCGTGGTCAGCGTTGCGGCAGTACTCGCCCGGCTCATAGCAGTTCCCGCCGTTGGTCAGTGGGTGGCAAGTCGCGGCGGGGGCGGCGGCGGGCGGGTTTGCCGGAGCTGGCGGCGGCGCCTGGGTTGCTGGCTGAGTCGGTGGCGCGGCTGCTACGGATCTCGGCGCCGCGGTGGCGGGCGGGTTCGTGGGAGGTGGCGGCGGAGGCTGGGTTGCTCGTGCTGCGACGGGCCTTGGCGCTGATGTGTGCACGGCGACAGGACCAGGCGGAGTCGTGCGCGGCGCGAACGTGCCTGTCGTATGTGACAGGTCGGAAGGCGTCGGAGCCGGCGACTCAGCTGGTTGCGTCTGGAGGGGCGTCGCCGCGTCCTGGCTTGTCTCACTCATGGCGGGAGGTGTGGTGATGCTGGCGACTGCGCGTGGGCTGTTCGACAGCACATTAGAAGTGACGCTTGCCGCGGTGCCTGTGGCCGGGTTCTTTGGTAAGAGGAGTCCGACGACAATGAAGGCCACGACGCCACCGGCCGTGACGAGTCCTGCGGCACGCCTGTTATGGACGCGGGCCCAGTGCACGTGGCCAAGGGCCAACGCGACTAGCCCGAAAATGACGATCGAAAAAGCCATGACCGCTAAGAAACCCACGTCATCCCCCCGGTGGCCGCAGGGTAGCGACGTTAGCCTCCCGGGTCGGGCTCGTCATAGCTAGATCAGCACAACACACGATGGGGAACCGAGCGGGGCACAGAAGTGCCACTGGCAGCCGTCGCACCCTGCCGTACCGCGGACGGCGCCCGTCCGTGGCGGACGTAGGAACAGATCTTCGAGGGCAAACCGACCCGTACCGCAGGCGTGCCAGCGCCGAGGAACGGAAGCGGTGCGGCAGCATCGTCCTTGACCCGCGGATAAAGAGATCTTGGTAATTTGTCCGTGGCCGTCCATGGACGTCCGGCCGACGCAGGTCACGGGCGGTTCGGCTTCATACAGCTCAATGCTCGTCCACGGTCGTCCGCCGGCTTGGCTGCCGCTCGCATCCCGTCCACCAGGAGGCCGGTGGGCGTCAAACGGCCCGACCTCTACCGCATGTCGCGATCCTGGATCGATCCCACTCATCGATGTTCGCCCAAGTTCGCGGCCTTCTATGTTTCCCGGCGACTGCGGCGGCCACCGTTACTTGACTCTATTTCGGCGAGTTCGGCCGCGCTGCGCGGGTCGCTCGGCGATGATTTCGAAAATTCGCGCACATGTCGATCGGTCGCCTGTTCGCCCGAATAGGCCCAGTTGCGCCCCATTGTGACGAGGAGATCTAGATCTTCGCGAGCACCATTTTGCGAGAGATGGAACGCCAGAGTTCTGAAGGAGGCAGTCTCGCCTGCCCGGAGTCCAGGTACCAGCTTATCGATATATTTTATCTCAGCGCTTCTTTCAGATTCAGAGATTCTCGTTCGCAAACGGAAATATCCTTGCACCCTGTCGACAAGGGCGGCATCAAACGGTCATAGCGACGCCCCGATAGGATGATCGCGATGGTGTCGAGGGGCTGGATGGTGGATGGGCGTACGGGAGCGGTTGACGGTGGAGGACCGCGAGGTCATCTCGCGGGAGTTGAGTCAGGAGCGTTCGGCTCGGTATATCGCCGCTGTGCTCGGTCGTCATCATTCGGGGATCTCCCGGGAGATCGAGCGTAACGGCGGTGCCGCGGCGTATCGGGCGGTGGATGCGCAGGCACGGTGTGATCTGATGTGCGCCCGCCCGAAGGAACGGAAACTCGTCGCGTCGAAGGAGCTGCACGACGCGGTGAACACCGGCCTGGTCGAGAAGTGGTCGCCGAAGCAGATCAGCGAGAGACTGCGCACGGACTTTCCCGACGACGAGAGCATGCGCGTGAGCCACGAAACAATCTACGAGTGCCTCTACCTCCAGGCGCGCGGCGAGCTGCGGACGGAACTGAAGATCGCGCTGCGTAAGGGCCGGGCCAGGCGGGTCAACCGGTCGCGCAGCACCCTGACCAGGGGCGGGATCGTCGGCATGGTCAACATCAGCGAGCGGCCGAAGGAGGCCGAGGACCGCGCCGTCCCCGGTTTCTGGGAGGGCGACCTGATCATCGGGAAGGGCAACAAGTCGCAGATCGCCACGCTGGTCGAGCGCACGACCCGGTTCGTGATGTTGGTGCGAATACCGTACGACCGTAACGCCGACAAGGTCGCCTACCTGCTGGGCAAGAAGATGGAGACCCTGCCCGAGTTCATGCGGAACTCGGTGACCTGGGACCAGGGAAAGGAGATGGCCCGGCACGCCGATTTCACCGTCCGCACCGGTATTCCCGTGTATTTCTGCGACCCGCACTCACCGTGGCAGCGCGGCTCGAACGAGAACACCAACGGGTTGCTGCGCCAGTACTTCCCGAAGGGCACCGACCTGTCCTTGCACACGCAGGAAGAACTTGATATGGTGGCCACGCAGCTGAATGGGCGGCCACGGCAGACGCTCAAATGGGCGACGCCGCTCGAGGTCTTTACCGAGCTGCTGGAAAGTCATGTGTCGCCATGACCGCTTGATTCCGCCAAGGTAATCCGTTGGCAGTTTCTGCAACGCGGGGGCCGCGACGCCAATTAGCCAATTGGCGTCAGCCGAGGAAATATGCTTGTCAATCTTGTCGTCGCATACATCCCTTACTTTCTTATAGAAGGCTTCTGGCCCGATGCCTCGAACGACTCGCCCTTTACCTGTTACATTGAACTGGAGTCTAAGAAATGCCGGAGCACCGAGCCCCGCCGCTACCGAAGCCATCCACCAGGAGTATCGATGCGCCAGAACTGCGGCAGCTGCGGGATAGACAGCCGCTGCGACGCCGGCATCCACGGCGATTCGGGCCACTACCCAAATGCGGACGCCCCATGGCGGCATCTTTCCTCGTACATTGAATACCTCATATAGCGAGAGCATCCCTCCCATTACCGAGGCGAGCGCAGGGCCGGCCCACACACTCCAGTTCATCGGTGGTCAGCCTCCGAGGAGTCGGTGAGCATATAGCTCGGCTCCCCTGCATACTCGGCAAGCCTCGATATCAGGCCCGCACTCTCAAGGTGGTCGAGAGCCTCCGAAGTCTCTTGTGGTGTTAGCGCCGTCGCGCTGCCGAGCTCTGCTGCGCTATATTTTCTATCCGGCCGCATCGCATCCAACAAGATCCCCTGCCGCGCTCGAAGAGGAAGCGTCAAATAACCGCTGTCCGATGGGCGCCGCTTCACCTGGGCAATCGACGTTTGCCCAGTCTCTCGATCACGAAGGACGAGATCATAGCCCTGGTCGATTCCCCCGGTGCGCCCATCTGTTCCTCGACCTGGAGAGCTGAGTTCGATAGTTGAAAGATCGGTCAAATAGTCTTGGAAAGCAGGAATGGCGCTTGATCGGCAGCTGGCAATGCAGATTACCTCGGGGCGATCCTTGCGCCAGCTTTGAAATTCTTGCATTAGCCTTATCGGATCGGAAGATTCATCCAAACCGTCAAGTATCAATACAAGTTTATCCCCTTTCATTGTTGAGGAATCCGCTAGCTTACGCGGTAGATCGTACGTCTTTGCGACATAGTCAGTCAGATCATCTTCAAACTCGCCTCGCGGAATTAGGCCGTGGGCCGCCACATAGATTGGCAGCGGGGCGGACTCTTCTACGAGCGTTCTTCGGGCAAGCTGAGCTGCGATCGCCCGCAACGTGAAAGATTTTCCTGCACCAGGCGCACCCGAGATCACAAAAGATGTTGACCGTCCGCCCATTGCTAGACCGCTAAGCTGATTGGCGTCCGGAGGTGAACTCGATCGTTCGATAGGCGGTATCAGCTCATCGCTAAGTTCAGAGGGAAGATCGCCAGAAAGATAGTAGTCTGATTCAGTCTCGCGGAAGACTCTGGTCGCCAGCTGCAACCGAACCTTAGCGGATTCAAATCTTCCCCGCGGAATCTCTGCGGCGGCGTAATAGGCGGAGAGGACCAGGGCCAAGGGAAGATCACTCCAGGTAGCGAACTATCGCTCTGAGTAATCGTCACGATCGAGCTCTCGGTCCAGGTTTCGACGGGTCTCGCGGGTGCAGTTCCTTCCGGCCGGAATCTCGCCGCCCGCGCTTCCGAGCTATCGGAAATGACGCCATCGGCAGCTACGAATGCCTACCCGAAAATCCGCCGCTGTGCGCCCAGTCGCCATGGCCGTTGAATTGACGAAAACAAGAGCCGCCGTTGCGAAACGACGGCCTCCTGATCGGGACAATGAGAGTGCGAACAAACAATCCCCCGAGACAGAAGGCCGCCAAGTGTCATCATGCCAGACCGGCGCCGCTTTGTCGAGCGGCCTTGACAACGCCGGCAAAGAAAAAATCGGTCGACTTCTTGCCATGCTGCGTCTTGTGAAGGATTTCCGCGACGCCCGGGGCCGGGTTTACGACCTCGAGTTCGTGCTTGCCACGGCGACCGTCGCGACGCTCGCTGGCGCCACGTGTTACCGCGAGATCGGAAGCGAGGCGGCCGACCTCTCCCAAGGGCTCCTCGCCGCACTCGGCGCGCCCTACGGCTATTTTCGGGGCTGCTACACCGTTCCCTGCGAATCCACCATCCGCGAGACCCTCAAAGGAGTCAACTCGCATGTGCTGGACCTGGTCGTCGGCACCTGGCTGCACGAACAAGCGACCCGCGATCACAACGGCGATCTGGTGATCGCCCTGGACGGTAAGGTCTTGCGCGGCGCTTGGAGCACGGAGAACCAGCAGTTCACGCTGTTCTCTGCCATGACTCACAACCAGGGGGTCGTCATCGCCCAGACCAAGGTCCCCGCGGATACCAACGAGATCACCCAGGTCGCGAACCTACTCAAAAACATCAAACACGAGCGCGGCCGAACCGTCATCACCGCAGACGCCGCGCACACGCAGGTCAAAACCGCGATCCTACTCTGGAAAAAACGAATCGACTACGTGTTCACTGTCAAGGGGAACCAGCCGAAGCTCTTCCAGCAAATCTTCGATCGCCTCCTGCCGGTTATTCAGAAAACACCGGGGCATGAGGTCGAGGAATGCTCCCGCGGAAGTATCAAGCGCTGGACGACTTGGACGCGACCCGTGGATGACATCCGTTTCCCACGGGCCCGAACAATAGCCGTCATCTGCCGCGAAGAATTCGATCTCACCGGCGCCCGTCTCAGCAAGGAATACGCCTTCATTGTCACCAGCCTGCGCGGTGAGCGCGCCGCTCCGGACGCTATCCACACCCACGTCCGAATGCACTGGGGCATAGAGAACCGTGTCCATTACGTCCGCGACACCACCTGGCGGGAAGATGCCTGCCAAGCCCACCAAGAAAACGGCCCGCACAATCTCGCGATCCTCCGCAATCTCGCGCTCGGCCTACTACGCCTCCACGGCGTCACCAAGATCAAGGAAACTGTGCAGGAGATTGGCCGCGACCGTAATAGAGCCGTCCAGTACCTCGCTACCTAGCGTAGCCGATCAACACGCAGTGCGATCTTCGCGAGGCCCTGGGAGAGGACCGAACCGAGCAGCACGATAACCGTCGCCGCAATGAGCCACACGGAACTTTCGTTGGAGGTCCATATGTTGGTTAACAGACCCGTTACAGCGGCCAACACGATAGTGACGGCAGGAACTGTCCGGTTTCGCACTCTGAGCCCCCGGCCTCGAGTAGTCTGCTGCGCTTCCGCGGAGGATACGCGCATTTGGGGCGCTGGGAATAACGTTCCAGTCGCGACGCGCCGGCGAGCATGGCGCGCCAGCGCCACGCGCAGCCGTCGCGCGGCGCGGTCTCGGCGCCGCAGTTCCCTTGATCCCAAACCGAGCAATTCGGCAGGCTGCGGGCCTCGCTGCTAGTCGCACGCGGGTGACGCCGTGCCGGTGGCTGTGCGGACCTGGGCGTTCGCTCGTCTGGGCTACATGTTGTCGGGTGGTCCGCTAGCGTTCGGCGGGTGGCTGGAGCCGACGACGGGCAGGTAGACGGGCTTACGTCGGCGGCCCCGCTGGACGAGGCGAATGCGACCCGAGTCCTGGCGGACGCCTGCGGGTTGGCCAGTCTCGATCCGGTCGACGCGGTGTTGATGCGGCTGGGTGAGCATGCGGTGTTCCGGCTCGCCGGGGCGCCCGTTGTTGCACGGGTCGGACGCTCGGTGGCGTATCTGGATGCCGCCCGGCGGGAGCTGGCGGTCTCCGCGTGGCTGGCCGCAGGCCGTGTGCCCGTGGCCCAGGTGGCCGACGTTCGTCCGGCGGCTTGGCTGTCAGGTTGCTGTCAGATCGCCTCCAACTCCAGAGGTGACCGACGATCTTCGTTGGCAAGCCGACCCGTACCGCAGGCGCGCCAGCGCCGAGGAACGGAAGCGGCGCAGCAGCATGTCACTTCGATGAACCTGAGGTGGTCGGCCGCATCTCTCGGCCTGGTTACCCTGCGGTTGCGCCGTTCTGGGCTGGAGAAACTTGAGCGATCTCGTCCAACGTCGGCTGCTTTCGGACGGTCGAGATTCCGGCGCCGAGGATGAGTATTGCTATGCCGACGATCACGGCGATGATGAGAAGCTTCCACCACTTGTTGGGCGGGAAGAGCCACATGATTGGACTTGCGATAATGAGGTCGAGGAAGATGGCTGCGACCAGACTTCCCCACTGATATGTGCGTTTTGCTGCGATCGTCTCTCGATTCAAGAGCTGCCGGGTTGTCAGTCCAAGAAGTGCGGCGATATTTTGGGCCGCTATCTCGAGCCCGTCTTCTTTCTTAAGGGTCGCGTAAAGTTTCGTGTATTGCATAACATCGCGGCGTTGTCTGGCCCCTTTCGACAAGCCAAGAAGCCTGGCGGCCGCTTGCGTGAGTGTGCTAACGAAGCCGAGTTCGATGGCCATGTTTCCCCCGGATTGGAACTCTGCGCCACCCTAGCGCGGCAGATGCGTCGGCTCGTCAAGATAGCAGAAGGGCTTTTAAAGCGGTGTTCCGGGTAGGCTTCCCGAATCAGGTATCTGTATAGCGGGCGACGCGCCGGCGAGCACGGCCCGCCAGGGCCGTGCTCAGCCGTCGCGCGGCGCGGCCCGTGCCGTCCGGCTCTTGATCTCCAAATCGAGTGAGTCGGCAGCATGCGCCGACCCGTTTGCGCCAAGCGCGGCAGCCCATTCGCCACACTCCTTAGGGTTGGGGCGGAGGCCTTCCGTGCTTGGCGGAGCGGCCTGGGCGCTTGTGGCGGAGCCACAAGCGCCATCTGTGCCGGAGCAGATGGGCCCGGCTCTCGATCTTGGATGCGGGGTTCCGTTCCAGGGTGTCCGTGGGCTGGTGGCCGCAGGCAGTGGCTGTCGGTGCGGAGGACTCTTGGTGGTCGGGAAAAGTAGGTGAGGCTGGGCCCAGACTCGTGGAAGGATCGTGCTCGTGATCAGTGAGCCGCGAGAGCCGGTGCCTTTGGGGTCGCTCGGGCGTCCGCGTGCTGTGGAGGATCTGGTCCAGGCGGAGCTTGATGGTGTGGCGTTGTCGTTTCGATTCTTCTGGGGTCATCGGCCGCTGGCTGGTGGTGGGGTCGGGGCGAGCTGTCTGAGCCAGTGGTTTGCCTCGGCTTTCACCGTCGAGGGGCAGCGGTATGCCACGGCGGAGCATTTCATGATGGCGGGCAAGGCCCGGCTGTTCGGCGACGAGGAGACCGCGCAGGCGATCCTCGCCGCGCCGGACCCGGGCCGGGTAAAGGCGCTCGGCCGCCGCGTGGCTGGTTTCGACGAGGCGACCTGGGAGCGGCACCGCTACGACATCGTCGTAGCGGGGAACCTCGCGAAGTTCGGACAACAGGACCGACTACGCGGCTTCCTGCTCGCCACCAGCGACGATGTCCTCGTCGAGGCCAGCCCGCAGGACGCGGTCTGGGGCATTGGCGTGGCTGCCAGCGATCCACGCGCCGAGAGTCCGGTCGACTGGCCCGGTCTGAACCTTCTCGGGTTCGCCCTCATGGACGTCCGCGCAGCACTGCAGGCCTGACCGCCCCCTCACCAGCCCCGGACGGCAAGCCGGCGGCAGTCGGTCCGCCAGCCGGAGTCGGCGGCGCGGCAGCGAGCACGTCACCGCGCCCGCTCCGACCGTGATCGGTGACCGCGCGGTCGTCAGGCGGATGTCGCCTCCATCCCGGGCGCCGGCTAAGCAGGGTGTCCCGGCCCGGTCGACAGAGCCAGGCCTGGCCGCCAGCTGCACGGATGCCGTCCGCGATGACCCTCGTGGTGACAGTCGTAGTGACCGGGTGCGACGCGATGGCGCTCGCGGTGTCGTTCGCGATGGCCTTGGCGATGACGTCGGTCTTCAAGGTCGGTGGTAACCCGCGAGTTCCGGTGATGCCGGGACCGCTGTTGCCACTGATCGGAGCGTCCCTATGCCTGGCCGCGATCACCGCTCTCCCGCTCCTCGTCCGTCTCGTCGTCAGCCCGTCCAGGCGGGTGGTGCCTGGTGATCGCGACTGCGCGGATGTTGCGGGTGCGGCCCAGGTCGCCGGGGGATCTTGGGCGGGCGGTGCGGGCGGTCGTCGCTTAGGTGGAGGGCGGTCAGCCTGGGGCGGCGGCTGGGCTGTCGGGCTATTACAACCGGGCGTCGGGCCTGGCGCGGGGGCAGCTCGCGGAGCTGGTCGGGCTGCGTGGCGAGGTCTCGTCCGAGGCATTGAGCCGGCTGTTGGAGGGCCGGCATGCGGTGTCAGGTCGGCGCTTGCTGACGGCAGCAGGGTCGGCGGCGCGGGCGCTGTCCGCCCGGGAAGCGACCGCGACCGCGGCCACAGGTGGCGCTGGGTCGGGTGAGGGTGGCGAGCTGTTGACGTTGACGCAGGCATCCGCGCTGGCCGGAGTCAGCGCGACCTACCTGCGTTCCCTCGTCAAGAAGACAGCTGCCCACGCCGGTCAGGCCGCCGTCGGCGACGACGAGGGATCGCCGGACGCGGCGGGAGGCGCCGAGGACGCCCGTGCAACCGGGCAACCCGCGACGGCCCGGCAGGCCGATGCGGCTGCGGATGGTCTGGTCGGGGTGAAGGGCGCGGATGGGTGGTGGCGGGTTCGCCGTGACGAGGTTCAGCGGTGGGTCGCGGCGCGGGTGGCGCCGGCGGCGGTGCTGGGTTTCGACGTGGTCTGCGCGGCGCCGAAGTCGGTCAGTCTGCTGTGGGCGTTCGGCGATGAGGCGCTGCGGGCGGATGTGGCGGCCGCGCTGGACGCGGCGGTCGACGCGACGATCGGCTACCTGGAGCGCCATGCCGCTTTCGGGAAGGTCCACGGGCACAACCGGCCGTCGCGGGGCCTGGCGGTGGCGTCGTATCTGCATGACGTCTCGCGCAGCGTCGAGGCGCACCTGCACGTCCACAACATTGTGATCAACGCCGTGGTCGTGGCCGCAGGCGACGACGAGCCAGGCGCGTCGGGCTGGGAGTGGCGGGCCGTCGACGGAGAAGCGTTTCTCTCCCAGGTCCGTACGGCGGGGTTCGTCGGCGCGACGGTGCTGCGCCGCGAACTCGCCGCGCGCCGCGGCCTGGAGTGGGGGCCGGTCCGCAACGGAGTCGCGGAGCTGGCGGCTTTCCCCGCCGATCTGCTGGCGGCGTTCTCGACCCGCCATAGGGAGGTGATGGAGGAGTTCGCGCAGCTCGTCGCCGGCGGGCTCGAGCCGTCAGGGGCGACGATGACCGCCGCGCAGCGCGGCTCCCGGGCGCCGAAGACGGTGCTGGCCGACGAGACGGTCCGCCGGCTGCAGGTCGAGCGGCTGGAAGCGGCCGGCTGGACCGTCGGCCAGGTCCGCCAGCTTGCCGCGGGTGGCGAGCACCGGCCGCCAGCGATCGGCGACGACGACCTCGCCGAGCTGTTCACGCTGCTGGCAGGTCCGGCGGGATCGACGGAGAAGGCGACGACGTTCGGCCGCCGCGAGACCGTCCGCCAGATCGCCGCGTGGGGCCGAGATCGCCTCGACGGCGAGGCGATCGACCGGCTCGCCGACCGGTTCCTCGCCGACCGGCGAGTCGTGCACCTGCGGGCCACATCGCCAGGCCAACGGCGCCGTCAGGAACCGGAACCGCTCTACACCGTCGAAGACATGCTCGACGCCGAGCAGCGGCTTTTCGCGTTGGTCCGCCACGGTCGGGTCGCCGCCGGCGCCGCGCCCCACGTTCTGGCCAGCCCTCGGATCGTTGACGCGTTCGTGGCCGCCACCCGCGGCTCTACCGGCTCGGCCCGGCCGGCTGTCCCGGACCGGCGCGGCGCGACTGGCGCGCCCGACGCTGGGAGCGCCGGGCCGGTGCTGTCCGCGGAGCAGGCCGAGCTGGTGCGCCGGCTGCTCGCCGACCAGGACCTGGTCCGCCTCGCCGTCGGCGCCGCCGGGACGGGCAAGACCGAGGCGATGCGTGTCCTGACCGCAATCCTCCACGCCGAGGGCCACCCGGTGTTCGCGACCGCGCACGGCGGCCGTCAGGCTGAGGAGCTGGCCGACCGGATCGGTGTCCCGGCGCGGGTCGTCGCGAGCTGGCTGACCCTCCTGGACCACGTCGACGCCGACCCCGCCCGCACCCTCGCCGACGCCTGGCCGGCCGGCTCGGTGCTGATCGTGGATGAGGCGACCCAGGTAGGGACCCGCGACGCCGAACGCCTCCTCGACTACGCGGCCCGAACCGGAACCGTGGTGATCCTGCTTGGTGACCCGGCGCAGCTCGGATCGGTCACCGCCGGAGGCTGGTTCGGCCACCTCGTCGAGACGACCCCCGACGTCCCGACCCTGACGACGGTGCACCGCCAGGCCGGCGCCGGCATGGCGGCGATCCGCGCCGCGCTCGACGCGCTGCGCGCCGAAACCGGCACCCCGATCGCCGCCCTCGACCGGCTCGCCACAGCCGGGAAGATCCACCTGGTCGACGACCCCGACGCGCTGTTCACCCAGGCCGTCGCCGACTGGTACGCCGAACGCCGCCGCCAGCTCGACGCCACCCCACCACCGCCAGCCGACGGCGGGCCCGGTCCGGACGGTAGCCGGCCTCCGCCGCTCCGGCCACCGAAGCCGATCAGCACGCACCTGATGGCTGAACGCCACCGCGATGTCGAAGCGCTCAACCGCGCCGCCCGCACACTCCTGACCGCCGACGGCACCCTCACCGGCCCGGCCCTCACGGTCGCAGGCCGAGACTTCCAGGTAGGCGACGAGGTCGTGACCCTCACCCAGACCGGCCACACCCTTATCCCCACCGGCCGGCCCGGCTCGGCCTACATCCGCACCGGCACCATCGGCGTCATCACCGCCATCCACCTCGACCCTGATGTTAGGCGCCGCGCTGGATGTCCATGATGGCGTCGTTGACGGTGGGCATGATCTTGGATGAGGAAGGCCCCGTCGGCGGGGTGCCGGCGGGGCCTTGGTGCTCGGGTTGTCGTCGTGGTGCTCAGCTTGTCGCCGCCTTTGTGATCATTCGGTGGTGACCTCGGTGATGGCGGTGCGGGCGGCGGCGTGGTCGACGATGGTCTTGTTCTGGGCGTAGGTGGCGATGAGGGCTTGGATGGCGAGGTTGTTGACGGCGCGGGGCAGGCCGCGGGCGGTGGTGTGGATGAGGTCGATGGCGTCGTCGGAGAACAGGGTGTCGGAGCGGCCGGCGAAGCGGACGTGGTGGGTGATGTAGGCGCGGGTCTCGTCGGGGTCGAGGCCGGGCATGGTGTAGCGCAGGGTGATGCGCTGGTCGAGGGCGGCCATGTCGCCGAGTTTGAGGCGGCGCCGCAGGGTGGGCTGGCCGATCAGGAGGCAGGTCAGGGGGCTTGCGGAGTCCATGTCGGCGTTGGTGATCATGCGGACGGCCTCGAGTTGGGTGGTGTCGAGGAGGTGGGCCTCGTCGATGATCAGGATGACGTGGCGGCCGCGTTCGGTGGTTTCGGCGGCGAGGGCGTCGGCGGTCTGGGGGACGAGGGTGGCGTGGTGGAAGCGGGGGGTGACGCCGAGGGCGGTGACGATGGCGTTGTGGATGCCGCGGACGCCGACGGCGGGGTTGGGCAGGTAGACGACGGTGTTCCGCGACGGGTCGAGGGTGGCGGTGGCGGCGCGGGTGGCGGCGGTCTTGCCGGCGCCGACCTCGCCGGTGAGTACGCCGAGGCCGTGGGTGTGGATGAGCCAGCCGATACGGGCGACGGCCTCGTTGTGGGCGCGGTGGCGGTGCAGCGCGGAGATGGGTAGGTCGCGGCCGAAGGGCATGCGGGTGAAGCCGTAGTGGGCCTGCATCCGGTCGATGCTCACCGGCTGGGTCCTTCCTGGTCGGGGTTTGGGTCCTCGATGCACTGGTCGATGAGGGTGGTGGCGAGGCGTTCGACGGCGAGGGCGGTGGTCAGGACGGTTTCGGCGATGAGGAGCTGGTCGTCGGTGTGGTAGGGGTCGGCGAGGGTGGCGGCGGCGTGGGCGAGGTCGGCGGCGCGGTGCGCGAGGGCGAGGGCGTCGTCGAGGTGGGCGCCGGTCACGGGGTGTCCTGGCCGGTGGGGGCGGTGGCCGCCGCGTAGCTGATGGTCGCGGCGGCGAGCTCGGTGTCGTGGGCGGCGGTGAGCAGGTCGACGTAGTCGATGCCGGTCGCCGCCGGTGGTGGGGTGGGCGGGGTCTCGGGGCGGGCTTTCGGGTGCGCGTGGCGGCCGATCACGGCGGGGATCGCGACCCCGGCGGGGCGGCCCTGCCAGCGGATCTCGACGTGTGACAGGTCGAACGGGTCGTAGACGGCGGCGACGGTGCGCCCGACGAGGTGCGGTTCGACCTGGTAGGTGTTGCCGTGCAGGGAGATCGTCGCGGTCTTGCGGACCTTGCGGTGTTCCTCCCACTTGAACGCCTCGGCCAGGGCGGCGTCGCTGGGATGGGTGAACGGGCCGCCGGCCTCGAAGCGGGCCAGCGGCGCCATCTGTGTTTCGGAATGCACCCGGCGGTGATAGACCGTCTCCACCCAGGCGGTGAACGCGTTGTTCAACGCCGACAGGTCACCGAACACATGGGTGCCGACCGGGGCGATCTCGACGAGGAACTCGCCCCGAACAGTCTCGAAGAAACGTTCGATTTTCCCCCGGCCCTCGGGCCGGCCCGGGGTGGAATGTATGAGTCTGATCCCGAGGACTGCGCAGGCCCGGCGCAGCGCCGCGTCCACGAACGCCGAGCCGTTATCCACGTAGACAGCGGCGGGAACACCGCGCGAGGCCAGCGCCCACCGCAACGCTACCGCGAGACGGACGGAGTCCTCGGCATAGCCGAACCGGTAGCCCACCAGCGCCCTGGAACGGTCGTCAATGAAAGCGAAAAGGTAGGTCTTGCGGCCGGCGACCGGCGGCCCGTGCAACGCATCCCCGATCCACAGGTCGTTGGGACGATCGGCCTCGAACCGGCCGAACGCCGCCGGCGCCGTCCCGTCGGGCCGGGTATTGAGCTCCAGGGCTTCGAAATGCCGCTGCAGCGTGCGGTCCGACGGCGCCCACCCCGAACTCGCGCGCAGTAGCCGCCCGACCTGCGCCGCGGTGCGCGCCGGGTTCTCCCGCTTGAGCGCGGCGGCCAACGCCAACACCTCGGCCGGGGTGCGCGCCTCCACCCGCCTGGGCGCGGGCACCAGCGCGTCGAACCCCCCGACCCGCCACGCCCGGATCCACCGGTCAAGCGTCTTGCGCGACACCCGCACCGGCGTCCCGTCCGGCCCGGCATGCTCCCCAGCCGCCAACTGGCGCACCAGCCGGCCCCGCGCCCGCGCCGAGAGCCCCGGGTCCGCCGCCTCCCGCACCAGCCCGTAGCGGAACAGGCCCACCGCACGCGCCCGCTCCGCCCGCCGCGCCATCTCGGCGTCCGACACCGACATCCACCACCTCCACAAGACGGTTGACAGCAACATCAACAGCCTTGCGGAACGATCACCAGGTGGGCAGACGCGGACCCGTGTTGATCGACTCGGGGGCGAACGCAGGCAGAAGCAGACCGCCGGCCGTCACGAACGACACCAACTCCCAGGCCGACAACGTGGGCACCGCCCAGCGGCCCGCCGCCGCGTCGCGTACCGCGACGACCAGCGCCACCAGACCCGCGAACAGCCCACCGCCGATCTCCAGGACCCGGGGGTCGACGGCCACCGCCCGCAGCCGCACCGCCAGCGCCGCCCGCAGCCGCGGCGCCCGCCCGGTCAGCCGGCCAAGCCAGCCCCGCACTGTCGAGGGCGCCCGGCCAACCGCCGCCGCGACCCGGCGCACCCCCATCCCCCCGGCCGCGAGCCCGACCGCCTCACCGATCACCGCCACCGCGTCCGCCCGCCGCGCCAGGCACGACACCGGCAGCAGCACATGCGTCACCAGACAGCCCGAACACCGCCCCCGCCGCGGCCGGATCTCCCCGTCGATCCCCCGCACCCGGCGCACCCGCGCCCACCCCCAGCCAGCCAGACCACTCCCGCACCCCGGACAGGTCAAGCCACCCACCGCCAACCGCCGTTCGACCTCGACCAGATCCACGTCTACGGTGAACACCAGCGCCTCCGCGCGCCTCGCACGGCCCTCCCCGAACCGGCCAAGGTGATCAGGGGAGGGCCGTCGCCATTTCCGACGTGCTCACCCTGTCGTCGCGCACCAACAAGAAACCCACCACAAGATCACAGTTGGCACATGCCCACGCACGATGGCGCCGACCCGCCTCGCCGTGCCCACCTAGAACGACGCGTGACACCTGACACCCCGGCGGCCCAGACAGTGACGGTCTACTTCCCGTCCAAAGGCACCGTCGTCGTGCCGTGGACCTACCTGACCCACCAGTTCGACGATGGCCGCGACGGCGGCCTCGCCCACGCCTACGCCCTGACCGCGGCGAAAGCACAGGGCTCGACGATGGACACCGCCCGCGCCCTCGTCACCGACGACACCTCACGCGCCGGCCTCTACGTCATGCTGTCGCGCGCCCGCACCGACCTCGCGGCCTACCTCATCCGCCGCGACGACCTCACCGCCCGCGACGACGACGAAAACTGGCTCCCCGCGACCGCGGGGCCGCTCGACCCGATCAGCCGGCTCGCCGCCCACCTCCAACACTCCGAACCCGAACACACCGCTGCCGCCCACGACCCGATCGCCACCGCCGCCCACCAGCTCCGCGCCACCCACACCCTCGCCCAGCTCACCGCCCTGCGCCTCTCCCAGCGGATCCCGCAGCCGCGCCTCGGCGCGCGCCGGCCGACGGCGATCGCGCCGACGACAACGCGCCCCGCCCGGCCCGGCGCGGCGCGCACCCCTGGCCCGTCGCGCCAGACCGCGCCGAACGCGCCGTTCGAGCCGAGCCGCACCGCGCCGAACGCGCCAGCCGAGCCGAGCCGGGCCACGCCGGTCGAGCCACAGCCGCGAGCCACCCCGAGCCGCCCGGCACACTGCGCGCCGAACAAGCCAGCCGACGCCCAGACCGGCGTGGCCGGGCCAGAGGCGCGATCGGCCGCGACCGCCGACCACGCATACGGCAACGGCCAGGCCCTCAGCCGTCCGCCGTGGCAGGTCGTGCTCCGCCGCGCCGAACTCGCCGCCGAAGCCGCCATCCGCACCGCCGCCCTCGCCGACCCACCGGATGGACTCGTCGACCGGATCGGCCCCCGGCCCACAGCCGGGCCGCAGCGCGCGATCTGGGACGCCGCGGCCGGCGGACTCGCCGTCTACCACGCCCGCCACAAGCCCGCCGCCCCCAGCTGGACAGCCGGCCCACCGCCCGGCGCCACCCCCCACGACCGGGCACACGACCCCTGGCTCCAGCTCCACGACCAAGCCGTCCACCTCGCGGACGCCTGGGCCGCAACCTTTCCCGACCCCGTCCGGGCAGGGTTCACAGGCCCCGGCCAGACCGTGCCCCGCCAGCGGGCCATCGCCGGTCTACACGCCCTCCTCGACGCCGGCCACCCACCGGCCGACCTCGCCGCCACCCTCCGCCAAGGCCCGATCCACGACATCCAGACCGCGGCAGCGATCCTCGACCACCGCGTCACCGACCTCTGCCACCACGCCGGGATCGACCCGACGCTCTACGACCTACCCGCCCCCACCACCGCCCAGCACGAATGGAACACCACCTTCGACCTGCTCACCCGCGCCGAAACCACCCACCTCGCCACCCACCCCACCCACGACCTCGCCACCGAACGCCGCAGCCTCACCACGGCACTCACCCGCACCGCCGACCACGCCGCCCCCGGCTTGGCTATGGCGGCCGATAGCGGCACGGCCCGGCGATTGGCCCAGGGGGAAAGGGCGGAGTTGGAAAACAGACTGCGCCGCGTCGAAGCCGCGCTTGACCGCCAAGTCACGGACGCCCTCCTCCACGCGCAGTCCGAACCCGCCGACTACCTGACGGCGCTACTCGGCCCCCGGCCGCACGATGCCGGCGCCGATGCGATGAGCTGGGAGCAGGCAGCCGGACGCATCGAGCACTACCGCCACCACGCCCTCGGCCTGCCCTACGGCACCCCCGCCCAGCCCGACACGGCCGACCCCACCCGCCACGCACTGGGCAACCGCCCCACCAACCCCGCCGACGCCGCCCACTACGACCAGGCCCAGGACATCGCGGACCTGCACGGCGGGCAACTGGCGATGGAATAGCGCGACGCGCACCCAGACCCCGCTCGGTCTCTAGCAGGCATTCTGGAATGGTGCTGACGCTGCCTTCTACGCCGGGAACCCTCGTCCTGCGTGCCGATTTCACGGACGACGCAGCCTGGGCGACGGTCCAAGCCGTAAGTAGAGAGCCCTCGCCGGATGGCTTTCTTGCGGACCTGTGGTTCGTCAGCGACCGGGCGTTCGCCGACCTGACCGTGACACAGGTGGCGGCGACGCCGTACCCGGCTCAGCACACCTTCCTGTTCCTCGTCGACCACAGTACGGTCCGCGATCCGGAGATGTCTCTGGTCGTCGTGGATCTCTATCGAGAGCCTGGTCGCTGGTTTCGCGTCGTGCCAGCCAAGCTCTGGAGCGTCGAGAACAACCTGTCGCTCGCGAACATGGACTTCCATGACTTCGCCGACAACGTCGCCCCTGACGGCGTCTTCCGCGGCTTCCCGACCTGACAGGCCCGTGCGGACACGCTCACGCTGGAGCAGCGCCACCGACGGGCTTGCCGGGCGGGGTCGCCCGCTCGGCGGGCTGCCTGGTCACCATGTCTGGCAGGCTCATCGGGACCTGCCGTGCCCCGGGCCTTCTCCAGACCCGTCCGGCCCGGACGCAGACGCCGGCGTGTCCGAGTCAACGGGGCGAAGCGCGGCGAGGATGTCGGCGGTGTGCACGCGATAGACCCCGCCCCGGCGGTGAACCGGGACCGGGAACTGCCCGGCGCGGGCGAGGCGGTAAGCGAGCGTCCGGCCGAGGTTGAGCGAGCGGCCGGCAGTGACCAGATCGACCGCGGCCGGCAGCGCCTCAATCTCGGCAAGAGTCAGCGGGTTGCGCACGACCGCTCCTTCCAGCGGGCGTCCAGGCAGTCATCACCGACCACCTCCCGCCCGGCGTCTCCATGACACGTCACGGTCCGCACTGACCACATCCCTACCGACACCGCGAACGGCACCCAAAAGGCCATCGCAGAAAACCCGTCATCCGCGGCAACATCGCGGAGGTCATCGCGACCACCCCCGAACCGCGAGGAGAACAGACCCCGCCACGAGCGTGCACAGGACGCTTCACGCGCGGGTCCTCGCGAATGACATCGCCGCAGGTCAGGGCCAATCCAAAAGTCGAGGCAGCCGAGCCGTCGCCGAGCGATCCGGCCTGGCATACGAGACCGCCCTGCCGTTCCCACTCCCTCGCTCCCACCCAGGCCTCGCGACGCTGTCCTGATCGCGGAAGGCAAGGCTCGGTCGGCATCCTCGGCACCCGCGCTCAGGCGGCGCACTGGGTGGTGGCTTGCCGGCGCCATTCGGCCAGGTAGCGGCGAGCGGTGCCGGCGTGGAGGTCGAGGGCGGGCGCGAGGTCGCGGGCCAGGGCGTAGTCGGTGCGAGGGTCGTCAGGGGCGATGTCGCGCAACAGGACGGCGGCGAGGCGGGCACGTTTGCTGCCACGTCGCGACGTCTGCAAGACCCGGTCGAGCACGGCCCGCGAGATCGGCTCCGGCGCCTCGTCCCACCCGGCAGCGTCGTCTGGCCAAGGGGTGACGCCTTCCGGCAGCCAGTACGCGTCGTTGTCGGCGCGCGGGACAGGCGCCGAGTCAAGCTGGCTCGGGGCGGTCAGGTCTCCGGCGTGTCCGTCCGTTGATGCGGGCTGCGCGTGTCGGCGCCCGAGGAGATCGTTCTGGCCCGCAGCGCTCTGCATCCCGGTGGTCTCCACGCGCCCGTAGGAGCCGGTCCGCGGATCGCGGCCCGATGCAGAGTGTCGGGCGCCCTCCGGGCCGGGGCTGCCTCGACCGGCCGTCGTGTCTGGCCGGGGGCGGGCTTTGCGGATCTGACTCATGAGGAGTTCGTAGGACCCGATCAGCGCGGCCGAGGGCCACGCGGCAATCACGCGGGCGGCGAGGTCGGGTTGGGCGTGCATGACGTTGGCGGCGATGCTCGCGGCGGAAGCGAGGGTGAGTAGGGCGTAGGGCAGTGGGGAGCGGCGGCGGCCGGCGCGGCTGTCGGCGAGCAGGGTGAGGCTGGCGGCGACGATCAGTCCGTCGACGGAGATCGGCATGATGGCAGCGGTGGTGTGGTCTTCGCCGTGTTCACGGGCGACGCCTGCCATGTGTCTGTAGGACACGATGCCAGCGATCAGCGCGACCGTGACGACGGCGGCGACAGTCGCCAGCCGGATCCACAGCTCCCCGCTCCCCCATCGCGACCCGCGCGGCCGACCCGAGGGCGGGACGACGGCGACGTCGTCGCGCGGCCTGGCCGTCGGCGCAGCGCGGACAGCGGTTCTGTCAGCCGATTCTGTTCTGGCCGCCAGATGCGTCGACAGGCCGGCGGCGGTGCGCGCGACGACGGCCGGAGCTTCAGGGTCATCTGCTGGTCGGACAGTGCGGTGCTCGGTGCGGGTGGGAGGGGGCATCTCGGCCTACCAAGCTGGTTGGGTCCTTACTTAGGCAGTGCGAATCTGCGGGCCGATTCCGGAAGCCGGCGCTGGTAACTGGGGTCCAAGGTCCCGACGAGTCACCGCCAGCGTCACCGTCCATGTCACCGTCAACGACACCGCACCGCGCACCAGGTGCGAGCTGTCATTGGCGGCACCATCCGCAGTCACATCGCGCGCCCCGGCGAACTCGTCGGGGTCGTCGACTCAGGCCGGACTGGCACGGCGCAGGAGGCTGCTCGCAGTGAGGGCGCGCTCAGCCGCCTGGGCAGACAGCCAGCCACGCCAAGACCTGTTCGTCCTCCGGGCGAAGCGCCACGCCAGCCAACGCAGCGTGAAGCTCGGCGCCGAGATCTTCCGCCGTGAAGCCGACCAGTTCCCGGCCTAGCGGCCCGGTGACCTCGCTTGGTCGAACCCGTCCCAGCCGGCCGGCAGCTCCGGCCGCGGTGCAAGCACGAAGATCAGCGTCGTGTCGACGTCGCCCCAGGACTCAACGAATCGCGCTTCGGGCGGAAGTTGCCGTAGGACGGCGATCACGCTGGCGGCGTCATCGTCGGGCCGGACCGTCACCTCGAACTGGCCCCGCGCCGTCAGCCGCCCATCCCCGACCTCGACCAGGCGAGCCTCGTCGCCGGACCGTCGGACCGCGGTGACCAGCCGGGAACGCGCATTCTGCGTGGGGATAGCAGCCGTACTGAGGCTGTGGACTTCGGTCACCACGCTGGTGAACCACTCCTCCCACGCCGCCCACCCCTCCCGACTCGTGGGCAGATGCGACAGGTCCGGCACGAGCAGCACCGCGTCCAGATGACGGGCGATCTCCGCGACGGCGAGAGCCAGCCCCGGCCGGGCGATCTCCTCATCGGGCGCCAGCCGGTCGACGAACACCTCGACCAGGTCCAGACCCGCATGCCGAGCCTGGACGTCGAGACAGTGGTGCAGGCCGTTGATCTGGTCCTCATCGCCAGGAAGACAGACGTAGCCGACTGCCGGGCGCGGCCCGGACTGTGGGTCGGCGTCGGGATGAGGCTCGGCCGCATCACGGGGAGACGAGGGCGGGCCGACCGAATTCGGAGTGAGCAGGGAGCGTGGCGCGGGCCGGGCCATCGCGTCCTCCAGACCAAGCGACGAGGCTGACGGGTACGCAAACCGGCCGTCGAGGGTCCCCGGCCGGAGGCGTCGGCCGACACTAACACCATGCCTTAAGGCATGTCCATGCGCCCTAAGGCATGCAATCCTGCTGCAGGACAGCGGATGCGGCTATGGTCTAGGGCATGTCGCCCGACGGACCGCCCTACACGCGGATCGCCACCTCACTCCGCGAAAAGATCGAGTCCGGCGACTATCCACCCGGTTCACGGCTGCCACCCCACCGCGAGCTCGCGCGCACCTACCAAGCCGCACAGGAGACGATCAGACGGGCCATCGCCCAGCTCCAAGCCGAAGGACTCGTCGAGACCCGCGGCCAGCACGGCACCTTCGTCCAGACGCGCCAGCCGGTCCGCCGAATCGCGACCGACTTCTACCAACGCCGACCGGCCAGCTCGGCCGAACCCACCTCACCGTTCGCGCGCACCGTCGAAGCCGCCGGTGGCCACCCCACCTGGGACCACGAGACCACCCGCGAAACCGCCGACGAGCACATCGCCGCCCGGCTCGCGATCCAACCCGGCGAGCCCGTCATCGTCACCCGCTACCTCTACCGCCACGACGGAGCACCCATCCAGACCGCCGTCTCCTGGGAACCCGCAGCCCTCACCTCTGGAACCCCGATCGAACTGCCCGAGGCCGGCGCCGCCGTCGGCGTCGTCGCCCGCTTCGACGCAATCGGCCTGAGGATCGACTCCGTCACCGAAGAGATCGCCGCCCGACCACCCACCCCCGCCGAAGTGCAGACCCTCGCGCTGCCACCAGGCGTCTCAGTCCTGGAAATGAACCGGACCTACTACGCCGGCGATACACCTGTCGAGACAGCCACCATCGTCATGGCCGGCCACCGGAACGTCCTTGCCTACCGCCTCGCCGTCAGCTGAAGGAGAGGAATTCAAGAGGTTGACGTGCCGAGTGCCAGTCCGTTTACTCGCCGCGCGCGAGGTACCAGCATGGGCCTCTGCATGATTGCCAGGTAGCGACTGGACATTCGAGACCGTCCAGATCTAATGGGTGACCATCCGGCCCATCCTGCCAAGGGATTTCTTTCAAAGACTAAAGTCGGACCGCCGCGACCGGCATGACCATCCGACAGTCTTTGCGAGACCTCCGACACCGGCACGCTGCAAATTCGCAGCTTTTAATTCACCGGACAATCCTCGCGGGGATTCCGTGCTCATGGCAGATCGCAAGCAGACCTGTTCCGTCGATGAGCTCCAGGGGCTTCCCACTCGCGAATTCGTAACTGCTAGGGCCATAGCCACTCGTCGTGATCAGAATCCCACTCTTCGCACCCTCGTGCTGCATGGTCCCGTAGAGGTCACGAACAGCCGTTGGCGGGACCGTCTTCCTATACAGCTTGACCTGGATGACGTATTTACCGCCGCGGATTGGCGTGGGGTCATACGCGACACAGTCGACGCCGCCATCACCGTCCGCCTTGAAAACCTGCGTATCAAATTTCATCTTCGTGAACAGGTTTTGGATAAAGTGTTCAAAATCCTTTGGCGTCAGCTCCAGAAGATTCGGCCGCGTGTCGATCCGGCTGATGATGTCGATCGGGTCGATGACTCTGGGGTCAGCCATCTTGAACTCCATGACGGGAGTTACTGGCACCAGTTCGTCGGGGTGAACCGAGACGTCCGCCGCAAAATACTTGCGCACACACTTGACCGGATCAAGACTCTCGATCTTAAGCGGCTCGAACTGCTCGCGAGTCGCACGCAATGTGATGAGACACGGCTCGATGTCCTGGCCGGTCACGGGATCAATGGTTTGTACCATCCCGTTGAACACGACAGCGTCGGCGATACGCAGCGGATCGCTTCGGAAGGCGAGGTGCAGGGCACGCAACGCCACCTGCGCCGTCAACTGCTGGTAGATCTTTCTTATGTCCTCGGCAGGCCGCTTGGACTCAGAGAACTCATCTCTAGATTTGACCCAGTTGAACGATTTCTTTGTCGGCACGATATCCGGTCCCGGGAGGTACCATTCAATCGCCAGGAGCGACGACTCGGGTACGAATCCAGCTCTCCGTCGCACCGGAAATCCGCCGGGGCCCTTGACCCTGTCCACCATCATCTGGAAATAGTCGCTGACCGCGTGGCGATCGCGGTTTCTCACTGCTGCGGCGAACTGGTCGACTCCGGCGTTGTGCCTCTCAATCTCCGCTCTGAGTGCTGAAACCCGCGCGGCGTGGGCGCGTCGAGCGGCCGCGACTCGTACCTGCCGTGCCGCCTCATCCTCGGCGTGCTCGTCCATCGCCTTCGAGAAAGCCAGCTCCGCCTCGGCGTAACGGGCGGCATAGCGAGACTGACCACCGAGGATCTTCCCGATCTGACCCGGCGAACGTGGCTCGAACTGTGCCCAGTTCGGCGATGGCAACGGTCTCGCATCATTTCCTAGATCAAGACCCGGCAAAACAAGGCCACGCTTCAACGCGCCGAAATCTACTGCCGGATTCGGCGCGCTCAGAGCGGCCGTATGAATGCTGTTGAGCTCATGCACCTTCTGTTCGAGGGCAGCGGTCATATCGGCGGCCTCCTGCCGGCGGCCAGCCTCGAACGCCTGCTTGCGGGCCTGCTCCGCCTCCCGCGCGGCCTGTCGATCAGTCGCCGCCTGACGTCGACGCTGCTCCGCCATCTGGCGCTGCCA
Organism: Pseudofrankia sp. DC12; assembly: GCF_000966285.1. Lineage (NCBI taxonomy): Bacteria > Bacillati > Actinomycetota > Actinomycetes > Frankiales > Frankiaceae > Pseudofrankia > Pseudofrankia sp. DC12. The sequence goes on from NZ_KQ031391.1 coordinate 3,016,987, forward strand.
TTCCGAAGACCCGGAACCTGAAGCCACGATCGCCTCCCCACCCTCTCTCAGGGTAGCGAGACGACCATCATCCAGTCAGCGATTTACTCAGCTTAGTGGCCCACTGTGAGGGCTTCGCCGCCCGGCGCGGCCAGCGGATGAAGTCCGTGGCCAGTCGGTAGCTACCCGCGCGGTTGGCAGTGGTGCCGGAGCCATTCCTGCCGCTGATCGGAGCGTCGCCATGTCGTCGCCTGATCACCGTTCGGCCAGTTCTCCTCCGACTCGTCCCCCGGCCGCAGCAACGACTCCGCTGTTGTTGCGGTGCGCCATCGCCGCCGGCGGACAGAACACGTGGTCAGGAGCCTGATGAGTCTCGCGGCTCGCCGATCATCTGCGGATCAGCCTGCAAATTGATCGTGGCGAGCTCGTCGAGTGCGGCGTCCCGCGACTGCTCCGCGGCCTGGCGGGCCGCATCGGCACGAGCGGCACGTTCGACCGCCTCACGGACCTCGGTGCGGGCGGCTTCCAGGTGGGTGACGGCCTGGTCGGCGCGGGCTTGCTGGGCGGCGGCGGTCTCGCGGGCGGCGGTCAGGAGCTGTTCGGTGGTGGCGGCGCGCAGTTGGGCGATTTCGGCGCTCTGGCGGGCGGTGGACTCGTCCGCGCGGGCTGATGCGAGCTGCCGGTCGGCGTCCATGCGTGCGCGGTGGGCCTGGTCGCGGCCGGCTTCGGCGGCGGTGACGCGTTCCATGGCCCGGTCGAGGTCGGTCCTTAGGTGCGCGGCCTCGGTCTCGGCGATCTCTGCACGGTGGATGGCGGCCTCGCCGGCACGCTGCGCCTGGTCGCGGCTGGCCTCGGCAGCCGCACGTGCAGCGTCCGCGACCTGTGCCCGTCGGATGGCGTCGCCGGCGCGGTCGTCGGCTTCCTGCGCCCGTCGCGTCTGCTCCGCCGCCTGCGCGGCTGCCGCGGCGGCTTCCTGGCGGGCCTGGGCGGCGTCGGCGCGGGCACGTTCGAGCTCGGCCTGCATCTCGGCTGCGGCGTCCTCGGCGGTCAGCCGGGCCTGCTGCTCGCCGGCCAGGCCGACCTCGGCGTTCGCGACGGTTTTCAACGCCTCGGCCCGCACGGCGGCGAGTTCGGCGGCGACGGCTTCCGGGTCGGTCGCGGTCCCGAGCAGCTCTCTGGCCGCGCCGGCGGCGGCCTCGAACTCGCCGAGCAGCTCGGCGAGCCGGTCGACCGTGGCCCGCAGGGAAGCGCCCGCGAGGCTCGCCGGCCGATCACCGGCCTCGACCAGCTCAGCCTGCGCGCCGACGGGCGCCTTGCGAGACCGGCGCGCGCGAAACGCTGTCTGCGCTGTGTGGTCTGGCCGTGCGCAGTACCGCGGTGCGGGTCCGCCGGTCGCTGGCGGCGGCGCGGCCGGCTCACCGCAGCCGGGGTAGGCGCAGACCGTCCGTCGCTCCGCGACATCCATTCGTTCGTTCATAGCATGACGATATGGATGGATGCGGACGTCTACGTCCGGTTGTCCACAGGCGGTACAACCGCGAGCGCACGCCTCGAAGGGCGGACTCGTCATTCGTGGATGACGCTGCCCGCAGGGTCGGGCGTCGGCGGATGGGTGCTCGCCGGGCTGGGTCCGAGGATCGCCTGGCGGGCGGCGTGGGCGAGAAGGGCCTGTTGGCGGCCGGGCAGGCCGAGCCGGTTCCAGTGGAAGAGCACGTGATAGCTCAAGACTTCGCGTAGGCCTCGGTGGAGTTGGCCCGTCCGGTTCGCGTCCGCGAGCCGCCGGCCGGCCTCGGTGAAGGCACTGACCCAGGCGGCTTGGGCCGCAGCCCGACCACCGTGGCCGAAGATCGGTCCGTCGGGTGCGGTGTCGGCCCGGAGGAAGGCTGTGAGGGTCTTGCTTAGTGCCGCGACCTGGTCGCCGGAGACGTCGGTGGGGCGGTGGCGGTCCGCGCAGACGCGGGCCCACAGATCGCCGCGTTCGTACCATTCGAGCCCGGCGCCGCGCAGGAACGCTCCGCAGAGCAGGATCGACAGTTCCCGCCGCCTGGGCTCGCCGTCGGTGGGGGTCGTGGCGAGTTGGAGGATGGCGCGGCTGTCAGCGGTGAACAGGTCGTGGGCGATATCCATCGCCAGGCCGCCGCCGAAGGCTGCGGTCTCGGCTTCGTAGATCCCGGGCCACCAGGCCTGGAGACGCCTGCAGGCGACGAGCCGGTCAAGTGCGGCGACGATCCCGTCAAGGCGGCCCGTTTCCGAGGCCCTGGGCCGTAGGCGCAGGCGCCAGCAGGGGTGCTTCCGGATGAACCACCAGCCGTCGAGCGTGCCCTGGTGCTCGGCGTCGAACAGGACGGGCAGGAGGTGGGCGGCCGCGATCTCGTCGGCACGGACTCCGGCAGGAAAGCGAAGGTAGACCTGCTGCCAGCCGGCGGTTCGATGGGAGGCGAGCGCGGCGCGCCCGGCGGTGCAGTAGATCTCGGCTGCGGCGCGGAGATCCGCGGGTCCGAGGCCTGCGGCGGCGGCGGTCTCGTCGTGGGGCTGGCCGGACAGCAGATCCATGACGGCCGCCTCGGTCGGGTCGGCGGATATGGGTCTCGCTAGCTGATCAGCAGACATGCGTCCCATCCCGAAGCTGGCGGGGTCTGTGCGGCGGCGGTGTGGAGGGCCAGCGCTGTGCCGGCGCTGCCGGTCAGGAAGCCGCGCTCGGTCGGCCCCATGGCGGGCGCTGCTCGGGCTGTGCGCAGCAGGTCACCGGCGAGTTTCGGAAGGCGGGTGGCGAGATGGCCGGTCGGGTCGTCGGCGGCGGCGCGGAGGACGGTCTGATAGAGCCCGGCGTGGCCGTGGCAGAGGCTCGCGTCGGTGAGAAGGACCTGCTGGGCGGGATCGTCGAGGCAGGCGAGCAGCGCCTGTTCGTAGGTGCGGCGGCGGTCCGGGTCGTCGAGGGCGAGGGCCGCGAGTTGGCCGGCACGGGCGATGCCGGGGGTGCCGTAGCACCAGCTGGGCCGGCCCGGCTGGCTTCGCTCGCATCGGCCGGAACGCAGCTCGGTGAGGGTGAGGTGCTGCGGCCAGAACGGTCCAGTGGGGCCGTCCCGTCGCCAGGTGTCGAGCCAGGCGCAGATCGTCGCGATCGCTTCGAGCTGGCCGTCGACGGTGAGGCCGCGGCGGGCGGCGAGGCTGAGCAGCGCGAGCGGGCCGGCGACGCCGTGCGCGAGGCCGACGTTCGCATGACCGCCGCGAAAGGAGCCGGCCCGGCCGCGGTGCGGGTCGTGGTCTACCCACCAGCCGGGAAGCGCCTCGCCGTCGACTGTCAGCGGTCGGGTCAGCGCCACCAGGTAGGTCAGAACCTGTTCGGTCGCACCGCTGGCGGGGGCGCGGCGGAGCAGCAGGGAACCGAGCCCGGTTAGCCCGAGGAACAGGTCGTACTCGTCGAAATTTGGGGGCCTGGCTGCCTTGATCCGATCCAGGGCCTGACGGGCCCGACGATGGGCCAGCCGCGTCACCACGTCGTCGAGGGCGGCGAGGCCTTCCCGGTAGCGAGCGGACTGGCCGGCTGCGATGTCGAGGACGAACGCGACGGCAGGAGCGCCGAAGTAGAGGCCGGCCGTGTCGTGGTCGGCGACGGGCCGTGCGGACGCGTCGAGCAGGTGGCGGTGCGCGGGCTGCCAACTGTCGAGTCCTGCGCGGGCGCGTTCGATGAACAGCAGCGCGATGCCAGCGCTGCCGCTGGACAGTGCCTGTCCGGGTGGGCCTGCCTCGGCGGCCGACCCGGGCTGCGCGAGCCCGCGTGCCCGCCGTTCGGCCTCCCGCGACAGGTCGTCGCCAATGCTCATCGTGGGCTTCCGCGATCCGCAGGTTCTGGGGTCCGCAGCTGCGAGGTCAGCACGATGGCGCGGGCGAGCCGTAGGCAGAACCGTTCGGACTCGACGTCGAGACCGATCATCCGGCCGTGGTGCAGTTGCAGAAGCGACGCGAGCACCTCGTCCAGGTCGGGCGCCACGTCGTCCGCGGCAGTCTCGTCAAGACGGCGCCGGTAGCTGTGGACGATGTGGCGACGCTGCGCCCACGATCGGTTGAGCGGTCCGTGGCTGGTCGTGAGTTCGGCGCGGGCTGTGGTGAGCAGCCGGAGGCCTTGCTCGCGAAGGTCCCGGGGGAGGCGCGGGCTGCCTCCGTGGGGGACATGGTCGGTCAACCATCGCGCCGCAGCGTCCCAGTCCCCCAGGAACCCTTCCGCAAGGTCGACCATGCTGACCGCGGCGACCGCCCGCACGTCCAGGTCCGAGGACGCCGCGATCAGGGTGAGCTGCGCGAGTGCGGCGCCGGAGTCCGCGGCGAACGTGCCCTCGGCGGCGGCCAGGAGCCGCCCGGTGCCGTATCTGCCGATCTCGGGTCGGTAGGTGCCGAGTTCCAGCGTGTGCAGCAGGCCGGCTCGACGGAGGGATTCCGCCCAGGTGCCGAGGTGGCGGGCCGCGTCACCGTAGGCGTCCGGTGTAGTCAGGCCGATCCAGAGGCCCAGGTGGGCCGGATCAGAGTCGTGTCGCAGGTGCCAAAGGGCGGGACGCGCTTCCGGACGCGTGTGTGGCCAGGCGTCGAGAAGTTCGGGCAGATGCGCGGTCAGTATCTCGGCCTGTCGGCGGGGATTCCCGTACAGCCGGGCATAGAGCACCGGCGACGTGCCGGGGAGATGGCCGCCAAGCCGTGCGATCGGCACCGGCCGGTGGCGACGCACGGACGTGGGAGCGGGCGGCGGGTCGGCGCGGATGAGCGGGAGGGCGATCTCGTGCGGGCGGCCGTCGATCCAGCCGAAGGCGGTGCTGTCGGGCGCTTCGGTGAGAGTGGTCGCGCCGTCCCGGTTGAGCCGGGAGCGCAGCAGCGCACGGTGCGCGGGTTCGGACACGTCGAGCCGCACGACGATGTCGCGTTCGCCGACGTAGACAACGGCCGGAATCCGGTAGGCCTCGCGTAGCCGCTCCCATGCCCGTTCCCACGCGATCTGCGGGGCCTGCCGCCCTGGCAGGTCGGTGGAGGTCAGGGTCCAGGAGGCGGGACGCAGGATGCTGCGTCCGAACCGGACCCGAGGTAAGACGGGCAGGGCGCGGGCCGCGCCCCAGGAGAACGGGACGCACGGCGCGACGAGGGCCGTGGTGATCTCGGACAGGAACCGGGCCAATGGCTGCGTCGCGTGCTGGAAGTCCAGCGCATGCAGCGATATCGGTTCCACGACCTGGCCGGTCGACAGCGACACCAGCTGGAGGCGGTTCGCGTCGCCCGTCACCGCGAGATCCCCGACGTCGATCTGCTTCGCGCCGGTGGGTGGCTGGTGCTCGCCGAGGCGAAGCATCGGGAGCAGGGCCGGCGTCCGGACGAGATGCTGCGACCGAGCCATCAGCGCCGGGCAAGACACCTGAACAGCCCTCGCGCCGGGGTTCAGCGTCGGCACGGAGGCGAACGCGCTGCCAATATGGTCGCGGTCGGCGCGGTCGAACAGGTACAGGAATCGGCCGATGGACGTGCCGGCGCTCCTGGCCGCGCTCGCAACGACCAGCGTGAAATCGCCGCGGTCAAGCGCCCGAGGTGTGACCGCCTGCAGGACGAAACGTAGTTCCGTCTGCGCGACCGCGGCTAGCTCGCCGGCGGTCTCGCTGGTGACGGCGAGGTCGGCAATCGTGTGGTTGTCGAGGACGAGTTCCTCACCGTTCAGCACGGCGCGCTGGGCGAGACGCAGAAGAACGCGGTCTCGCGCCGGCGCCGCCTCAGCCGACGGGCCGCCCGCCGTACGCCGGTAGCCGTCCGGAAAGCCCAGTCCACGATCGGCGTCGACGACCTCGCCGAGCGGGACGACGGCACCCGGCCCAGAGCGTTCGAGGAACCGCCCGTGCCACCTCCGCCATCCAGGTCCGCCGAAGGGAGCGGGCGCAAGCCGGACCAGCGCTGCCACCGCGGTCGCTGCCTCCCGCACCACCACGGGCGGCAGGACGACACCCGCATCGAGGGCCAGATCGGCGGCGAGCAGGGGCGCGGGCCGCTCGTGGAGCGCCATCATTCCGGCGGTCGCCGCCGCACGCAGGTTGGTGCGTTCGCGTGCCGTGCGAGCAGAGCTGTAGCTGCGGAGAAGCTGACTGATCTCCTCCAACGGGCGCAGGCTGGTTCGTCCGGCCTCCGGAATCGAGCGAAGCCGCTCGGTCAGGTGGCACACCGGGTCAGTCACGTCTGCCGGCGGGCGCAGGCCGCTGATCAGGACCCCGGTCGCGACCAGCTGTGTGAGCATCCGATCGACGACCTGCCGCGGCGTCTCGGGGAAGTCGACCGCAAGGACCGCCACGAGATCGGCGACTGATCGAGGGTCCTGGGCCGCCCGCAGGACCGCTCGCACCGGGCCGCTATGACGCACCTCGATGTCCACCAGGGTGACGGCGCCGGATTCATCAGTCCGCGGCTGGCAGGGAACAACGAGCCGCTCCCCGCGTACGAAGGCCAGAGTGTTCGCCACGACCGTCAGGCCGCCGAGCACCGCAGGGTCAGCCTCCAGGACGGAGACCAGCTCGGACAGCCAGCGGGCGTCGGGCCGGGCGACCGGCCGGGAAGCATCGCCCCAGCGGACCTGCGCTCGATCGCCGAACGTCACCGGTGCTACGCCTGCGAACAGGCCAAACGGTGTCGGCCGTGTCGTCATGCGCAGGAGATAGGACATGACCGACTCGACCGCCCGGCGCACCCGCGCCGGTGTGATCGCGTCGTTCTTGTCGATCTCCCGGACCGCCGTGGCGAGAGCGGGGCTGGCGACCTCGATCGCCTCGGCCAGCTCCTCGTCGCCCCACGCCCGGCGAAGCCAGGCCCGCCATTCGCGGACGTGCTCAGGAGTCTCGCCGGTCAGATCTGGCCAGTCCTGTCGTCTGGGTGGGCCACCGCGCGCGCTCGCCCGAAGGACCGCGACGTCCATGCCCCGGTAGCGGACCATTCCCGCCTTCCCTCGATGCGTGGCCGCCCCGGTGAGAGCACGGGACGGCCACGGAGCCTTCGACCGGCCAAGGACCACAGGTCGTGGGTCAGCCGGCGCAGCCCAGCTGCACCTGGTCGCAGGTGACGCCCGCGCTGTCCTCGGTGGCGGAGCAGTTGTCGCTGGTGCAGTCGGCCGAGTCGAATCCGCCAGCCGGCAGGCCTGCGGTCACGATGCTCACGTCCAGGTCGAACTCGTCGTACCCGAGTTCGTCGGTCGCGGGCGGCGGCGCGGTGGTGAGGGTGGTCATGACGGGCTCCCATCGGGTGAGGGTGGTGCGGAGGTGGCGTGGTCCCAGGACAGGACCAGCGTGGAATGACGTTTGGCAATGACGTAGCCGTCGGGCAGGTCCTCGCCAGGGGTGTTCGCGGGCAGCACGGTCAGCCGTGGTCGGGCACCGCGCCGGCGGGCCTGGTCCCAGTCGCGGATCTCCTGCCCGAGCTGCTCGGCCAACTCGCCTCCGCGTGGGCCATGGCCGAAGGCACCGAGTTCGAACACCGTCGCGGGATCGTCCAGCGGCTTTAGCCGGGCACGGTAGGCCAGGCTGTCTCCCTCGACCAGGGCAGGCGTCAGAATCCGCCAGGACGGGTCGACCACGCCGCGCTCCACAGCGGCCTGGCTGCTGGTCATCTGGCAAGACCGCGGCGCGGCGAGCAGCCACAGGTCCTGGTCCGCCCACAGCTCGCGCCGACGCAACGTGACCCCGCTCCACACCTCGGCGCGCGGCTGGCCCAGCACCCCGGCCAGCCCGTCGGCGTCCAGGGGCCCGAGCTCGTCGAGCCAGAGGCCGACCCCGGACTCGTCGAGCGCGACCGACCGGCCGCGGTGCTCGCCGATGCCCTGCATCGGGACGAATCCGCACTGGATCTGACTGGTGCCCACCAGCCGGTCGCCGTCCCGGTCCAGCGCCCACGATCTGGTCAGGCCGCGCGTTCGCAGCGGCAGGACGACACGGCCGCTCGGTGTCAGCTGCCGCACCCACTCCGGGGTGACGTCCCATACACCGACCGTCGCGATGATCAGATCGAACGGCGCGTACTCCGAGGCTCCGAACTCGCCGTCCCGACACAGCGTTCGCACATCGTGGTAGCCGGCGAGGTCGAGGCAGGTACGGGCCCGGTCGACGACCTCCGGGTCGATGTCGAGCGTCGTGACCTCACCCGCGGGGCCGACCAGCTCCCGCAGGAGCGCCGAGTTGTATCCCCCGCTGCCGATCTCCAGGACACGTTTCCCGGCGAGATCACCCGCCTGCGCCAGCATCCCCGAGATGACACCCGGCGCCGACACCGCGCTGAGGTTCACCCCCTCGACGCTGGTCTTCGTCACGATCGACTCGTTCGCGTACGCCTGCTCCAACGAGGTCTCCGGCGTGAACAGATGGCGAGGTGTCCTGAGCAACGCCGCCCGCAGTGCCTCCGGCATCGGAAGACCAATCGCTTCCAACCCGGGCTCCAGACGCGCGACCATCGCCACGCGCAGCCGCTCCGCGTCCGAATCCGCGACCTTCCCGGTGGACAGCACCATGTCGCTAGAGGCCCTTTCTGTTGACAAGCCATAGGTGGCTCGGGAGCCGACCAGCCCGATCGTTGGCGGTTCGCAGGCCTGCGGCCGGAGGGCGACAAGACCGCCCGGCGTCCCTGTCCGCCGGCTGCTGCGGACAGGCAGACAACCCACGGCCACGCAGGTCAGATCCTTACTGGGGAACGGGTTGGTGAGCTGCGTTCTGGTCCGTGAGGGAGTCCGCCGGACGGGGCCAGGACAGGAGGATCCGACTGTGGATCTTGTCGATGACGCGGCCCGCCGCCGGTAGCTCGGCGTCCGGAGCTCCGGCCGGGACGACGACGTAGCTGGGTCCCGGGCCGCCACGGTGGTCCCGGTCCCAGACCCGCAATTGCTCGGCGACGGTCACGGCGAGACCCGCGGCGCTTGACCCGTGGGCGTAGACGTCGAGGGTGAAGTCGTCACCGTCGAGACGGCGGGGCACGACGTAGGCGGCGCTGCCAGCTTGGACGACCGCGAACCCGATAGTTCGGCCGGGCAACGGCCGAGCCGCAGACTCGTTCCGCTCGCTATCGATGGTCATTCGGCAGAACCCCGGCAGCGCTGTGGCCAGCCACATCTGCATCGTCGCCCACGGCTCACCCATCCGAAGCCCCGCGCCGCTGTCGACCACCAGCGGCTCGGTGTCGAGCAGGTCGACCAGCCCCGCCGGGTCGGCCGGCGCCCCCTCGTCGAAGAGCAGCGTCACCACTCCCCCAGCCAGAGACACCTCGACGCCTTGATGCGCGCCTGCGCCCTGCATCGGGACGAACCCGAACTGCTTCGCCGAGTCGGAGACCAACCGGTCGCCGGCCTTCTCGAACGCCACGGTCCGCATCAGGCCCATGACCTGCAAAGGCACGACCAGCCGCCCGCCCTCGACTAGCTGATCCCGCCACGCCGGCGGAATGTCCCAGGCTCCGACCGTGACCAGCACCCGGTCGAAGGGAGCGAACTCCGGTACACCGGCCTCGGCGTCAGCGAGCACCACGTGGACGTCCGGATAGCCGGCCTGCACCAGGAACCGCGCGGCCCGGCCGGTCACGAACTCGTCGATGTCGACCGTCACGACCCGCCCCGCCCGCCCGACCACCTCGGCCAGATAGGCGGCGTTCATCCCGCCGGAGCCCACTTCGAGGACGGTCATGCCCGGCTCGATCCGGGCCTCTTCCAACATGTGCGCCTGCGCATGTGGTGCTGACAGGGAGCTCAACGACCGGCCACCCGGGTCCCGCTTGGTCACCAGCCCGTTCCACGGGTGATAGACCGCGCTCAGCTCGGCCTCCGGCGCGAACACCTCCCTCGGCACCCGCCGCATCGCGGCCTCGACAGTCGGCGACACGATCGTCCCGTCGGCCACAAGATCGTCGACAACCTTGTTACGAAGACGAGCTGCCTGCTCATCCGTACCGGCGCTGTCAGTCACGGGGCGTCCCTTGCGCGTGATCGCTTGTCGCCTGGGCACGGCGTCTCTCGCCTGACGGCAGCTGGTCGTACTCACCGCGCTTGACTGCGGCGAGGAAGTCCGCCCACGCACCTGAGGAGACCGTGGTCGGGCAGCTGAGAGTGCCGCGCAGGACAACCGCCACGCCTGGACGGCACCAGGCCGCCTCGACGGCGTCGACCACCTTCGCGTCAGTGACGGAGGGGCGCCGCCATGCGGTCGCGACAGCGGACTCCGATCGATATGGCGCCGGCACGACGGACCTCCTTCTCGGGCGGGGCGGGCGTTCGCGTTGGTTACGCGGCCACTTTCAGGAGGATGCCGGTTACTCCGTGCGTCCGAGTAGAGGGCGGGTGTCCGCCCGCGTCCGGACGTTTCCACGCGTCCGTCCGGACACCCACTCCCGTTGCGGGACATGTAGGCGACAACGGGCGGCGCCGTCGGGTACTAGCCTTCGCGTCATGACCACGGAAGTCCGCGGGCCCAGCGAATGGATCATTCACGGGGAGCGGGTGGTCGATGACACCCGTCGCGCGGTGCTCAGCATCGCCGACGTCGAGCTACCCGACGGGGTGCGCTTCGAGCAGTACGTGCTGCGCCTTCCGCGCGCCGCGGTCGTCGTCGTACTGGACGACGACGAGCGGGTCCTGATGATGTGGCGCCACCGCTTCATCCTCGACAAATGGGTGTGGGAGCTGCCCGGCGGCTACCTCGACCCCGACGAGGACCCCGCCGCGTGCGCCGCCCGCGAGGTCGAGGAAGAGACCGGATGGCGCCCCCGGAACATGCGCGAGCTCGTCTCGTTCCAGCCGGCCGTGGGCACGATCGACCAGCAGAACCTCGTCTTCCTCGCCCGCGGCGCCGACCCCACTGGCCAGGCCCCCGACATCAACGAGACTGCGAAGGTCGGCTGGGTCCCGCTCTCCGAGGCATACAGCCGCGTCGTCCAAGGCGAGATCGTCGGCGCCGGGTCCGTATCCGGAGTCCTCGCGACGCTGCTCGCGAAAGCCAACGGCGAGTTCTAACCCGCCGCCTGGACGGGGGCCAGCCGGTCGGTGAAAGCGTCGACAGCCGGGAGGCCCGCGTGTGGGGCGAGCCGTCCGGCAAGATCCCGCAGATAGTCCTCTGAACGAGCCGACCTCAGCCCCTCCGCTGCGGAGGCCGCCTCGATGCCGACCGTCGCCGCCTGCTCGACCTCACCGGCCTGGGCGTGCGCACGGGCAAGCAACGCGAGGTTGAACTGCCGCCCCCGGACGTATCGGCCGTCCATCTCCAACGAGCGTTCGGCAAACCGCTGCGCCAGGTCGCCCCGACCCAGCGCGGCGAAGCAGTGCCCGAACCGGGCCGACAGATACGCCTCGTCGAAATACCCGATCCACTTCGGATCGGCTGTCCGATCGGCCCGGTCTAGGGCATGCTCGGCGCGGTCCAGAGCGACGGCACACATCCGCTCCTCACCCTGCAGCGCCAGACCATGCGCCTCCAAGACGGCAGCCTCCGCCGCGATCGCGACCACCCCGGCATCCGCCGCAGTCCGCGCTGCCGCTCGGGCCAGGTCCACCGCCTCCTCCGCGGCACCGAGATACGACGCCTGATGACTCATCGCCGCGATGATCTCCGCGCCGAGCGGAAGGTCCGCCGCCGCCAACGCCAGACGCAACGCCTGAACCAGATACCGCTGGCCCAGCCCGTGCAGGCCCGCGTCGTACGACGTCCACCCAGCCAGCTGCGTCAGCTCCGCCGCCGCCGACAACAACGCCGACCCCACCGGCTCGTCGAATCGGCCGTCCCGCAGAAGCGGCGCGACCTCGGCGTCGAGGAACCGCGCGACCAGCTCCCGCACGTACCCACCGCCGTACTGGTTGTCCAGTTCCCGGAACAGCCCCGTCGCCCGGTGAACGATCTCGACGTCCGGCGGCCCGACCGGCCGGCGGCCCGTGCCCCGGGGCCGCTCGTCGAACGGCGCCGTCAACCAGCGCATCACCGGCTTCGCATACGCCCCAGCATCAAACCCCGACCCACGGGCCCGAGCCCGCTGCTCCACGTCCCGCCGGAACAGCGTCGCCGCCGCATCGACGGCTGCCGTCCAGTCCGCCGGGAACTCCAACCCGCCAGCAGACGACCGCACCGCCACGTCGGCGCGAGCACTGGCGGACGCCAGCGCTACCAGCTCGCCACCAGCGTCGAGCGCGTCGTCGATGTGCTGCACCGTCTTGGTACTCGGCTGGTCCTTCCCACTCTCAAACGCCTGCAGCTGGGTCTTACTCGTGAAGGCCCGCACAGCCAACGTCCGCAACGACAAACCCCGCGACTCCCGCAGCTCACGCATCCTCGACCCGAAACGCGGGTCCGCGAGACCGGGCACCGGAGACTCACCTCACCTGGCCATGAACGCGCGGCAGTTTGCACAAGAGTAGTCGCACTGTCACGCTCCGACCGACCCGTCTGTGCTGTCGCGGTCAGGTGCCCGATAGCCACCCCATGCGGCTACCAGTCGGTCGCCGTTCGGTGGAGTGGCCACGTCCCGACCTGCCACCCTGATAGCGGTGATCCTTACGACGGGCGGCGTGCCGGGTCACTGTGGGGTGTCGCATCAGCTGGTCACAGGCCAGTACGCAGGCGCAGATCTCGCGCGCACCCTCATCGCCACATCGGGCGGCAAAGTCACCTCGCGAGCCTCGCGGTCTGGAGCATTGCTGCCTCGGCTACCTGAAGGAAACACGGCTGCGCGAGGACGGGCTGGCGCCGCCCCAGCCTGATACGCCGGAGCCGGTGATCACCGGTGTTCGCTGCCCGATCTTCAACCTGGTCATCTTCTACGAGGGGCGGCAGGGCCATGGCCAGACGCGACCTCTAGCCTGCCCGCCCGGGCGTCACGTCCGTAACGAAGCCGGAAGATCACGACGTGGCTTGGCGGTCGCCGCCGGCCGTCGAGCATTGGGTCGTATGGGCGGTTCGTTCCACGCATCAGGGGGCGGCGCGGTGCGGCTGGGGCGGTGTGCGACGTTGGCGCGACTCGGGGCCGATAGGGTCGTTTGGTGATTACTGGGGATCTGCGGAGCAAGATCGACCGGGTCTGGGACGCGTTCTGGTCCGGCGGGATCTCGAACCCGCTGGAGGTCATCGAGCAGATCACCTACCTGATGTTCCTGCGGCGGCTCGACGACATCCAGGCCGCCAAGGAGAGCAAGGCCCTGGTGACCGACCAGCCGATCGAGAGCCCGATCTACACACCGAGGACGCAGCACCTGCGCTGGTCGAGGTTCAAGGACCTGGGCGACGGGGAGACGATGCTCGCGCTGGTCCGAGACGAGGTGTTCCCCTGGCTGCGGGACCTCGGCGGCGAGGGGTCGACCTACTCGCACCACATGCGCGGCGCCCGGTTCACGATCCCCACGGCGAACCTGCTGACCAAGGTCGTCGACATGCTCGACGGCATCCTGGACGACGAGGAACTCGTCGGGCACGACACCAAGGGTGACCTGTACGAATACATGCTCGGCAAGATCGCCACAGCCGGGCAGAACGGCCAGTTCCGGACGCCGCGGCACATCATCCAGCTGATGGTCGAGATGACCGCCCCCGGGCCGGGCGACACCATCTGTGACCCGGCCTGCGGCACGGCCGGCTTCCTGGTCGCGAGCGCCGCCTACCTGGAGCACACCTACGGCAACCACCTGCTGGACCCGAAAGTCCGTGAGCACTTCGACCACCGGATGTTCCACGGCTTCGACTTCGACAACACGATGCTGCGGATCGGCAGCATGAACATGCTGCTACACGAGGTCGAGGCGCCCGACATCCGCTACCGCGACTCCCTCGCCCAGTCCGCGGCGGGCGACGCCGGGCGGTACTCGCTAATCCTCGCCAACCCGCCCTTCGCCGGCAGCCTCGACTACGAGACGACGGCCAAGGATCTGCTCGCGATCGTCAAGACCAAGCAGACCGAACTGCTGTTCCTGGCCCTGTTCCTGCGGCTGCTCAAACCCGGCGGCCGGGCGGCGGTCATCGTTCCCGAGGGCGTGCTGTTCGGCTCGCGGAAAGCGCATAAGGAGCTGCGGAAGCTCCTCGTCGAGAGCCACAAGCTCGACGCCGTGGTCAAGCTGCCCGGCGGCGTGTTCAAGCCTTACGCCGGGGTCTCGACCGCGATCCTGTTCTTTACCCGCACCGACAGCGGCGGAACGGACGACGTCTGGTTCTACGAGGTCACCGCCGACGGCTGGAGCCTCGACGACAAGCGCACGCCGCTCCTGCCGGAGGAGAAGCTCGGCCCGGTGCCGCTGGCCGCGCTCGACGAAGCCGAGCACGCGAAGAACAACCTGCCCGACGTCCTGCGCCGCTGGAACGCCCGCCTCGGCTCCGAGCGCCGCCGCGCCCGCACCGAGCAAAGCTTCTGCGTCCCCAAGGCCGACATTGCCGCCAACGGCTACGACCTCAGCCTCAACCGCTACAAGGAGATCGTCCACGCCGAGGCCAAACACCGCTCCCCACTGGAGATCCTCGAAGACCTGCAACGCATAGAATCCGAGATCCAGCAGGGCATATCGGAATTGAAGGGTCTCCTGGCGTGACTGGCTCCAAGCTCGGCGACATAGCGACCTTTGTGCGTGGGATAACTTTCAAACCCACGGACGTCGTGGAACCGGGTACCCCGGGGGCCGTCCAGTGTATGCGTACCAAGAACGTACAGGCGGAACTGGACCTAAGCGACGTGTGGGCGGTCGACTCCGTTCACGTGAAGCGTGATAACCAGTTCCTGCGCGGCGGCGACATCCTCGTCTCGAGCGCCAACAGCTGGAATCTGGTTGGCAAGTGCTGCTGGGTACCCGAGTTGACCGACAGGACCACCTTCGGTGGATTCATTTCAACTCTGCGCGCGGATGCCTCCAAAGTGCACCCGCGATACCTCTACCACTGGTTCGGGTCCAGCGATATCCAGGCCACAGTGCGCAGTTTTGGCCGGCAAACCACCAACATCTCGAACCTCGACGTCCAACGTTGCCTTGACCTCGTCCTACCCCTTCCCCCGCTCGACGAGCAGGCGCGTATCGCAGACCTTCTCGACAAGGTAAACGCCCTGTGGACGCGGCGGCGGGAGGCGATCGGGCGGCTCGACGAGCTTTCCCAGTCGATCTTCATCGACATGTTTGGTGACGTCGTAGTCAATGACCGTGGCTGGTCAAATGCTGAAGTCTCGGACGTTGTCAAACGCTTTGAAGGCGGCAAGAGTTTCGTGGCCGACGACGCCGCAGACCCGGATGCAGAATTCCGGGTACTCAAGATCAGTGCGGTCACTTCAGGGCTTTTCAACCCCGACGAGAACAAGGCGGCACCTCCTGGATATGTCCCACCAAGGCACCATTTTGTCCGCACTGGCGACCTGTTGTTTAGTCGCGCCAACACGGCGGAACTAGTGGGTGCCACCGCGCTCGTGGAGGGCGACGTTCCCGACAACCTCCTGCTACCCGACAAGCTCTGGCGGTTTGTCTGGCGCTCACCACGAGCAGCCAACCCTGCCTTTGTTCACCAGATGTTTCGTCAGCCGAGGTTCCGCTTTGAAATCGGCAGCAGGGCCACCGGTACCAGTGCATCCATGAAGAACATCTCACAGCCGAAGGTTCTCTCGATTGGTTTCGGTCTTCCTCCGCTCGAATTACAGGACGAGTTCGCCCAGCGCGTCGCCGCGGTCCAAGACATTCGGCGCTCGAACCAGAGCAGCCTCGCGAGCTTGGAAGCTCTCTTTACGTCGCTTCAGTACCGGGCGTTCCGGGGGGAGTTGTAGGATAGCGCTTCGTTAGCGCTTGGCGGGCGGTCGCGCGGGGGTGGTCGTGGGCAACTTCGGGTTCCTGCTGCATGAGTGGCCTGACCTGCATGAGGAGGCCGGGCTCGCCGAGCGGAACGCCCGGGTAGATGCGCGGACGTCCTGCTTCTACGCGCGCCGGTGCCTGGAGTTGGCGGTGCGCTGGGTCTACGAGGTGGACGCCTCGCTGCCCGTGCCGCAGAAGAACGACATGCTCAACAACCTGACGGCGAAGCCCGCCCTGGTGGCGCTGGTCGGCAGGACGCTCAAGGGCAAGATGGATGTGATCCGCAAGAAGGGCAACGCAGCCGTCCACCAGAAGACGCCGGTCGACGAGAAGGACGCCGTCGCCGTCCTGGGCGAACTCTTCCACGTCCTGTATTGGGTTGCCCGTACCTACGCCAGCGACCCCGCCGGCCTGCCCGCGGCCGGCCTCGCGTTCAGCCCGGCCGCGATTCCGCCGCCGCTGGACGTCCGCAAGCTGACGATGGCCGAGCTGAAGAAGCAGGAGGCCGCGTTCGCCGAGAAGCAGGCGGCGCTGGCGGAGCAACTGGCCCAGCAGCGCCAGCTGCACGCCGACCTGAAGGCCCGGTACGACGAGCTGCGCGCGAAGTACGAGGCCGTCAAGGCCGCCAACGCTACCCTCCCGGACACACACGACTACAACGAGGCCGAGACCCGCGAGCTGATCATCGATCTGCTCCTGAAGGAGGCCGGCTGGTCGCTGGACCAGCAGCGCGACCGGGAGTTCCCCGTCACTGGCATGCCGGTCTCCGGCGGGAACGCCAGTGGCACCGGCAAGGTCGACTACGTGCTCTGGGGCGACGACGGCAGGCCGCTCGCCCTCGTCGAGGCGAAGCGCGCGTCGACGGACCCGAGGAAGGGGCAGCACCAGGCGAAGCTCTACGCGGACTGCCTGGAGCAGAAGTTCGGCCAGCGCCCGGTGATCTTCTACACGAATGGCTACCAGACCTGGCTGTGGGACGACCACCCGGGCACCGGCTACGCTCCCCGCGAGGTCCAGGGCTTTTACACCAAGGACGAGCTGCGCCTGCTCATCAACCGGCGTTCGATGCGCAAGGCGCTCGCCGGCATCACGATCAACGACAAGATCGTCAACCGAAGCTACCAGTCACGGGCGATCCGCCGCATCGGCGACGCCTTCGAGCAGGAGAAGCGCCGAGGTGCCCTGCTGGTCATGGCCACCGGTTCCGGTAAGACGCGCACCGTCGTCGCCCTCGCCGATCTGCTGGCCCGGGCGGACTGGGTGAAGCGGGTGCTGTTCCTCGCCGACCGCCAGGCCCTCGTTAAGCAGGCGACGAACGCCTTCAAGGAGCACCTCCCCGGCCTGACCACGGTCAACCTGCTGGAGGAGAAGAACGTCGAGGGCCGGGTGTTCGTCAGCACCTACCCGACGATGATGAACCTGATCAACGAGACGGCGCCCGACGGGCGGCGCCGGTTCGGCCCGGGCTACTACGACCTGGTCGTCGTCGACGAGGCGCACCGGTCGATCTTCCAGAAGTACCGCGCGATCTTCGACTACTTCGACGCCTACCTCGTCGGCCTTACCGCGACCCCGCGCGGAGAGATCCACCGCAACACCTACGAGCTGTTCGGCCTCGCCAACGGTGAGCCGACCGACGTCTACGACCTCGACGACGCCGTCAAGGACGGCTACCTCGTCCCGGCGCGCGCCGTCGACGTGCCGCTGAAGTTCCAGCGCGGTGGCATCCGATACGCGGACCTCTCCGGCGAGGAAAAGGAGCAGTGGGACGCCGCCGAATGGAACGAGGACGGCTCCATCCCGGACGAGGTCAGCGCCGACGAGCTCAACACGTTCCTGTTCAACAAGGACACGGTCGACAAGGCCCTCAAGGTCCTGATGACCAGGGGCCTGCGGGTCGCGGCCGGCGACCGGCTCGGCAAGACAATCATCTTCGCGAAGAACCAGGCGCACGCGCACTTCATCGTCGACCGCTTCGACGCGAACTATCCCGAGCACCAGGGCGAGTTCGCCCGCGTGATCACCCACGAGACGTCCTACGCCCAAGATCTGATCGACAAGTTCTCCGACCCGGCGAAGTCGCCGCACATCGCCGTCTCGGTCGACATGCTCGACACGGGCATCGACGTGCCCGAGGTCGTCAACCTGGTCTTCTTCAAGCTCATCCACTCGAAGATCAAGTTCACCCAGATGCTCGGCCGGGGCACCCGACTGTGCGCCGACCTGTTCGGCCCGGGCCGGGACAAGAGCGAGTTCCTCGTCTTCGACCTGTGCCAGAACGTCGACTACTTCAACCAGAACCTGCCCGTCGTCGAGCAGGCGCCCCCGCCGTCGCTGGGCCAGCGCATCTTCCAGCGCCGCGCCGACCTACTCTTGCGCCTGGACGAGAAGCTCGGGCAGGCGTCAGCCGGATCGGCGACACCCGGCGGCCCGGTCATCACCGAGGCGGACCTGCGGGCGGATCTCGCGCGCCGGCTGCGCGAGCAGGTGGCCGGGATGAACCCCGAGAACTTCCTCGTCCGCCCACACCGCGAACAGGTCGAGCGCTACTCACAGCCCAACCGATGGAAGCACGTCACCCCGGCGGTCCAAGCCGACCTGGACAAGCTCGCCGGCCTGCCCAGCGCCTACGAGGACGACCCCGCCGGCGAGGAGGCCAGGCGTCTCGACCTGCTGATCCTGCGCCTCCAGCTCGCCTGCCTGGGTGCCGAGAGCGGGTTCGCGACCCTGCGGGCCCGCGTCCAGGAGATCGCGGCCGCGCTGCTCGCCCAGACCACGATCCCCGCCGTCAAGGCCCAGGTCGACCTGCTCGACGACCTGACCACCGACGCCTGGTGGCAGGACGTGACCCCACCGATGCTAGAGAACGTCCGCCAACGCCTGCGCACCCTCGTCCGGCTGATCGAGAAGTCCAAGCAGAAGGTCGTCTACACCGACTTCGAGGACGAGCTCGGCGAAATCAGCGAAGGAAAGCTCACCTGGATCCCCTTCGGCTCGGACTTCGAGTCACGGATCCGCACCTACCTACGCAGCCACGAGAGTCAGCTCGCCGTCCAGAAGCTGCGTCGCGGCCTCCAGATCACGACCGTCGACCTCGCCGAGCTCGTGCACGTCTTCCTGGAGATCGGCCTCGGCACCGAGAACGACCTAGAGCAGGCGACGGCACGTCACCACGGCCTCGGACTGTTCCTACGCTCACTCACTGGCCTGGACCGCGAGTCCGCCGCGAGAGCGTTCGACGAGTTCCAGGCGGGCCGCACCCTGACCGCCAACCAGCTGCACTTCCTCGACAGACTGATCGACGTGCTCGCCGCCCGCGGCCTCCTGGACGTCGGCCAGCTCTACAACCCGCCCTTGCGGAGCCTCGCCCCCCGCGGCCCCGACAAACTCTTCTCGCTCCCCGAGATCGCCACCGTCAAGACCATCCTGGCCCAGATCCGCGCCACCGCCATCCCCCAGATCGGCTAGGCGCGTCCCAGCGTCAGATGGCGGGCATGAAGCGGCGAAAGGGTCCTGCGGGCGAGTGAGGCAGGCCGATTAGGTGGGTGCCGGACACCGGCTCGGTGCTCGCTAGATGGCTGCCGAGTATGGAGGTCAGGCTGGCGGCGACAGCAGCCGTGTCGGCGGCCGAGCCGTGGAAGGTGGGCACGGAACAGCCCCGGGTGGGGACGAGCTCGTCGTGTGGGGATAGGTCCTTCCAGAAGGTGTGGAAGGCTTCGAGCGCGCCGTCGGCGGTGATCTCCTCGCCAGAGCGCTGGTCAATCGCGTTCGGCCCCGACGGATACGCCCGGTCACTGACGGTCAGCAACCCGAGGGTGCTGGTTCCCGCGTCCGTCGCGACTTGGGCGAACGGCGGGCGACCTGGTGTCGAGGCCAGGCCGTCAAGGAGCTGGCCGATGGCGCGGGAGATGGTGGCATCGATGACAACGTCGGCGGCGAGGATCGTGGCGAGGACACTCGGGATGGCGCCGACGTGCGCTTCGACCTCAAGGTCGTCGCGGATCGCGGCGAGGCGCTTCCGCAGTGCTTCCACCTTCGCGGTGCCGATGTCTTCCTCGGTGAAGTCCTGCCGCACTAGCAGACCTCCGGTGACGGTGCCGGGGTCGCAGAGAATGAGGCGTTTGGCGCCGGCACGGGCGATGAACTCGGCGATCCAGGACCCGAGGCCGCCGCACCCCCAGACGTGGATCGTCTTGCCTTGATAGGCGTTAGCGGGACGGCTGGCGTCGCGTCGGGTTGTGACGCTGTCCCGTTCGTCGGACACGGTGCACCACTCCACGGGTGTCTGGCGGTCGATCTCGCCCACCCCAATGTTGATCATAGGGGTGGTGCGCTGACGGACGAGCCTGCGGAGTTCGTCGGCCACCGCGGGGGGGACCCGGCCCGCGAGGAGGTGCGGAGGGCCGCCGGTGGGGTGCGGGATCGCAAGGATGAACGTCTGCGACGTGCGCTCCGGGTTTCGGACGGCGGCAGCCGCGAGCGCCGTCAGGAAAGGCGCCGACTGGGCCTGGGGCCGCCGCGCAGTGAAGGCCCCAAGCGAGACGGCAGTGTCGAGCAGTTCCAGAAGGTCGCGCAGCCGGCTCCCCGCTCCGAGAGGCAGGGGATCTGCCACCTGGAAGACCACGGTCCGGTGTCGCCCGGCGTGATCGTCGTCGTAGCGGAGGTCCTGCCGGTGCGGAGAACGCACGGCGAGGTAGGCGGGTTGCGCCTTGGCCGGCGTTCCGGATTGCCGGATGACGATGGTCGGGGTGCCGGGTGTGCGGTGGAGGACTCCGCCGACTGCGTGGAAGAGGGCTGCTTCGGGACTGAACCGTGCGGCTGCCGCGTCCGCGAGCCAGTCGTGCAGCCGGTCGATCGCGCTGGCGAATCCGCGCTGAGGGTTCCATTCCCGCGCAGAGTCGAGGTAGATGCACAGTCGTCGTCCTTGCAGCACGTGCGGGTAGCCCAGGAATCGACCATGATCGACTTCGACAACCGGCGGTGACAGCAGGGTGACGCCGATCCCCAGAATGAACTCCTCCTGCTCGCGCAGGGGAAGACCATCCGGGGCACGGGGCAGGTCGCCGGTTCGTAGACGGATGCGGGTCTGGACGAACCCGCTGTCAGCCAGCCGTGGGCGGTCGAGCATTTGGAACTCGTTTGGGAGGCCGGCAGCGACCGCGCGCAGTTCACGGATGGCTGACTCCTGCCAGTCCGTGAACTCTGCGCGTCTCCGTCTCGTCACCGGTCGTGCGCCTCGCTACCCGGCTCGGCCCGAGCGGCCGGACGAGGAGATGCCGGGGGGCTCGGCTCCGCCGGTGATCCGGCCCGCGGCCCCGGCGGTGCCGAACTTGCTGCTGGCCGACGAGGTCTGCGCGGCCTGGAACTTGTCCCCGAAGAGGTCCTGCCACTTCTTGACGCTCTTCTCTTCGTCGGTCTCGTGGTAGGCCTCGCGGATCTCAGCTGCGTGGGCGTGGATGCGGGTGCGGAAGTAGGAGTAGGTCGTCTCGTCCCATCGATGGTCGAAGGTGACGACCGGGTTCGACGGGTCGGCGATGGACGGCTTGGTGTGATGGACCTGCAGCCACACGTCCAGATCGCTGACCAGGTTCAGCAGGGCGGTGGGTAGGTCCTGGTAGTAGCCGGGGTCGCCGATCTTCTTCCAGGCGGCGACCTGCGTTCCGAGGAGGGTCGTGATGAGGATGGACTTGGTGCCGGTGAAGGAGTTCTTGTGGTCGCGCAGGAACTTCAGAAGACGGATCACCTTGCGCAGATTGCCGTCGGCGATCTTGTCCTTGTCCTTCATCCACGTGGTGAAGCCGTCCGGGTTGGTTGTCTCGAACTGGTTGAGATCCCGGTTGACGATCACCTGACGGCCGTCGGCGAGGATCACGTACGGGACGATGTCGACGTGCATCTCGTTGTCCGCGTACTCGACGTAAACGCAGCGGCACTTTCGGCTGTGTGGCATGGCGCCGTAGCGCCAGTGATGGTGGATGACCTTCCAGACAGCGTTGCTGTACTCCTGCACGTTGTCTGACCAGTCAGGTACCTCGTTCATCTGAAGGAGGAAGTCGGCGTCGAACGGCTTGCCGTTCTGCGGACTGATGATCGTCTTCTGGGCCCAGGAGCCTTGCGGGATCTTCTTGACGAGGCGCGGGCCGAGCTCGGGATCCGCCTCGAGGGCCGTGTAGATGGCATCGACGCGGCCGGCGAGCACATCGAGGTTGAACTGGCTGAGGTTGACCGTGTTCTTCAAGAA
Organism: Pseudofrankia sp. DC12; assembly: GCF_000966285.1. Lineage (NCBI taxonomy): Bacteria > Bacillati > Actinomycetota > Actinomycetes > Frankiales > Frankiaceae > Pseudofrankia > Pseudofrankia sp. DC12. The sequence goes on from NZ_KQ031391.1 coordinate 3,038,985, forward strand.
GTTGTTGAAGTAGTCGGTGTGCTTCACGGAACGTTCCCTGGAGTGGTCGTGGGCGAGACGGGGACCGGCGGCTGCGATCCGGCCGTGGGACGTGTGGGAGAGGTCGGAGTGCTGGCCCGTCAGGTGTTGACCTCGACGGCGCGCACGTAGGTGTCGTTCTGCCGCTCGTATACCTCGACGGGTGGCTGGGCGCCGCGCATGAAGGCGCGCCCCATCTCGATGGCGGCGCTCAGCGGTGTGGCAGCGACGAGATGCCATCGTGTGGCACGGGGGCACGTCGTCTCGACTTCGGCGAGCAGGCTTCGCCAGCAGTCGGCGAAGTTGCGCAGCGTGTCCGGGTGTGAGACGAGACCAGGGCCGAAGAGATCGCCCTCTGGTCGGATCTCGAAGTACGGCAGCTCCTGCAGCGGCTCCGGGAGCTTGGACCTCTGGACCTCGGCCGTCAGCGAGGCAGCGAGGACGACCTCTCCGGCCGCGGTGGAGTCGATGGCGGCGCGTGGGGTGAAGCCGTGGATCTCGGCGGTCTCGTCCCAGCGCCAGCCTTGATCTCCGTCCCGATGCTTCTGGTACAGGCGGGTATCGGTCTTGTCGTCGAGCCGGGAACCCAGGTACACGAGCAACGGGATCGGGGCGATCGCGAAGATCGACAGATGGTCGACGCCGCCGCTCGCGACTGCTTGCTCGACAAGTGCCAAGGTGTGGTCGATCGCCTCCTGGGCGGCGAGCCAGTAGGAGGAGCGGCTCGGGTCACCGGCCATGTGGCAGGCGAAGTCCCCCTGCCACCGGCCGTCCGCGAGGCCGAGATAGCCGGCGGCCAGGAGCGCGTCGGCTGCCTGCCGCTGCGAGGCGAAGGCGGTAGCCCCTCGTACGAGACCACCGACCCGGACCGGCGCGGTACGGCGCAGCCCGCCGCTCGTCGCGGCTACCCGCACACGGTCCTCATGCCGCGTCTTCAGGTCACGGAGGCGGTCGGTCGTGAAGTACGGAGCGTGATCCTCATTGTCGATCAGACGGTGGCAGCTGTGACACAGCAGAAGGAGGTTCTCCTCCGCCTCCCGCTCAATGAGGTCCTCTGCGAGCCCGCGGGGCGAGCCGGGAGTGGCCGTGGCGCCGACGTTGTGCGCGAGTTCGCCGACCAAGACCGTGTGGAGGAAGGTGCGGGCCGCGCCGAGCAGGCTGGCGGAGCACATGACGCAGCACCCGCCGGCTCGCGCCCAGACAGCGATTCGCACCGAAGACTTGATGTTCCCCCGTGCGACCGCCGTGTCCCGGACCCGCTTCGATGCCATAGATCGGACGCTATCCGGCGGATCCGACAGAACCGGCTCGCCGCACGATGTACCAGGTGCATGGCCGCGCTGCCGGAGCACCCGGCCGCGGCCAGTCCACCGGTCTCGACTGGCTTCCCCGGACCGGGTGGCGGCTGCGCGGCGCGGGGTGCCGACACGCCGGTCTACAGGTCGAGCAGCGAGATCGTGCGCCTGTTCGCGGCGACGGCCCGGTTGTATGCGGCGGCCAGATTGTTACGGGTGACGGTCTTCTCGAAGCGGTGTCGACGGCCGACGCACACCAACTTGTAACGCCTCCCCTCGGGGTCGAAGCCGCTTTCGCTGACCTCCCAGACCCGGCCTTTCCAATCGCTGGGACGCGGCGCGGGCGCCCCGACGGGGCTGTCCGTCCCGCGCATTCCACCGTGAAGCTGGCCCTCGGGCGTGACTCCCCAGGCCGAGGTCACCGAGACCCCGCGCGGCGGGCCGTACACGAGCACCCCAGGCGGGATCGTCACGGCGCCGGCAGCGGCGGCCTGGCGGGCCTTCACCGCGACTGCACGGATAAGGCGCTCGCCCTCGCTGGTGTGTCGACCGCCTGCTCGTCACCGTGATCCACCGCCGGTGGAAAACCCAGATGAAGGCGCTCGCCCAGCTGCTCGGCGCACCCGCCGGCGCCGTCGGCGACGCGATCCATGAGATGACCCCCGTCATCGAGGGCCTCAACCAGCGCATCCGACCCGCGCCGATCCGCTCCGACCAGCCAGGACTTGACAGATCTGATCGACCGCAGCAACGTCAAGAAGGGAACTTGAATCGGCGGCTCCCTGGGGCTGTCGACCGGGCTGGGGCAGGTCATCGACGTGGTTGCGCGCGCCGCGCCGAGGTCGCGGCACCTCGGTTCTTCGACCAGGCCATGACCCTTTCGGCATTGCGCGCCAGTTCGGTGATCTGAGATCCTTCGTGTCATGGGGGACGGATCAGTTAGCCGGCCGGCTGATACGCCGAGCGGCGCTGCGAAGCGTGGTCTGGGACTCAGTGACGAGTCTGACCATGATGTCGAGCTCTCGAGCAACGACCGCGAGTTGCTCCTAGACGAGCTGGCCTCGCTGTATTCGAGCGGGTCGGCTGGGGACCGGTTGCTGCGGAGCTTGGGTGTCGCACCGCATGAGGTGAGTGGCTTCGTTCCTAGGTCATCGGCGACGGACGCATGGTCGGAAATACTGGTCACTCTCGAACACGGCAAGATCGCGGCGCCGCGCCGCCACCTGATCGTCGCCGGCCTGCGGGACTTCCCGGCCAACCCCAGGCTCCTCGCTCTCGCGGGGCGGTATGGCATTGTTCCGGATTGGACAGGCGAAGTCGTCGGTGACCTGTCGGCGCCGGGGGAGACCCAGGACATAAGCATCGAGGTGTCTCCGAGGTCCGCGTTGGGTGGCGGGCAGGCTTGGTCTTTCGGCCGCCCTGTGCTGCGGGTGCCCGCCCTAGGCCCGATCGGGATAGCGCACTTGACGCAGGCACTGTCGTCGCTCCCCCGCTCCGTTGATCCGCCCTCGCGGCACGACGAGGCAGGGTTGGCCACGCTGCGAGCACGGGTCACCCGACTACCATCGAGCGACGCCAGATTGTGGGTCCTGGCCGCTATCGACGCGTTGGCGGATGCTCTCGCCGCCACGGTGTTACTCCGTCGCTGCCTCGCCGGCCGAACGCTTTATCACGAGGATTACAGCAGAGCGCTCTTTGAGGCCCTGCCCGCTCTCGATACTGCGCCCGCACACCCGGCCGGGCCCCACGACGACATTGACTATGTGACCCAGTCTGTACTCTTCCGGCCGGACCACGCGCCCGACCATCACCGCGCGTTGGTCACTTTCGCGCTGTCGCTCTGCCTGAACGCCGGGGTGGACATAGAGGTCGACCTGACGACGTGGGCGGTCGAGCTGGTTGGTGAGCCTTCGTTCAACGTGCTGGTGCGCGCGCTGCGTGAGCGTCGTACGCGCCAGGAATACAGGTTGATCCTCAGCGTGGACGCCCCCCTGGCCGGCGACTGGCCGGAAACCTTGTCCGCGTGGCTCGTGGCCGAGGAGGAAGTCAAAGGATGGTCGGCCGATCGTCGTCGTCCGGCTCGCGTTCGTGCCGAGGTATTCACCTGCGCAACGCAGGATCAGGTCGGTTTCGATCGGGTCGTCCGAGACGCGGTCCTCTGGAGCCGTGGCGTCGTCGGTGATTATGTAGGCCAGATCGATCTGGCGGCACCGGCCTGGCTGCTCGCGACCCTGAAGCCCGAGACGATTGTCGTTGCGCAGCGGCTCGGCGTCCGCTACCGCATGGTAGCCCGGTGGAACGATCTTCTTCACCCGCCGACCGACCCGGACGTCGACGACCCGCTATGGACCGTCATGCGGCAGAACGAGGATATGATCTCTCTGGACAGTGCATGTCCAGTCTCCTGGCTGCGTGAGGAAGAGGCGGCAGACCTCGACTACCTGCTCGCGCGGCTGCAGACGGGATCGCTCGGCGCGGCCTGCGGCCTGCGGTTCTGTCTCGACAACCAACCCGAAGTCCTAGATCTCCTACTGAGGTTCGTCCCGATTCTCGTATGGCCTGAGGCAGACGAGACGTACGTTGCATGGCATGAGATCGACGCGCTAGTAAGCAAGGTGCTGCTCCTCCTGCCCGAGGCACTGAACGACGCTTACCGGCGTCGTTGGCAGACGCCAGCCGATAAGCGACCGCCGCTGCTCTCCGAGCTGCGCGCCGTCTGGAATAACGCAGACTGGCTCGCGTTCTGCGAGAAGTACCGCCTCGGCCTCGTGAGTGCCTGAATGACACACCCGGAAAATCCTGGAGATCACGACGCTGTCGACCAGACGTTACGCGGTCCGTTGTCGCGCGCCGGCCATAACGGGTACGCACAGGAGGCGCATGTCGAAGATTCTGCGGAGCTCGACGCCTTCGCGTCCGCCTTTCGTTCTGTTCGTACGCTCTGGGAGCGTCTGAATGTCCTGGTCGACACCGGTCCGACGATGGCCGTCTGGGACGACATTGTCGATGAACTGATCGAGATCTGTCAGCAATCCGGCGCGTTTCGGAGCGTCCAGTACTGGCGGCTGTCCCCCGCGCACAATCGTCCGCTGGCGGCCGTACCTACGGGCGGACAGGCCGGCCCGGTCGATCTGGAGCTGAGCACGCCCCAATCCGTCACCCTGGTGATCTCCGACTGGATCGGACCGCTGTGGTCCAATACCGAGATGTCGAACCTGCTCAGGCAGTTGGGCGAGACGGGCTCGGGTGTACTGTTCAATCCTCTGCCGGCCCGGCTGTGGCGGCGGAGCACGCTGCCGGCGCGGATGGTGCGTCTTGTGGGAGCCGACACCGTGACTGGCCGAGCCTTGGTCCCCGTCGCGGACGGCGTTGGCAAAGACGGGGTACCAATGCCGCTCGTCGGATTCGGAGCGGCGAAGTTGCGTGCCTGGGCCGCAGTGATGAATGGCGTTGATGACGCTTCCTGCGCGGGAGTCATGCTGCCCCGCGGCGGTGGGGTCGGCCGGCCTCCGACCGGAGTTCGGCCGTATCAAGCAGACGCGGAGACTCTCGTGGGCTCCTTCCGTCTCACGGCCTCCCGGGCAGCTCGACGACTGTCCGTGCTCATCTCGGGGCAGGATCAGGTGCCGCTATCCACGCTGCGCCGCGTCCACCGTGACCTGGTTCCCGAGGCGCGGGTCAGCGACCTTGCTGAGGTTATCGTCAGCGACCTCGTGGAACTCGACAATGTCGGCGGCCCGCCGATCCTGCGGTTCAGACCCGGTGTCCGCGAGGTGCTCGCAGCATCAATGTCTGCAGCGGACGGCTGGGTCCTACGGGTCGCGCTCGGCCAGCGCCCGGAACGCCGCCTCGTTGCGACCGAAGACCTTGACGCGGACAAGCTGCCGCAGCCGCCGGCCGCGGAGCCGGCGCCGGCCCCGCAGGCCGCGGGGGGTGACGAGGAAGAGGCTGACGGCGAGTTCGACGCCGCCGTCGAGGCGGAGGCCAACGAGCCCGACACGGAGCCGGAAGCTGGCCCAACTCCCTCGACCGTCGACCGGATGTCGGACGACAGCGTCCGCGAGTACCTCTCGCAGATCGGCCGCGTCCGGCTGCTGACGGCGGAGGAGGAGGTCGACCTCGCCAAGCGGGTCGAGGCCGGCCTGTCCGCCGCCGAGAAGCTCGCCGCGGACGCCGCCGGGCTGGTGGGCGACCTTCGCCGGGAGCTGGTGTGGGTCGAGCGTGACGGTGAGGTCGCCAAGAGTCGCCTCGTCGAGGCGAACCTGCGGCTGGTCGTCTCGATCGCCCGTCGTTATGTCGGTCGGGGGATGTTGTTCCTGGATCTGATCCAGGAGGGGAACGTGGGTCTGATCCGGGCGGTGGAGAAGTTCGACTACACCAGGGGTTACAAGTTCTCGACGTATGCGACGTGGTGGATTCGGCAGGCGATCACGCGGGCGATCGCGGATCAGGCGCGGACGATCCGTATTCCGGTCCACATGGTCGAGACGATCAACAAGCTGATCCGGATCCAGCGGCAGCTGCTCCAGAATCTGGGTCGTGAGCCGACGCCGGAGGAGATCGCGAAGGAGATGGACCTGACTCCGGACAAGGTCCGGGAGATCCAGAAGGTGGCCCAGGAGCCGGTCTCGCTGGAGACGCCGATCGGTGAGGAGGAGGACTCCCACCACGGAGATTTCAGCGAGGACTCGGACGCGGTCGTTCCGGTGGACGCGGCGAGTTTCCTGTTGTTGCAGGAGCAGTTGGACTCGGTGCTGCCCACGTTGTCGGATCGGGAGAAGAAGGTCATCCAGCTGCGGTTCGGGTTGACGGATGGGCATCCGCGGACGTTGGAGGAGGTTGGTCGGGAGTTCGGGGTGACGCGGGAGCGGATTCGCCAGATCGAGTCGAAGACGCTCTCGAAGCTGCGCCACCCGTCGCGAATCCAGAAGCTACGCGACTACGTCGAGTAAGCGGCGGCACGGGGCCTGGCGATGGGGGTGCGCTGCGTGAGACCGGCAGTCCAGGCGTCGTGTAGGGGCCACGTGCTCTGTCGCTCGCACCAGCGCGCGGCACGGCAAGCGCAGGTTGGCGAACCCGCGACGACCGATCTCGTCAATCTTCTTGACATCCGATTAGGGGTGCGAAGCAGACCGGCCCGCGGTCGCCTGGCTAGCCACGCGCCCCATCCCCGGCCGGACACCGGTGCCGACCGAGGCGTAAACCCCGCGCCCGCCACGTCCCCGGGGACATGGGTGGCCCGCCCGCCGACGACGCGCGCTCCGGGGCGCGGCCCGAATTCGGGCCGCGCCCTGGCCCGCGTCCCCACCATGCACCCCCGCACCCGGGCGATCCCGCCGGGGGCCCGTCCCGTAGACGGCTCTTCGCACCGATGAGATCGCCAGAGCGCTGCGCGGATCAGGCGGCGTGGGTGCCGCGGATGCTGGCAAGGTCGAGTTCGATGCGGCGTCCGTGGACGGTGACGACGATGCTGGCCGCGTCGGCGCCCGTAGCGGTGAGGTAGTCGTACAGGGTCGAGAGGAGCATGTCCTCGCGGCTTTCGAGGCGGGAGACGGCGGCCTGGCCGACCCCGAGCTTCTTGGCGACCTCGGTCTGGGTCATCTGCGCGGCCTTGCGGATCATCGCAAGGTTCATGGCGTAGACCCGGTCCATCTCCTCCGCCGCCGCGTGCGCCTCGGCGACGTCACCGGCGAGCTGCGGATCAGACAACAGCTGGTCCAGGCGGTCGTTCCCACGGACGAACTTCGACGGCGGCTGCGTGGCGTCCTCGGTCATGGCTTCTCCTCAAAGGATGTCTCGCGCTTCCACTGGTCGATCATCGGATCAGCCCGGGTAGCGACCCCGTCGTAGAAAACGTCTCCCAACTTGGCCTTGTCAGCGGCGAACAACGTCACGACGACCGTGCCGGCCCCCGGAGGAAACCAGCAGATCAACCGGACCGCCACCTGCGGGTCATAGGCATGCGAAACCCGCCACAAGGGGTAGCGACGCGACTGGCGCACCCAGCGCAGGGTCGCCGTCTCACGGTCACGGGCAGGAGGGTCGGTCAGGTTGCGCAACTGGTCGAGGGCACGAGCGGTGTACGCCAGGAGCCGACGTGAACGTTCGTCCCCAGCGCGCGCCTCGTCCTCCAGGCGATCGAGCCACCGCCCGAAGTCCTCGGGCCAGTCGATGTCCACCACAACAGCATTACATCAAGGGGATATTCCATGCAAGGCATACGCCGGTCGAGGGCTTGTCCACATGCGGTCGATCTGGACTCAGGCCGTACCGATGTCGACGCGGCTCAGCCCAACTGATCACCGAGCGACAAGATCATTGCGGGCGTGACGTGGGCGTGGACACCCGGGGGCAGGACGCGCGCCGAAAAATCGTGGAAAACTGGAAATCGGACACTCGCCGACACCATTTGGCACCGCGCGACACCTATTTCCTTCGCTTTAACCGACGAGTTCATGGTTCGTGTCCATGGTGGCCCGGCTGGTTCCCTCCCGGTCCTACCCAAGCACCCCGCGCGGTCCGAGGGTGAGAGCGACGCGAGAAGAGCACGTTGGACAAGCGGCGCCGGCCGGCCGTCACTAGGCCTATCACCGGGCCGATCCGGTGTCCGCCGATGATCTAGATGCCTGGCTCCATAGACTCACCCGCGGCCGGTTCGCCATATGAACCGCGGTCCAGCTGTGGCTCGCACGGCCGGCCCCGCTGTCGGTGCCGATGACGCACGCGATGCCAGTAGCGCTGTCCAGGCGCGCACCGCCTGCCCCAGGCTCGGATACCGGTCACGTGCCCGATCATAGGAAGATCCCGCCGGTGTGCGTGATGACCGAGGTTCGATCCAAGGCCGCCCGGCTTCGACCGATGGCCGAGAAAAGGCATCGTCAGGGACACATGAATGTGAACACGCGACATCACGCAGCGATACGAAACACCCGCCACGCGATGTCCTTGGAAACAAGAATGTTGCCAGCTAGACGCATACGATTGACCTGACCGCCTCGGCGGCGCCGGACGCGACGCTCTCCTCCGCGACTCGCCCCTCCGATGGGCCCCGAACCGGTCACCCACCCATCCCCGTTCTCTGCCAGCGACTGCCCCCACTAGGGAAGACAGCGGGAGCGTTCTAATGGAAATCCAGACCGAAAAGCGTTGCGGCTGCCGCGACCCCGAGACCAAGAAGCAGCTCGGCAAGCAGTGTCCGAGGCTCAAGGGCAAGAAGCCCCACGGCAAGTGGTCCTGGCGGCTGCAGGTCCCCGAGGAACTCGTCCCCCTCGTCGGCAGGACTCAGCTGCGCGGCTCGGGCTTCGCCACGAAGGACGCCGCCGAGAAGGATGCCGAGGACCAGATCGCGAGGGTCCGCGCGGGCCAGCAGCACGTCGGCACGCTGACCGTGGGCGAGTACCTCGACCAGTGGCTGGAGTCGAAGCGCAGGCTTCGCCCCACCGTGCGACGCGGGTACCAGACCCACATCGAGGTCCATCTGAAGCCATGGCTCGGCAAGGTGCCACTGTCGGGCCTGCGAGCGGATCACATCGACAAGGCTTTCCGCCAGATCGAGGCGGCCGGCTCCAGGAAGCCGCGACCAACCGGCCCGGCAACGATCGAACGCGTCCGAGACACCCTGCGCAACGCCCTGAACGACGCCGTGGACCGACGCCTGATCCCGTTCAACCCGGTGAAGGGCGTCGAGCTGCCCGAGTACAGCCGGGCCGAGGTGGAGCCCTGGGAAGCGCACGAGGTAGGCGTGTTCCTGGATGAGGCATCGACGGACCGACTCGCCGCGATGTGGGAGCTGATCGGGTTGCACGGCGTGCGTCGCGGCGAGGCGTGCGGCTCCACCTGGCCCGGACTCGACGCCGAGATGTCGGTTCTGACGATCACCCAGCAGATCACCGAGTTCGGCAACCAGTACGGCGTCTGGCCGCCGAAGACACGGTCAGGCAAGCGGAAGATCGATCTCGATCCGATGACGCTCGGGTCCCTGCTGGCACACCAGCTGAACCAGGAAGCCGAGCGTCAAAAGCTCGGCGAGTCGTGGGACAACGGGACGATCCCAGATCAGCACGGCATGCCGGTCAAGCTGTCGGGACTCATGTTCACCCGGCCGGACGGACGGCATCTGGCTCCGCGGTACGTCTCCCAGCGGATGCAGGCGATCGCCCGTCGAGCAGGACTACTCGCCACCGTCCGGCTTACCTCACCAGCCAAGGCTGACCATGTCGTCGTCGGCGCACTCCAGCGCGACCGTGACCCGATCGGTGACTGGACCCTCTACGTCGACCGTGAGCCTGCAGTGACGGTCACCGTGACGGCGGTGACTCGGCTGCGGGGCAACCGGTCACGACTGGAGCTCGCCAATCCGCTCACCGTCGAGGTTCCCGTTGGCGCCGAGCTCGGCCGCGGCCTGCTCTCGCGCCGACGGCTGCACGACCTCCGACACGCCTCGGCGTCGATCCAGCTTCAAGAAGGCATCGACCTGGCGCTCGTCTCGAAGCGCCTCGGCCACTCCTCGCCCGCGATCACCGGGGCGCTGTACGCCCACCTGCTGCGCCCGGCCGGCCGCCGTGCCGCCCTCGCGGTGGCGAACGCCGTGCCGCGTTCCACGCGGGGAGCCACGCCCACATCACGCCCACAATGATCTTCGGGGGCAAAACCGGGCCTGGCCGAAACGCAAACCTGCAGGTCACGAGCGGAGGGCGTGGGATTCGAACCCACGATGAGGTTGCCCCCATAGCAGTTTTCAAGACTGCCGCCATCGGCCACTAGGCGAGCCCTCCCGAACCGGCCGTCCGGCTGGGCCGGTGGCTGGTCGTCACCAGTATCCCAGCCGCCGCGGCGGTTCGTCCCCGAGGCCTCACGCTGGTCGCCGCGGTGCGCTCGGCCCAGCGCACCGCGGCGCGCGGCCGACCAGCGAACAGTTCGGACGGAGCGCCGAACGTCAGGCAGACGCCGGTGTCGTCTCGGCGGGGGCGACGTTGACGACCTGGGAGAACGCGGCCTCGGGGCTGAGGTCGTCGAGGGAGAGCTGACGGGCGGGCGGGATGGAGATCACGACCCGGGAGGTGACGGTCAGGTCGGCCGCGACGTGCACCAGCTCGCCGGAGACCATGAGGCGCCAGGCCGGGTCCTCGTCCATCCGCTCGCTTTCCACGGCGACGGCCGGGCGGTCGGCGAGGTCGAGGGATCGGGCCCGGATCTCGCTGAACGGGCTCGCGTGGTCGAGGTGGCGGTTGTTCCGGCCGCCAGGCTCGCGGCTCAGCACATACAGCCGGTTCGTGTCGGGGTAGCGCAGCGCCCACAGCTCGTCGGCGGTCGCCAGGACCATGTTGATCGAGTAGAGCGGCAGGTTGGCCGCGATCCAGCGCGCGGCGGCGACGATGCCTGCACCGACGTCGCCACCCTGGGCTTCGATCTCCCGGTTGATCAGGGCGAAGTAGCGCTCCGAGTCGGTGTCGCCCTGGACGAGCGCACGGTGCTCGCCGAGGTGGTCGTCCAGGCGATCCAGCTCCTCGATGACGCCGTTGTGCGCGAACACCCGGCCGGCGTGCTGGAACGGGTGGGTGTTCGCGAGACTCACCTTCCCGGTGGACGCATGTCGCACATGGGCGATGAACGTCGACGAGACGACGGTGCGCGGCTGGTAGGCGAAGTCAGCGCCAGCCCGGCTCGAGATCGGCTGCTTCACGATCCGCGGCACCCGGTCCTCCCCGAACGTCGCAAGGCCCGCGCCGTCTGGCGTGCGGGCTGAGAGCGCGCGTTCGCTGTCAGGAGCGTCGAGCAGCCAGAACGTTGCTTCTATGGGCTGCGAGCCGCTGGTCAGCGCGAACATCTGGCACATCTAGCCTCCATGACGTCAGCCTCCCGATCAGCCGAGGTGACGGGGTCTGCCTTCCCGGACGTCGGCTGCGCGGCGCGACTGGCGGTCGTTGTGCCCCATGCGGGTTCGACCTACACAGCCACCCTGACCGGGTGAGGCCCGTCGGCTGGTGGTCCCAATCTCCTGATCGTGGGGGCTACCCGGATCGGGCGGCAAGCCTTTGACCCCGCGGAATCGGGGACGAGAGCCAGGTCTCATCCGGGTTGGACCGGGCAAGGAGGTCGACGTGGATGTGGAGCCGGGTACGGCTGTGGTCCGGTTCGCGGCGCTGGGGCCGTTGGAGCTGCGCGCGGCGAACGGAGAGCCGGCGTTCATCGGGCAGCGCAAGAAGCGCCGCCTGCTCGCGCTGCTCCTGCTGCACGCGGGCGGCTGGGTGAGCACCGAGCAGATCGCCGTCGCGCTGTGGGAGGACGACCCGCCACGCTCGGCGCTCGGCAACATCAAGACCTACGTCTCCGAGCTTCGGCGGGTGCTGCCGCCCGCCTCGGACGGACATCCCGACGTCCGCGGCGCCGACTCGGGGTCCCCGCTGGGCCGAATCCTCAGCCGCGACGGCGAGTACCTGCTCCGCCTGGCACCGAACGAGTTCGACGTCGATCTGTTCGACGCGGGCGCGCGCGGGGGCGAGGAGGAGCTGGCCGCGGGGCGCCCGGCGGAGGCGACCGTGCTGCTCGACCGCGCGCTCGCGCTGTGGCGGGGCGAGCCGTACGACGACCTGCCGGCCGAAATCGCCGTCGCGGAAACCACCCGGCTGGCGGAGCTGCGTTGGGCGGTCTGGGAGAACCTCGTCGACGCCCGGCTGCGGCTGGGCCAGCACAACCGGGTGCTGCCGACCTTGCGCGCCCTGACGATCGAGCATCCGACCAGGGAACGGCTGTGGGCGCAGCTTCTGGTGGCGCTCGGCCAGGACGGCCGGCGCGCCGAGGCGTTGAACGCTTACCAGACGGTGTACCGGATGCTGACCGAACGGCTGGGCATCGAGCCTGGCGAGGACCTCCAGTTGGAGCACCAGCGCATCCTGAACGGCGATCAGCACAGGTGAGCCGGTCGGGACCGCGGGAGAGCGCAGGCAGGGATCTTGATGCCGCGACGTGAGCCACTCAGCGTGATGAACCGCCGCTGAACCAGACCCGGGCATGTCCCTACCAGGCCGCCGACACGGCGACCGACGCGGAGTGTCCACGAGGAACATGGAGGAGCCTGGGAAGGGACGGCGAAGCGCCTTCGCGGCGCAGGCGAGCATCGTCGCTCGCGCCGACAACGACCAAGGCGCCGCCGGTAGAGCCGGCGTTCTGGCGCAGGGGTCGGATGTCCGCCCTTCCGGCATGGGGCGCCGCCCACCGCGTCGGGAAACCGCCAGGCGGCCTCCTTCTGTGCGGCCTCCCGGCCGGCCGCCGCCGTCCAGCCGGGAGGCCACGAATCCCCCGTCCTCTGTGGCGCTCGTCAGGTATGACGGCCGCCGTCGCCCTTCCCAAGACTTTTCACCCTTCCCAAGACTTGGGCTTTTCGCCCTTCCCAAGACTTTTCCGCCTTCGGGCCGCGCCATCCACTCCAGGCCAGATTTACAGAGGGGTAATTGCGAAGTGCCGACAGAAAGTCCTGTCCCCGGCGTTCGCGGCCCACCGCGAATGGGAACACATTGAGCGACGAAATGCCGTCTCAGACGGCAGCCGATGAATGGAGGATCCGCCAATGAAGGCTCGTTACGAGACGCCGACACTCGACGCCGCCGGGGCATTCAGCCAGGTCACCGACGGCCGTTGGGGCTGGGGCCGTGACTGGCTCTGGCGAAGCTTCCCGCGCTACTACGGTGGTGGCGGCGGCGGTGGGGGTGGCGGCGCCATCATCATCGTGGGCGGTGGGCCCGGCGGTGGTGGCGGCGGCTGGTGATGCCGGAGCTCCTCGGTAACTGCCGAGCGGCGAGCGTATAGCTGCCGCTGGGAGCGGGCCGGCCGAGAATCGCGCGGCCGGCCCGCTGGCATTTCCGGCGAGCCTGAACCCGCCCGGAATCCGGAACCGCCCGGAAAGGATCGGCTGACGACGAGATGACCTATCCGTTGACCACGCCAGCACCGCTGGCCATGGCCGCACCCTGGTTCGTCGTCCTTCCGGACACTCCGGCGGGAACCGCCCTGGCCACCGGCATTCAAGCCTCGGATCCGGAAATCGCGGCACTACGGCGACCGTCGGGCCGTCCCTGGCTGATCGGCCGCTGGGCGCGTGACGAGATCGTCGACACGGTCGCCGGCCGGTCCCGGCTCGCCCTTCTCGGCTGCGCCGCGATCAACCACGACCGGCTTGCCAGGCGTCTGGCCCGCGCCGATGATGTCACCGCCCTCGACCAGATCGCCCTCGAGCTGCCCGGCAGCTTCCACCTGGCGGCCGAGATCGAGGGCCGTCAGCGGGTCCAGGGCACCGCGTCCGGCCTGCGCCGCGTCTTCCACGCCCCGCTTCCTGGCGACGGCGGCGTCATCGCCGGAGACCGGGCGGACGTCGTCGCCGCGCTCGCCGGCCTCGACCGGATCGATGTCGCCGCCGTCCTCCTCTGCCTCGTCGACCCGGTGGCGCCGCACCCGCTCGACGACCGCCCGCTGTGGCAGGGCCTCACGGCCGTGCCCCCGGAGCAATGGCTCTGCGTCGAGCCGGGACACGGCGCCGCCACCAGCCACCGGCGCTGGTGGCGGGCACCTGAGCCGACGCTCGACGCCGTCGAGGGGGCGGCCGCGCTGCGCCACGCGCTGGTCGCCGCGGTCGCGGCTCGGACGGCCGCGGGCGGGACCATCACCGCGGACCTTTCCGGTGGGCTCGACTCGACGGCCCTTTGTTTTCTGGCCGCCGGCGGCCTGGCCGCGCTCGTCCCCTATACAGGCATGGGCCGCGACCCCGCCGACGACGACGCCCGCTGGGCCGCACTGGCCCGGGCCGCACTGGGTGCCGGGGCCTTCGAGGTGCTCTCGCGCGACCAGCTCCCGCTCGTCTACGCGGGGATCGCCGGAGTTGAGGAGCGCCTCGACCGGCCCTTCATCGGAGTGATCGACCGGGCCAAGCTGCTCGCGGGGCTGCGTCTGGCCGCCCGCCACGAACCGAGGCTGCACCTGTGCGGCCTCGGTGGCGACGAGGTCGCGGAGAGCATGCCGAACTACCTGGCGGGCCTGGCTCTCGGCCATCCGATCGCCGCCTGGGGCAGGCTGAGGCCGCTGCGCGCCCAGGGCCGCTGGCCGCTCGCGGCGACGTTGCGAACGCTGCGGCCGCGGTCCTACCGGGACTGGCTGACGGCCCTGGCCGCGCCGCCCGGCGACCCGGCGGTGCGCGGCTGGCGTCTCCCGCGGCCGTCGGAGCGGATCCCGGAGCTGGACTGGTCGATGCCGCCGCGGATCGGCGTCTGGCTGACGTCCCAGGCCCGCGAGCTGCTGCGCGCGACGATCGAGGAGGCGTCCGCGACCGCCGAGCCGCTCGGGCCGACGCGCGACCGGCACGGCGACCTGTTCGCGATCCGGGTCGGCGCGGCAGTGGCCCGCGGCTTCGCACAGCTGGCCGCGCCGACGGGACCTCCGCTGGAAGCGCCGTTCTACGACGACCGGGTGATCGAGGCCGCGCTGGCCGTCCGGCCCGAGGAGCGGTCCACACCCTGGGAGTACAAGCCGCTGCTCAAGTCCGCGATGGCCGGGCTGGTGCCGGCCGCGTGCCTGCGGCGCGAGACGAAGGCGGAGTGCTCGGCCGAGGAGGAGGCCGGCCTGCGCGCGCACCAGACCGCGCTGCGCGGGCTGTTCGACGGATCCCGGCTGGCGGAGCTCGGGCTGGTCGACACGGACACGCTGCTCGGCCTCTGCCGCTATTCGGCGGCACCTGACCGGCACTACCTGGCGCTGCAGCAGACCGCCGCCGCCGAGTCCTGGCTGCGTGCCGGCGCGGGCCGGCCCTCCCCCGGCCCGCCCCACCAGAGCGCCCACCCGGCGACCGCCCCGGCCGCCGGCAGTCCCGAGCCCGAGCAGCTGGAGAGGACATGTTGACGTTGAACGGATCGGTGGTCTCGACGGACACCGACTACGGGACGGCGCTGCTGGACGAGCGCTCAGGTCGCTACTGGACGCTCAACCCGACAGCCTCCCTCGCCCTTCGGGTCCTGCTCGACGGCGGCGACCCGCCCCAGGCGGCCCGCGCGCTGCTCGACCAGTACGACGTCGCTCCGGCCACGGCGCGGGCCGACGTCGACAAGCTCGTCGACGAGCTGCGCGCCGCCGACCTGGTCACCGGCTCGGTCAGCGGATCGGGCATCGAGCCGCCCGCCGGGGTGACCCGGCCCGGCGTGGCCGGCTCGGCGACCAGAGGCGGCCACCACAGGTCCGCCACCCGCGCGCGACACGCCCTGCGCTCGGTGCTCGGCCGGCCGTCTCGCCCACGGGCGAACGATCGGTGAACACCGCGCCCACCAGCTCGCCCCGTGCTCGGGATCCCCGCCGGCCCGTGTTCGCGCGGAGTCCGGCGGACATTTGAAGGAGGTCGACGACGGTGACGATGCCGATGTCGATGCGCCGGCGCACCCCGGCGCCCCCGCTGGCCAGGCGGCTGCGGGCGAGCCTCGCGGTCGTGGTCGCACGGGCGCTGGCCACCCAGTCTCCAGCCAGGATCCAGGCCACGATGGCGGCACTCAGCCGCGGCGCCCAGCCAGCCAGCCGGGCCCAGGCGGAGGTGGCCAGGGCCGACGTGACCGCTGTCAGCCTGGTCTGTCGCGGCTCCCGGGGCTGTGTGCCGCGGTCGGTCGCGACGGCGCTGCTGTGCCGGATGTCCGGGACCTGGCCGACCTGGCGGGTCGGCGTGCGGACGGTCGCGCCGTTCGCGGCGCACGCCTGGGTCGAGGCGGCGGGCCAGCTCGTCGGCGAGGAGGAGCCGCCGGGCTACTTCCGGCCCTTGATGACGGTGCCCCCGCGGTCTCGAACCGGTCCGCAGCCGCCGGAGCAGGCCCGGCAAAGCGTCGACGTGCCGGCCGGACCGCCCCGGCCGGAGCGTCCCGAGGCGGTGGCCAAATGACCGGGTTGGGTTGGGGGAGGTCGCGTCCGGGCGGTTCCGAGCCGTACGGATCGCCGTACGCCGCCGGGCCGCCCGGCAGCGCCCGCCCGCCCGCCGGTGGGCCGCCGCACGGCCCCTGGCCGCCCGACGGCCCGGGACCGTTGGACGGACCAGGACCGATGGACGGACCAGGACCGATGGACGGGCCCATGGGCAGACCGCCGGCGATGGGTCCCAATCCGGGGCCAGGCGGGCGCGGACCCGGGCCTGGCGGTCCCGGCCGCCTGGGCGACGGCCCCGGTTGGGGACCGGGAGGCCCGGGCCGGGGGCCGGGGCCGCAGCGACGCCCCGACGGGTGGCAGGTGGCCCGGCTTTGGCGGCTGATGCGCGGCCACTCACGGCCGGTCGCTCTGGGCATCTCGCTGACCGTGATCGGCACACTGTTTGCCATCGTCCAGCCGCTGCTGGTCAAACGGGTGATCGACGCGGCCCAGCACGGCGGGGTGCCCGGCTGGCTGCTGGTCACCCTGCTGGGCCTGTTCGTCGGCCAGGCCGTGATCGACACGGGCGGCCACTACCTGCTGGAGCGCACCGGCCAGGGAATCCTGCTCGGGCTGCGGACCCGGCTGGTCAACCACCTGTTGCGGCTGCGGATCAGCGTCTACGACGAGCGCCGGATGGGTGACCTCATCTCCAGGGCGAACACCGACACGGTCGTCGTCCGGGAAGCGGTCGCCTACAGCTTCGCGACGTTCCTGACCAGCCTCATCGGGGCTCTAGGCGCCGTCGCGCTGATGGTCTACATCGATGCCCGGCTGTTCGCGCTGGTGGTCGGGGCGGTGGTCTTCGCGGCCCTGTTCGTGCTCAGTGCCCTGCGCCGGGTCCGGACGACCTCCGAACAGGGCCAGGCGAGCGTCGGGCGGATGACCGCCGACCTGGAGCGGTCGCTGACCGCGATCCGCACCGTCCGGGCGAGCCGCGCCGAGCAGCGTGAGGCCGACCGGATCGGCGTGCACACCCAGGAGGCCTACCGGCTCGGGATCCGGATGGCCCGGCTGAACTCCGTGATCGCGCCGGCGATGGAGCTGGCCGTGCAGGGCTCCGTGCTCGTCGTCCTGCTGGTCGGCGGTGTCCTGGTGGCGCATCACGTCACGTCGCTCGGTTCGCTGGTCGCGTTCCTGCTGTACGCGACGTACCTCGTCGTCCCGCTGTCCCAGCTGATCGAGTCGGCCGGGATCATGCAGCGCGGGCTGGGTGCGCTGGACCGCGTCGACGCGGTCTTCGACCTGCCGCGTGAACGGGACACCAGCCCAGCGGCCGCCCTCGGTGCCGAGCCCAGCCACTTCGGCGAGGACCCGGCCGTCGCTGCGAGTCCGGTCGACGAGGTCGGCGGCCAGCTGGTGCGGATCCTTCCGCCGGATGCCGCGACCTGGAGCGCGGACCGGGCTGCGGCGCAGCCCGCGTCCGCCGGGGTGGCCGCGCCTTCGGTCGAGTTCCGCGATGTGTGGTTCGGCTACACCCCGGAACGACCGGTGCTGCGGGATGTCTCGTTCACCGTGCCGCGCCGCGGCCACATCGCGTTGGTCGGGCCGTCGGGCGCCGGCAAGTCGACGGCGTTGGAACTGCTCGAGCGGTTCTACGACCCGGACCGCGGCGAGATCCTGCTGCAGGGCGTCGACATGCGCGAGTTGTCACGGGAAGCCGCCCGCAGCCAGGTCAATCTCGTCGAGCAGAACGCTCCGGTCCTCCAGGGTTCGCTGCGCGACAACATCACCTATGCGGCCCCGGACAGCTCCGACGCGGAGGTCGATGGCGCGGTCGAGCTGGCCCGGCTGGGCGATCTGGTCGCCCAGATGCCACGCGGGGTGTGGACGGAAGTCGGCGACCACGGCGTGCTGCTGTCCGGCGGCGAGCGTCAGCGGGTCGCGATCGCCCGGGCGCTGCTGGCGAAGCCGTCGGTACTGCTGCTCGACGAGCCGACGTCCCAGATGGACAGCGTCAACGAACGGGCCCTCACCCAGGTGATGCACGACATCGCCACGGAACGGGCGCTGCTGGTCATCGCGCACCGGATGTCCACGGTCCGGGCGGCCGACCGGATCATCGTCATGGACGAGGGCCGGGTGATCGCGACCGGAACCCACGAGGAGCTCGTCGAGACCTGCCCGCTCTACCGGCGCCTGTCGGCCACCGGCCTGGACCCGGCCGTCCCCGCCGGAGCCGCCACGACGGCCACCTGACCACGGCCTGGGGAGAACGCACCCTGGCGCTCTCCCCAGGCCGGTCAGCCGCAGACCGTTGGCACGCCGCATTTGTCGGCCCCCTCGCCGGCCGATCCGCCCGAATTGGGAAGGTTCGGGCGGATTTCCGGCTCCCGCGACCTTCCTGGCCGCCCCGATGCGCGCGGTTCAGCGGAACCCTTCGTGATGAGCGAACGGTTCGGTGAATCGCTCGCTCACGAGCGATCTATCGCGGCGACCTGCCGACTCGCGACGGCCGCGTTCCCAGCCAGGAATGCGCTTTACCGGCCCGTTCAGCGCGCGGCCGGGGCGACGCCACCGCCAGGCCGGCCGTTGACGTCGTAAAGATGGTGCACAGGATCATGCAGAAAGTAGCGAGAGAAGGTGTCGACCGTGAACCGGGCCCCGTCGGACCGTTCGCCGGCGCGCTCCCATTGCGGCCCGGTCACCGTCGCGAAGCGGGTCGCGATCCGCGCGGCCGCGCTCGCGAGGTCCTCCGCGACCTGGGCCGGGTCCTGCTCGCCGTACCGGCCGGCGACGGCCGTCACGTCCTGGTCCCAGTTCGGGTACCGCGGGTTGTCCTGGGTGAGCATCAGCACGAGGCGCTCGTCGTAGAGCCGCAGCACGTCGCGGACGTGGCAGCCGTACTCGAGCGGCGACCAGCGGGCCAGCGCGGGCCGGCGCCGCAGGTCCTGCGCGGGCTGGCCGGCGAGCAGCAGGCGCCACGCGGCCGCGACCCGCAGGACGTGCCCGGAGACGCCGACGGCCGGGAACGTCGCGGCATTGAACCCGCACTCCGGGCACGCACGGCCGAGGACCCAGGTCCAGTCCTTGTCATCCGGGACAATCGCGTCGTCAGAGGTCACGGCCCCACCCTAGTGCGGCCCCGCCATAGTCAGCCCGCCGCCTTGATCGCTATTTGCACCTTCCCGTGGTTGCCAAGCAGCCGTGAGTACGGCCGTGGGAGGGTCAAAACCGCGATCAAGATCGGCGAAGCCGCCGATCGAACGCGGCCAACACCGCCGGGGCCGGCACTAGCCAGTCCACGGAGGATTCCTCCTGCGACGCATCCGGCAGCCGCGCGCTCTTCGCCGCGGGCCTTGTTGGGGCAGTGGCCACCAATTGCCGTGGCCACCATTGCCTAGGCCGGCCGCTGGCCGCGGGTCTCATCCGTCGTGGCGGCCCGGGTAGTTACTCCGCAACCAATTTGCATGCATAGCGAGGCCCGTTTCCAACGGGCCTGGTGCCGACGCCTGCCGCACGGCCGTCGCCGACGCCGGTGCCGGTGCCGGTGCCGGTGCCGGCCGAGGCTGTCCGAAGGCCCTGCTCGTAGCTCGATCGACGCGTGGCACGCTCACCTCGTGACGAGCGCCGAGACGCACGACAGCATGCGCCGGGTCGAGGAGATCGCGTGCGCGCTCCCCCGAGGCGGTAGGCGTCGACATCAAGACCTGGGACGGTGAACCGGCCTTCCGCGTCCGCGGCAAGAACTTCGTCTTCGCCAACCCGCTGGGCACCCGGCTCGCCGTGAAGCTTCTCAATGACGAGGCCGCTGCCGGGCTCGCCGCCGAGCCGGACGCCAAGCCCGCCGGCTACGGACTGGGCCGCCATAGCTGGGTCTCGCTGACTGTCGCCCCCGACGCGGCCGAGGACCGCTGGGACCAGATCGCCGAGTGGATCCGCATCTCCTACACCCTCGTAGCGCCCAAGGCCCTGGCCCGCCTCGTCGACCCAGCCGGCTGACGACCATCCAGCCGCCCGGCGCCGGCATCCGCTAGGATGCGCAAGCAGCATCATGCGGGTGTAGTTCAGAGGCAGAACACGAGCTTCCCAAGCTTGCAACGCGGGTTCGATTCCCGTCACCCGCTCCACCGATCAAGGCGCCTGACCTGGGCCGTAAGGCCGGGGAGCACGCCACGGGCGGCACCAGTCATCGCGACTGCGGCACAGCCGCCCGAGACCACGCAGCAGCTCGGCGAGTCATACCTGATGGTCGCCGGAGGGCCGACAGCCGCGGTCGCCGGGCATGGCCCGCCGAGCCGGCCGGAATGGCTGTCCCGCCAACTCGGATCAGCTCTCGCCCGACAGGCCCGGTGCGGCACCGGAGTACGAGGGGTTCGCCAACCGCGCGCAGGCCGAAAGGCTGGCAGGCGCGGTCAGTCCTCGTCGGGGGTGGTTGGGGTGTGGAAGAAGCGGGGTTCGCGGCCGGCGGGCTGGCGGGGGTGCTCGTGCCGCGGGGCCGGCGGGATGTCGAGCGTCAATGGCAGGTTGGGATCGACGTGGAAGGGTTCGCCGTGGTGCATGAGGGTGATGCCCTCGCCCTCCTGCACGGTGTAGGTCGCCACCGAGTCAGTGACCTCGACGCGCAGGTGCCGGCCACGTACGCACAGGCCGAACGCCAGCCTGGACAGGCCCTCGGACAGCCGCGGCGCGAAGGTGAGCACGCTGCCGTGGTCACGCAGCCCGCCGAAGCCCTCCACCAGCGCGATCCAGGAGCCGGCGAGGGACGCCATGTGCAGGCCGTCCGATGTGTTGTGCTCGATGTCGTGCAGGTCCATCAGCGCGGCTTCCCGCAAATAGGCGTGCGCCAGCGCGAGATGCCCGCACTCGGCCGCCATCACGCCCTGTGGCGCCGCTGACAGCGACGAGTCCCGGACGCAGAGCCCCTCGTAGTAGGCGAAGTTACGCACCTTCTGCTCGGGGGTGAACGCGTCGCCGCGGCGCTGCATCGCCAGCACCAGGTCCGCCTGCTTGACGACCTGCTTGCGGTAGAGGTCGAAGTACGGGAAGTGCCGCAGAAGCGGGTACTGCTCGGCCCGGGTGCGTTCGAAGTCCCAGAGCTCGTGGCCGGTGAAGCCGTCCGACTGCGGATGGACGCCGAGGTTCTCGTCGAACGGGATGTACATGTCCTCCGCGGCGTCCCGCCAGCTCGCCGTCTCCTCGGAGTCGACGCCGAACTCCTTGGCCCGGTCCGGGTGGCGCCTCGCCGCGTCGGCCGCGGCGCGCAGGTTCTTCTGGGCCATCAGGTTCGTGTAGACGTTGTTGTCGGCAATCGCCGAGTACTCGTCCGGGCCTGTCACCCCGTCGATCCGGAACTTGCCGTCCAGGTCGTGGTGCCCGAGCGAGCGCCACAGCCGGGCGGTCTCGACGAGCAGTTCCAGCCCGACGGAGCGTTCGAAATCGAAATCCTCGGTGACGTTGACATAGCGGTCGACGGCGTCGGCGATGTCCGCGTTGACGTGGAACGCCGCCGTTCCCGCCGGCCAGTAACCGGAGCATTCCTCACCACTGATCGTCCGCCAGGGGAACGCGGCGCCGCGCAGGTTGAGCAGCTGGGCCCGTTCCTGGGCCAGTTTCAGGGTCGAATGCCGCCAGCGCAGCGCGTCGGCGGCCGCGCCGGGACTGGTGTAGGTGAGAACCGGCAGCACGTAGCTTTCGGTGTCCCAGAATGCGTGGCCGTCATAGCCAGGACCGGTGAGGCCCTTGGCCGGAATCGCGCGGCGTTCGGAGCGCGCGCCAGCCTGCAAGACGTGGAACAGGGCGAAGCGGACAGCCTGCTGCACCTCGGCGTCGCCGTCGACCTCGACGTCGGCTCGTTTCCAGAAGGCGTCCAGATACTCCCGCTGCTCGGCGAGCAGGCCTTCCCAGCCGGTCGCCCGGGCCGCGACGAGGGCGGCGGCGGCCTGGTCGCGCATCGCCGGCAGAGACCGCTGCTGTGACCAGCCGTAGGCCAGGAACTTCACGATCCGCAGCTTCTGGCTGGGCTTCAGGATGCCGGTGACGGTGACCCGCCCGGAGTTCGGCTCGCATTCCGACAGCACGCCGATCGACCCTGGGCCGTCGATCACATGGTCCATCGCCGCGGCCACCCG
The DNA here is from genome assembly GCF_000966285.1 of Pseudofrankia sp. DC12. Classification (NCBI taxonomy): domain Bacteria; kingdom Bacillati; phylum Actinomycetota; class Actinomycetes; order Frankiales; family Frankiaceae; genus Pseudofrankia; species Pseudofrankia sp. DC12. The sequence goes on from NZ_KQ031391.1 coordinate 3,061,291, forward strand.
CATCTGGCTGTGCCGCGTGACGTGGACCAGCTCGACCGTGGTGTCCCGGGCAAAGTTGAGCTCCGGCACCAGCGGGGACTCGAGCACGGCCGCGGCCCGCGGATCGCCGGTGCGCTCGGGAAGCGTCTCGTTCGCCACCAGCTCCGACTGGACGACCACCCGGGGCGCGTCGGTCAGCGACTCGACCTCGTAGCAGATCGCGGCGACGGCACGCTGGGAGAACGAGACCAGGCGCCTGGACGTCACCCGCACGACCTGACCGGCCGGTGATTCCCAGTCGGTCTGGCGTACCAGCACCCCGTCCCGGAAGTCGAGGGAACGCCGGTGTGACCGCAGCTCGCCGTAGCGGACGTCGAGTGGCTCGTCGTCGACCATCAGCCGGATCAGCTTGCCGTTGGTCACGTTGATGACGGTCTGGCCGGCCTCCGGATAGCCGTAGCCCGCCTCCGCGTAGGGAAGCGGGCGTAGCTCGTGCACCGAGTTCAGATATGTACCGGGCAGGCCGTGTGGCTCGCCTTCGTCGAGGTTGCCGCGTAGACCGATATGGCCGTTGGAAAGAGCGAACAAAGATTCAGATCGGGCCGGATCTTCCGCGTCGAACCCGATCTCGCGCAGGCCCCACGGATCGACCGTGTAGGTCACGTTCTTGGTCACTGGCCGCGTCCTGAGGTCCCGCCCGAACACCGTCCGGTGCCCGCCACCGAGCTGCCCGACGCCGGATCGCCACCCGACGCCGGATCACCGGTGAGGAGATCGGCGAGGTCGCCCACGACGATGTCCGCGCCGTGCGCGCGCAGCGCTTCCGCATGCCCGCGCCCGACGCGGTCGACCCCGACGACGTAGCCGAACCTGCCGGCCCGCCCGGCCGCGACGCCGGCCTCCGCGTCCTCGAACACCGCGGCCCGCTCGGGCGGGACGCCGAGGTCCCGGGCAGCCGCGAGGAACGTGTCCGGCGCGGGTTTCCCCGCCAGGCCGCGCTCGTCGATCGTGACGCCGTCGACGCGGGCCTCCAGCAGGCCGGCGAACCCGGCGGCCTCGGCCACGGCGGCCGCGTTGGCGCTCGAGGACACCAGCGCGGGATGCTTCCCGGCCGCGACGCAGGCGTGCAGGTAACGCATCGTCCCCGGGTACGGCTGGACGCCATCCTTGGCGATCTTGTCCATGACCAGGATGTTCTTGCGAGTCCCCAGGGCGTTGACGGTAAGCCCGGACGGCGGGTCGTCGGCCGCGCCTTCAGGCAGGTGGATGTCCCGGGACGCGAGGAACGAACGGACCCCGTCAAGACGCGGCTTGCCGTCGACGTACTGCTCGTAGTCCCGTTCGATGTCGAACGGCTCCTCGGGGTCACCGGACCGGCGGGCCCAGCTGTCCAGGAAGTCGTCGAACATCTCCTTCCAGGCCCGGGCGTGGACCTCGGCGGTGCTGGTCAGCACCCCGTCGAGGTCGAAGAGCACCGCATCGATGTGCACGGGCAATCCGAGTGTGGCCACGGCTCCGCTTTCTCTCGTCCCGCCCGAGGACGTCCGCCGCAGCCAGGAGAGCGGCCCGGGCCGGCGGCACCGCACCGGCGCGACGGCAGCGCCGTGAGCCCTGGACGCGGAGCGGCGGAGGCGCCGTCGTGCCGGCGGACGGGCGCCAGGCGCCGTCCGACCCAGGTGCGCGAACGGGACATCCATGTCGGTCGTCCTACCCACGCCCGCTCGATCGACTCCGCCGCTGTCGCGAATCGTGGCCGGCCGCGAGCGGTTGAGGTCACAGATCGCGACCGCGGCCGGGGCGGATCCGGACGGCGGCGCCCAGATCGGCGAAGACCACCCGCTCCCTGCCCCGTTGCCAGACGGTCCAGTAGGTTGCAGGGCGTGTTGCTGTCCGACCGGGACATCCGGGCCGAGATCACCGCCGGCCGGGTGTGCCTCGATCCTTACGACCCAGGCCTGATCCAGCCGAGCAGCGTGGACCTTCGGCTGGACCGTGCCTTCCGGGTCTTCCAGAACCACCGGTACAGCCACATCGACCCGGCGGTCGAGCAGGAGGACCTCACCGAGCTGGTCGCGCCCGAGGGCGACGAGCCGTTCGTGCTGCACCCGGGTGAGTTCGTACTCGGCTCCACCCTCGAGGTCATCACGCTCCCGGACGACCTGGCCGGCCGGCTGGAGGGCAAGTCCAGCCTGGGCCGGCTCGGCCTGCTCACCCACTCGACCGCGGGCTTCATCGACCCGGGCTTCTCCGGCCACGTGACGCTGGAGCTCTCCAACGTCGCCACGCTGCCGATCAAGCTCTGGCCAGGCATGAAGATCGGCCAGCTCTGCCTGTTCCGGCTGTCATCGCCGGCCGAACACCCCTACGGCACCGCGATCTACGGCTCCCGCTACCAGGGCCAGCGCGGGCCCACCCCGTCCCGCGCCTACCGCGACTTCACCCGCGCCGCGGTGCCCCCGGTAGCCGGCCAGACCTGACCTGGCCGCGGGACCCGCTCCTAGAGCGTCTTCTTCTCCAGGTTCGCCGCGGCGGCCGGGCCGACAGCGAGCCCGGTCTCGTCGGCGTTGACGTCGACGGCCACCTCGTCGCCGTCGTGCACCTGGCCGCCGAGCAGCTCGCGGGCCAGCTGGTCGCCGACGGCGGTCTGCACCAGCCGGCGCAGCGGGCGGGCACCGTAGATGGGGTCGTTGCCCTTGTCCGCGAGCCAGTTCTTGGCCGCGTCGGTGACCGTCAGCGTGATCCGCCGGTCGGCCAGGCGGCGGCGCAGCCGGCCGAGCTGGAGGTCGACGATCTTCGTCAGGTTGTCCATGTCGAGCGGCGTGAAGATCACGTAGCCGTCCAGCCGGTTGATGAACTCCGGCTTGAACGCCTCCCGCATCGCGGCCTGGACCATGCTCGCCTGCGTCTCGACCGACAGGGTCGGGTCCGCGATGTACTGCGAGCCGAGGTTCGACGTCATGATCAGGATGGTGTTGCGGAAGTCGACCGTCCGGCCCTGCCCGTCGGTCAGCCGGCCGTCGTCCAGCACCTGCAGCAGCACGTCGAACACGTCCGGGTGCGCCTTCTCGACCTCGTCGAGCAGGATCACGCTGTACGGCCGGCGCCGGACCGCCTCGGTGAGCTGGCCGCCGGACTCGAAGCCGACGTAGCCAGGCGGGGCGCCGATCAGCCGGGCCACCGAGTGCTTCTCGCCGTACTCCGACATGTCGATGCGCACCATCGCGCGCTCGTCGTCGAAGAGGAAGTCGGCCAGCGCCTTCGCGAGCTCGGTCTTGCCGACACCGGTCGGGCCGAGGAACAGGAACGAGCCGGTCGGCCGGTCGGGGTCGGCGATGCCGGCCCTGGCGCGGCGCACCGCGTCCGAGACGGCCCGGACGGCCTCGTCCTGCCCGATCACCCGGGCATGCAGCTCGTCCTCCATCCGCAGCAGCTTGGCGGTCTCGCCCTCCAGCAGCCGGCCGGCGGGGATGCCGGTCCAGGTGGCGACGACCTCGGCGACGTCGTCCGGGCCGACCTCCTCGTTCAGCATCGGCTCGGCCGCGCCGCCGCCCTTGGCGCCGAGCGCGGCGGCGGCCTCGGCCAGTCGCTTCTCCAGCGCCGGGATGGTGCCGTGGCGCAGCTCGGCCGCGCGGGCCAGGTCCAGGTCGCGCTCGGCGATCTCGGTCATCCGCCGGGCCTGGTCCAGCTCCTCGTTGAGCCGCTGCACCTCGCCGATCGCGTCCTTCTCGCGCTGCCAGCGGGCGGTGAGCCCGCCCAGCTCCTCGCGCTTGTCCGCGAGCTCGCGGCGCAGCCGGTCCAGGCGGGCCTTGGACGCCTCGTCGTTCTCCTTCGACAGCGCCATCTCCTCGATCTCGAGGCGGCGCACGGCCCGCTCCAGCTCGTCGATCGCGACCGGCCGGCTGTCGAGCTCCATCCGCAGCCGCGAGGCGGCCTCGTCGACCAGGTCGATCGCCTTGTCCGGCAGGAACCGCGCGGTGACGTACCGGTCCGACAGGGCCGCTGCGGCAACGAGCGCGGCGTCGGTGATCCGCACACCGTGATGGACCTCGTAACGCTCCTTGAGGCCACGCAGGATGCCGATGGTGTCCTCCACCGACGGCTCGCCGACCATGACCGGCTGGAAGCGACGCTCCAGCGCCGGGTCCTTCTCGATGTGCTTGCGGTACTCGTCGAGCGTGGTCGCGCCGATCATCCGCAGCTCGCCGCGGGCCAGCATGGGCTTGAGCATGTTGCCGGCGTCCATCGCGCCCTCGGCCGCGCCCGCGCCGACGACGGTGTGCAGCTCGTCAATGAAGGTGATGATCTGGCCCTCGGCCTCACGGATCTCGTTGAGCACCGAGGTCAGCCGCTCCTCGAACTCGCCGCGCAGCTTCGAGCCGGCCACCATCGAGCCCAGGTCGAGCGAGACGATCCGCCGGCCGCGCAGCGACTCGGGCACGTCGCCGGCGACGACCCGCTGGGCCAGCCCCTCGACGATCGCGGTCTTGCCGACGCCCGGCTCGCCGATCAGCACCGGGTTGTTCTTCGTCCGCCGCGACAGGACCTGGATGACTCGGCGGACCTCGGCGTCGCGGCCGACGACCGGGTCCAGCTTGCCGGCGCGGGCGCGCTCGGTCAGGTCCAGCGAGTACTTCTCCAGCGCGCGGTAGGAGCCCTCCGGGTCACGGCTGGTCACCCGGCGGGCACCACCACGGACCGTCTCGATCGCGGCGCGCAGCCGGTCGGCCGTGGCGCCGCCGGCGGTCAGCGTCCGGCCGGCCTCGCCGCCCTCCTCGGCCAGCGCGATGACCAGGTGCTCGACCGAGGTGTACTCGTCGCCCAGCCGGCCAGCCTCGCGCTCGGCGCCCTCGAGCACGGTGACCAGCTGACGGGACAGCTGCGGGGGCGAGACGCTCGTGCCGGCCGCGTGCGGCAGCCGGCCGACGGCGTTCTCGGCCCGCTGGCGGATCGCGTCGACCGAGGTCCCGGCGGCGGTCAGCAGCGCGGTCGCGATGCCCTCCGGCTGCGCGAGGAGCGCGGTCAGCAGGTGGAGCGGGTCGACGAGGGGTGATCCGCCGCCAGTCGCCCTTGAGATGGCGGAGGCCAGCGCCTCCTGGGAGCGGGCGGTCAGCCGGTCAGGGTTCATGCGGTTCCCCACTGGTCATCGTCGTCGGTGGCTACGCCGTTTGAGGCGCCTGACTCGTCCTGACCTGACTCGTCCAGATCAGGCCCGTCCAGCGTAGCTTGCGCTAAGCATACCTGAGTCGCTGTCACTCAACCTAGCGACGGTCCCCGGAGTTCCTACCGCAGAATGTTCCCCACCTACCGCACGCCGACCATGAGCCGGACAGCGTGCCGACGAGAGCCAGGGCAACCGTCCCGACGTGAGCACCGGCCCTGGCGGGCGCCGGAGCGACTCGTCGACCGTCACGGGCGGGGGCGACGAGTCGCAGCAATGCCTGGGTGGCTCATCGGTGGCGTCCGAGAAGGCGCTCCAGGGCGCGCAGGGCGGCGTCTTCCCCAACCAGCCCGGCGCCGAGTTCGTCGAGTCGAGCGCTCAGGTGCTGAAGGCCGGTCAGGCGGCGGCAATCCGCGACCTGCTGGCGAGCCCACGCTATGGGACCTGCATGCTCCAGTGGGCGGTGCGCATCACCTCCCAGACGACGCAGGCCCAGGTCGTCGGGTCCAGCCTCGTGCCGACGACGAAGCCCGCCGGGGCCGCATACCGCCTCACCGCCAAGATCATGGTGACCGATCCCAGCGATCCCGGCATGCAGCGGCCCATCCTCACGGACACCGTGACCAGGCTCGCGGGCGATGTCGAGGCAGACGTCGTCGTCACCAGAACCTCGGTCGACGGCGACCCCCTTCAGCCTGACGACGCACTCGTCTCCGCCATGGCGGCTCACCTGCTGAAAAGCTCCCCGCGATCTTCTGAACCCTGGGTGTCAGTCAGGGCTTGGCGGACGGCCAAGCAGCCTGTGGACTCCGTCAGACTCGCCGGATCTGGGCTGACCGCTGGGCTTCGGCTGGGACGCCCGCGGTCAGCGGACCGGGAAAGTCAGCGGCGGGGGCCTGGGCGCCAGACGACGATGGCGCCGCGGTCGACCGGGACGAGGTCGCGGCGATGGCTGGCGTGGGCCTCGGCCACCCGGCGGTCCGCCTCGGCCCTGGCCGTGGCCAGCTCCTCGTGCAGCCGGAGCACCTCGGCCTGCAGCGCCAGTACCTGGGCGCCGAGCTGGAGGATCTGGCGGATGCCCTCGAGATTGACGCCCTCCTCCTGGGAGAGCCGTTGAACCTCCCGCAGCAGCGCCACATCACGCGCCGAGTAGCGCCGGCCGCGACCGGCCGTCCGGCCGGGAGTGACCAGGCCGAGCCGGTCGTAGGAGCGCAGCGTCTGCGGATGCATGCCGGCGAGCTCGGCGGCGATCGAGATGACGTAGACGGGCGCGTCGTCGTCGTGCGCCGGGCCGCCCCGCCCGGGCAGCGGGTACGAGGGTCGGCCGGCAGCGCGGGGACCGCCAGGGTCACCCGGGCCGGCGCGGCGCCCAGCGGCGCCTCGGGCCTCGTCGTGCCGGGCGTCGGGGCCGAGCGGGCCCGCCGCCTTGTCCGTCGGTGGGTCAGAGGTCCGGTTCGCGCGTGGGTTGTTCATCTGACCTGCCTCACTTCCGCTCCGGCTCGGGGAGCCGATCGAAGTGCCTCCCCCGCAGGACTGCGTCTTTCTCAGGTTGCTGCGGACCTAGGCCGCTGGCCGCGACTTCCGGGTCAGATGGACGCCCTTACCGGCGAGCTGTTGGTCTGGATGCTGGGCGCGGCGCCCGGGGCGCCAGCCCGGGCGGGCCAACCGCCCGCGTACGCCCTACTGCTGCCCGAGCTGTGCCATCAGGGCCTCGCGGGGGTCACCCGGATGCGCCAGCGCGAACTCCTGCAGCGCCGTCCTCGCCTTCGGCGACAGGTCGGTGGGCTTGGGGACCGCGACCTCGACGGTGACGATCAGGTCGCCGCTGCCCCCGCCCGTCTTCGGGACGCCCCGGCCCTTGGCCCGCAGCCGTTTGCCGCTGGAAGTACCCGGCGGCACCTTGACGGTCAGCGGCGCGCCGTCCAGGGTCGGCACCCGGACCGACGCGCCGAGAGTCGCCTCGCTGAAGGTGATCGGCAGCGCGATGGTCAGGTTCGGCCCCTCCCGGCCGAAGACCGGGTGCGGCTGGACATGCACGGTGACCTCGAGGTCACCGGGGCTGCCGCCGCGCTCGCCGGGGGTGCCCCGGCCGCGGACCTTCAGGCGCTGCCCGTCGGCGACCCCGGCGGGGATGCGGATGCGCTGCTCCCGCTCGCGACGGCCACTGCCGTGGCAGTCCGGGCACGGGTGGTCGATGAGCTGGCCCTTGCCCAGGCACTCACGGCACGGCTCGGACAGCGCGAACCCGCCCTGCGAGCGGGAGATCACGCCGAGCCCGCGGCAGACGGGGCAGGTGCGCGGCATCGTGCCAGGCCGGGAGCCGAGCCCGTTACAGGTGGTGCAGGTCGCGGCGCCGGGAATCCGGACGGCCGCCTCCAGACCGGTCAGTGACTTCTCGAACGAGATCGTCACCTCGGCCTCGATGTCCACGCCCCGCTTCGGGCCGCGACCGGGCGACTGCCGCTGGAAGAGGTCGCTGAACCCGCCGAGCAGGTCGTCCATGTTGATGCCGCCGGAGGCGCCGGCGAACCCGCCGCCCGCGCCGGTCCCGGCGTAGCCGCTGCCGTACCCGCCGCTGTTGCCGGGGAAGCCGCCCGGGCCGCCGGAGAAGCGGCCGGACTGGAACAGGGCCCTGGCCTCGTCGTACTCACGTCGCCTGCGCTCGTCGGAGAGGACGTCGTAGGCCTCGGAGATCTCCTTGAAGCGCGCCTCGGCCTTGGTGTCACCCGGGTTCTTGTCCGGGTGCAGCTCGCGGGCCAGCTTGCGGTATGCCTTCTTGATGTCCGCAGCCGGCGCGTCCTTGGGAACGCCGAGAGCGGCGTAGTAGTCCTTCTCGACCATGTCGCGAACACTCACGGCGCCCCTCCTCTCTTCATGATTTCCTCGCCAAGCCCACCGGGGCGCCTAATCCACGCCCACCGCCCCGGCACCCGTCGCTCCGATTGTCGAGCGAGGCTCGAGCACGGAGCTCCGGGGGCCGGGTCGCGGGCGAGACGATCTCACGCGTCGGTGTCGTCCGCTGGCGGCGGGGCGTCGGTGCCCGCCGAGTCGGCGGGCTCTGGCTCGTCGGCCGGCTCGGCCACGGCGACCTGGGCGACGCGCAGCACCCGGCCGCCCATCGAGTAGCCCGACCGGAACACCTGCACGCAGGTCGGTGCCGTGACGTCGCCCCGGTAGGAGTGCATCAGCGCCTCGTGCAGCACCGGGTCGAACTCGTCGCCGACCGCGCCGAAACGCTCCAGGCCGAGCCCTTCCAATGCCACCTCGAGCGACTCCGCCACCGACTTGAACGGGCCTTCCAGGTCGCCGTGGTCACGGGCGCGCCCGATGTCGTCCAGGGTGGGCAGCAAGGCGCCGAGCAGCCGTCCGGTCGCCTGTTCGGCGATCATCTGGCGGTCCCGTTCCACCCGGCGCCGGTAGTTGTCGTACTCGGCCTTCAGTCGCTGCAGGTCCGCGGTACGTTCCTGCACCGCGAGGTTCAGCGACTCGATCAACGAAAGCAGCTCGGCGTCGCCCGTGGCGCCGGACCCGCCGGTGGCCGCCCCGGCCGCCGCCGACTCGCCGCCGGCAGCGGCCTCGGCTGCCGCCCCGGCGCGGACCTCCCCGCTGCGCGGGTCGATGCGCCGCCGGTCGCGCACCACGACCGGCGGTTCCTCGGCCGAGCCCGCGTTGTGCGGCGAGCTCACTGCTTGCCCTCCTCATCGACGATCTCGGCGTCCACCACGTCGTCGTCGGCCTGGGCACCAGCGGCGCCGCCGGCGGCACCAGCGGCCTGGGCCTCGGCGTACATCGACTGGCCCATCGCGGTGCTGGCCTTGCCGAGCTCCTCGGTGGCCGTGCGGATCGCGGCGATGTCGGTGCCCGCGGTGGCCGCGCGCAGATCGGCCAGCTTCTCCTCGACGTCCGCCTTGATGGTCGCCTCGACCTTGTCACCGTTCTCGGCGAGGAAGCGCTCGGTCGAGTAGACCAGCGACTCACCCTGGTTGCGGGTCTCGGCCTCCTCGCGGCGCTGCTTGTCCTCCTCGGCGTACTGCTCGGCGTCGCGGACCATCTTCTCGATGTCATCCTTCGGCAGCGCGGAGCCGCCGGTGATGGTCATCGACTGCTCCTTCTGGGTGCCGAGGTCCTTCGCCGAGACGTGCACGATGCCGTTCGCGTCGATGTCGAAGGTGACCTCGATCTGCGGCACGCCGCGCGGCGCCGGGGGCAGGCCGGTCAGCTCGAACATGCCGAGCTTCTTGTTGTAGGCGGCCATCTCGCGCTCGCCCTGGAAGACCTGGATCTGGACGGACGGCTGCGAGTCCTCGGCCGTCGTGAAGATCTCGGAGCGCTTCGTCGGGATCGTGGTGTTGCGCTCGATCAGCTTGGTCATGATGCCGCCCTTGGTCTCGATGCCCAGGGACAGCGGGGTGACGTCGAGCAGCAGGACGTCCTTGACCTCGCCCTTCAGGACGCCGGCCTGCAGGCTCGCGCCGACGGCGACGACCTCGTCCGGGTTGACGCCCTTGTTCGGCTCCTTGCCACCGGTCAGGTCACGAACCACGTCGACGACGGCCGGCATCCGGGTGGAGCCGCCGACGAGGACGACGTGGTCGATCTGGGCGACCTTGATGCCCGCGTCCTTGACCGCCTGCTGGAACGGGATCTTGCAACGGTCGATCAGGTCCTGGGTCATCCGCTGGAACTCGGCCCGGGTCAGCGAGACGTCCAGGTGCAGCGGGCCCTCGGCCGACGCGGTGATGTACGGCAGGTTGATCGTGGTCTGGGTCGACTGCGAGAGCTCGATCTTGGCCTTCTCCGCCGCCTCGCGCAGCCGCTGCAGCGCCATCTTGTCCTTCGCCAGGTCGACGCCGTGCTGGCCCTGGAAGGTCTTGATCAGATGGTCGGTGATCCGCTGGTCCCAGTCGTCACCACCGAGGTGGGTGTCGCCGTGGGTGGCCTTGACCTCCACGACGCCGTCGCCGATCTCCAGCAGGGACACGTCGAACGTGCCGCCGCCGAGGTCGAAGACCAGGATCGTCTGCTCCTTCTCCCCCTTGTCCAGGCCGTAGGCCAGGGCCGCGGCGGTGGGCTCGTTGACGATCCGCATGACGTTCAGGCCGGCGATGGTGCCGGCCTCGGTCGTGGCCTGCCGCTGGGCGTCGTCGAAGTACGCCGGGACGGTGATGACCGCGTCGGTGACCGTCTCGCCCAGGTAGGCCTCGGCGTCGCGCTTCAGCTTCTGCAGGATGAAGGCGCTGATCTGCTGCGGGGTGAAGTCCTTGTTGTCGACCTTCATCTTCCAGTCGGTGCCCATGTGGCGCTTGACCGACCGGATCGTCCGCTCGACGTTGGTGACCGCCTGACGCTTCGCGACCTCGCCGACCAGGACCTCGCCGTTCTTCGCGAAGGCCACAACCGACGGGGTCGTGCGCGAGCCCTCGGCGTTCGCGATGACCGTTGGCTCGCCACCCTCAAGCACGCTCACGACGGAGTTCGTGGTGCCGAGGTCGATGCCGACCGCTCGTGCCATGTCTGTGTGCCTCTCGATCTGATGACACCCGCCACGTCTGCGTACGCGGGGCCGCCGTTTCGGTCTGTGGGTCCGTTCGCGGGGCCGACCGAGACGGTCGATCCGGCCGCGAGGCCGTTGAACGCTGACTCTAAGTCAGCCGACGGTACGGACCCAATGGATTGAGTGTGGTCCACTCAGGATCGTCTTCCCACTATAGCGCTCGAACCTGAGTCTCACTGGCTCAACCTTACAGAGCCGGCTTCTCTTCCCGACGGCTATCCACGCCCAAGGGCGAAATAACGCGACGGCGCGTCACCAAGCGGTGACGCGCCGTCCAGTCATTACGGCACAGCGGGTTCCGGACGAACGCCCGGCGGTCAGACTTCCGGGCCACCCGGCGTATCGTCCGTGCCCGTGGCGGGCGGGTCCGACTCCGAGCGGACGGAGGCGAGGCTGGGGCGGCCGCCTGGCCGGCGGCGGGGAACCCCCCGGCCGATCGGGCGCAGCGAGCGGATGATGCTGTCGCGGTCGTCCGGCGAGCCGGGCCCGTCGCGGTCCGCCGGCTCGGGAAACTCCTCAATGCCCGGCGAGTCGTCCGGGCCGGGCGGGATGCCGACCCTGGCGAAGCCGTCGCCCCCCCGGGACAGCTGAGCCTCCAGCGTGGCCAGCCGGTCCAGCAGGTCGGTGGCGTCGCCGTCGCGGTCGCGGATCGCGTGCAGCGTCTCCATCAGCATCAGCCACTGGTCACGGCCGATCGTCACCTGCTCGAGCGACCGGTTGTCGACGAACGGCGGGAACAGCGTCCTCGCCGCGGCCACGACCTCCTTGACCTCGACCGGGTTGAGCCGGCGCGGCCGGTCACGGGCGAAGTCGAAGATCCGGCGGATGTTGATGATCGTGACGCCGAGGACCGCGCCGTCCTTCCAAAGGACGTCGGCCTCGGTCATCACCATCACCGGGTACACGGACAGCTTGATCAGCGGAATTCTGGCCTGCAGCTCGGCCTTGATCTGGGTCCCGAGGAAGGCGTCCCGCTCGATCGCCGCGGTGAGCGGCTCGCTGTCGACGGTCGCGACCTTCTTCGTGTAGCGGACGACGCCCTTGCGCGGCTCGCTGTTGATGACCAGCACGCCGGCCGGGCCGATCACCAGATGGCCGACGACGGCGTCCGCGCTCGGTACCTCAAGATCGTGCAGGACGGTCCAGCCGGCCCGCCGCAGCCGGGCCAGCGCCCGCGCGGTCTTGCGCTCGGCCTCGGCGCTGAGGCGCATCGTCTCGATCTCGTTGTCGCGCCCGAACACCGACGCGACGATGACCGAGCTCCACCCGACGACGATCAGAGCGAGGACCGCGAACCCGACGCCACCGGGCAGACCCACGCCGAAGGTCAGGACCAGGCAGACCAGCAGCCCGACCGGCACCGATTTGGCGAGCGAACGTGGCAGCACCCGGCCGAGCCGGTCCCGGCGGACCAGGGCCTGATGCTCGCGGCCGCGTCGATACTCCGAATAGAGGTAGGAACCCGGCTGCCCGGTCCTGGTGTTCGTCGTAGCCGGCCTGGTGATCGTCGCCATCGTGCCCACCGTGGTTCGCAGGGTTGTCGGGGCTCGGTACTGGGGCCCATGAGGTCTTCCGGCCTGGCGCGAATGGCGGTTGGGCGCGCCACGTGGCCAGGGTGGGGACATGCGGTGCGCGGGATCTCTGCTCGCTGAATCCCTGCCCGCAGCGTTCCCGGTGAGCAGTGTTCCGAGTGAGCAGCGTTCCCAGTGAGCAGTGTTCCCATTTGTGGTCTCTGTTGCGACTGAGCGTAGCAGCGGCCGGCGGACGTCGATGGCCGAACCAGACCCTCGGGGCCGCGACCTGCCGACCCGGCCGCCTGCCGGCGGGGCCGGCCGCCCGCCCGGTCGCGGCTAGGTCGATGATCCCTCAAACAGGATGGCCTGCCCACCCGGATGAACCGAATCGCGGCGAAGGGCGCCGGACAACTCGTGCCGGTCGCAGCGGGCCGTGGAGCGATCGTCCCCAACGGGCGCGGAGCGCCCGCCGGACGCTCCGTCTCGGGGTCCCTGCCGGATCGACGGCAGGGTTCCTACCGGATCGACGGAGTGGATCTGGGTGGTCGGCGATCGGGGAGGTCCGGGGCGCGGGGCGCCCTCCCCGCGCTTGTTGCCGCATGACGTGGAAGTCTGGGGTGGGAGCGGTCAGGGGTTGGGATCCTGGCCGGGTCGGGCGGGTGGCACGGGACACTTCGAGGCCCAAGTTACCGATGGGTACGAGTAGGCTACGCCCCGTTCGCGGAGCATAGGAGGACCAGACTGATGGCGCTGAGGATCGCGATCGGTGGGGCGATCACCTTGATCGCCCTGGCGATTGCCGGAAGGCGATTCTTCTGGCTGTTCAGGCTGATCCAGACCGGACAGCCAGCAGAAGGGCGTCTGGACGACATCCCGACCCGGATCTGGAGTGAGATCAGCGAGGTCGGCGGTCAGCGCAAGCTGCTGAAGTGGTCGGTGCCCGGCCTCGCGCACGCGTTCACGTTCTGGGGCTTCACCGTCCTGATGCTCACGATCATCGAGGCCTTCGGAGGCCTCTTTGACGACGACTTCCACATCCCCGGCTTCGGGCACTGGGCGTGGATCGGGTTCATCGAGGACTTCTTCGCCGTCGCGGTACTCGCCGGCCTGGCCACGTTCACGGCCATCCGGATCAGGAAGGCGCCCGCCCGCCTCGAGCGCCAGTCACGGTTCTACGGCTCGCACACCGGGCCGGCCTGGATGATCCTTGGCATGATCACGGCGGTCATCGTGACCCTGCTGATCTACCGCGGCGCCCAGTGGAACACGGGCAACCTGCCGCAGGGCAAGACCAAGTGGGCCTTCGCGTCCTACGTCGTCAGCCGGGTCTTCTCGCCGCTCGGCCACACCGCGAACGAGGCCATCGAGACCACGTTCCTGCTGATCAACCTCGCGATCATCATGGGCTTCCTGGTGCTCGTCGCGTACTCGAAGCACCTGCACATCTTCCTGGCCCCGGTCAACGTCGTCCTCAAGCGGGAGCCGAAGGCGCTCGGCGCGCTCGGCACGACGCCGGACATCGAGACGCTGATGGAGCAGGACGAGCCGATCATCGGCGCGGGGAAGGTCGAGGACTTCTCCTGGAAGGCGATGCTCGACTTCTCCACCTGCACCGAATGCGGCCGCTGCCAGAGCCAGTGCCCCGCGTGGAACACCGGGAAGCCGCTCTCGCCGAAACTGATCATCATGGACCTGCGCGACCACCTGTTCGCGAAGGCGCCATACCTGCTCGGTGGCACCGACGCGGAATCGCGTGACGCCGCCTGGGACGCCGCGGCCGCCAAGGCCCACGAGGGCCACGACCACGCGCCGGGCGAGGGCCACGAGCACCCCGAGCACGAGGTCCACGGCGTTCCCGAGTCGGGTTTCGCCCGGGTCTCGGAGCCTGGCAAGGCGCAGGCCGAGCGGCCGCTGGTCGGCACCGCCGAAGAGGGCGGCGTCATCGACCCGGACGTACTGTGGTCGTGCACGAACTGCGGCGCCTGCGTCGAGCAGTGCCCGGTGGACATCGAGCACGTCGACCACATCGTCGACATGCGGCGCTACCAGGTGATGATCGAGTCCGCGTTCCCGTCGGAGGCCGGCGTCATGCTGCGCAACCTGGAGAACAACGGCAACCCGTGGGGCGTCTCCCCGCGCAGCCGCACCGAATGGACCGACGGCCTGCCGTTCGAGGTAAAGATCATCGATGCGGGCGAGCAGATTCCCGAGGACGTCGAGTACCTGTTCTGGGTCGGCTGCGCCGGCGCCATCGAGGACCGGGCGAAGAAGGTCTCCCGGGCGTTCGCCGAGCTGCTCGACATGGCCGGCGTGAAGTTCGCGATCCTCGGCTCGCAGGAGTCCTGCACCGGTGACCCGGCTCGCCGCCTGGGCAACGAGTACCTGTTCCAGGAAATGGCGAAGGCCAACATCGAGCTGCTCAACGAGACCGGCGTCAAGAAGATCGTCGCCACCTGCCCACACTGCTTCAACAGCCTCTCGAAGGAATACTCGGGCCTCGGCGGCAACTACGAGGTGGTCCACCACACCCAGCTGCTCGGCAAGCTTGTCGAGGAGAAGAAGCTGGTGCCGATCACCCCGATCGAGTCGTCGGTGACCTACCACGACCCGTGCTTCCTCGGCCGGCACAACAAGGTCTACACCCCGCCCCGGGAGATCCTGGAAGCCATTCCGGGCCTGCGCGGCCAGGAGATGCACCGGTGCAAGGACCGCGGCTTCTGCTGCGGCGCCGGCGGCGCGCGGATGTGGATGGAAGAGAAGATCGGCACCCGGATCAACACGAACCGGGTGGAGGAGGCGCTTGGCCTCGACCCCGACGTCGTCTCGACCGCCTGCCCGTTCTGCATCGTCATGCTGTCCGACGCGGTGACCGAGCAGAAGCTGGCCGGCACGGCGAAGGAGTCCGTCGAGGTCCTCGACGTCTCCCAGCTCCTCGCCCGTTCCCTGGCCGCCCCGGCAGCGCCCACCCAGGACGCCCCCGGCGCGGAGCCCGCCCCGATGAGCTGATCAGGGCCGGCAGGCAGGCTCGGGCCAGTCCGGCTGGCCCGAGCTCGCGGCCCTGGGCCAGCTTGGGCCGGGCAGGCCCGCGACAAGGGAGGCCGTCGACCTGCCCTGTCCTATCCCGGTTCCGGTCACGATCGCGACCTTGCCCGCCAGACGCCCCGTGATCGCCCCTTCGCCGACCGCGGCGACCGCCAGCTCTGCGGCCCTTGATGCCCGACCTCCAGGTAGCGCCGCCCGGGTCAGCGCCGAAGGAAGAGCACCGCGTCCGGCCCGAGGTGCATGGGCTCGACGAGGAGTTTTTCCAGCGCCTGGCCGACCGCGCCGATGAAGCGGGCGTCCAGAGGAAAGATCTTCGTCGAGACGAGGACGAGACCGGCGTGGGAGCGGCCTGCCGCGCGATATTGGGCGTCCAGGCGGACGAAGTCCTTGACGTTCAGAGTGACGAGCGCGCGACCCTCGAGGGTCGCGGCGGCCAGAATCTCGTCGTGGGGCAGACCGAGGAGCACTGGCTCCAGCACGACGCAGCGGACGTCGTAGCCGAGATCGGTGAGCTGCCTGCCTATCCGCTGGTTGAGCATCTCGTCCAGCAGCAGCGGCCGGCTCACCGTGCGAACAGTTCCTGCTCGCGCTGAAACGCCCGCTCGGCCGCGAGCTCGACATCGTCGGCGGCCTTGATCTCCGCGTTGACGTCATCCGGATAAGCGGCCCAGTAGCGCAACGCGGTACGCAGCAACCGCAGCGAGAGTCCGGTGTTGTCACACACCAGGCCCAGAACCTCGTTTTCGTCCAACTCGGGTTCCGCGGCACGAGCCGACCGCACGGCGCGAACGACCTCCCACACGTCGGGGCCGCCGACCAAGCCCGCGCGGCGGCCCGTAGCGCCGTTGCGGAACACGATCCCGGGGTGCTCGTGCGTCCGCAGTCCCTCATCGATCAAGAGTTTCCCGGCCGAGGAGAGCGACAAACCTGGGTAAGTCGCCGCAAAGGCCGCGAGTCGTGCAGCAACGGCCTCGTCAAACCGAACCGGGATCGGATGACGCTTCGCCATGACTACAACGTAGTTGGGTCGAGAAAGCGCGTCCAGCACGATGATGCCCCCCACGCACCTGTCGACATCGACACTGTTGGCACAGACAGTTTTTCGATATGGGGCGAAGCCGAGCCGGTGCCCTCCACCGCGCACCTGGTTGCGGTGCGACAGTGCCCCAGCCGCCGAGCCGGGAGGTGCCGGGCTCTGACGGCCGAGGCCGGGCTGGACGTCGCGGAGGGAAGGGCTACTGGTTGGCGAGCTTGCCGACGACCTGTCCGGACAGGGCGGTCAGGGTGTCGGTGCTGACCTGCGTCAGCGGGTTGACGACGAGGATGACGGACTCGACCCGGCCGCGGAAGATGCTGATCAGGTCGACGTTCACCTCCACCGTGTCGCCGCTCGCGCTGACGTTGAAGATGATCCTGGTCAGCGCGGTCGCACCGCGCGGGGGCGGCTGGGCGGTCGCGCTGCGCACGGTCGCGCCGCTCATGCCTCCCGACTTGCTCAGCTCACCCATCACCGCCTGGGCAAGGCAGTCAGGGAAGTCGGCCCGGTGCACGAGGTCGACATGCCTGGTCACGGTGTCGGCCGACGCGAACACCCGGGCGCCCGACTCGATCGCGGTGCCGTCGTCGTCACTGAACATGTCGCCATTGGCGTGGGCGGTCGAGGCCGGGCCAAGGCCGCCGCTGGACAGGTGCATGCACTTCGGGACCGGGTCCTGGAAGGCCGTGCTTTCGGTGGTGTCGGAGTTCGGCTCCGCCTTGTAGCCGTTCGTTGCGGCTGACCCGCTGGTGAGAACGTACGCGGAGGGGTCCAGCTTCGGCCCCGCGGCCGCGGCGGACGGGGACGAACCGGCGCTGCCGCAGGCGGTCAGCGCCAGACCCAGCGCGGCGAAACCAGCGGGAACGACAACTCTGAGGAAATGCCGTCCACCACGCAACGAGTGTTTTTTTCCGCCAAAATCCATGTGGGCAAGGCTAGCCGCAGACCACACCTTCCAGCAGCAAAATGTATGTCATCAGAAAGACTTCAATCCTTACCACCACCTTACCAGTTCACGAGTCCCTTACTGATTCTTTGGGAATCACGATGAAGTGCGGGTGGCATTCGTGTTCTGTTGGCCATCGCCACTCTCGCGGAGGGCAGGGGGCCACGTCCGACGGCCCCGTGGGTGACGTGGGCCTCTCAGCCCGGATCACCCCCGCATCGGGGCCTATCGTGCGGACATGCCGGAGATCGAGGTGTCCGCCGAGGTTCAGGACGCGCTGGCCGCGGGGCGGGCAGTGGTGGCCTTGGAGTCGACGCTGCTCGCCCACGGGCTGCCGGCCCCGCGCAACAGGGAGTTCGCCGCGGAGCTGGAGCAGCTGGTGCGCGACCATGGCGCGGTTCCCGCGACGGTCGCGGTGCTCGACGGGGTGCCGACCGTCGGTCTCGACGAGGCGGCCCGCGAGCGGATCACGGATCCCGCCACGGACATCCTCAAGCTGTCGGTGCGCGATCTCGCGCCGGCCACCGCACTCGGCCAGACCGGCGCGACGACCGTCGCGTCGACGGCCTGGCTCGCCGCCCGGGCCGGAGTCCGGGTGTTCGCGACCGGCGGCCTCGGCGGAGTCCATCGCGGCGGCGACGAGGACAGCGGCGGTTTCAGCTATGACGAGTCGGCGGACCTGCCGACGCTGGCCACGACCCCGATCACGGTCGTCTGCGCCGGAGTGAAGTCCATCCTCGACGTCGGCGCGACCCTGGAGCGGCTGGAGACACTGGGCGTCACCGTCCTCGGCTGGCAGACGTCCGACTTTCCCGGCTTCTACCTACCCGGCACGGGCTACCGGCTCGACTGGCGGGTAGAGGACGCGGGCCAGGTCGCCGCGGTGATGGCGGCCGCCGACGAGCTCGGCACGCCCGGGGCGGTCATCGTGGCCCATCCGGTCGCCGAGGCCGACGCACTGGACCGTGACCTACACGACCGGGTGCTCGCCGACGCCCTCGGCGCCGCCCGCCGGGCCGGGCTGCGCGGCAAGGCCGTCACCCCTTTCCTGCTGGCCGCGTTCCACCGCGAGACCGCCGGCGCGAGCCTCGAGGTCAACCTCGCGGTCGTCCGAGGGAACGCGACCGTGGCGGCAGCCATCGCCACCGCCTACAGCCGCCGCGGGTAGGCAGCGCCCGGTCCTGGCCGATCGCCTCAGCCGAGCCTGGCCGTCAGCTGCTTGACCGCGACGCTGATCAGGTCCTCGCTTGGCGGGTCGATCGTGCCGACGAGGTGCAGCTGCGCCTCGACCTGGCCCGATCCCAGGTAGATCGTGTCGTAGAACAGCTGCATCTGGCCACCTGACGAGCTGCCACCGAGCACGACCACGGAGGTGCGCGCCAGCGCCCCGGTCGGCAGTGGGGCGCCCCTCGTCACCGCCTCCGGGTCGATCAGCTGGTTGCCGGCCGCCTGCTGTGACGCAATCGCGTCCTTCTGGGTCTGTGAGGTCACGCAGTCGGTGAAATTCGGGTCACGCAGGAGCCCAGTGTCCCGGTCCAGCTGCCCGGCCGGAACGACCTGCGCGTCGGACCAGAGGGTGATGCCGGTGGTCTTGTTGACAAGGTGGGTGCTCTCGGCCCGGTCGAGCGACCCGTCGCGCACGGCGGACCCGGTCGCGCCCAGGCAGGAGGCGAGCTTGGCGAGCGGTGAGGTGCCGCCGCTGGAGTCCGCTCCGCTGCTGGTGGCCGAGAACCCGCTGAACCCGGAGCTCGTGGTCAGCACGAAGTCCTTGGCCTGCGCGGAGACCGACGATCCGGCCGCGGCGGAGGCCGGTGCCGCGCTTGCCGAGGCCGGCGCGGTCGAGGTCTCGGGTGTGGGCGTCGGGCTGTCACTCGGGGACTTCGAGCCGCCGAGCACCCCGCATCCCGCCGCCGCGGCCACGATGGCCGCTGCCCCTAGCGCGATCGCGCACCGTGTCCTGCGTGCCGTCGAGGGCATATGACCTTTCCCCATCCCCATCCACCGACCGGGCCAGGCCGGCCGAACCCGTCAGGACCGGCCAATCCAGACCGACTGGTCCCAGTCGAAGCGTAGGGAGCCAGCCGGCCGCCTTCTTCTCCGGGTGCCCGAACGGCGGGCGCGAGACGGGCGGAGCGGGGCGTTGCCGCGTAACCGCTCATGCGGTCAAGACGGCGCGCCGGAGCCGAAAGGCACCGCGAGCGCGGGCGCCAACCACCAGAAAGCCGGCCGCACGCAATCCGGGTGCCGTCAAACCTCATAGGTTGCCTTGCGTGCCTACGACGACGGACCGGCGCGGAGGGTGCGCGCTCCCGGTGCAGCCAACCACAGGGCGCGATCGCCACGGGTCAGGCACGCGGCGTGGCGCGCGAGCCCGGGCCGCGCGAGCCCGGGCCGGGTGAGCCCGGGCCGGGTGAGCCCGGGCCGGGTGAGCCCGGGCCGGGTGAGCCCGGGCGAAACCCTGGAGATGTCGTGACGTGCGGGACGCTTTCGGTGGGGGGTCGTGGGCATGCGCCGGTCGGGGGGTTCCGCTCAGTCCGCCCACGCGGCGGCCCGGCGGTCCCGCGCCCGGCTCGAGCGCTTCGCCGAATGGCCCATCGGGCGGTGGGGCCGTTGGGTCGCGGTGGGGCTGTGGCTCGCGCTGGCGCTGGTCGCGACGCCGCTCTCCGGGCGGCTGGGAAACGCGCAGACCAACGACGCCGCGGCCTTCCTGCCGCAGGGCGCGGAGTCGACGCAGGTGCTCGCCGCCCAGCGCCAGCTGCCGGGTGGCGACGCCATTCCGGCGGTGGTCGTCTTCACCCGGCCAACCGGGACGTTGACCGACGCCGATCGAGCTGCCATGACCACCGCCGGCGCCAAGCTGGCACCCTTCGCCGCCGGTCCCGTCACCCCGGCCGCACCGGCCCCGGACGGCCGGGCCGCACTGATGATCGTCCCGATCGCGCAGTCCGCGGACGCGGACGCCTTCGCGGACCAGATCAACCGGATGCGCGCCATCGTGCGCACGCTGGCCCCACCCGGACTGGAGACGTCGGTCACCGGCCCGGCCGGCGTCATCGTGGACACGTACACGACGTTTCGCGGGGTCGAGACGCCGTTGCTGTTCGTGACCGCGGCCGTCGTCGCGCTGATCCTTCTGGTCGTCTACCGGGGGCCGTTCCTGTGCCTGGTGCCGCTGGTCGCCGTGGGCGCCGCCGACCAGGCCGCGACCGCGATCATCTACCTGCTGGCCCGGCACGGCGGGCTGACGGTCAACGGGCAGAGCGCGGGCATCCTGCGGGTCCTGGTGTTCGGCGCCGGCACCGACTACGCCCTGCTGCTGATCGCCCGGTACCGCGAGGAGCTGACCCGGCACGCCGCCCCGACCGACGCGATGCGGGTCGCGCTGCTGCGCGCCGGCCCCGCGGTCCTGGCCTCGGCCGGCACCGTCGTCCTCAGCCTGCTGTGCCTGCTGCTCGGTGAGCTGAACTCCGACCGTGGGCTCGGACCGGTCGGCGCGGTCGGCATCGCCGTGGCGTTCGTCACCATGGGGACGCTGCTCCCCGCGCTGCTGGTGATCTGCGGCCGGCGGCTGTTCTGGCCGGCCATCCCCCGGATCGCAGCGCCGGCCGTCACCACGAGCCTCGAGGACGCCGGCAGCCCGGACGTCGTCGGCGCCTGGGCCCGGGCCGGGCTGACGATCGCCCGCCGGCCCCGGCTGATCTGGCTCGTCACCAGCGCGGTCCTCGCCGGCCTCACGATCGGCATCGTCACGTTCCACATCGGTCTCACCGACCGCGGGGCGTTCCGCAAGCCGATCGACTCGATCACCGGCGAAGCGCGCATCGCGGCCCACTTCCCACCGGGCGCGAGCGCCCCCACGTTCGTGATCGGCTCCAGCGACAAGGCGGCCGAGCTCGGCCGGGCGATCAACGCGACTCCGGGGGTCGCCACCGCGGTCGTCGACGGCACCGGCGAAGGGCTCACCCAGTTCCTGGTCGTCCTGCGCGACAACCCGGACAGCGCCGCGACCGCCGCGACGATCGACCGGCTGCGGGCCAGGGTCCGCGCCGTGCCGGGTGCCGAGGCGCTGGTCGGCGGGACGACGGCGGTGAACCACGACATCGCCCGCGCCGCGATGCGCGACCGGCGGCTCGTCATCCCGCTGGTGCTCGCCGTCGTGCTGGTGATCCTCGGCCTGCTGCTGCGCGCGGCGGTCGCGCCACTGGTGCTGATCCTCACCGTGGTGCTGTCGTTCCTGGCATCGCTCGGGGTGTCGGCGCTGGTTTTCCGAGGGGTCTTCCATTTCGCCGGCGCCGACCCGTCGCTGCCACTGTTCGGCTTCATCTTCCTGGTGGCGCTCGGCGTCGACTACAACATCTTCCTGATGACGCGCGTGCGCGAGGAGGCGACGCACACCGACGCCCGCACCGGCGTGCTGCGCGGCCTCGCCGTCACCGGCGGAGTGATCACTTCGGCCGGGGTGGTGCTGGCGGCGACGTTCTCGGTGCTGTTCATCTTCCCGCTGGTGCAGCTCGCCGAGATCGGCTTCCTGGTCGCCTTCGGGGTGCTGCTGGACACGCTGGTCGTCCGCTCGGTCCTGGTGCCGGCGCTGGCCCTGGACCTCGGCCGCACCATGTGGTGGCCCAGCCGCCTGAGCCGGCCCCTGACCCCGCCCATCGACCTCGTGACGCCGGAAGTCGTCGTCTCGGAGGACGTCCCCTAGGCCCGGATCGATGCACCGACAACCACGCACCCCGGCACAGGCTCGTTGAACGCGAACTATCTACACCGCTATGGTCGTCGTCCAAGCTGTCCGGATCGTCCGGATTCCCTCGCGGAACAAGGACTGTCGACTGATCATGCTGTCAACCCGCGTCACCTCCCGCAGGGCCCGCGCGACCGTGACGGCCGTCGCGCTGGCGGTCTCGGCCGCGCTCGCCGGCTGTTCGACCGGGGACGACCCCAAGGCCGACTCGACGGCGCCGTCCCAGGCCAGCGTGTCGGCGGCGAAGCTGGACCCGATGGACTACGTCTACACACAGGGTCCCGAGACCGCCGCCTTCACGGTGGACCAGTCGTCCGCCGGCGCCGGGGACCCGACCAGCCACGACAAAGCGATCTTCCTGGACATCGACGGCTGCATGGGCCAGAACGTCGGCGCACCCTCGGCGGTGGCGACTGGGCCGACGCTGACGAGCCAGGACCGGATCACCTCGGTGGACTCCAACGCGGAGATCGTCACACCTGCCCAGCGAGCGGCCCACCTCAAGGAACTCACGGACCCGCGCCTGGACGGCTGCATCAAGAAGCTGATGGGGCAGTCCGCGGGTTCGGGGGGCAGCCAGGACGACACGATCGCGAGCCTCACCTGGCGGACCGCCCAGGTTCCCGCGGGCGCACTGGCCCGGGTCGCCTACACCGGCCAGGTCACCTCGTCCGGGGTCAGGACGAGCGTCTACCTCGACGTGGTCTTCCTCGGCGCGGGCCGGGTCGAGAACGAGGTGGCCTTCTTCTCGGCCAGCCGCCCCCCGGACGAGACCCTCGTCTCGGCCGTCAGCGCGCAGCTCGCCGCCAAGCTGAAGAGCCAGTGACGGGTTAGCCGAAGGTGGGGAACTCGGGGCCGAAGATGGTGGCCCAGAGGGCCACGGCCTCCTCGTGGCGGCCGTCACCCTCGGCGGCAACGGCCTTCTCCGAGTAGGCGCGGGCCATCCGGACCGACTCGCCGAGTGCGCCGAGGTCGTCAGGCCGCAGGTAGGTCGACAGGTCGCCGCCGACGTCCGCGGGGTCGGTCATCGAGAGGCCGACCTCGTCCATGTGCCGGAACACGGTCGCCAGCGCCTGCCGGGGGTTCAGGCCGCGGCCGGCCAGCACCGTCCCGGCCAGCGCCTCGATGTGGAACGAGCGCAGACGGCTGCCGCACACCCGGTTCCACGCCTTCAGCAGCCGGACCGCTGAGATCACCCGGGGGCCGAGGTCCTCGGTCCAGCTGGCGTGACGCTCGGGCCGGGTCGGCAGCCAGCCGCCGATCCGGTCGGGCATCACGTAGCCCGCGCGCGGGTGGTCGAAGGCCGGGACGAGGTGGACGTCCGGCGGGGTGTCGTAGACGACCCGCAGCGCCTGCCCGCGGGTGCCGATCGTCTGGACCCGGTCGCCACCGATCGCGTTCCGCACGCACAGCAGCAGGTCGCGGGAGTCCCAGCGGAACCGCTTCCAGGCGCTGTTCGCGGCGCTGAACACCGCGAAGATGTCGACCTCGTCGAGCGGCCGGATCATCGTGTCGCGCCCGGCGGAGCCGATCGTGGCGACGCCGACGAGCGGCAGGGCGCACCGGGGCGGGAAGATCGCCCGCAGCGCCCGCTCGGCCTCGTCGCGCCGCGCGTCGATCACGGCCTTGTCCTCGGCGGACAGCCGGATGATGTCGTCGAGCTTGACGAAGGCGCGGGCCGTCGTGCCGACGAGCAACGGGCCCGTCATCGGGTACGGGCCAGACGCCGGGTGCGCCGGGCCGTCCACCGACGGGAAAAGCGGGTTCGGGGCGCCGGCCACCGAGTCCTCGGGCCGCCGCCAGTGCGGCGGGATGATCAGGTGGTCGTAGGTGACCTCAGCAGGCGGCGTCGCGGCCGAGACCGGGCGTGGGGTATCGACGCTCATGTGCACCTCCCCGGCGCAGCGCGCCGACCGTCGGGCTCCCCTCCCGGACACACGCCGGTCCCCAACCGACGCGGATACCGGGACCGGAGATGGTGGGTGTCATCTCCCGCCGCGACATCATTCCCCATGGTGCCCCAAGCCGTAACCGAATGAACAGTCAGGGCACCCTACGGGCGACCAGAAGATACACATCGGCGTCGAAACGGAGCCTCAAGCGGTGTCGGCCTCCCGACAACCTAGCAGCGGCCAGCACGCCCCGCATCCAAAGGCGCCACCCGAAGGCTGCGGGCCAACCTGCGAGTATGACAGAACCAGCATTGCACCTAACGTTCTGTTCTAGCTAAGTGGCGGCGGGCCCGATACGGACCCCTCTGGCCAACTGTCACCCTCGGTGAGTCGTGGCTGTCCGTCAACGCGGCGGCGGCCGGCACCAGACGCGCCAGCCAGCGACGATCACCACCCGCGTCGGCTCGAAGGACGTGGCCCGCGCGAGGCGCTCGGCAGCCAGGTCGTCGGTACGCAGCCGGGTCTCCACCAGCGCGAGGCGAGAGCTCTCCAGCCAGCTGGCCAGCGCACGGATGATCTCGGCCCCGTAGCCGCGCCGCCGCTCGGCCGCGTCGATCACGACCGCGACCGCGGCCCGTCGGGCCTGGGCGTCCGCGCCCAGCAACCCCACCGGGCCGCCGTCGTGGTCGCGGACCACCCAGGTGGGTGTCGAGCGACCGGCGCTGGCCCGGTGGCGAAGCTCGCGGCGCAGGGCCGCTGGCTCGGCCGTCCCACGCGCGTCCGGGCCGGCGAACAGGCCACCGACGCCGAGCCCCGGCAGCGGCCGGGAGGCCAGCGCCACCTGGCGGGCCAGCTCCTCGGCCACGTAGCCCGCGTTCCACAGCGTGACCGGTAGCGCCTGCAGCCGCGGCGTGGTCAACGTCGGTCCGTCGTCAGCCATGAGTCACCGTCAGCACGGAACCCGACCGGTCGATCGGCGGACGATCCGGTCGCGCAGGCCCGCGGAGAGGGCCGCGCGGCACCGCAGAGAAAGAGGTGTGGACAGCCGTCGACCCTGCGCGCCGGTCAACGCGTCCGGGACGGCTCGTTGACGCCGAGCAGGCCGCGGTCGCGCAACCACGTCTCGGTCCGGCTCATCCCGTCGGCGAGGTCGACGCGCGGCCGCCAGCCGGTCGCCTCGGTGATCCGGTCGCCAGCCAGGCGGCCGGTCCTCGTGACGTCCGCGACGGCAAGCGGGCCGAGGTCCATCCGCTGGTGCGGGTCGACCCCGGCCGCCAGCCGGGCTCCGATCCCGCGGACCAGCCCGAGCGCGACAGCCCCGGTCGACGGCCCCGTCGCGTCCGGGTGCTCGGCCGCCCCCACCGCCGGCACGGCGGCCCGATCGGTCTCGCCGCCGGAGCCGGGCCGGCCGCCGCGGGCCGGCTCGGACTCGCCGGACGCCCTACGGGACTCGACCCGGCCGCGCAGCCGGCCGACCGCGTGCGCCGCGTCGTCCAGCGCGCCGTACACCCGGGCCGGCACCGAACGCGGGACTGGCAGCTCGAGCATCCGGCTGTAACAGCCGACGAACTCGGCGACGGTCGCCGGGGCGGGCCCGGTCACGTGCAGCACCTCGCCGACGGCGGCCTCGCTGCCGGCGGCGGCGATCGCCGCGGCGACGACGTCGTCGATGTGCACGGGGTTCAGCCACCCGGTGCCGCCGTCGAGCAGGACGAACCGGCCCGCGCGCAGCAGCAGCACCGGCCAGACCGTCCACCGGCCGGCCCGCGGCCCGTAGGCGTCGCCCAGCCGCAGGATCGTCGCGGGCAGCCCGGACGCGGTCGCGGCGCCCACGGCCTGCTCGGCAGCGGCCAGCATGTCGGCTCGCGGATCGCCGGTCAGGCCCACCGGCGCGGTCTCGTCGACGCCGTCGGCGAGGTCGGGCCCGAGCGCGGAGACGCAGGAGAGATGGATCACCCGCCTGGCGCCGCCACGGGCGGCGGCGTCCAGAACGGTCGCCGTACCGCCGAGCAGCACCTGGCGCATCTGGGCGGCCGGCACCCGGGACGCGCCGGCCGGCCGGCCGGCCCGGATCGGCGGCAGCTCACCGACCCCACCCATCCCGACGGCGGCCGCGTGCACCACCAGATCGGCGCCGACGAGCTCCTTCTCCCAATCCCCCGGCCGGCTCACGTCCGCGGTGTGCACGCCGGGGCCGCGGGCCACGTCGAGCGCGACGACGTCGTCCCCGCGCCCGCGCAGGGCGTGGACGATCGCGCCGCCGACGAACCCCGCGGCGCCAGTCACCACGACCCGAGCCAACGTCAGCCCTCCTGATCACCTGCCAGCGCCGCCAGGCCGCGCGGGCCCGGACCGGGCACCGGCCCGACCCACCCTCACGCGGGCTACACCAGTCTCCGCATGCAAGCAGCCCCCGTTCCTGCTTGCAGCATCACAGCACACCTCGATCTCCGCCACGGCGACCACCCGGCGCACCACGGTCACCCGACTCAGCCCGTAATCCACCAATCCAGGGCGGATCGGACGGAGACCGGCCGAAGCCGCGCGCCGATCCAGGCGAGCCGCGCCGCCGCTGGCGCGACGCGCAATGGCACCGTCCGGAGCGGTCAGGCCCGGCCCTGCTCGCTGCCGGCGAACGCCGCCGAGTCGTCCGGCCCGGATCCGGCGGACCAGGGAGCGGGGTCGGCCGGCACGGTGACGGCGAAGTCGGCCGCCGCCCGGGCGCGCCGACGGGCCCGGCGGCGCAGCAACTCGCCGGGCACGCCTGCGGCGACAGACAGTACGACGACCGCGGGCGCGAGCCACCCGGTCGCGTCCTTGAGGCCGGGGACGGACGACGCCGCGTACCCGAGCGCGGGGATGCCGGTGCCCCAGATCAGCGCGCCCACCGCGGCCGCGGCCAGGAACCGGGCCGGCGGCATCCGGACCGCGCCGGCCAGGATCGGGGCGAAGGTGCGTGCCCACGGCACGAACCGGGCGGCGATCAGCGTGACCGGACCGAACCGGTCGAAGAAGGTCTCTGTGCGTCCGAGCACCTTCAGGTGCCGCCGCTCCAGCCAGGGGCGCCCGAGCCGGCGCCCGGTGACGTAGCCGAGGCAGACCCCCGCGATGGCCATCACGGTCACCCCCGCCGCGAGGACCGGCAAGGAGATCCGGTGGGCGGGATCTGCCGCCATCAGCCCGGTAGCGAACAGCATCGCGTCTCCCGGGAGCCAGAACCCGATCGGCACGCCGCTCTCGACAAACACGATCGCGAAGACGGTGAGATACAGGGTCAGGCCGGATAGATGGTGGACATCCATACCTTCAGTCTGCCGTCCCCATGCGCCGGCGACCGTCAGCGACGTCCCCAGCATCTCGACTGACATGCCCGTTCGGCTCCGCCGACATGTCACGGCGGCTCCGCCGACATGTCACGGCGGCTCCGCCGACATGTCTCCTTCGGCCGACGTTCGGCATTCCGCTGGCGACTCGCCCGCCGGGCTCCGGGCTTACGCGGGAGTGGCACGCACGATGTGGGTGGCAACGGGCTCCCTCGGGCAGCCCGCACGTCATACCCTTCGCGCAACACCTGCCCGCGGCGCGCACGGCCTCGTCCCGGTTCACGCCCTTTTCGCCGGCCTGTCGCGGCCAGGTGGGCGGACGGCGCGCACTCGGCGTGCCTGCCGCGCCCGTTCCCCTCGGTGGCCCGACGCCTTTTGACAGGAGCTTTCGATGCCCATCGCCACACCAGACGTCTACGCCGAGATGCTCGACCGGGCGAAGGCGGGTGCCTTCGCCTACCCCGCCATCAACGTCACCTCGTCCCAGACCCTCAACGCGGCGCTTCGCGGCTTCGCCGACGCCGGCAGCGACGGCATCATCCAGGTGTCCACGGGTGGTGCGGAGTACCTGTCCGGGCCGACGATCAAGAACATGGTGCTGGGCGCCGAGGCGCTGGCCGAGTTCGCCCACCACGTCGCGAAGGCCTATCCGGTACAGATCGCCCTGCACACCGACCACTGCCCGGCGGACAAGCTCGACACCTACATGCGCCCGCTCGTCGCCATCTCGCGGGAACGGGTCAAGGCCGGCCGCGACCCGCTGTTCCAGTCGCACATGTGGGACGGCTCCGCCGTGCCGCTGGAGGAGAACCTCAAGCTCGCCGAGGAGCTGCTCGCGGACTGCAACGCCGCGAACATCATCCTGGAGCTCGAGATCGGCGTCGTCGGCGGCGAGGAGGACGGCGTCGTCGGCGCGATCGACGAGAAGCTCTACACGACCCCCGAGGACATGTGGCGCACCGCCGAGGTGCTCGGCACCGGCGAGAAGGGGCGCTACATGATGGCGGCCACCTTCGGCAACGTCCACGGCGTCTACAAGCCCGGCAACGTCAAGCTGCGCCCGGCGATCCTGCGTGACGGCCAGCAGTACGTGGCCGGCAAGCTGGGTCTGGCTGGCGAGGCGAAGCCGTTCGATCTGGTCTTCCACGGCGGTTCCGGCTCGGACCTGTCCGAGATCCGCGAGGCACTCGACTACGGCGTGGTCAAGATGAATGTGGACACCGACGCCCAGTACGCCTTCACCCGGCCGGTCGCCGACCACATGCTGAAGAACTACGACGGCGTACTGAAGGTCGACGGTGAGGTCGGCATCAAGAAGACCTATGACCCGCGCACCTGGGGCAAGGCCGCCGAGGCCAACATGGCCAAGCGCGTGCTCCAGGCGTGCGAGGACCTCCGGTCCGCCGGCACCGCGATCGGCTAGCCCGCCACCGCGGCCCGGCCAGACCGCCACCGCGGCCCGGCCAGCCCGTCGCCACGGCCCGGCCAGGACCGGGCTGGCCGCCGGCTCGGCACCGCGCCGGACCTTCGTCATCGGGGCCGCCCTTCGGGGCGGCCCCGATGTGTCTAAGGACACTTCACTGACAGTCTCGGGCCAGACCACTGCGAGCCACGGCGATGGACCACCAACGAGCCACGCGCCCGCCGGACGGGGTCGTTCGGCCAGGTCGCCGCTCAGCAGCGCGCAATCAGACAACTACCTGCCGTACGGACCGGGATGTTCGGTGCGGATGTGCCCAGGATCGCAATTCGGCCACCGGCGCGCCGAACGGACGTGTCGGGCGGCAGAGTCGTAGGTTTGTTTTCCCGGCGCGACGAGCGGACCACGCAGTTGTGAGGTGCCCCGCGATCCCGGTCCATCCAGGTCGTTCCGGGACGAATTCAGCAGGTCCCCGATGTTCCGCTCCGGGCGCCGACACACCGTTGGCAGCCCCGATAGGAATAGATGAGCGCGCGTACGCGCGCGTTAACACCGCCAGAGACCGGCCTCAAGCACCGACACGCGGGTGTGTCCTTTTTCACGTGTCCTATTCAATGCTTGTCGCCACGCCGAGGAATGTGGTTATGGTCTTCGCCGTGCCAGGCGACAGGTCAGGCACCCATCGGGCGGCACGCCGAATCCTGCCCCCGCCCCGATGTGTTTTGAACCCAGTGGCAGGAACGGGGGAACCGACTCCGGACGCCGTACCCAGAGATCCTGGAAGAATCGGGCATCCGCCCGCGCGGCCACATGAGTGCCGCGCCTGGGCCCAGCCCACCAGGGCGTCCTAGGGGTGAAGCCGACTGACTTCCGCAGTCGTCGAGAGCGCGCGTTCCAGGCGCTTTCGAGGACACAAAAGGACACGTCATTCGGCCGGGCCATTCTCTTCCCAGCCCGAACCCGACAGCTCACCTCGCAGGCGTGGGGAAAGGGCAATCACCCATGTCCGAAGCACGTAACCCTGGCCGACATCCCATGTCCGGCGGGCACTGCGCCCCGTCGAAGGCCTGCCGCGTACCAGCCGGCAACGCAAGCGTGCGAGACACCAGCACGAGGCACCACCGGCCGGCGCCCTCCCACGGAGGCGATGGCACAGACCGGCCACACCGTTCGGCCCCGCCGATCCGCAAGGATCCCCGACGGGCATTGGCACACCCAACCCGCCGGATACGCCAAGGCATCGCCGCGGTGCCGGTAATCGTGGCGGCAGTAGGCGGCGCAATTGCCGTGGCCACACCCGCCAGCGCCTCTTCAACGTGGGCGCAGCTTCGCCAGTGCGAGTCCGGCGGAAACTATTCCGTCAATACCGGCAACGGTTACTACGGCGCGTACCAGTTCTCGGCCGGGACCTGGGCGAGCCTGGGATATTCAGGACTGCCGAGTGACGCGCCAACGGCGGTTCAGGACGAGGCCGCGCTGCGGTTGGCGCAACGTTCTGGATTTGGCCAGTGGCCGCTCTGTGGCCGCGGTATGGGCGCGGACCAGCTCGCTCCGGGAGCCAGCGCGTCCGACGTGCCCCAGGCCTCCCGGTCGGCGGCCAGAACTCCTCTCGTCGCTCAGGCGATCACGTCGACGACGGCCCAGCTGCCGTTCACGACGGCTCTCGTCGGCCAGTACCGCGCCGACGTCGCCCACTGGCAGGAGCGGATGAACGCGATCGGCTACCCGCTCGCCGCCGACGGCCACTACGGCCCGGTGTCCGCGGCCGCGGCCCGGCAGCTGCAGGCCGCGAAGGGCCTGGCCGTCGACGGCGTCGTCGGCCCGCGGACCTGGGCCGCGACCTTCGCCTAGCCCCGGTACACCCTCGCCCGCCTGACCCGGCCCGGACAGCCGGCCCCTTGCCCGCTCCGAGGTCCGGCGGCGAGGTCCCCGCCCGGTCCGGCACGGCGCCAGAGGCCGAGGCACCGGCAGCGCGGAGCCCACTCGCCCGACCGGCCCCCCAACCGGTCGTGGGCCTTCGTCAGGCCGGGATCCGGCCGATCCCCACCCAGCCGGCGGCCAGCCGGAGGCGGGGCGGCCACAGCCCTGCTCCCGCTCCGGCCAGGGTCGCCGGACCATCCGTGAACCGGGGCCGTCCGCCGCAACGGACGGCCCCGGTTCACGGCTCATGACCCGGCCGGCTCCCGATGTCAAGAGGAGCCCGGTTTGCGGGCTTGACGCCCGACTCGCTACAGTCCGGAGCTACTCGTCTGTCCTGGGCGAGTCGTGCGGGCGGACGCCGAATCCTGCCCCACCCGCATGTACGCCGTCCCTGATCCAAGGGCGCTGATCCGTTCGGCAGGAGCGGGGGACCCACTTTCGGACGCGGCGGCAGTCACGTCCTTGGGGTGTAGCCGGCCATCCGGGCTCGCGAGAGCACGGGGGAGCCGGCCGGGCATTCCCAGCCCGAACCCGACAGCTCACCCCGCAGGCGCAGGGAAGGATCGGACATGCCGTCTGAGCAGACGGGCCAGACCCGGCCCGCCGAGCGCAGAACCGGGGGCCGTCACCGCGCCCAGCCGCAGGGCCCGTCCACGACCGTGCGGGTGCTGCGCACCACCGGCGCGGTCACCGCGCTCGTCGGCAGCGGCCTCGCGGTCACCGCGATGCCCGCCGGCGCCGCGACCCCGGACGACTTCGCCCGCCTGCGCCAGTGCGAGTCCGGCGGCAACTACTCGATCAACACCGGCAACGGCTTCTACGGCGCGTACCAGTTCGACCTGCGGACCTGGCAGGGCCTCGGCTACTCGGGCCGGCCGGACCAGGCCGCTCCCGCCGTGCAGGACGAGGCGGCCTACCGCCTCTACAACTCGCGCGGCTGGTCGCCGTGGCCCGCCTGCTCGCGCAAGCTCGGCTTGTCCAGCAACGGCCCGATCGGGGTCTCGTCGTCGGCTTCCGGCGGCTCTCTCCAGCAGGCACTCCAGCCGGCCGAGCCGGCGATGACGCTCGACAAGGCCGAGGCGGAGGTCCAGGCCTCGGGCTTCCACGGCACGATCTCCGCCGCCGACGCGAACAAGGTCCGCGCCGACGCGTACGTCTGGCAGAACCAGATGCACGACCAGGGCTTCGCCCTCGCGGTCGACGGCAAGTTCGGCGCCCAGTCCCAGGGTGTCGCGGCGCTGTACTCGTACCTCACCAAGGTCAGCGACGGCCAGCCCGGCGTCGTCGGCGAGAACCTCTGGAACGCGACGGTCACCGGCTAGTCCGCGCTCCACCGCCCGTCCCGGGCGGGACGAGGCTTCCCCGACCGGCCCCCTGCCGGCGCAGGCTCATCCGCCGTGCGGACGGGGCTGGCGTCGTTGATCGCCCGGGTCCACTACGGTTGGCCCATGACCTCTACCTCCGGACGGCCGGACCTGCTTGGCGGGCCGCCGGCCACGCTGCTGCCGACCGAGGCCGGCGCCGACGCGCTGGCCGCCGGCAAGGCCGCCGCCGACGTCGCGGCCGAGTTCCCCACGT
Organism: Pseudofrankia sp. DC12; assembly: GCF_000966285.1. Lineage (NCBI taxonomy): Bacteria > Bacillati > Actinomycetota > Actinomycetes > Frankiales > Frankiaceae > Pseudofrankia > Pseudofrankia sp. DC12. Next base: position 3,093,397 of record NZ_KQ031391.1, read on the forward strand.
CGAGTGCCGCTTGGGCGGCCCTCGCCGAGGGGGCGCTCGATGGCGGCCGCGTCGTCGAGGCCTACGCCTACGCGCGAACGGGCTACCACCGCGGGCTGGACGTGCTGCGCCGGTCCGGCTGGCGCGGCCACGGGCCGGTCCCGTGGTCACATGAGCCGAACCGCGGCTTCCTGCGCGCGCTGGCCGCGCTCGGCCGGTCCGCCGACGCCATCGGCGAGACCGACGAGGTGACGCGGATCCGGGCCTTCCTGGTCGACTGCGACCCGGCAGCACCCGGCCAGCTCGGCCCGCTCGCCCCCTGACACCAGCGCTCGCGCGGCCCTTTCGGGCGGCCCGGCAGGTCGGTCCCGGGCGGGCTGAGGGCCGGTCCAGGCGTCGGCGCACGTCGTGGCGATCAGAAGCGTGAGCTCGACCAGGTCGATTCTTAGTAGAGTCTCGCCACGTGCCTACGCTTGTCCTGATCGGAGCCCAGTGGGGCGACGAGGGTAAGGGAAAGGCGACCGACCTGCTGGGCGGCGCCGTCGACTACGTCGTGCGCTACCAGGGTGGCAACAATGCGGGTCACACCGTAGTCATCGGCGCCGAGAAGTACGCCCTGCACCTCATCCCCAGCGGAATCCTGCGCCCCGGCTGCGTCCCTGTGATCGGCAACGGCGTGGTGATCGACCCCGGCGTGCTGCTGGCCGAGATGGCCGGCCTGCGCGCGCGGGGCATCGACACGTCCCGGCTGCTGATCAGCGCCAGCGCGCACCTGATCATGCCGCACCACCGGGCCCTCGACCGGGTGACCGAGCGTTACCTCGGCAAGGCCCGGATCGGCACGACTGGCCGCGGCATCGGCCCCGCCTACGGAGACAAGGTCGCGCGCACCGGCATCCGGGTGCAGGACCTGCTCGACCCCGGCATCCTGCGCCAGAAGCTGGAGCTGGCGCTGCGTGAGAAGAACCAGGTGCTGGCCAAGGTCTACAACCGCCGCCAGATCGAGGTCGACGCGGTCGTCGCCGAGTACCTGGACTACGCGAGCCAGCTCGGGCCGCACATCGCCGACACCGGCCTCGTCCTGGACACCGCGCTGCGCGCCGGCAAGGTGGTCCTGTTGGAGGGCTCGCAGGGCACCCTGCTGGACGTCGACCACGGCACCTACCCGTTCGTCACCTCGTCGAACCCGACCGCCGGCGGCGCGGCCACCGGCGCGGGCATCGGGCCGACGAGGATCAGCCGCGTAATCGGGATCATCAAGGCGTACACGACCCGGGTCGGCTCCGGCCCGTTCCCGACCGAGCTGGACGACAAGGTCGGCGACGAGCTGCGCCGCATCGGCGGCGAGTTCGGCGTCACCACCGGCCGCGCCCGGCGCACCGGTTGGTACGACGCCGTCATCGCCCGGTACGCCGTGCGGGTCAACGGCCTGACCGACCTGTTCCTGACGAAGCTCGACGTGCTCTCCGGCTTCGACACGGTTCCGGTCTGCGTGGCCTATGACGTCGGTGGCACCCGGATGGCCGAGATGCCGATGACCCAGACCGAGTTCCACCACGCCAAGCCGATCTACGAGGAGTTCCCCGGCTGGCACGAGGACATCTCCGAGGCCACGTCGTTCGACCAGCTGCCCCCCGAGGCGCGGGACTACGTGCGCGCCCTGGAGGAGATGTCCGGCGCGCCGATCTCCGCGATCGGCGTAGGCCCCGGCCGAGACCAGACCCTCGTCCTGCGCGACCTCCTCTAGACCACGCCGACGACCAGACCACGCAACGCAACCCAGCCCGCGACCCGACAGCGCAACGCAACCCAGTTCTGAACCCTGGATTAGCCCACCCCCGTAGCTCGTCCGCCGGCCTCGATTCACGTAGGCGAGGGCGCTAAGCGCCCGAAGCGGCGAACAGCCGAAGGCGCGCAAGCGCCGGTTCCGGCTGATCGCCTTGCAGGGTTGGCCGCTAGGCGTAACGCTTCGCTGGTCACGTTGCGTAGTGCCGGGAGGTGGATCGGTTGGTCGCCCGCCCGTCTGAGGAGCCGTCTGCATCCCGGGCCGAACCACCGGGACCGCCGGAGGCCCGCAGGGAGGACAGCTTCGCGCCGGCGCCCGACCAGCCGGGGCCGCCGTCCGCCGCCGAGTTCGGGCCGGCCCCCGAGGCCCCGGCCTCACCCGGCGGCACCGGCGCGGTCGTCGTCCGCCGAGGCCCAGCCCTGCGCGGCGAGGTCACCGCGGCCGACGACCAGCCGTGGCGGCGCTCCGCGGCGGGCGACTACCGCGCCCATCGCCTCGGCGACGCCGATCCGGCTCGGGACGCCGACGCCTGGAAGGTGGGCTTCTCGCCGAGCGGCGAGGCGCTGCCCGACGCGCTCACCGACGTCCTGCTGCGCGGCAGCCACTGGGTGCGCAGCGCGCAGCGGGTGGAGACGCTGCGCCGGGAGCGCTCGGCGGCCATCGCCGCGCACGTCGAGGCGCAGCTCGCCGCCTTCCTGGAGCTGTGCGCCGAGGCCGAGCTGGTCCCGCCGGTCACGCTGCGGGTGGTGCGCGACGTGCCGCGGCTGGCCCGCCACCGCGGTGAGGGACGGCCCCGGGCGGCGCTGCCGACCGACCCACCGGGCGATCCGGCCCTGGCCGCCGTGCCACGGCGGGGCCGGCCCAATGTGGTGCGAGCCACCCGGATCGGCCTGCCGGACCCGGCCGACGCCCCGACGACCCGTCCGCTGGGCCGGCGCGGCGCCGAGGCCGACCGGGGGCATCGGTCCGGCCCCGACCGGGCCGGGCGCCCGGGGCGCGCCGACGCGGACCGGTCGGGCCGGTCCCGCCGCGGCGGCCGGGACTCCGCCAGCGGCGGGCCGGCCCCCACCCGCCGGCACGGCCGTGACCAGCTGATGGCCTGGCCGCTGCTGTACTGGCGGTGCGAGAGCTTCCCGTCGGCCGGCCGGTCGCTGCACCTGTTCGTCGAGCCCGGCGGCCGGACCTTCGAGGGGCGCGAGGACCCGTCCCCGCTGAACGGGCTCGGCCGGCAGGTCCGGGTCTGGCCGGTGGACGCCCCGTCGATCGTCGAGGGCATGGCGGAGGTCGACGCCCGCCGCTGCGCCCTGCATCTCGTCGACGGCATGGCCCGCCTGCTATGGCGCGCAGGTGTCGGGCTCTGACACGCCACAAGCCAGTACGTCGAGAGCGACCGCCTTTGCCGCATGCCTGGCGGCCCGGGCGGGTAAGGTGCGGCCGGGCCGGAGCCTCGCTCGTCAGCGCGACCCGGGCCCCACCCATCCCCCGGGGACACCGCGACAGGCAAAGGACCGACGGACCGATGACGCGCCACGACGCCCAGGGCAGCCCGCGACCACCCGCCGCACGCCGGCCGGGCTCCGGCTGCGCCGACGGGGTGACGGCGTGGGCATGAGGGTTCTCGTCGTCGGCTCGGGCGGCCGTGAGCACGCGCTGTGCCGCGCGCTCACCCGCGACCCCCGGGTCGGCTCGCTCGTCTGCGCCCCCGGCAACGCGGGCACCGCGGACATCGCGGAGCCCCGCCCGCTGGACGTGGCCAACCCCGACGCCGTCGCCGCTCTCGCCGAGGAGGCCCGGGCCGAGCTGACCATCGTCGGGCCCGAGGTCCCGCTGGTCGCCGGGGTCGCCGACGAGCTGCGCGCCCGCGGCCTGCCGGTCTTCGGGCCGTCGGGTGCCGCGGCCCGGCTGGAGGGCAGCAAGGCGTTCGCCAAGGACGTGATGCGCGCGGCCGGCGTCCCGACGGCGGCCGCGCGCGACCACAGCGAGGTGGAGCCGGCGCTCGCCGACCTGGACGCCTTCGGCCCGCCCTACGTGGTGAAGTACGACGGTCTCGCCGCCGGCAAGGGCGTGACGGTCACCGACGACCGGGACGCCGCCGTCGCCGCTGTCCGCGGCTGCCTTCGCGGGCCGGACGACCGGGTGGTCCTGGAGGAGTACCTGGACGGCCCGGAGGTCTCGCTGTTCGCGGTCGTGGCCGAGGACGGCACGGTCGCGCCACTGCTGCCGGCCCAGGACCACAAGCGGATCGGCGACGGCGACGCCGGGCCGAACACCGGCGGGATGGGCGCCTACACCCCGCTGCCCTGGGCGTCACGCGGCCTGTCCGCGGACATCGTCGCCACGGTGATCCGCCCCACGGTCGCCGAACTGGCCCGGCGGGGCACCCCGTTCACCGGCCTGCTCTACGCGGGTCTCGCACTGACGGCGCACGGGCCGCGGGTGGTCGAGTTCAACGTCCGGTTCGGCGATCCCGAGACCCAGGCGATCCTCGCGCTGCTGACCACGCCGCTGACGGACGTGCTGACCGGCCGGCGCGCTCCGGTCTGGCGCTCCGGTGCCGCGATCACCGTCGTGATGGCCGCCGCCGGCTACCCGGGCACGCCGCGGCTGGGCGACCCGATCCGTGGCCTGGCCGCCGCCGGGAAACTGGCCGGTGTCGACGTCCTGCACGCCGGCACCAGGCGCGACGCCGAGGGGAACGTGGTCTCCGCCGGCGGCCGGGTGTTGTCCGTCACGGCGATCGGTTCCAACCTGGAGTCCGCGCGAGGATCGGCTTACGAAGCCATCAGCCGGATCTCGCTGCCTGGCGCCCAGTACCGGACCGACATCGGCGACCCCGCCCGGCTGCGGCACGCGGCGGATGTCCGCCGGGCCGGTCCCGTCCCGGGCCCGGCGGACGAGCCCGGCGGCCCTCGGTAGGGCCGCCCCCGGGCGGCCGGCCCGCGCACCCGACTGCCCCGACGACTCGCCTGACGATTCCCACCCTGACGACCCCGCTCCCCGACGACGAGGAGAAGTGAGCAGCATGTCCGCCACCAGTGCAACCAGCCGGCCCAAGGTCGCCGTTGTCTACGGCTCGGCGTCCGACGCGGCGACGATGAGCAAGGCCGGCGCGACCCTCGGCCGGTTCGGCGTCGGGTTCGAGGAGGCGGTCCTCTCCGCGCATCGCGCGCCGCGCACCCTCGCCGACTGGGTGGACGGGCTGCGCGACCGGGGAGTCGCCGTCGTCATCGCCGGCGCGGGGCTCGCCGCGGCCCTGCCGGGCACGGTCGCCGCGCTCACCACGCTGCCGGTCATCGGCGTCCCGATCTCCGGCGGCGCCCTGGACGGGATGGACTCGCTGCTCGCCATCGCGCAGATGCCGCCGGGTGTCGCCGTGGCCACCGTCGGGCTGAACAACGCGACCAACGCGGCGGTGCTCGCCGTCCAGATCCTGGCCGTCTCCGACCCGGGCCTGGCCGCAAAGCTCGCCACCTACAAGGACGACTTCGAGAAGGCCGCGGCCGACGGCCTCGCGCGCGCCGGAGCCTCAGCGTGATCGAGCGGTACACCCTCCCGGAGATCGGCCGGGTCTGGTCGGAGGCACACAAGTACGAGCTGTGGTGCGAGGTCGAGGTCCTCGTCCTGGAGGCGCACGCCGCCGCCGGCCGGGTTCCGGCCGACTCGGTGGAGCCGGTCCGCCGGGCCCCCGCGCCGACGCCGGCCGCTGTGGCCGAGATCGAGGCCGTCACCCAGCACGACGTGATCGCCTTCCTCACCGCGTGGGCCGACCAGACCGAGCCGCGCTCGGCCGCCGCCTACGTGCACTTCGGCATGACGTCCTCGGACCTGCTCGACACCGCCCTGGCCTGCCAGCTCGTCGAGGCGACCGACATCGTGCTGGCCAAGGCGGACCGGCTCGTCGCGGCGCTGCGCGACCTGGGCCTTGCCCACCGGACGACGCTGCGGGTCGGGCGCACCCACGGCATCCACGGCGAGCCGACCGTGTTCGGCCACCGGGTCGCGGACCTCGCGTTCGGCATGGCCCGCTGCCGGGACCGGCTGCGGGCCGCGCGCGCCGACATCGCCATCGCCAAGATCTCCGGGGCGGTCGGCACCTACTCGAACATCGAGCCGGACGTCGAGCGGTACGTCGCCGAAAAGCTCGGCCTGACCGCGGCGCCGGTCGCCACCCAGGTCGTGCTGCGCGACGGGATCGCCAGCTGGGTCGCGGCGCTCGCCGGCCTCGCGACGCTGTGCGAGACCGTGGCGCTGGAGGTCCGGCACGGCCAGCGGACCGAGGTGCGCGAGCTGTCCGAGCCGTTCGGCAAGGGGCAGAAGGGCTCGTCCGCGATGCCCCACAAGAAGAACCCGATCATGTCGGAACGGATCGCCGGGCTCGCCAGGATCGTCCGGGCGCAGTATGTGCCGATCCTTGAGGGCGTGCCGCTCTGGCACGAGCGTGACATCTCGCACTCCTCGACCGAGCGGGTCGCACTCCCCGACGCCTCCATCGGGGCGGACTACCTGCTGAACCTGACGACCCGCCTGGTCACCGGCCTGGTCGTCGACGCCGACCGGATGCGGGCCAACCTGGACGCCACCGGCGGGCTCGTCTACACGTCGGCCGTGCTGCTGGAGCTGGTCGAGACCGGGCTGTCGCGCGAGGACGCCTACGCCATCACCCAGGCGGCCGCGATGGAGACCTGGCAGACCGGCGTGCCGTTCCGGGAGACGCTGCGTAAGCACGCGGCCGACCGTGGCCTTCCGCTGGACGAGCCGCGGCTGGACGAGGTGAGCCGACCGGAGCGATACGTCGAACGGCTCACCCCGGTCTTCGACCGGCTGGCCGCCCTCACCTGACAGCGCCGGCGGGCGCCTCACTGTCGGAAGGACGACAGCACCCTCGCGATGGCCGCGGAAACCGGTAGCGCCGTTGCGTCGTCGTGGATCGGCCGCGGCGGCGCATCTGGCGCCCGGGACAGCCTTGGAAACACGACAGACCGCCGGCTTCGCGCGGCCGTCTGCCGGATCGTGCCCGCTTGCTTCCGAACAGCGTCGGGGAGCGCACATGCTGTCACGACGGCGTCCCAGTTGAGCCGAGGCCACTCCATCAACCGACAATGGTTGATGGTTAATTCGACAACGCAGTAGCTGTCAGGCCAAATCCCTTCGCATTGCGAATGCACAACGCACACGGGAAGTGACCGTTAGTCCTGTACGATCCCCCCTCGTTCGGTCTCGCACCCGTGTGCGACCATGAGGCCCGTACTTGGCCTGCATCCACGAGGTCCGTACTTGGCCCGATTGACACAGCCGGATCTATTGCCACCCCGGCCGCCGCGTCCAGTGGGGGAGACATCATCTTGTCGGGACTACTTGACCATGGATCGGTCTTCGTCGCGGGGCACCGGGGGCTAGTCGGCAGCGCGATCACCCGGCGGCTGCGCGGTGCCGGGATCGACGTGATCACCCGCGGCCGGGACGAGCTCGATCTGACCGACACCGTCGCGGTCTCCCAGTTCTTCGACGAGGTGCGCCCCGCGGCGGTTGTGCTGGCCGCCGCCAAGGTCGGCGGAATCATGGCCAACGCGACCCAGCCGGTCGAGTTCCTCGAGAACAACCTGCACATCCAGCTGAATGTCATCTCGTCGGCCTGGCGCGCGGGCACGGAGAAGCTGCTCTTCCTCGGCTCCAGCTGCATCTACCCGAAGTTCGCGGCTCAGCCGATCACCGAGGACGCGTTGCTGACCGGCCCGCTCGAGCCGACCAACGAGGCCTACGCCATCGCGAAGATCGCCGGGATCACGCAGATCCAGTCGTACCGGCGGGAGTATGGCGCGCACTACGTTTCCGCGATGCCGACGAATGTTTATGGCCCGGGCGACAACTTCGACCTCGAGACGTCCCACGTGCTGCCGGCGCTCATCCACCGTTTCTATCTCGCGACCGAGCGGGGAGACCGCGAGGTCACCCTGTGGGGTTCGGGTACTCCGCGCCGGGAGTTCATCCACGTCGACGATCTCGCCGATGCCTGCGCCACCATTCTCGAGAAGTACGACGACCCCGCTCCGATCAATGTTGGTACCGGCACGGACGTTACGATCCGGGAACTGGCCGAGCTGGTCGCTGACGTCGTCGGGTTCACCGGCACGATCAGTTTCGACCCGGCGAAGCCGGACGGCACCCCGCGCAAACTGCTGGACGTCAGCAAGCTGGAGGGGCTGGGCTGGAAGCCGAGCATCTCGCTGCGTGACGGAATCGAGTCCACGTTCGCGTGGTGGAAGAGCTCCGGGCAGGTCGCCCGCGGCCGCGTGACCGTGGACGCGTAGTAGGCGGAACACGTCGCATGGCACGCGCCCAGCCACAGTCCGTGTCACCCCCCGCGTCAACGACGACCGAGGCGGGTCCGGTCGTCGGCGGGTGGGCGCAGAGCCTGGACACCGGCGGCGCAGCCACTGCCGTAGTGGCCGCGCGTTCGGCGTTGATTGTGACCGGGCTGGCAGCCCCCATCGGGCGAACACGATCACCCAGCCGTGCAGCCCGAGGTCAGCGGCGACACCGGTGCTATCGTTTTCAGAAGCCGTTTGATCGGGGACGACATGACTAAAGTCGCGATTGTTACTGGCGTCACGGGCCAGGATGGCTCCTACCTCTGCGAGCTTTTGTTGCAGAAGGGTTACGAGGTCCACGGCCTCGTCCGTCGCTCGTCCAGCTTCAACACCGCGCGTATCGATCACCTGTACCAGGACCCGCACGAAGACGGGCGCAAGCTGGTGCTGCACCACGCGGACCTGGACGACGGCCTGAGCCTGGTGAACATTCTCAAGGAGACCGGGCCGAGTGAGGTCTACAACCTCGGCGCGCAGAGTCACGTGCGGGTCTCCTACGACACCCCGCTCTACACCGCGAATGTGACCGGCGTCGGTGCGCTGCGCATCCTGGAAGCGGTCCGCGCGAGCAACCTGGACATCCGCGTCTACCAGGCGTCCTCGTCGGAGATGTTCGGCTCGACGCCGCCGCCCCAGAACGAGGAGACACCGTTCCACCCGCGCAGCCCGTATGCCTGCGCGAAGGTCTACGCCTACTGGTCGGCGGTCAATCACCGCGAGTCGTACGGGATGTACGTCTCGAACGGGATCCTGTTCAACCACGAAAGCCCCCGCCGCGGCGAGACTTTCGTCACGCGGAAGATCACCCGTGCGGTCGCGCGGATTCAGGCCGGGCTGCAGAATGAGCTGTACCTCGGCAATCTCGACGCGACCCGCGACTGGGGGTACGCGCCCGAGTACGTCAACGCGATGTGGATGATGCTGCAGGCGCCGGAGCCGGACGACTACGTTGTCGCGACCGGCACGACCTATTCTGTCCGCGAGTTCTGCCGGGTTGCGTTTGGCCACGTCGGGCTGAACTGGGAGGACTACGTTCGGTTTGATCCGAAGTACACGCGCCCGGCCGAGGTCGACGCCCTGATGGGTGACGCCAGCAAGATCAACGCGAACCTGGGGTGGAAGCCCGAGGTGACCTTCGAAGAGCTGGTACAGATCATGGTCGACGGCGACATCCAGCTGCTCGAGGATGAGCGGGCCGGTCGGCTCGTGCGCGTCGACAGGTAGTCAGCAGCCCAATTCTTATTGGTGAGCAGGCCGTCACGTGGCGTACCACCGGCGGCCGGCCAGCTCACTGGCGGCGCCCGCCTAATCGCCAACCGAGAGTGTCTTCCATCTGCCAGCCGGCCCGGTTGGCAGGTGTTGGAGTGCCTCGACCACACTGTTATCCTGGTACGAAGCGCGCGACTGAGCGGGAATCATCCCAAATTGAGGACGGACGGCAGCCAACAAGTGCCGCATCCGGCGCGATTGTTTCGGGCTGTGTGTTTCCTGTGAGGTCACTGGTTCTTTGTTGGCGTCGGTGTGTGCGCGCCGCGCCGCCTGATATTTATGACGGGTGCCATGTCGCGGGGGCAACGAGTAAGGAGTGTCGCTGTGCTGGAAGGGCGCACCGAGCCGAGGACGGTGGCCGGCACGCGTCGCTCCGCTCCCGTGATCCGGGAGGCCAGCTGCTGCGGCGTGCGTATCACGGCCTGCTCGTTTGAGGACGCCGTCGCGGCGGTCATCGGTATTCCGGTGAAGGGCGGCGACGAGGTGCCCGGCGCCGGCACGGCGGTCCACCTCTGCAACGCGTACACCCTGGCGCTGGCGGACCGCGAGGCCAGGCTGAAGAGGACGCTCAACACAGCCCGGTTCAACTTCCCGGACGGCTGGCCGGTCGCCCTGCTAACCCGCCAGCGGACCCGCCTGTCGGGGGCGGACAGCGAGAAGATCAGCGGTCCGGACCTGTTTCAGGCGGTGTTGTCCGCCGGCCGTGATCACGGCGTGAAGCACTATTTCCTGGGCTCCACGCCGGAGGTCCTGGAGGCGCTCGAGCGGTCGGTCCGCAGGGCCTACCCGGGCGTCCAGATCGCCGGGGTGGAGAGCCCGCCGTTCCGGGAGCTGACCCCCGACGAGCGGGCCGAGCAGCGGCTGCGGATCATCGCCTCCGGCGCGGACCTGGTCTGGGTCGGGCTCGGCACGCCCAAGCAGGACTGGGAGGTCGAGCGGCTCGCCGCCGAGATTCCCGCGGTGTTCCTCGCGGTGGGCGCGGCCTTCGACTTCCTGGCCGGCCTGAAGCCGCGTGCCCCGCGCTGGATGGGCGACTACGGCGTCGAGTGGATCTTCCGGCTGGCCAGCGAGCCGCAGCGGCTGTGGAAGCGCTACCTCGTCGGCAACCCGCAGTTCGTCCTCTCGGTCCTGCGCAACCGCGGCCACTGACGAATCGGCCGGAACGGGCGCGGAGCGCCCCGGACCTCCCCGATCGCCGACCTGCCGGATCGACTCCGCCGATCCGGCAGGAACCCTGTCGCCGATCCGGCAGGAACCCCGGGCCGATTCGTCTGGCCGGGCGCTGAGCGCCCCCTACCCTCTGCTCGGCCGGCGTGGACGACTGGGGTCGATGTCCAACGTGCTCGGTAGCTCTGGTCACCTCGGCACGACAATGACCAAGCCCGGTTCGGGGGTCTAGGTCTCGTCGTTGAGCAGGCCTTCGAGGTAGGTGCCGTAGCCGCTCTTGGAGAGCGGCCGAAGGAGCTCGGCGAGCTGGGCGTCGGTGATGAAGCCCTCCCGCCAGGCGACCTCCTCGACGCAGCCGATCTTCAGGCCCTGGCGTTCCTCGATCACCTGGACGAACTGGGCCGCCTGCATCAGTGAGTTGAACGTCCCGGTGTCCAGCCAGGCCGTGCCCCGGTCCAGCAGGTGCACGCCGAGCCGGCCCCGCTCCAGGTACGCCTGGTTGACCGCGGTTATCTCCAGCTCGCCGCGCGCACTCGGCCGCGTCTGGGCCGCGATCTCCAGCACCTCGTTGTCATAGAAGTACAGCCCGGTCACCGCGAAGCTCGACTTCGGCTTCGCCGGCTTCTCCTCGATCGAGACCGCGCGCCGGTCGGCGTCGAACTCGACGACGCCGTACCGCTCCGGGTCCGACACGTGGTAGGCGAAAACGATGCCGCCCACCGGGTCGGTGTAGCCCTTGAGCTGCTCGCCCAGGCCCACCCCGTAGAAGATGTTGTCGCCGAGGATGAGGCAGACCTTGTCGTCGCCGACGAAGTCCGCCCCGACGACGAACGCCTCGGCGAGGCCTCGCGGCTCGGCCTGGACCGCGTACTCGAAGCGGCAGCCCAGCCAGCCGCCATCCCCCAGCAGACGCTGGAACTGCGCCTGGTCGGCCGGCGTCGTGATGACCAGAATTTCCCGGATGCCGGCGGCCATCAGCGTCGAGAGCGGGTAGTAGATCATCGGCTTGTCGTAGACAGGCATCAGCTGCTTCGACACCGCCCGGGTGATCGGGTACAGCCGCGAGCCCGTTCCGCCGGCAAGAACAATGCCCTTCACGGACCCAGCCTAGCCGTGCCTGCTCCGCAGTCGTTGGAGCGCTTTGCGCGGTTCTCCCGCCAAATCTGCGCAGGTCGCCGGCCACCCCGTCACGCCGCGAGCGCCAGGGGCGGCCGGGACCGCCGTCCGCGATTTCGCGACCTGCCCACATATGCCACCATGGGTGGAGCTGTCGGCTTCGGGGAGATCGGGGAACAATGATCGTGCTTGGAGTGGGTAGTCCAGCGCGGCTCATGTCCCCGACCAGCGCCGCGCACGCCTCGCACGAGGTCATCGCATGAGCGCCCGCGACTTCATCGACCCACCGACCGAGGACCCGAACGGGCCCGCGCGGTGGGCGAGGCCGCCGGCCGGCTTGGCCGACCCGTCGGACCCGTCGACCACGACGGTGATCCGGCGCTCCCGGCATTCCGCCCGCGGCCGCGGCGCCACGGGTCCAGACGCCGCACCCAGGACGGCCGAGGCGGCCGGGCCGGACGCGGCGACGGACAGCCCCGAAACGCCGTTCGAGGACCCCGACAGCGGCTGGAAGCCGGCCGGCTCCCGGCGCGCCGACGCGGCCGACGACGGCACGGGGGCCTCGGGAGGCAAGCGTGGCCGCCTGATCGGCGGCGCCCGGGCCGGCCAGCCGGGGTCCCGCCGACGCTGGCCGCTGGTGGTCGGTGGCGTCGTCGTGCTGCTGATCGCCTGCGCGGCCGTCCTCGTCTACCAGGTGCTGAAGGTGAAGTCCGACCTCGCCAGCACCTCCAACGACCTCACCGCCGTCCAGGACGCCGCCACGTCCGGCGACATCCCGACCGCCAAGGCCCGGCTCTCGCGCGTCATCGACTCCGCCCACGCCGCCCGCTCGCACTCGGCCGGGCCGGTCTGGTGGGCCGCGTCCCACATTCCGTTCGCCGGCCCGAACCTCAGCACGTCCCGCCAGCTGGTGCTGTCACTCGCCGACCTCGCGGACGGCCCGCTGACCGACATGGTCTCGGTCTCGGACACGATCAGCCCGGACAGCCTGATCAAGGACAGCACGATCGACGTGCCGACCCTCGTGAAGGACCGCCCGACGCTGCTGCGCGCCGCCGCCGGCGTCGCCACCGTCGACAAGCGGATGCAGAGCCTGCCGTCGGCCCACCTCGTCGGCCCGGTCGCGACCGCCCGCACCCAGGCCGTCACCAAGATCGCCAAGCTGGACAAGCTGCTCGCCGGCATGGCCGACGCGCTCACCGTCGGCCCGGAGATGCTCGGCGCCAACGGCCCGCGAACGTACTTCCTGGCGTTCCAGAACAACGCGGAGATCAAGGCGACCGGCGGCCTGCTCGGCGTCTACGGCATCATGACCGCGGACCACGGCAAGATCACCCTGGTGCACACCGGCTCGAACGACGAGCTGAAGAACTTCAAGGTGCCCGTCGTCGACTTCGGGCCCGAGTACAACGCGAACTACGGCACCCTCTTCCCAGGCGCGCTGTGGTCCAACGGCAACTCCAGCCCGAACTTCCCGTACGCCGGGCAGACCTGGGCGACGATGTACGAGCGCCAGACCGGCACGCACATCGACGGCGTCATCGGCGTCGACCCGGAGATGCTCGCCGACCTGGTCCGGGCCACCGGGCCGATCACGCTGTCCAGCGGGCAGAAGGTCGACGGCGACTCGGTCGCCAAGCTCATCGAGGTCGACGCCTACGCCGACTTCCACGACGACACGACCAACTCCGATGAGCGCTCCGCCCGCAAGGACTTCCTGCAGGAGGTCGCCGACACGGCGTTCCACACGGCGCTGAGCAGCGACGTCAAGCCGAAGCCGCTGGTCACCGAGCTGAACACGGCGGCCAAGGGCGGCCACCTGCAGATCTGGACCCCGGTCGCGTCCGAGATGACCATCCTGCGCAAGGGCGGGCTGACGGGCGAGCTCTACCAGGGCACGGCGCCGTACGCCGGCGTCGTCCTCAACAACGTCTCCGGCGCGAAGCTCGAGTACTACCTGCAGCGCAACGTCAGCTACACCCTCGGTTCCTGTTCCGCCGGCCGGCGGCCCGGGCAGATCCAGATCGGCCTGACGAACCTGGCCCCGGCTGGCCTGCCACGGTACGTCTGGCAGCGGATCGACGCTCCTCCCGGCTCCTATCCGCGGGGCCAGGACGTGCTGCAGCTGTCGGTCTACCTGACCGACGGCGCGAAGCTGGTGAACGTCATGGTCAACGGCAAGGCCGTCGACTTCACCCGCGGCACGGAACTCGGCCACCCGAGAATCCAGATGTGGGTTTTCCCGACCCCCGGCCAGCCGTTGACCGTCACCGTCAACACCGACGAGCCGGCCACCTCGGCGAAGCCAGTCGTTCCGGCGCAGCCGATGGCCCGGCCGCAGCAGACCGAGATCAAGGCCGCTGCCTGCGGCTGAGCACCCGGAACGGGCGCTGAGCGCCCGCCGGGTGCTCAGCCGGCTCGGGCGCCGAGCGCCCTCGCCAACGTGGGACGGGGTAACCGGAAAAATGCGAGGCAAGCCCCCATCCAGGGCTGGCAACCTGGTTGCGCCTCACTGCTGGACTGAACAGGACATCGAACGATCACCGCGTTCCGCGGAACGGGCGATCACCGCGTGGTGGGCCCTTCATGGGCCACGCGGCCTTGGTCTCTGCCGCGTGCCCAGGGGCCGCGCGAGCCGGTACGGTCGGGACCATGCCGCTCACCCAATTGGAGTTCGCCGGACTCACCCACCTTGGCTCCGGCAAGGTCCGCGAGCTGTTCGCGGTCGGCGACGACGCCGTGCTCCTGGTCGCCAGCGACCGGATCTCGGCGTTCGACGTGATCCTTCCGACCGAGATCCCCGACAAGGGCGCGGTGCTCACCGGCCTGTCGCTGTGGTGGTTCGACCAGCTCGCCGATCTCGTGCCGTCCCATGTCATCAGCTCGAACGTCGACGAGTACCCCGCCGAGCTCCAGCCGTACGCCGAGCAGCTGCGCGGCCGCTCGATGCTGTGCCACCGCCTCGACATGGCTCTCGTCGAGTGCGTCGCCCGGGGCTACCTGACCGGAAGCGGCCTGAAGGACTACGTGCGTACCGGCGCCGTCAGCGGCCACATGCTGCCGGAAGGCCTGGTCGACGGCTCGAAGCTGCCGCGCCCGATCTACACCCCGTCGACGAAGGCGCCGATCGGCGAGCACGACGAGAACATCAGCCGCGCCGACGCCGCAACCCGGATCGGCGACGAGCTCGCCGCCGAGCTGGAGAAGCTCACCCTGCAGATCTTCGGCCGGGCCAGCGACCTGGCCGCCGAGCGCGGGATCCTGCTCGCCGACACGAAGTTCGAGTTCGGCCACGACCCGGCCGGCGTGCTGCGGCTCGGGGACGAGGTGCTCACCCCCGACTCGTCGCGCTTCTGGCCGGCGGACTCCTGGGCGCCCGGCGGCGCGCAGCCCTCGTACGACAAGCAGTTCATCCGCGACTACCTGGTCAACACGGGCTGGGACAAGGTCTCCCCCGCGCCGGAGCTGCCGGACGACATCGTCACCTCGACCCGGGACCGCTACGTCGAGGCCTACGAGCGCCTCACCGGCATCTCCTTCGCCGACTACCTCGCCACTTCGTAGGCCGATCGGCCCACTTCGTAGGGCGATCGGCCCGGACGGGCGCTCAGCGCCCTACGAGATGGCGGGGGCCTTGAGCGAATCCGACCAAGGTCCCGACCCTGGACGAGGGCCCGCCTCAGCCTTCCGCGTCACCTCGAACCACATCGGGGAGGGCGCTCAGCGCCCGAACCAGGCGGAGCGGCCCGCGGGCGCTCAGCGCCCGTTCGGGCCGATCGCCATCGAGTCGGCGGGGGCCTTGGCGGCGTTCGGGTCGAAGACCAGGACGGCGCCCTCGGGGATCTCCCCGCTGTCGTACTGGGCGACGACGTCGGCGGGCATCGCCGCCTGGTCACTGCCGCGACGGAAGTCCCGCAGGCTGGTGCCCTCGCACTGGGTGTCGACGTTCGGCGCCGAGCGGCCGGCCCGCAGGTCGGCGACGTTCACCGTCCGGAAGTCGATGCTGAACCGGGTCCGGCCGGAGGTGTTCGGCACGGTGGAGTGCATCTGCGCGGCCGAGAAGCCGATGACACTGCCGACCGGGCAGACGACCCGGAGCTGCGGGTCGGCCTGGACTGGCTCGCGCGGGCCGGGCTGCTTGCGGGTGTCCTTGGCGACGTGCTGCGCGGCCTGCGCCCGGCCGGTCGCGTTGTAGACGTAGTAGTTGAACTCCTCGGACCCGTTGCTGATCCCGGAGGTCCAGTAGTGCGGGTGGAACGCCATCGACGACTCGGACTCGAAGTCGTAGATCGGCAGCCACCAGTTGATCTGCGCCAGCGGCGCGGACCACCAGACATCCCGGTGCAGCGGGAACGCGTAGCCGACGCCGGCCGTGAGATAGCCGTCGGAGGTCGCCCCGCGCAGCCGGGGGACGTCGATGTAGGTCTCGTCCAGGTCCGAGCCGAGCCCGCGGACCACGTCGGCGATCAGGCCCTTGGTCTTCGGGTGGTGGATGAACTTCGGCTTGAGCGGGCCGAAGATCTCCACGAACTTCTCGACGGGCAGCTCGTGCTGGGCCACCACCGGGTCGTACGGCGCGAACGCGTCCTCGATGAGCTCGCGGGCGAAGTCGACCAGCGCCCGGACGGCCGGCGACGGGGACGTCACGAACAGGTCGCCGCCGTACAGCCGCTCCCGCCGGCGCTCGTCGGGCATCGTCGAATCGGTGAAGACGGTCGTCATCGTTGTCCTTGGTGGTCGGGCGGTCGGCCGCCACCGGGACGGCACAGCCGACAAGGTTTTCGATCCAGTTCGCGTCGCCGATGAACGGTGAGGAAGCACGGCGGCGTGGAACAGCCAGAGTCAGGGACGTCCCTCGGCACCATCGCCACGAGTGACGGTGAGAATGCATTCAAGAATGTTGGAGCGCATCGGGTCCTTCTGCACGCCTGCCCAGGCGCTCACCACGTCGGCACGGTGACACCTGGCCGGCCCGCCGCCCGGCCACAGATCATGGCCGGTCAGACAGGTCGCGACGATGCTCCCATCCGTGCCCTGACCAAGGATGCCCCAGGGTGGGCGGTGGCGCAATAGGTATTGCCTTGACGTTTTGACTACGAGTGTGTCATAGAGCCGACTGCCTCGATCGGGAGGGTCGTTCGGCATGAGCGCATCGTGCGGCCCGGCGCAGTGGACCCGTGACCAGCGGATCTTCCGGGACCGGCCAGCCGGGGAAAGCAGGATTGACGATCAGCTAACCGGCCCGGAAGGCCGCGCAGAATCCGCGTCATGGATGTCGCGGTCGACCTTGGTCACGGCCTGGACAATGCGTCCGGCGTCACCCGAGAAGCTCTCGCCACGAGAGGGTTCGGGAGCCGGTAGGGCCGAGAGGACGTTCGGCGCTAACGAACCCGTTCGCGGCTGAGAAGGATGCCAATCCGCTGTCGGGTCACCCCGAAGAACTGTCCGATGCGCTCATGGGTCCAGCCCTCAGCGACCAGCGCGGCTGCCTCCGCCCGGCGGAAGCGCCCGGCCGCCGAGGACAGCCGGTCCAGGACGTCGCTGAGGCTCTCGACGATCAGCGGCCGTTCCTCGGCCTCGACGATCACCCGGTAGAGGTCGCCGCCGACGCGGCGGTGCTCGATCTCATCCGCCCGCTGACGGACCCGCTCCAGCTGCGCGATCGTGTCATCGATGACTGCGACCAGATGACGCAGCTCGGCGATCGTCTCGTCGTCGGCGTCCACGATGCCCATTCTGGGGTACCGGCCGGGCCACGGACGCGATTCGTCGATCACGCCGGCGTGCGGCGGGATGACGGGCGGGGCGGGGCCTTCCGCGTCCGTCGGGTCGCCGGTCAGCAGGACCGCTGGAACGCGAGCGCCTTGATGAGCGCGCCCCACTCGTACACGATCGTCTTAGGCCAGTTGTCCCGGCCGGGCGAGACGCCGGCGATCTCCAGCTGCCCCTGGTAGCAGCGTTCGACCCGGATCCGGGCCCGAGTCTCCTGCGGCCGGCCGGTGACCACGATCACCTTCTTCCAGCCGTGCTCGCTGGCTAGCCGCTGCGTCGCCTCAGCCTCGCCGCGGGTCGTCGCCGGACTGGGCACGAAGCAGAACACCTGCGCGCCGGAGATCGTCGGGAGCGACTTCTGGCAGAACGTGGGATCCTGCGTCGAGACGGCGACGACCGGCGCATAGCCGTGGCCCGCCAGCCAGAAGGTCGTGTACTTCCGGTCGCCGATCCCGTCGAACATGACGATCGCGTCCGCCTTCGTCAGCGGGTCCGTCTTCGGGAAGACGAACAGCCGCAGGGTCACGGCAAGCAGACCCACGACCAGGACGAGAACCAGCCCGACGACGAGCCAACCGCGTCGCCGCAGCCGGCGGATCCGCCGGAAGGCCCGGGGCCGCTCCACCGCCGGCACGAGCGCCGGCTCCGCGACGCCGTCCACCACCACCGTGCCGGCCGGCTCCGCGACGCCGTCCACCACCACCGTGCCGGCCGGCTCCGCGACGCCGTCCACCACCACCGCGGGGGCCGGCTCCGCGGCGTCGTCGTCCACTGCTGGCGCCGGCGGCGCGGCGTCATCCAGCACCACGGAGGCCGGTTCCGCGGCGTCGTCCTGCATCGCGAGGTTCGGCAGCCTGTCGGACTCGGTCGGCTGGGAGCCTACGGCGGTCATCGCCCCGTCCGTCATCGCAGCACCGGCGGGCCACCCGCGAGGTAATCGTTGATCCGCTGCCGGCCGCTCTCGTGGAAGTCGAGGGCGTCGAGATCCTCGAACGCGACGAACGCGACGTCGAGCGACTCCTCGCTGGCCCGCAGCTCGCCGCCGACGATCGTGCAGGCGCAGCAGATGGTGAACTCCTGGCGGCGCTCACCATCCGCGTAAACCATCACATGGCTCGGATTCGAGTAGACGCCGACGATCCGGTCGACCCTGACGTCGAGACCGGTCTCCTCGTGGATCTCGCGGACCACGCAGTCCTCGAACCACTCGCCGATCTGCATCCCGCCGCCGGGGATGCCCCACTTGCCGTTGTCACGGCGGCGTTCGAGCAGGAAACGCCCCTGGTCGTCGACGACGATCGCGCTGCCGCCGACGACCAGGGAGTTGGCTAGCTTCGCCTCAGGCGCTCCGGCTGCGGCCGCGTCCCGATGTTGCTGGGAGTACTCCCTCCATACCACCGGGATCGCGGCCTTTCCGTCTACCTGGACGACTCGACCCTTACGTTACAGGAGGGTCAGACTTCCTTCAGCTCCGTGGTGACGCCGAGCTTCTTCAGCTCGTCCCCGATCTCGGCCAGATAGATCGGGTTCATGACGATCACGAGCTCGGGCTTGTCCTCGACGAGCTGCTCGGGCCCGACGATCAGGTGCCCGCTGCCAGCCATGTATTTCCCGTGCTTGTACGGGTTGATGTCCACGGCGTAGTCGACCAGCTTGCTCGCCTCGCCTAGGCCGGCGAAGAACGACACGCCCTTGGAGCCGGAGCCCCAGATCGCGACGCGCCCACCCCGAGCTCGGACCGCGCGGATCTCGACGGCCCAGTTGTCCAGGCTGGAGTTGACCTTCTGCTCGAACGGCGCGAGCGACGCGGCAAGCCGCTCGATGTCGTCCTCGATCGCCAGCGGCTCGCCGGGGGCCGGCACGGTCGACGGCTTGGCCTCGATCACCAGGTACTGGTCGTCGTACTCGCGCGTGACCTCAAGCACCTCGAAGCCGGTCGCGCGGAACAGCCGAGCCAGCGAGCCGGCCGAGAAGTACGTGCAGTGCTCGTAGTAGACATCCCAGTACGCGGCGTCCTCAAGGATGCGCAGCACGTCCGGCAGCTCGAACAGCACGATCGTGTCCGGCTGGTCACCGATGGCCGCACGGACGTTGCGCATGAACTCGCCCACCGGCGAGATGTGCTCAAGCGTGTGCCGGCAGACGACCGCGTCGGCCTTCAGGTGGTTGTAGCTCGGGCCGTAGTAGTCGGCGATCCAGGTCAGCTTGCCCTCAAGCTCGGGGGCGATCCGCTCGGGGCGCACGCCCGGGTCGATGCCGATCCCGGCGCCCGCGCCCTGCTCGATCATGTTGACCAGGAACTCGCCCTTGCCACAGCCGATCTCCAGGACCGACTTCCCGTGCAGGTCGTACTTGTCGACCCACCGCTTCGCCAGGTCACGGGCGAACTCACGGAACAGCGGCGAGAAGGCCTGGGTCTCCTCGTACTTCTCCGAGTAGGCGGCCATATGGCCGTCGTAGTCGGCGTTGAAGACGAAGGCGCAGTCGTCGCAGAACGAGATCCGCAGGTCGCCCTTGGGGAAGGCGAGAGCCTCGGCCTCGGAGTCCATCAGCAGGCAGCTGTGCGAGGCGACCTGGTCCTTGGCGTAGAACGGGGTCAGGTTGGCCCCGTCGCACGCCGGGCAGCGGTCGATGCTCGTCATGGCACGATCCTCGGGCTCGGGACAGGGCGGCTGAACTTTCCGCCCCGCCGCAGGTACTCGTCCTGTTGCTTCATGATCTCGTCGACGTGGTTCCAGGCAGGCCTGACGGTCCGGCGGGACCGACAACCAAGATCGCTCACGCCGACGTCTCAGGAGCCGTGAACTTCAGCGACGTGTCGATCGTCCCCGCGTCGATCAGCTCCTGGATGCGCCGGATCCGCTGGAAGCGGGCGCCCTCCAGGTCGGCCTTGGAGAGGGCCTCCTGGACGAAGGTCGAGTACAGCTCCTCGACGCCCTTGCGGACCGTCCAGACCGGCTGGAACGCCGGGAAGGTGTCGGCGAACCGGTCGCAGTCGACCCGGTAGTTCCGCTTGTCCGGGCCGGCGCTGTCGCTGAACGAGATCTTGCTGTTCGGCACGATCTCCTCGACGATCTCGGCGACCTCGCGGATGCGGTAGTTCTCGGTGGTACGACCGACGTTGTAGGCCTCGAGGTGGATCTTCTCCGCTGGGGCCTCGCAGACGGCGAGCATGGCGCGGGCGATGTCCTCGATGTGCACGAGCGGCCGCCACGGGGTGCCGTCGCTCTTCATCCGCACCTCGCCGGTGGTCAGCGCGTAGCCGGTGAGGTTGTTGACGACCAGGTCGCCGCGCAGCCGGGGCGAGACGCCGTAGGCGGTCGCGTTACGCAGGAACACCGGGTGGAAGTCGTCGCCGGCCAGCTCGGTGAGGCCCTGCTCGGCCATCACCTTCGACTCGCCGTACGGCGTCACCGGCAGGAACTCGGCCGACTCGTCGATCGGGGCGTCGCCGTGCGCGCCGTAGAGGCTGCAGGACGAGGAGAAGACGAACCGGCCGACGCCGGCCTCCTTCGCCGCCCGGCCGACACTGACGGTGCCATGCGCGTTGATGTCGTAGGTCGTCTGGGGGTTCAGGTCGCCGAGCGGGTCGTTGGACAGGGCCGCGAGGTGGACGACCGCGTCGAAGCCCTCGAAGTGCTCCGGCTTCGCGTCCCGGATGTCGGCCCGGACCGCGGGCACCGCCTCCGGCTCGTTCCCGAGCGTGCAGTCGGCGAACAGGCCGCTGTCCAGACCGGCGACCTCGTGGCCGGCGGCGCGGAACAGGGGAATCAGCCGCGTGCCGATGTAGCCGTCATGACCGGTGACGAGAATGCGCATCTCGTTAGTCCCAGACCTTCCATGGAGCGCTGCCGGAGTCCCAGAGCGACTGGAGCAGCTTTCGATCACGAATGGTGTCCATGCACTGC
Organism: Pseudofrankia sp. DC12; assembly: GCF_000966285.1. Lineage (NCBI taxonomy): Bacteria > Bacillati > Actinomycetota > Actinomycetes > Frankiales > Frankiaceae > Pseudofrankia > Pseudofrankia sp. DC12. The sequence continues at coordinate 3,114,762 of NZ_KQ031391.1, forward strand.
CAGAAGCCGCTGTGCTTGTACGCCATGAGCTGGCCGTCCTTGGCCAGCTCCTCCAACGGCTCCTTCTCGAACTGCGTCGAGTCGCCCTCGATGTAGTCGAAGATCTCAGGCTCGAGCACGAAGAATGCGCCGTTGATCCAGCCCTCACCGGTCTGCGGCTTCTCCGAGAACTCGGTGATCCGGTCGCCGTCCATCTCGATGTGGCCGAACCGGGCCGGCGGGCGCACCGCGGTGAGGGTGGCGAGCTTCCCGTGTGACTTGTGGTAAGCGAGCAGGGCGTCCAGGTCGACGTCCGCGACACCGTCACCCCAGGTGAGCATGAACGTGCCCTCGGTGCCGATCCATGGCTGAAGCCGCTTGATCCGGCCACCGGTGTTGGTCTCCAGGCCGGTCTCGACGAGGCTGACGTTCCAGTCCTCGCGCTCGGTCTCCGGCTCGTGCCACTGCACCTTGCCGTCCCGCAACGAGACCGACACGTTCGCGGCCAAGGACGCGTAGTCCACCAGCCACCGCTTGATGTACTCGCCCCGGTAACCGAGCGCGACGGTGAAGTCGGTCAGGTGGAAGTGGGCGTAGTACTTCATGATATGCCACATGATCGGCTGGTTACCGACCTCAACCATCGGCTTGGGCCTAGTGGCGGTCTCCTCCGCGAGCCGAGTACCGAGCCCGCCCGCGAGGATACCAATCTTCATGCTTCCCTCTCGTTCTCCTGGCGATGGGCCCGCGGCCAGCCGGCGGCGTCGGGCGCCGCACGCGGCCGCCGCGTGACGGCCGGGGACCAGCGGGGCTACCTGGCAGCGGCGCCGCTCACCGGGCCAGGCCGGCGGCTCCGCCCAGCCGCGGGAATGACGGCCGTAGTGTGAGCAACTCTCCTCGGATCACAGCTACTCGGCGCCCGCCTACCCGATGTGCGGACCAACCCCCTCGCGCCGCCTACCAGGCCACTTCTTCGAGGGATGCTACACAACGCATTCCAGCGAACATCAGGCGCCCCGCGCCCCTGGCGGGCCCATAGGTCACGCTCGCGGCCTGCCGGGTGGGCCGCCTGAGGCGTCGACGCCGGAACCGATGCGTCGGAACGTGGCGATTCTCTGACCGTTGGACCGTTCGGGGATGTCGGGCAACTGACAGGACACACGCGTCAGCGGCTTGTTAGTGATCAAAATGCTAGATTTGCCGGCATGCGGCCTCGCACGCGCGTGGTAGACGATGTTGAGGCGCCCCACCCCATCGTCGGCACTGCCCCCAGTGGCAGGTCCAGACGGGACGCGATCTGTGAGGGTCCGCTCTCGGGGGCCATCAATGCCGACGAGGCCGAAACACCTCTAGCGCCGCGGGCACGGCTGTTCCCACTGCGGCATCCATCAGAGGCGGTGTCCCCAACCATCCAGTCGTCGTCGCCCCAAACCTTCGGTATGGCGGGATCTGATGTCCGTTCTCCCTCGACGGCCAGTGTCGGCCGTCCTTGCTCCGGTCGTGCTGACGCATGCGCTGCCCACCAGCGCCTCAACCGCGCGTCCCCTCGGCGACGGCGCCGCCGGCCTGGCCCGGTCGCTGGCCGGCGCGCGGTCGGTCGGGCGGGCTCTCGTCGCCACGGCGCGCCAGCGGCTCGGCGCGCCGGCCGAGGCCGCCGAGCGGCCCGGCGACGAGCGCTACGAGGTCGCCAGGCTCGCCAGCCACGCCGAGATCGCCGCGCTGCGCCCCGAATGGGAGCGGCTGTATGAGGCCGGCCACCAGAACCCGTTCAACGACCCAGGCTGGCTGCTGGCGTGGGCCCGCACCTATGTTCCGGTCGACGACGACCTCTGGGTCGTCACGGTCCGTCGCGAGGGCCAACTCGTCGGAGTGCTGCCCTGCTACCTGGCCGCCGTCGGCCGCCATGGGCTGGCCTTCCGCTCGATCCAGCTGTTCGGCTGCCTGATCACGTCCGGGATCACCGAGCTTCCGTCCCCGCTCACGCACCCCTGCGAGGACCCCCGCGGCGTCACCCGCACCGCACTGCGCTACCTGATCGACCGGGCACCCGCCGACGCCCGCGCCCACTGGATCGAGATCACCCTCGACCGCGACGTGCCCTGGCTCGAGGCCCAGTGGTTCCGGCCGGCGTCGGCCGCGGAGCACCCGCCGACGATCATGGGGAAGGCGCCGCGCGCCGTCGTCACCCTGCCACTGCCCACCGCTCCCGAGCCGCTGGTACTCAAGCGGAACGTGAAGGAGTCGGTGCGCCGCGCCCGCAACCGGCTGACCAGGACGGGCAAGCCCTGGTCGGTGCGCGCGGTCACCGGTAAGGAGGAGATCTCCGCCGCCTTCGAGACGCTGCGCCAGTTACACACGGCCCGGTCGGTCCTGACGGGCAAGGAATCGCACATCAACTCGCTCACCGGCCCGGCGGAGCCGTTCCTGCGCGAGGCGGTGGTGGACCTCGCCGGTCGCGGCCGGGCGGCGATCTACCAGCTTGAGCTCGACGGCGAGGTGATCGCCGCCCAGCTGGTGCTGACCAACACGCGGGCGAGCTACCTCTCGGTCTCCGGGCTGACCGCCGAGGCGTGGAGCTACTCGCCGATGGCCCTGATCATCCACACCGTCGCCACCGACGCGATAGCGCGGGGTGCCAGCCGGCTGCACCTGTCCGCCGGCCCGGACGAGGCGAAGCTGCGCTGGAGCGAGCAGGTCGACTACTACCCGCAGTTCCTCGTGGTGCCATCGACGCCGTCGGCGCGGCTGGCCTTCGCGGCGTACTGGCCGCTGTCGGCGGCGCTGCGCTACCGACGCGAGTTCCAGTTTCACACAATTCGCGCCGGCGACTAGCCCAACAGGCAGAAAACTGGTGCAGTCCAGGCTGCGATAGTCTTCTTCTGTCTTCCGTTACGTAAGAATTGAGCCCATGGGGCCCCCCGCCGACACGACCACGACGACCTGGGGTTTTCGGCCTGCCCCGCCGACGCCGCCCGACCCGCGAGGCGGCCGGCGGGCGACGTCGAGGTCCGGTCCGCCGCGCCGAGGGCCGAGAGTGCCCGCGGTACGCACCGCCGCGCTGGTGGCCGCGGCCGTCCTGCTCGCCGCCTGCGGCGGCGGGCACGGGACGCCGGCCGCGCCGGGGACGCTCGAACAGGGTGTGCCGACGGCCGCGCCGTCCGGCAGCCTGGCCACGTACCCCGCGCCCGACACGCCCTACGTCGTCGGCGCCGGTCAGCGTTACACCAGCATCCAGAAGGCGGTCGACGCGGCGCCTGAGGGCGCGACCATCTACATCAAGAACGGCACCTACCGGGAGAGCGTCATCCCCAAGAGCGGGCAGACGCTGCAGGGCGAAAGCCGCGACGGCACCCGGATCGACGGCGCCAACGCAGTCACCGCGTCGTCGTGGCACCGCGACGGCAGGCTCTGGTACTTCACCGACCCGTGGCCGCTGCGCGGCAAGGTGGCCGCACTGTGGGATGGCGTCACCCCGGACATCGACGCGCTGGACACCGACCTGCTGCACCGCGACGACGTCCCGCTGCTGCACAAGGCGCAGCGCGGCCAGGTCGGCTCCGGCGACTTCTGGATCGACTACGACACCCACCGGGTGTACATCGCGGACGACCCGGCCGGGCACCGCTTCGAACTGGCCGTCCGCCGGGTCGGCGTCGGCGACACCAACACCACCGCCACCAACGTCAACCTGGTCAACCTCACCGTCGAGAAGACCGCGACCGGCTTCAACGAGGCCGGGGTCGAGATGAAGACCGGCTGGACCATCAAGGACTGCCTGGTGCTCGGCCATCACGGCCGCGGCATCAACACCGAGATCGACAACACCATCGTCGGGACGATCGCGCCGACCACCGGCTCCTACGGCGGCAGCGGCGACCAGTCGTCCGACCAGCAGGGCCGCTCCGGCTCCATGCAGGTGCTGCTGAACGGCGACCTCGGCATCGGCGGCGACCCGCATCTCGATGCGGCGCCGAACGGCAACAACATCCAGATCAACAACACCGAGATCGGCTGGTCGAACGTCGAGCGCTACTCGTACTGGGACGAGGCCGGCGGGCTCAAGCTGTCCGGCCGGAGCAACGTCAGCCTGAGCGGGGACTGGATTCACGACTCGTACGGCGCCGGTACCTGGTTCGACACCGGGAACAAGAACCTCAAGGTCACCGGCAGCCTGTTCGAGGACAACCTCGCCGCCGGCGTCTGGTACGAGGCGAACGACGGCGGCATCGAGATCACCAAGAACACGTTCCGCCGCAACGGCGACACCGGCCTGGCGATGAACCGCGAGTTCGACACCCGGGGCCAGTACTCGGCGATCTTCCTGTCCGACTCGGCCAACGCCACCGTCGACCAGAACTTCATCCAGGTCGGCACGCAGGGCGGCTTCGGCATCGCGTCCCACTACGGCGGCCGGATCCACCCGGCGCGCTACGCCATCCACGGGAACGTGATCTCGATCGGCATCCCGACGGCGGCCTTCGCCTTCGGCACCGACGGCGACGAGATCGTGTTCACCGACAACAGCGTGCTCACGTGGGGCCGGGTGACCCCGAGCTCGAACCTGTTCAGCCTCGGCGCGGGCTCGTTCACCGCCTGGCAGGCCCAGGGCCACGACACCAACGGCATCATCGCCGCCGTCGCCACCCCGCAGGCGGGCTGAGCCCACCGGCCTGATCCGGCCAGGGCCCCAGCGCCAGCCCCAGCTGGCGGCCCGGGTCTCGGCCGGCCCCGGTCTCGGCCGGCCCCGGTCTCGGCCGGCCCCGGTCTCGGCCGGCCCGGGTCTCGGCCGGCCCCGGTCTCAGGGCCGGGCGTGGCGCAGGGCCAGCACGTCCTCGTAGATCGCGACGAGCTGCTTGGTGACGACCTCGGGGCTGAACGACGTCTCGAAGCGCGTCCTGGCCGCCGCGCCGCGGCGCGCGGCGCTGACGGCGTCCACCTCGGCGAGCGCGGCGGCGAGGTCCTCCGGCTCGGTGCCGGCCGCGCGCCAGCCGACCTCGCCGTCGACGACGGTGCCGACCGAGCCGACCGACGTGCCGACGACCGCGCGCCCGCGGGCGTACGCCTCCAGCACCGTCATCGGGAAGCCTTCGAACCACAGCGACGGGACGGCCACCGCCGCCGACGCGCGCATCAGCTCGCCGACCTGCTCGCTCGGGACCGGCCCGAGGTAACGCACCCCGGGCAGCGCCCGGGCGGCCCGCTCGACCTCGGTGCGCAGTGGCCCCTCGCCGACGATGGTCAGCTCGTCCAGCCAGCCGCCGCCGTGGCGGTGGAAGTGGTCCCAGGCGGCCAGCAGCAGCTGGATGCCCTTCTCCTCCACCAGGCGGCCCGCGAACAGCAGGCCCCGGCCGGGCGCGGTCGCGGGGCCCGGGTCGTGCACGGTGTTCGGCTTGGGCGTGATCTGCGACGCCGCGACGCCGGCGTCACGCAGGTGCTTCGCCATGAACGGCGTGACCGGCAGGAACCGGTCGACGAGCTGCCAGGTGGGCCGGTGCGCGGCCAGCGCCGCCGTCATGACCAGGCTCTGCGACCGCGAGTCGCGGTAGCAGCTGAACTGGATCGCGGGAAGCGGCACCCGCTTCGTCGCGCACTTCGTGCAGATCTCGCCGTCCCGGAAGAACGCGCCGTTGACGCAGGCCATCCGGTAGTTGTGCACGGTCTGGACGACCGCCACCCCGGCCGCGTCCGCGACCCGGACGACCTGCGGCGAGATCAGCGGGTACGGGTTGTGCAGGTGCAGCACGTCGATCCGGTCGTCGCGCAGGATCTGGGCGACCTTGGCCGTGTCCTCACGGGAGTAGAGCGGGCGGACCAGCAGCTCAGCCTTGGCCGCGCCGGTCAGGCCACCGATCTCGTCGCTGGACCGGATGTAGGCCCGAACGTCGACGCCGGCCGCCCGCAGGTTCTCCAGGTCGTCGTTCACGACCCGGCGTTCCCCGGACGGGTTGGCGCTGACGTAGTCGTTGTGCACCACCAGCACGCGCACAGCCGTCACCTTCTCCCTGGGCGCGGGGCTCCCGCGGAGAGCGCGGCCGGCCGACGTAGCGGCGGGCTTTCCGGGCCGGAGCTGCCCGGCTCGGGCAGGGTCTCGACGCCTGGAACGGAACCGCCACGGGAGGCGTAGCGGCGCTGCGCCGGGATCGGCGCCGGTTCCAGGTCCAGCGCCGGCCGGTCGTGGGCCATCCCGGCCAGCGCCCGCTCCAGCCGGGCCGGCAGCCTGCGCCCGTCCCCGCCGCCCAGCCGCATCAGCGGCGCGAGGCACATGCCGAGCGTCAGGTAGCAGGCGGCCGCGCCGAACGGCGACTCCAGGAACGGCTCGAACTGGGACGCCGTCACCATCAGTGCCATCAGCGCCAGGCCGACCGGGTTCCCGGTCCGCTTGTAGACCGTCCACAGCTGCCGGGCGATCGCGTAGAAGAGCAGCGCCATCAGCGCGACGCCGACGAAGCCGGTGTAGCCGATCGAGTAGAAGATGATGTTGTGGGGGCTGCGGACCGTAGTGTCGACGTTGCCCGGCGGCGCGAGCGTCTGCAGGTTGAACCCGTAGCCGTGGCCGAAGAAGAGGAAGGTCGGGTCGCTGGTGGCGCTGTGCCAGATGCCGTGCCACCACGCCTGGCGGAACTGGGCGGTGCCGTTCGCGCCCTCGACCCGGTCCGCGCTGGTGAACTGGCTCGCGAGCTCCGGGTCCACCGAGCCGACGGCCCGGCCGATGACGTCGGTGGGCCGTACGGCGCCACCGCGGTCGGTCGGGCCGGGAATCTTGACGTTGATGATCGTGATGACCGTCGCGAAGACCAGGATGACGCCGAGACCGGCCGCCAGCCGCCGGTACTGCCTGGTCAGCACGCAGTAGATCACCAGCGAGACGATCAGGGCCAGCCACTCGGCCCGGATCTGATGCCCGAACAGGACGGCCACGTTCAGCAGCACCAGCGGGATCAGCCACTTGCTGCGGCGGTGGTAGACGACCAGCCCGAGGATGGCCATCGCCGCGTTCGTCAGGCCCAGGTCGAACAACGGCGCGCCGGGATTGCCCGGCACCGTGACCTGCAGCTTGTTGAGAAAGACCGCGTAGGCGATGCCATAGGTCGCGTTGCCCCAGGCCAGCGCCCAGACCAGCTTGCTGAAGATCTTCGGGTCCCGGACGCCCATCCACATCCCGAAGGAGAGGAGAACCGGGTAGTAGTACAGCTGCAGCGACTTGAGCAGGGTGGTCGAGCTGCCGCCGTCGAACAGGCCGCGGATGGTCTCGGCGACGCCGTAGCAGAAGAACACCATCATCGCGACGGCGAGCAGGTGCAGCCGCCCCGCCCGGCCGGCCTGGCGCAGCAGGCCGGCGAGGTACGTCCGGGTGGGACTGAAGATCACCATCGTGATGATGGTGATCTCGCTGATGTACAGGTTGATCGGGGCGATGCCCAGGTACGCGAACCCGCGCCCGCAGAGCACCATGCCGAAGGTGACGAACAGGCCGTACATCGTCATCCGTCGCGCGGCCCGCTCGGCCGCGGGCATCCCCATCCGCCGGACCGCGGAGTTGACCGATCCGCGCATGGCGGCCGGCCGCGGCGCCCGCCGCCACCGCCGGCCCAGCCACATGCCGGGCCTGGTGCGCGGGCCGGACCCGGCCCGCGCACCCAGGCCGCCGGCGGGCAGCGACAGCCCGGCGGCTGGAGCCGTCATACCCCGGATCCGACAGACGGCTTGTTGTACCGGTTGCCGCCCTGACCGCTGGATCCGCCGGATAGGCCAGCCTTCCTGGCGGCCGGCTGTGCGGCTCGCCGCTTCCCGGCACCAGTGCCGCCACGCCGCGGCGAGCGGGTGAAGAAGTAGCCGCGCACCGGCAGGCTCAGCAGACTGATCCGCTTCGCGAACTCCTCGGTGACCCGGATGTCCGCGCCGAACGGGATGATCGCGACGGCCGCGTCGGCCTGCTTGGCCAGCGCCGTGCCGGCCGCCCGCTCCAGCACCGCCGGGGCGTCGATGAGCACGAGGTCGAACCGGCGGCGGACCTCCTTGAGCACGTCGCCGATCGCCTCGGGGTCGAACGTGACCGGGCGCCCGTCGTCGGCAAGCCCGGGCGGCAGGATGAACAGCTTGCCGGGCACCTGCTCGACGAGGCGGATACCCTCCTCGGCGCTGATCGAACCGTGCAGCACGTCGGCCAGCCCGACCCGCTCGGACGGCACCCCGAGCAGCCAGGACAGGCCCTGGCCGTCGAAGTTGGCGTCAATGGCGAGGACCCGCTTGCCGGACCTCGCGGCGGTGACTGCGAGGTTGGCCACCGTCACGCTCTTCCCGTCCCCGGAGGTAGCCGAGATCACCGCGTACGTCTGGCCGGACTCCAGCGCGTCCGCGGCGAACCGAAAACCCTCGGCGGCTGCCGATCGCTCACCGTCGAAGGCGGGGAGGTCACTCGGCAGGCGATCCAGCGTGAAGTCGGGGATCTCGGCGAGGAACGGCCGCTCCAGCAGGAGCTCTGGCTCCAGGCGGTTCTCGATCCGAGGCCGCCGGTTGACGGTGAAGTACGCGAGGGCCGCGCCGACCAGCAGGCCGAGCACCACGCCGAGCAGACCGAAGCGGATGGCCGCGGACTTGGAGGCACTGCTCGGCACGGCCGCCGGTGAGCTGTCGACGATGCCGGTCAGGGTGACGGCGCTCTTGCCGGTCGCGGCCGACCACTGCGAGTACAGCTGGCTCAGTACGGCCTGCTGCGGAGAGCCGGCGGCACGAGCGGCCGGGTCGGTGTTGATCTGCGCGGTCACTGTGGCGATCGCCTTGCGGAGTCCGTCGATCTCGTTCTTATTGGCATCCGAGGCGATGGTCGTCACGACCGCCTTGTACGCGTCAACGAGCGCGTTCGCGCCGGCCTGAGCGATCTCCGGGCTGGAGTCTCGGTAGGAGACCGTGATCAGGTCACTGTTCTGGTCCAGCGAGACCGTCAGATGCTTGCTCAACTGACGACCGGTCAGGTGCGCACTCGGGAACTGCTTGTTTACCCCTGCCGCGGCCACGTCCGCCGTCTTCGGCATCTTCATGATCGATGCCTGGTTCGCCGCGTAGTGGGCGTCGGGGTTGCTGGCCGAAGGATCCTCCACCAGGATCGACGCCTTGGCCGTGGCAGCACCGGACGTCTTCACCCCGATGGCGATCCCGACCGCACCCAGCAGCACGACACACACCAGGACCAGTCCACGCCGGCGGCTCATCGCGCCGAAGACGGTCGGGGCGAACGGTGAGACCTCTAGTGCATCCATGATCTTCCCGGTGGTTAGGGCGGCCAGCGCGCGGGACAGGGATCATCGCGTCTCGAACCTGGAGAGGGCCCGAAGGACACGCCGGTCGATATGAGGGTCTCAGGTTACATCGACCCCACATCCGGTCCGCCGGGACGTAAGCCCGCGACGGCACCCGAGCCGGCTACGCGCCTGATTCTCCACAGAACGCGACCGGCGGCCAGAGGCTGGTGACATTGGGACGACGAGGAGCTAGCCCGAACGTCAACGAGAGAACGCCGGGACCACGGTCCCGTTGGTCACGCCACCCCGTTCGGGCGTGTCAGCATTGCGAAGTCCCGCAACCGTCCAGTAACGGTAGCGTCAGCACTATCCCGCGACGATCAGGTCCACGGAACCCGACCAGAGCGCTATCCAGTGACGAGAAGGCCCGTGGGACCCGGCTACCGGGCCGCCTTGACATAGATCTCGTCGAGAAGGTCCGGCAGCCGCTCGACGCTGAACCGCCGGTCGGGTTCGAGCGGGCCGGGGCAGTCACGCAGGGCGCGGGCCAGCGCGCCGACCACGTCGCCGTACGGGCGGACCCGGACACCCCGCTGCCCCATCCCGAACCGGCTGACCTCGCCGACCTGCATGGCCGGGCCGCCGATGTCCAGGCAGATCACCGGACGACCGAGCGCGAGCGCCTCGGCGACGATCCAGCCGGCGCTGTCGTGCATGGATGGGAACAGCAGTACGTCACTGCTCGCGAGCGCCGCGAGTACTTCCTCCCGCGGCCGCTGACCGTGCAGCGTCACCCGGTCGGTCACGCCGAGCCGCTCGCAGGCCGCGCGGATCTGCTCCTCGTCCGGCCCGGCTCCGTAGATGTCCAGTGTCCAGCCGTCCGCGTGCGCCCGCGCGATCGCCGCGACGGCGAGCCGGACGCCCTTCCACGCCAGCAGCCGGCCGGCGAAGACAGCGCGCCGCTGCGGCTTGGCCCCGCCTGGTGCCTCGGGACGCCCGACCTCGACGGCGGTGGCCTCCGGGTGCGCGCCGGCGGGCGCGCGGTCGGGGCCCGGCCTGGTGCCGTGTCCCGGAGCCGCGGCGGGAACCGGAAGCTGGTCCAGGTGCAGGGCGATGTTCGGCTCGACCCGCGGGTGCGCCCGGCGGAACCGGCGGGCGACGTCCTCGTTCGCCGCGAGCATCACGCTCGCCCGCCGGGACAGCAGCTCACCGCAGGCGACCCGCCCGGCGGCGGTGATCACTCCACGCGCGACCTCGACGGCGAACTGCTTGTCACCGAGCTGTTCGCGGAACTGGGACGGCAGCGGCGCCGTCCCGCCAACCGGGCCCCAGACGAATGGGACGTCGGGCAGCACGACACCCGACGGCATCCAGTCCGCCGCGTACGTGATGTGGTGGGTGATGTCGAAGCCGATCTCCGCGTGCTTGGCGCGGACCGCCCGGCGCAGGAAGTACTGCCAGGCCGCGTAGCGCATCCGCTCGCCGCGGCCGAAGTCGCCCGGGTAGTTGGCCCACGCCGGCGCCGGGACCTCGACGGCCGTCAGCCGCAGCTCCGGCTCGGCGCGCACCGCCGCCCGGATCGGCTCGATCCAGGAGGGGTCGGTGAAGACCCACACGTCGTGGCGCAGCGCCGCGGCACGGGTCCACTCCCAGCCGGCGCCCGGCTCGGAGCCACCCCCGGGACCGCAGGCAAATGCCCCGATCGCGACCTTCACCTTCGGCCATCCTCCCTTGAGCCGACGCCACCGGCGCCGGTTCCCCTCCGCGCGGGTGCGGGCAGCCATCCACCATCCCGCCGTGCTGGCGGCTCCGGGAGGCGGCCGCCCGGTGACGACCTACAGCCGGTGCTCGGCGCTCGACTGCTTGTTGCCGATGCCGAAGTAGTTGTGCGGGCCGGGCACCAGCAGCTTGCGGAACTTGTCCGGCTGGACCGCGAGCACGCCGACCGCGGCGTAGCACTGCGCCCGCTCGACCGGCGGGAAGGAGTGCCGGTCGATCGCGTCGATGTACCCGCGGATCATGTTGGAGACCGGGGGCAGCACGCTCTTCTTCGCGTCCGGGTTGCTCCACTTGGCCTTCTGCCAGACGCTCATGTTGTTCGAAGCCCCCGAGTGCGAGCGCCGCTGCCACAGCGGCTCCTCGACCACCCGCCAGGTCCCCAGCAACGCCATCTCGGCGAGGATCACCCGGTCGGTGCCGTAGAACTTCTGCTGCATCGCGGTGCTCAGCAACACCTCGCGGCGCATCAGCCCGAAGATCTCGAAGCACCACTTCGTGTGCAGCAGCACATCGCGGAACCGGACGTGCGGGTAGGGGGAGCGCAGCTGCCGGGTGGCGATGTTCGGGTCCGGGCCGTCGACGTAGGTGCCCTTGTCGTCGACGAAGCCCACCCCGTCGCCGGCCGGATGCAGCGGCTTGCCGTCCTCGTCGATGTACGAGGCGAAGGAGTGACACAGGACCGCGTCGTCGTCCCTGCTCAACAGGCCGTACGTCTTTTCCAGGTACTCCGGCGACAGGGTGTCGTCGTCGGCGGCCCACCGGTAGTAGGGAGCCCGACTGAGCCGGACGACCTCGTTGAAGTTCGCGTTCGCGCCGATGTTCTCCTCCTGGCGCACGTAGCGAACCCGCGAGTCCTCCTTCGCGTACCCGCGGCAGAGGTCCTCGGTGCCATCGGTGGAGGCGTTGTCCGAGATCACCAGCTCGAAGTCGCCGAAGGTCTGCGCGAGGTGCGACTCGATGGCCGAGCCGAGGTAGTCAGCGCCGTTGTACACCGGAATCCCGATGCTGACCTCAGGTACCCGGGATTCCTTCATCGCAGCGTCTCCGTCTGTCGAACATCCGTCTGTCGGACATCAGGGCCGAGCCTGGGCGGGCCGAATCGCGCTCCGCCCGCGGGCACGGCGAGGCCTTCTATCCGGGAGCCCCGTCCCTGCCAGCCTAGAGCCTCCGGCTGTGAGCCAGTTAGGAGGCCCGTACACGCCGGTGTCATCACGGTGTGAAATCTTTCATGTTCAGAGGGTGGGTATTGCTGATTTCTCAGGACGGGCCTCGCGCCCCGCCCGGGCCGCGTCCTCACGACACGCCAACAGGGGTCTGTCAGCGGCCTCGGTCGAACACGTCAGGCCTGCGCAGGCCGGACCCACCGCTGGAATGCCGGCCCCGCCCGCGCCGCGCCGCCGGCGTGGGCTGCTCCGGCTCTGGCTCCGGCCGCGGCGCGGGCGCCGGCGGACGCGGGTCCGCCTGGGAGGCCGCTGGCGCGGGCCTCGGCTGACGAGGCGTCGGCGGTGCCGGCATGGGTGCGGGAGGCCTCGTCGCCCGGCGGGCAGGAACCTCGGCCGGACCGGGCCCGGCGGCGGGCCCCCGGCCTGGTACCGGCCCCGGCGCGACGGGACGCGACGGGACGGGCATCGCGGGACGCCCCGGTCCAGCAGCCGGGCGGCCCGGCGACACCGGACCAACCGGTCCCGGCACCGCCGGAGGGGCCGGGACCGCCAGGCTCGCGGTCGCGGCGGGCTGCGCGGGACGCCGGAACTCACGGACGATGACCGCCCCGTTGACGACGTACATCGCCAGGAGGGTCGCCCCGGCACCCCAGATCAGGGCGAACGAGCCGAGGGCCTTGGCGGTCGCCGCGACGGCGATGCCGGACACGACGACGGCCACCAGGCTCGCGACCGACGCCGCCCGCGCGCGGCCCGCGGCGTTCGCGATTGTGATCAGTACCAGGACGCTGTAGCCGGCACCCTCGGTGACGATCGTCCAGGGCAGCAAGCCGTGTACCCGATAGGCGGGCTTCTGGAACCTGGGAAGCGGGTTGAACGGCCATTCAAAGCCCACCAGCAACGCCCACCCCAGGATGGCGACCGCGACCAGGCCCCAGAAAAGCAGACAGATCTTGATCAGCCTGCGGACGGACCGGTTGTGCGCCGCTTCCATGATCTCCGGGTTGAGCACGGCAAGCAGCCCGATGACCAGCACGGTGACCGGCTGGGCCAGGACCCGGGCCCCCTCGCCGCTACCGACGTCCGCCTGGCCGGACAGCGCCGTCAGGAGCGCGAAGTTGAGGAACGGGCCGCTGGCCGACAGCACGTTGCCCACCACGATCCAGCCGCCCATGGAGACGAACAGGGTTCGCAGCTTCAACAGCATCGGCGCCCGGTGGCCGGGCTTGGCCTTCCACAGCCCGAACGCCCCGGAGACGAAGTTCGCGACCGCGAGCGCGCCGAACGGCACCCAGGCCGGCGGCACGTGCGCGACCTTGGCCGTCACCAGTCCGAGCGTGACGGCCAGCACCTGTACAAAGGAGGTCGCGGCCGCGGTCCAGGACATTCCGGCCTGGTGCAGCATCCGCCGGATGTGGTCCTGCATCGGCGAGGCCACCGCGACCAGGGCGGCCGTCACGGCGAACCCGACCCGGGAATCGGCCGACTGCCCGTGCGACGGAATGATCAGGACCAGTGGCACCAGCAGCGCCGCCAGGACGGCGGGCGCCATGCCCAGCTGCAGCGACTGTGGCAGCAGCTGCACCCGCCTGTGCCGGGCCGCGACACCCGCCGACGTGTACTCGACCGGCGAGAAGACGATGCCCGTCGGGATGACCGACACGGCGATGAAGGCCGTGTAGAAGAGCCCGTACGTGCCCAGCATCGTGGGTAGGAAATACTGCGCGAACACGCCCATCATGAAGCTGCCCAGCGACGACAGGCTGGAGTCGACGAGGCCGGCCGGCACCCGGCGTAGCAGCGACGGCGCCTGCGGCTCCTCGGGGGGCGGCGTCGGTGCGGCCCCCGTCAGCTCCTCACGAAGCGGGATCGGCACCGGGCCGGTCTGGAACAGCAGCGAGCCCGGGGGCATCGCCGAGCGCGACATATGCATGGTCGTCTCGGCCACCAGCGGGTCGGCGAGCAGGGCGATGCGCCCTTGCCTGCCGCCTGGGAGGTCCCGGCGGGAGATCCGCATCGTCGTCTCGGCCGGGTTCGGCTCCGCCAGGGCACGGTGACCGACAGGCCTGGTGGCCTGAGTCGCGCCTCGGTCAACCGCTGGGCGGTCGGCTGCCGCCCGGTCGGCCGGTGCTCGGCCGGCCGGAGGCGTGGCAGGCCGTCCGTCGGACGCGGCTCCCGTGATCTTGCGACGGTCGAGCAGCTCCGTGCTGTCCGGCGGCGGTGCCTTCGGCACGCCGACGCCGCGGCTCGTGACAGCCGCAGGGTCATCGACGGTGTCCCGCCGCGTCACCCTCGACCGGTCGACCCTGGCCGTCCGTTCCCCAGCCGGCCCGGCGGCGTCGGAGGCGGGCCCGGCCACGCCGCGCCCAGGAGCCGCCGGATCCGCCGTGCCCCGGCGTTCCAGCCGCGCACGGTCCACCTTGGTCGTCCGCTCCCCGGCCGGCGAGGCGCGGTCCGGCGGGGCCGGATCGACGGTGTCACGCCGCTCGGTCCTGGGCCGCTCGACCCGGGTCGTGCGCTCCCCCGGGTCCTCCGCGCGCTGGGACCCACGTGACGGAGTGGGTGCATAGACCGACGGTGGGGACGAGGCGGGTGGCTCGGCTGGGCCGCGGCCTGGGCGTGGCACCGTCGTCGTCTCGTCGACCGCCACGCGGACCGCCGCGCGCGAGTAGACCGAGGGAGGAGACGGCGGAAGGACCCGCCCGGGCGGCAGCTTGATCGTCTGACTGTCGTCGCCGGCCCCGCCGGAACCTTCGGCACGCGTCTCGCCACGTCCTGGGTCCGTCCGCCGACGCGGAGGAACACCATGCGACGCTTCCGGCTCGACCGGTGACGAGGAGTGTTCGCGGTCGCCCGGCGTCTCGCTGCGCCCCCTGGCGGCCTCATCGGCCTCGCCCGTTTCCGGACCCGCCTCGGGGCCACTCCCAGCGTCGCTCATCACCCTCACTCACCGAGTCGTCAGCGCATTATCCCAGTCCGCCGTTACGGAAAAGTTGACGTCGTCCGATAGCCGCGTCCCGACGATACGGAGAGCGACAGGGGTGGGGAATTCCCCACCCCTCACGGTGGTACTCCCACGCGCGGCCGGTTCCGCTGGCCCCACCCTGGATCCGCCGGTCCACTCCAGTGACCACGACCTCGCGTTCCGGGACCGTCGAGGCATGCGTACACGACAGCCGGACGCCGCCGTGGCAGCCACCGACCCGGCTTCCGAGCCCACCGACCTCGACGCCACCCCGGGCGCGGGCGGCTCCGGCCGTCCCGGGTCCCCAGGCGTCCCGACAGCAGCCCTCCCGACAGCCGGCACCCACCGCCGCCGCTCCCGCGGCGGGCACCTCGCCGCCCGCGCGGCCCGGTGGAGCGTCCGGCACCGCAAGCTCGCCGTCGCCGGGTGGCTGCTCGCCGTCGTCGCCCTCGTCATGGCCGGCAGCCTGATCGGCACCAGGAACCTCAAGCAGTCGGACTGGACCGTCGGCCAGGACGGCCAGGCCCAGCAGGCCCTGCGCGACCACGGCTTCGTGGACCGGGACAGCGAGAACGTCCTGATCCAGCTGGCGAGCCGGCCGGCCGGCGGCCTGGCCGCGGACCAGCAGGTCCAGGCCGCCGTGACCGACGTCGTCCGGCGGATCGTCGCGACGCACGAGGTGACGGCGGTGCGCACGCCGATCGCCACACCCGGCGCGACGGCCGACCCCGGTCTGATCTCCGCCGACGGCCGGTCCGTTCTGGTCACCTTCGAGCTGCTCGGCACGGTCGACGACGCGGACAGCCGCGTCGGGCCGGTGATGGACGCCGTCACCGCCGCGGGCGCCGCCCACCAGGGCCTGTCGATCGAGCAGTTCGGCTCGGCGAGCGCGGACAAGGCACTGAACAAGACGATCGGCAAGGACTTCCAGCGGGCCGAGTACCTCTCCGTCCCGATCACCCTCGCGATCCTGCTCCTGGTCTTCGGCGCGGTCGTCGCCGCGCTGGTCCCGGTCGGCCTGGCGCTGACCGCGTTCGTCGGCGCGATCGGCGCCGTCGCCTTCACCAGCCGGCTGATGGCGACCAACCAGACCGCCACCTCGGTGATGCTGCTGATCGGCCTGGCAGTCGGCGTCGACTACGCGCTGTTCTACATCCGCCGGGAACGAGAGGAGCGCGCCAAGGGGCACAGCGCTCGGCGGGCGCTGGAGATCGCGGCTGAGACATCCGGGCACGCCGTCCTCGTCTCCGGCCTGACGGTCGCGGTCTCGCTGGCCGGCCTGATGATCACCGGGATGGCCGCGTTCACCGGGATCGCGGTGGGCACGATCGTCGTCGTCCTGATCGCGCTGCTCGGCTCGATCACCGTGCTGCCGGCGCTGCTGTCGATGCTCGGCGACCGGATCGAGCTCGGCAAGCTGCCATGGCACCGCGCCGCCGCGCCGGGCAACCGCCGGGAGCGCAAGGCCGCCCGGCTGGCGGCCAGCGCGGCCCGGCGGTCCGGCCTCCCCGCCGACTGGGAGGCCGAGGAGGAGCGCGCACAGCTCGCCGCCGCTGCCGCGCCGCGCCCGGCCCGCCGCCGGCAGGGCCGCCCCGACCGGGTGCGGCTGCTCGACCGGCTGATGCGCAGGCCGGTGGCCGTGGCCGTCGTCTCCGGCGGTCTCCTGCTCGCGCTGGCCGCGCCGACCCTGCGGCTGCACACCTCCGACCTGGGCGTCTCGGACCTGCCGAAGGACCTGCCCATCGTCCACACCTACGACCGGCTGCTGGTCGCGTTCCCCGGCGGCCCGGTCCCGGCCGTGATCGCCGTGACAGCGCCCGACGTCACCGCCGCTCCGGTGAGCGCCGCGATCCAGGAGCTGCGGACCCGGGCGGTCGCCGCGCACGTCGGCTTCGAGCCGATGGTCGTCGACATCAGCGCGGACAAGAAGGTGGCCCGGGTGATCCTTCCGCTCGCCGGCACCGGTGACAACCGGGCGTCGATCGACGCGGCCCACCAGCTACGCGACAACCTGGTGCCCACGACGATCGACAAGGTTCCCGGTGCGCACGCCTACGTCGGCGGCGAGGCCAGCGCCTCAATCGACTTCAACGACCAGCTGTCCAGCCGCACCCCGCTGGTCATCGGGTTCGTGCTGCTGCTGGCCTTCGCGCTGCTGTACCTGTCGTTCCGCAGCGCGGCCATCGCCGGCGTCGCCGTCGGGCTGAACCTGCTGTCAGTCGGCGCGGCCTACGGCGTGCTCGAGCTGGTCTTCCAGCACCACTGGGCGGACGGGCTGCTCGGCTTCACCGCCACCGGCAGCGTCGTCAGCTGGCTCCCGCTGATGCTGTTCGTGATCCTGTTCGGGCTGTCGATGGACTACCAGGTCTTCCTGCTCTCCCGCATCCGGGAGGCGCGGCAGTCCGGGCTGGACATGCGGGCCGCGTCGCTGGCCGGCCTGCGCAGCAGCGCCGGCGTGGTCACCAGCGCCGCGATCATCATGGTCGCCGTCTTCTCGATCTTCGCGACGCTGTCCCAGGTGAGCATGAAGCAGCTGGGCGTCGGGCTGGGCACCGCGATCTTCCTGGACGCGACGGTGATCCGGGTGTTCCTGATGCCCGCCCTGCTCACCATGCTGGGCGACCGCGTCTGGCGCCCCCGCGCGGGCGGCACCGGCAAGCTCCCGGCCGCCGCGCCCTCGGGCGGCGGAATCCCCGCCCAGGGCGCGCGGATCGCGAGCCACACCGGCTGACCCGTCCCGCGGCGCCCCGGTCCCGGCGCCCCCGTCCCTGCGTCCCGCAGTCGTGCCGGCTTCGCCAGTCCCCCGCTGGCGGAGCCGGCACCTTTGCATTGACGGCTCCAACCGTCCTCGCCCCTTCCCTTCCGCCCCTTGGACACTCGCCGTCGATCTTCATTGCGCCCGGCCCACGCCAGATTCCCCACGCAAACGCAGATCTTCAGGCGGTATCGAGCCACCAGAGGAGCCCTGATCGCGAACTGCGCAGGGATAAAAGGCACAAACCGGGGCACAGGACGCCATTTTCCCTACGCAGTTCGCGATCATGATCTCCAGGAGCGGAACAGGCCACCTATGATCACCGGTTGGGTCGGGAAAACGGCGCTCCAGCCTGATCCATGAGACGGGAGTAAGGCCGGCGAGGTTCGCCCGGGTCGCCCCGCAGACCATGATCGCGAGTCCGGTCTGCAATAGGTGCGATCAGGCCGGATCGGAACCACCAGTTGGCGACATGGGAATCACTTTGCGGGGCGGGCCTTTTGGGGGCTCGGCGCCGGACCGGGGTTGGCCCCGGTCGCGATCGCACGTCCGGACAGCCAGAGCGTGGCAGGCCCAGACAGTGGCCTCCCGAGCCTGGACGAGGTGGGCCCGGGGCCGTCACACGTTCGGGCGGCCCAGGGCGTGGTAGGTCCAGCCGGCGGCGCGCCAGCGGGCGATGTCGAGGGTGTTGCGGCCATCGATGACGACCGGGGTGCGGACGTGCGCCCGCAGCGCTGCCGGGTCGATCTCCCGGAAGTCGGCCCATTCGGTCAGGTGCAGGACGATGTCGGCGTCGGCGGCGGCCGAGGCGGCGTTGTCCGCGTACCGCAGCTCGGGGTGGCGGCGCCGGGCGTTCGGGATGGCGGCCGGGTCGGTCACCGTCACCACCGCGCCGGCCTCGCGCAGCAGTTCGGCGACGTCGAGCGCGGGCGAGTCCCGGATGTCGTCGCTGTTCGGTTTGAAGGCAGCGCCGAGGACGGCCACCCGGCGGCCGGCCACGTCACCACCGAGGAGCTCGGTGGCGAGCTCGGCGACCCGGGTCCGGCGGCGCAGGTTGATGGCGTCGACCTCGGCGAGAAATCCGACCGCGCGCCCGGCGCCCAGCTCCTCGGCGCGCGCCCGGAACGCGCGGATGTCCTTGGGCAGGCAGCCGCCGCCGAAGCCGACGCCCGAGCCCAGGAAGCGGCGCCCAATCCGGGCGTCATAGCCGAGCGCGGTCGACAGCGTCTGCACGTCGCCGCCGGTCACCTCGCAGATCTCCGCCATGGCGTTGATGAATGAGATCTTGGTGGCGAGAAAGGCATTGGCGGCGGCCTTGACGAGCTCCGCGGTCGCGAAGTCGGTGACCACGACCGGTGTGCCCGCCGTGATCGCGGTCGCGTAGACGGCCCGCAGCGTCTCCTCGGCCCGGTGCCCGCCGGCGCCCGCCGGCACGCCCAGCACGAGCCGGTCCGGGCGCAGCGTGTCCTCGACAGCGAATCCCTCCCGGAGGAACTCCGGGTTCCAGCCGAGCCGGACCATCGGCGCCTGGGCCGCGAGCCGGCCGGCGAGCGCGGCGGCCGTGCCCGCCGGCACCGTGGACTTGCCGACGACCAGCGAGCCCGCCTTCGGCCCGGCGGCGAGCAGCCCGTCGACGGCTGCGTCGAGGTAGCGCAGGTCGGCCGCCTGCGAGTCCGGCCGCTGCGGGGTGCCGACGCACAGGAAATGCACGTCGGCGTCGGCGGCCTCGGCGAACGAGGTGGTGAAGGAGAGCCGGCCGGAGTCGAGGTTCTTGCGCAGCAGCTCCTCAAGACCAGGCTCGAAGAAGGGCACCGTCCCGCCCGCCAGGCTGTCGGCCTTCGCCTGGTCGACGTCGACGCCGACCACGGAGAAACCCAGCTCGCTCATGCACACCGCGTGGGTCGCACCCAGGTAGCCGGTGCCGATCACGCTGATCCGCGTGACCTCGGGCACAGTACCGACAGTCATTGTTCCCCCGTTTCGTCCGCCGGGCGCGGCCGCTCACGGCCGGCCCGGGCAAATCCGCGCGACGCCCCCGCGCCACGGTGAACCGCGATACGCACCGGCCTGCCTGATCGCCGACAGCGGAGCAGGCAGAAATTCCAGACGGTGTGTGGATTCGAATTCCAGCTCAACCGACGACCAATCACGTCCCCATGGACTCGAAAGCTGCGGCGAACCGGTCCATGGAATTTCGCCGTCACATCATGGTAGTCACGGCCCGACCGCCGGTCCGACAGATGGCCAGCGCAACTCGCTACGCATTTGTTGCGGACGAGTTACCGGTTCACCGCCGACAGTTCCCGCGCCGGACGGGCAGACCGCGGTTGCTCGGCACGAGTGCGCTGCCGCCAGGCGACGCGCCCGGGCCGATCGGGACGGCGTGGGTCGGTCCCGACAGGCGTCGGCCCGGCGAAGAAGCCCGGTTCTACCGCGCGGCCGCCCGAAGACGCGTGCGAACGACCACGAGGCAGGGCTGGACGGGGTCGGACCCGCGATCACCACTACCCCCGGCCTTGCTCGTCATGGCAGCGGCGCACCACCCCGGACGTCACGGAGAACGGCCAGCGCAGGTAGTTACAGTCACACTGACTCCACGGTCGTTGCGTTGGGGTTACAGTCATCCGGACGTCCGGTACCGCCCCGAGGACTGGAACGGCCCATGCCTTACGCCCCAACCGCCGATCCGGTGTCCGGCGCGCGCCTGCGCCCTGTCGTCGCCCGCACCAGGCCCGAGCTCGCGCGGCTGCTGGCCGAGCCGACCGGCACCCGGGCCGTCGTGATGACCATGGGCGCGTTGCACGACGGCCACGCGGCCCTGATCCGCGAGGCCCGGCGCCGGGCCGACCAGGTAGTCGTCACGATCTACGTCAACCCGCTGCAGTTCGGGCCGGCGGAAGACCTCGACCGCTACCCGCGCTCCTTCGACGCCGACCTCGAGGTGTGCGCCCGCGAGGGTGCGGACGTCGTCTTCGCGCCGGTCGTCATCCACGACCCGCGGCCGCTGGTGACGCTGCACGCCGGGCCACTCGGCGAGATCCTCGAGGGCGCCAGCCGGCCGGGGCATTTCGACGGCATGCTGACGGTCGTCGCGACGCTGCTGCACCTGACCAGGCCGGACCTGGCCTTCTTCGGCCGCAAGGACGCCCAGCAGCTGGTCTGCATCCGCCGGATGGTCGCCGACCTGGCCGTCCCGGTCACGGTGGTCGGGGTGCCGACGGTGCGCGAGCCGGACGGCCTGGCCTTGTCCAGCCGCAACGTCTACCTGACCACGCCGCAGCGGGCGTCGGCGCTGGCACTGTCCCGGGCGCTGGCCGCCGGGGTCGCGGCGGCCGACGACGGCGCGGACGCGACGCTGACGGCGGCCCGCGCCGTGCTGGCCGCGGAGCCCGGCGTGGAGGTCGACTACCTCACCCTCGCGAGCCCCGACAGCCTCGGCCCGGTCGGCCCGGCCGGCGGCCCGGCGCTGCTGCTGGTGGCCGCGCGGGTCGGCTCCACTCGGCTGATAGACAACATCGAGCTCACCGTGGCGCCCGCCCCCGGGCCCGGAGCGGGGGAACAGTGACATCGACACACCCGGACCCGGCCGCGTCGCCGGTCGGCCTGCCCCCGCTGCCCGTGCTCCCCGCCCGGCTCGGCGCGCCGCGCGCCGGCTGGACCAGGCACGCCGACGTCGTCGTGATCGGCTCCGGCGTCGCCGGGCTCACCGCCGCGCAGCGGGTCCGCGCCCAGCTGCCGGCGAGCCGGGTGCTGCTGGTGACGAAGGCGCTGCTCGACATGGGCTCGACCCGCTGGGCGCAGGGCGGGATCGCCGCGGCGCTGGCCGCCGAGGACTCCCCCGACGACCACCTGCGCGACACCCTCGTCGCCGGCGTCGGGCTGTGCGACCCGGGGGCCGTGCGGGTGCTGGTGACGGAGGGCCCGGCGCGGGTCCGTGAGCTGGCCGCGCTCGGCGCCCGGTTCGACCTCACCGCGGCCGGCGAGCTGTCGCTGACCCGGGAGGGCGGCCACCTGCGCGACCGGATCGTGCACGCGGGCGGCGACGCCACCGGCCTGGAGGTGGAGCGGGCGCTGATCGCCGCGCTGCTCGCCGACGACGGCATCGACGTGATCGAGCATGCCCTCGTGCTCGACCTGCTCGTCGACGCGGACGGGCAGACGGCCGGGTTGACCCTGCACGTGCTCGGCGAGGGCACCCGCGACGGCGTCGGCGCGGTCCTGGCGCGGGCCGTGATCCTCGCGACCGGCGGGATGGGCCAGATCTACGCCTCGACGACGAACCCGTCGGTGTCGACCGGCGACGGCGTCGCGCTCGCGCTGCGCGCCGGAGCGGTCATCGCCGACCTGGAGTTCGTCCAGTTCCACCCGACCGCGCTGCGGATCCCGGGCGCGGCGTCGGCCGGCCAGCAGCCCCTGATCAGCGAGGCGATGCGCGGCGAGGGCGCCCTCCTGGTGGATGCGGCCGGCGAGCGGGTCATGTCGGGCGTTCATCCCCTGGAGGACCTGGCGCCCCGCGATGTGGTGGCCAAGCAGATGTCGCGGGTGATGGCGGCCCAGGGCGTCGACCATCTCTATCTCGACGCCCGCCACCTCGGCGAGGAGACGATCCTGCGCCGCTTCCCGACGATCACCGCCCGGTGCCGGTCCCATGGGATCGACCCGGTCACCCAGCCCATTCCGGTGGCGCCCGCCGCGCACTACGCCAGCGGCGGAGTTCGCACCGACACCCAGGGCCGGACCAGCGTCCCGGGCCTGTACGCCTGTGGCGAGGCCGCCTGCACCGGGGTGCACGGCGCGAACCGGCTGGCGTCGAACAGCCTGCTCGAAGGCCTGGTGTTCGCGGCCCGGATCGCCGAAGACCTGGCCGGCGGCCTGCCGTCGCCCGGAGCACCGGTCGAGGCCGTCGTCGACCGCGGCTCGGCGGGCCTGGCCGACCCGGCCGAGCGCGTCGAGCTGGCGCGGGTGATGAGCGAGGGCGCCGGTGTCCTGCGCAGCGCCCCGAGCCTGCTCGCGACGGCGAAGGCGCTCGCCGACGTCGGCGACGTCCGGCTGACCGGGGCGACGGTCGCCGCCGGCCCGGAGGCCTGGGAGATGACGAACCTGCGGACGGTCGCGACCGCGCTGGTCGCCGCCGCCGCCGCGCGGACGGAGACCCGCGGCTCGCACTGGCGCGAGGACTTCGCCGACGCCGACGACGCCTGGCGCGGCCACCTGCTGCTGCGGATGGATCCGGACGGCCTGCTCGACGTCACGTACGCCCCCGCCCCACCGGACGGGGTCACCGCCGGCGGCGCGGGCGAAGGGAAGGCACCGTGAGCCCCAGAATCAAGGCGACCCACGGGTTCGGGTTTTCGCCGGCGACCGACCGCGCGACGCTCGCGCGGCGCCCCGGCTGGTCGGCCGCGACCGAGCGGGCTCTGCTGGCGGCCGGCCTCGACCCGTCGGCCGTCGCCGACGTGGTGGCCCGGGCGATCGCCGAGGACCTGCCCGCCGCGAGCGGGCTCGGGGTGGACGTCACGTCGGCCGCCACCGTGCCCGCCGGCCTGGTGGCCGTCGGGCGGATCGTCTCCCGGGCCCGCGGCGTGGTCGCCGGGCTCCCGGTGGCGGCCGCCGTGTTCGACGCCGTGGCCGGACCGGACGCCGAGGTGACCCTGACGGCCGCCGACGGTGACCGGATCGGGCCCGGCACCGAGGTGCTGCGGGTCCGCGGCCCGGTGCGCGGCCTGCTGACCGCCGAGCGCACCGCGCTCAACCTGCTCTGCCACCTGTCCGGCGTCGCGACCGCCACCCGCGCCTGGGCCGACGCGATCGCCGGGACGGGCGCCGCCGTCCGGGACACCCGCAAGACCATGCCCGGGCTGCGCGCGCTGGAGAAGTACGCGGTGCGGGCCGGCGGTGGGGTCAACCACCGGATGTCGCTGGTGGACGCGGCGCTGGTGAAGGACAACCACGTGGTCGCCGCCGGCGGCGTGGCGGAGGCGTTCGCCGCCGTCCGCGCGGCGTTCCCCGGCCTGCCGGTCGAAGTCGAGTGCGACACCGTCGACCAGGTCCGCGAGGCCGTCGCTGCCGGCGCCGACCTGATCCTGCTGGACAACATGACCCCGGACGAGCTGCGCGCCGCGGTGGCGCTGGCCCGGGCCGCGTCCCCACGGGCCAAGAACGGGCCGGCCGGGGTGCTGCTGGAAGCCAGTGGTGGCCTCACGCTCGACGTCGCCGCCGAGGTCGCGGCCACCGGGGTCGACTACCTCGCTGTCGGCGGCATCACGCACTCGGTGACCGCGCTGGATCTCGGCCTCGACCTCACCCTGGACAAGTAGAACAACCGTGAGCCTTCCCGTCTCGGCGCGGCGCCGAGGCCTGCCACCGTGGTCAGAGACACCCTGGTCCGAAAAGACGATGGAAACGACCTCATGCTGCTGACGATCGACATCGGCAACACCAACACGGTCCTCGGCGTGTTCGAGGGCGAGACGCTCGCCGACTCCTGGCGGGTCCGCACCCAGGCCAACGCCACCTCCGACGAGCTGGCGTTCCTCTACCGCGGCCTGATCGGCGAGTACAAGATCGACGGAGTGGCGGTGTGCTCGACGGTCCCGGCGGCACTGCGCGAGATCCGCAGGATGGCCGGCCGGCTGTTCCGCCACGTCCCGGTGGTGGTCGTCGAGCCCGGCACCCGCACCGGCGTCCCGATCCTGATCGACAACCCGAAGGAAGCCGGCGCCGACCGGATCATGAACACGCTGGCGGCCCACCACCTGCACGGCGGCCCGACGATCGTCGTCGACTTCGGCACGTCGACGAACATCGACGTCGTCTCGGCGCGCGGGGAGTTCCTCGGGGGGGCGCTCGCGCCAGGGATCGAGATCGCACTGGACGCGCTCGCCTCCCGGGCGGCCCAGCTGCGCAAGGTCGAGCTGGTACCGCCGCGGTCGGTGATCGGCAAGGGGACGGTCGAGGCGCTGCAGTCCGGGATGATCTACGGCGTGGCCGGGCAGGTGGACGGGCTGGTGCGCCGCATCCGGGCCGAGCTCGGCACCGAGGCCACCACGGTCGCGACCGGCGGCCTCGCCCCGCTCGTCCTCAAGGAGAGCGAGACCCTCCAGGTGCACGAGCCGCACCTGACGCTGATCGGGCTACGGCTCGTCTTCGCCAAGAATGTGTGACCGCGCGAGCCTCGCGCCGCTGGTGGCGGGGATCACAGACCAGGTAGCGGCATAGCCGTCCCGTGGGCAGTCCGGGCCAATCCGCAGCCCTCCAAATCCTCACGACACGCAACGAATCGGCCGCGCACTCGCCATTGGAACGCGAGTTAACCGCATGAGTCCGCCCACGCAATGACGCGACGTTAGACTCCGGGTCATCACCGTAATTGGCTGCATCACCCGGTGGACTCACCCCCCGGGCGCGACCAAGATCGGTTCGGCGATCCGGGGGGCTCACCGATGGCAAATGCGATCGAGAACGCGGCAACCACGAGCACGAGCACGAGGAGCACAGAAGCAGGCGAGTCGAGTCAAGGCGGCCTCGGCTCGGGGCACGGCGCCCTGGCCGGCGCCGGGTCCACCGATGGCGCGGGCTTGGGCACGATCACGAGATCTACGGTGCCGAGCAGCGGCGCGGCCGATGCCGCCGTCGACAGTTCCGCGGAGCCCAGCGCCATGGACGAGGAGAAGCTAGAGCTCGGCACGACCGGCACTGCCCACGCCAAGGTCGAGCCGCTCGTCGAGGTGCCACCACAGCGGCTGCCGCCAGGCGCCCCGCAACAGAGGGCTCAGCCGGCAACGGCGATCAGTGCGCGGGACAAGGCCCCGAAGGAGTCACCGCTGGTGACCCGCGCCGAAGACGCCGAGTCCGGGCCCATCGAGATGGGCGCCGCTCCGGCTGACGCCACGATCCCAGCTCCGCGGCCGGAGCCGCACCCGAACCCCATGCCCGCGGCCTTCGGCCGTCGCCGCAAGGGCCGGCGGCCGGAGCAGCTGCTCGGTAGGCCGGTCCGCCAGCGCTACCGAGCGCAGCTCGCCTGGGAGGTCATCTACACCCGGCTGGTGGTCTCAGCCGACTTCTTCGCCGGCGCCCTGGCCGCGGCGCTGGCCTACCTGCTCCGGTTCAACCGGGTGCTCGTCGATCTCGGACTGGGCGCGGCGTCGGCGACCAGGTTCTACCTCCTCGTCAGCCTGATCTTCCCGTTCGCCTGGGTCGGGTCGATCGCGCTGAACCGGGCCTATGAGGACCGTTTCCTCGGCAACGGGTCGGAGGAGTTCCGCCGGGTCGTCAACTCGGCCGCGCGCCTCATCGCGCTGGTGGCGATCGCCTCGTACGCGACGAAGGCCGAGGTGGCCCGCGCCTACCTGCTGATCGTCTTCCCGGCCGCCACGATCCTCACGGTCACCGGCCGGGCGATGGCCCGGGTGCTGCTGCTGCGGATGCGTCGCGCGGGCCGCTGCCGGCACCGGGTGCTGGTCGTCGGCTCCGGCGAGGCGGCGGCCGCGTTGGTGCGCCTCGCCCACCGCGATCCCGGGGTCGGCTGGAACGTGGTCGGGATCTGCCTGGACCGGGCCCCCGGCCGGCACAGCCACAACCGGCTGGAACGGGCCGACTTCGAGCTGTTCGACCTGCCGATCGTCGGCACGTCGGAGCGGCTGGAGGAGGCGATCCGGATCACCGACGCCACCACCGTCGCGATCAGCCCGCAGATGGACGGGGAGCGGCTGCGCCGCGCGCTCTGGACGCTGGAAGGCTCCAACGTCGACGTGCTGGTGTCGTCCACGGTCACCGACGTGACCGGGCCGCGGATCCACCTGCGCCCGGTCGCCGGCCTGCCACTGCTGCACATTGAGGAGCCGGAGCTCCGGGGTGCCCGCCGGCTGATGAAGGCGGCGCTGGACCGGGGTGTCGCGACCTTCGCGCTCACGCTGCTGGCCCCGGCGCTCCTGACGCTCGCCCTGGCGGTCCGGCTGACCAGCCGCGGGCCTGCGATCTTCAAGCAGACCCGGGTCGGCCGGGACGGCCGGCCGTTCACCATGTTCAAGTTCCGCTCGATGTACACCGACGCCGAGGCGCGGCTGGCCTCGCTGGCCGACCGCAACGAACGCGCCGAGGGCCTGCTGTTCAAGATGAGAGACGACCCTCGGGTCACCGCCGTCGGGAAGTTCCTGCGCAAGTGGTCGCTCGACGAGCTGCCTCAGCTGATCAACGTTCTGATCGGCACGATGTCGCTGGTCGGCCCGCGGCCGCCACTGCCCCGTGAGGTCGCCCAGTACGAGGGGCACGTCCACCGCCGGCTGATGGTCAAGCCCGGGCTGACGGGGTTGTGGCAGGTCAGCGGCCGGTCCGACCTCGAGTGGGAAGAGGCCGTGCGCCTCGACCTGCGCTACGTCGAGAACTGGTCGCTCGCGA
Source organism: Pseudofrankia sp. DC12 (assembly GCF_000966285.1). NCBI lineage: Bacteria > Bacillati > Actinomycetota > Actinomycetes > Frankiales > Frankiaceae > Pseudofrankia > Pseudofrankia sp. DC12. Next base: position 3,142,038 of record NZ_KQ031391.1, read on the forward strand.
TGGATCTCTCGATCCTGTGGCGCACCGTGTTCGCCGTCCTCAAGCGCGAAGGCGCGTACTAGCTGCCTGGTTACCGAGCGCGACGAACCTGGAAATTGCATCAGGGGTGGCCGCGGCGGTCCTGGCCGAATTGGTAGCTTTAGTCGCACGTCGTTCGGCGCACTACGGACAGCCCGTGGCGGGCCGGTCGACCGCTGCCGGGGGGCTGCGTTGAGTGGAGGAGTGCGCATGGCTATGCGGCCGCTATGGCTGGCCGCGGCCAGCCAGCCGAGTCGTCCAGAAGGGCGCGGCCGGAGGAGCCAGGGGCACAGCCAGTGAGCAAGACCACCGCGGACGGAACCGTCGATGCCCCGGCCGACCTCATAGCAGCCGCCACTGAGACGGCCGAGGCGGTCGCGCCCGTCAAGGACACGGGCGGCCGGGACGACTCCGAGACCACCCTGCGGATGTCGATCAGGGCGTTCCGGGCACGACTTGCCGGCCGCCCACCAGCACCGGCTCCGGCGCCGCCCGCGAACCCGCATGCGACCACCCGCAGCCGCGCCGAACGCGCGCTCCTGTCGACCACCCCGCACGAAGGCCCGCGTGAGCCGTACCGCGCCGAGGTCCGCTGGGAAGGCGACTACACCCGGACCGTCGTGTTCGCCGATCTCGCTGCCTGCCTCGCGGGAGCCGGCCTGGCATACCTGATCCGATTCGGTGGCCTCGTCCAGTTCGACCAGGCCCCCATCTCGATCAAGCCGTACCTCATCACCTCGCTGGTTCTGCCGGTCGGTTGGATCGCGGCGATGGCGCTGAACCGCGCGTACGAGGCGCGCTTCCTCGGTCTTGGCTCGGAGGAGTTCCGCCGGGTCGTCAATACGGCGGTGCGTCTCGTCGCGTTGGTCGCGGTCATCTCGTATGCGACCAAGGCTGAGGTCGCCCGCGGCTATCTGCTGGTCCTCTTTCCCACCGCGACGGCGCTGACCCTGGTCGGCCGTGGTGTCGCCCGGGCTCGGCTGCATCGCATGCGCCGCGCCGGCAAATGCCAGCACCGGGTGCTCGTCGTCGGCTCGGGTGAATCGGCGGCGTCCCTGGTCCGGATCGCGCAACGCGACCCCGGTGCCGGCTGGAACGTCATCGGCGTCTGCCTCGACCGGACGCCCGGCATGCACAGCTCCGACCGGCCCGACCGCTCCGGCTTCGACCTCGCCGGCGTCCCGATCGTCGGGGCGTCCGACTCCCTCGATCACGTAATTCGCCGGACCAAGGCTACTGCCGTGGCGATCAGCCCGCAGATCGACGGGGACCAACTCCGCCGCGCGCTCTGGGCGCTCGAAGGCTCAAACGTCGAGGTACTGGTCTCATCCGCCATCACCGACGTGACAGGGCCACGGATACACCTGCGGCCGGTGGCTGGGCTACCGCTCCTGCACATCGAGGAGCCGGAGCTCACCGGCGCCCGCCGGCTCATGAAGGCCGGGCTCGACCGCGGGCTGGCACTCGCCGTCGTCCTGCTCGCCTCACCGGTCTTCCTCGCACTCGCCCTGGCAGTCCGGCTGACCAGCCGCGGGCCGGCCGTCTTCAAGCAGAAGCGGGTCGGGCAGGGCCGCCACGAATTCACCATGTACAAGTTCCGCTCGATGTACACCGACGCCGAGGCCCGGCTGGCCGAGCTCCAGGGCAGCAACGAAGGCGCCGGGCTGCTGTTCAAGATGAAGGACGACCCCCGCGTCACGCCGGCCGGGCGCTTCCTGCGCAAGTGGTCGCTCGACGAGTTGCCCCAGCTCTTCAACGTGCTTAACGGAACGATGTCTCTCGTCGGGCCTCGGCCGCCGCTACCCCGCGAGGTCGCCGCCTACGAGAAGGACGTCCACCGCCGCCTCCTGGTCAAGCCAGGCCTCACCGGCCTCTGGCAGATCAGCGGCCGCTCGGACCTCGACTGGGACGAGGCGGTCCGGCTGGACCTCCGCTACGTGGAGAACTGGTCACTGGCCATGGATCTGATCATTCTGTGGCGAACCCTGTTTGCAGTTCTCAGGCGCGAGGGTGCCTACTAGATATTTTCCTTGGCTTCAAGGACATCTCGCCGTCCAGCTCAACGAAGACGCGAGAGCAGCTTCGGCCAAGCTCCCCAGAGTGTATCCATACTCGCCCCATCACTACTATACAAGATCGCCATTCAACGCCAGACTCCAATCGCGCTTTCCGCTCAGGCTGGCATCTTCGCAACGGTGAACCGGCACACTAATGTCATTCCGCATCCACGATACACCGTTCGTCAGAACTCGAAAGTACTCGGACATCGCCTTCAGGCAGTCGACCACGAGTGTCCCGAAACCTCCGACATAAACTCCCGAATCCTCGACAGATACTCATCCCACGAGCGCGATCTAGCGACGGCTCGACGATCCGACGCGATCGACTCAGCGCGTTTCGGCTCTCCAAGCAACGACCCAACAGCTTCCCCCAGCGCCAGATAATCAGCTGCCGGCACGAGTACACCAATCGCATCCTTGTAATCCGCCAGCCCACGCACATCGGACGCGACTACTGGCGTCTCCGCCATGATCGCCGTCATAAGCCGCACGTGGCCCGCGCTCACGAATCGCTCCTGCAACGCCAAGATGTAAACGCTAGCCCGTCTCACTTCGGCCCAATGCTCATCTTCGCTGATATCGACGAGAATCCGCGCCGTCGAAGGCGCGGCGGCCAGCACCCTCTGATATTCGGCTTGCCCACAGATCAGCGTTACCTTCCATGAGTAGGCGCTAGCAGCCCGGCATACCGTTTCCCAGTCACACGAGTTCCGACCGGACGCCACCACACCGCTCCTCTCGCCGTATGGAATCGGCGTTACATCCCGATCCAGACGACCCTCCAGTGGCCACGGAATGAATTTAAAACGCTCGATTGCAATCCCAAACGCCTGTGAATAGTAATCGGCTTCCCACGAGGACAGCACGTGACATGCCGCCACCGATCGCGGCAGAACTATCCGATACATCTGACGTACAGCCATCCCCTTACGTCCCGGCCGAACGCCCGGAAGAAACTCGAGGAGCACGATACGCCGCCGGCCAGTGATCGCCTCAAGGAGGCAAAGCAACACCAGGCCAGCCGCAGTCTGGAAACCCTCGCTGGTTACCACACAATCGTAGAAAAAGCTCTCGCGAAAGATCTGAAGAGTCCGCACAATCGCCGATCTCTTCTTATCGCCTTGCGCGACATATCTCCTCGCACCAAGAGCATCGGCATACCAGGTTGTCACATAAATCTTCTTCGACTTTCGACCGCGAGACCATCGCATCATCGCAGGGCTTCTCCCATCTCTTTTCTGAACCAGACATCCGGCCTCGAGTACCTTAGACATAGCCCCACCTCACGCTATCAAGTCCTATTCGCACTCTCCCGAAGTCATCGATACTATTCACTACACACTCAGTCGCGCCGAAGCGACTCCATTCCCATCAACCAGCATCCACCGAAACTTGCGCACTGCCCCCTCCAGCGGCATAACGACGAGATCCTGCGCGATAACCAAGAACGCTTCCGCACAACAAGACTGTCGAGACTGCGACGCTAACTAGAGGACCATACCTGCGCCCGACCATTACTGCATAAACGAGCAGGCAGCCGAAAAGAATCTGCACTACCAACGTGCGATTCGCAAGCCGCACCCTAAGTCGCCGGAGAAGAACCAGACCAGCAACTATGGTGCTACCAGCTTCACTCAAGAGCAGTGAAAGTCCCGCACCACCCGCGCCGTGACTCCGGTCCAGACCCACGTTGCCCACCACGTTCAATATCAAGAAGCCGACACTAGATACAAATAGGATCCGCTCACGTCCACCCAGTATCAGCGAAACCGAGAGGCCAGTATTGACGAACGAGAAACTTGTCGCCGCGACCATAAGAAGGAGAGCCGAGGCACCTGACGCATAATCGGCACCGCCGAAGGTTCTCAAAATATACTGCGAAAAGGGCCCGACACTCGCCCACAACGCGAATGCGCCAAAGCAAAGTAGATTCATCAGCTTCGACACACGCCTCACGAACATACCGTCGCTGCTCTTCGCCGCTTCGGAGAGCGATGCAAACGAACTCGAAACGGCAAGATTCGGAACAGCCCCCAAAGCGCCGATGACTCGGTAGCAAAGTGCGTAAAGACCGGTCTCTTCGCCGGTCGATACGACTGACAGAATTATCGCATCTGCCCTGAAATACAAGGTCCCAACCAAAGCGCTCGCGCCTATCGGGACTGCCGCCTTCAATATTTTGGCCCAGGCGTGAACATCCCAGTTCGGCGGAGTGTGCTCCAGCCGTCTAGCGCTCGCATACACCACGATCAATTTCGCACAGGCGGCGACTCCAACTGTTACAACGAACGTCCAAGAAGGCCAGCCACACCGGACGGCCAGCACCGCCGCACCGAGCGTGATCAAACTCGAAAGAACATCCCCGACGAGGGAGCCACGGAAGTCATGATGAAATTGGAAGATCGGAATGTAGCACGCGCTAACGGTATACGCAACAATATAAGGCGCCGTAACCGCGACCAGTCGACCGGTCGACCCAGGATTCCACCCATAGACGAGACCCCCGACGGCGCTGGCCAAGAGTGCGAGTGGTACCGCGTATGCGATTGAAAGCCCGACGCTGCCGGACACGATCTTCCTTAGCAACTCCGCGTCGCTGCCGCCTTCGCGCAAAGCCACCGCATTTACGCCGAAATCTGAAAGTCCGGTACAAAGAGAGGCCACAGCAAGCGCTGCCGTAACCGAGCCGTAAGCCGAAGGACCTAGATACCGAGACGATATTCCAACGTAAACCAGCGCCAGGAGGGTCGTCACCAACCTCGCGAGCGCTTGGTGACCGAAGGCCCGCATGATCCGTCGAGACGTGGCACGTCGTCTAGGCTGCCGATGCCGTCCCCGACTCATCGGAGTCGAGTTCCGACCCTCATCGGCAGCCGAACTGACCACCGTACGCACCAACCTCACGCCCATTTCCGTTCATGGCCCGAGACGGACAACGGCCTTGGTCATCAGCCATGCCGGACTGCCGACTCGATGTCGATTCGGAACCTCTACACCCAGTGAGCTAATTCTCAAGGAGCGCCATGTAGGAACTTACCATTGTCTCAGCCGAGTATCTTCTGTTTACATGTGACGCCAGCTCATCTTGAAACCCAGTCCTCTTTCCGTCGTGACGTCGAATTAGATCGATCCAAGCGGAACGTCCCGGCTCCACCGCGGCACACATCGGCAAACCATCAAGCATCTCACCGACCGCGCCGACGCGCGAAGCCAACACAGGAGTACCTACCGCAAGACTTTCCAGAATCACCATTGGAAACGCCTCCCAGAGAGACGGAACGACCAGCCAATCACTCCGCGCGATGGCGCCCAAAGGGTCATTAGTCGCGCCTTCCCAGCTCACATTGCGCGCCGCGGCGAAACCATCTTGGAGGCTACCTGTGAGCGGGCCATCGCCATAAATTTTCAGCACACTCGAACCGGCCTGGGACTCTTCCCACGCCGCCAAAAATGGCCCGAGCCCCTTTTGCTCCGTGATCCGACCGACAAAAGCGAACTCGGTTAGACCGCTTTCCACTACTCGAGGATTAGAGATCGCCACCGATGGAAGACCGTTCGCCACCACCGCCACGTTCTTCGCTGCAGTCGAACGCATAAGATGCCGACCGTGTCCCTCGCTGAGCGCCACCACCACGTCCGCGAATCCCAAACATCTAGCAAGATCTCGAGGATACCGATGATGGCGCTGACCAGGACGATCCGGGAAAGCATGGTGACTGGCTGCGACCCATTTCCGCGCGCGCCCACTCCTACGCATCGTCATACCAACAAGCATCTCGGTGCGAGTAACTCCCGTTATCACGACATCGGCCCGCTCCTCAATTAGCACTGTTACGGTTGGGCGCTGGCGCCGCAGGACTACTCCTGCATCAAGACCGCTTGACATCGGGCCGATGCCCTGCAGGCAAAGCAGATCGACAGCGAAGCCCTGACGAAATAGGCCATTAGCGAGAAGTACCCGTTGGCGCTCAGCTCCGCCGATTCCAAGCGTGTTGGTTGTGACGAGGACCTTCATCCGAGATCCGACCTCCTTCCTGATAGCTCGTCTAGGAGACGTCGCGCGACCTCCGATGCGGACCACTCGTTCTGGTACCGCAGCCGTGCCTCGGCACCAAGTCGGACAGCAACGTCGACGTCACTCAGCCTGTTAAACGCGTCAACAAGGCCGCCTGAATTCGCGAGGTTCACAATAGGCGCGCCGGGAGCCTGATATTCGGGAAGGCCGCCGACATTGCTAACAATGCTGCACACCGAGTGCTGCGCTGCGAGAACTTGCACCCCGCTCTGGCTCGCACTCGTGTAGAGGCTCACGTTGGCTTTAGCCCTCCGGAGCACCGGGAGCAAAGAACTATATGGTTGATCAGCTGAAATCCAGACGACATTAGCCCACTGAGCACCGCTTACCCCATGATCAGTCGGAGTTCCCGTCACGATGAGCCGATCGCCCTTATAGCCCTCGGACCCAACATGCACCGACCAAGCTTCGAGAACGGTGCGAACATTTTTATAGGGTCTCGCTCGTCCGAAGCAGACGAAGTCGCGGCGATCAGTTGCCGGATCGGGGACAGCACCAAGATAGTCGCTTGTGAGCGGCAGACGCATTAGCGGCTTTCCAGTGCCTCGAAGCTGGAGAGCAACCGACTCGCTAAAGCAAGCAAGCAAGGAAGCCCGCTTCCGGAGAGACCGTCGCGAGAGTTCCTTCCAGCCAGTATACCGATGCGTCTCGTCATGGGGTACGGCGTCATGCACGGCCACTACCGCCGTGTCTGCCAAATCAATCAACGCATGACTATACCGCGGATCCCAAGTCTCATCGACAACGACTGTGTCAAAGATGGTACTGCGCAACGTAGCCAGCTTACGCGCGAACCCGGCATTTCTGAGGTCTTTGATTCGCGCCGGACCTACATAGATCGGGACGGACGAGATCGTTATCGAAGGCGCACGGCCGACGATTACCTGTACCGAATGTCCATGTTTAACGAGGGCTTCTGCGTGTGCGACCGCCAGGTCGGCAAACCAGGCAGACGCCAGCAAGAATCTAGCCATGGAGACTGGTTCCCCTCGCCGTATGCAAGCCTATCCCCGATGCCAAACCTCGGACGATATTCCACGCCTCGACCATCTCAGATCGACGTCGACGCACGGCTCCTCGAATCGCGCGTCCGCAGGCGTCCAACGCGATTTCTCCGACCGTTCGTCTCCTGACGCTCCTCGAAAACCACTTTCGAGCAAGAAGATATCTGTTCCTCGCGGCGTAGAAGACCGGCATTCCGTCAGTTGTCTGACTTGCTTTCGCGCTCTCCACCAAGAGGATCTTCCGACCCATCTTGCGCACGGTTAGACACAGGTCGACGTCTTCGTAATACAAAAAGTATTGAGTGTCGATCGAAGTCCGCTCCAGGATCTCCCTACGAACGAGGATTGCTGCGCCATCAATCCAATCAACGCGTGAAGTTCCACATGCGCGCGCGTTACGGTAATGGCCGATTCTGCACCTCCCAGCATCGATCCACCCTCCCGCGCTGAAAACATCGCCGCTCGTGCGGCTCTTGAGAAGTGGCCCGGCAACCGCGCTTTCCGAATCCGATTCTAATGCCGAAATAAGATTTGAGAGCGCGCCGGGTTCCAGCTGGCAGTCGTGAGTCAAGAGAAGAAAATAGTCTGGCCGCAAACTCAGATTTCGTAGAACCCCCAGATTCATACCAGCCGCATAACCACCGTTCCGATCTGAGGCCACGATCTCCACCGAGGGCCAGGATTCGAGCTGCTTTTCCAGAAGATCAAGTTCATCGACTCCAGAATAGTTATCTACAACGGTCACCCAAGTAGGTATGACCGTCCCATCGAATAGGCACCTCACGACATTTGCCGTACCTGCTGCGCGCCGATAATTGAGGATAATCGCGGATACGTGCGCCATGCGGAGCGGCCCCAGTTCTACGACTTGTCTTCGATATCGGCCAGCTTGATATATGCCCCGTAGAGTCCCTGGTATATATTCCTCCCTTGCTCGAAGCTGAATTCGGTACACACCTTTGCGTACGCCGCCTGGCCGAATCTAACGGCGACGTCGTCATCGAGGAACTCGATAATCGCATTCACCAAGCCTTTCTGATCACCGACGGCAACGAGGATGCCAGTATCCGCTAAGAGGGCAGGAGTTTCTCCGACTGGAGTCGCGATGCTTCCTCGGCCGTACGATCCGGCTTCCAACAGCGCCATCGGCAATCCCTCCGCTCGGCTCGGGAGAATGATTGCCCTAGACTGTCGAAAGATCTCAATGACGGTGTCGTGAGTACACTCCCCAAGCACAGTGCAGCCTTCCAGACCAATGAACACACCTGCCATACCTGCGTCCCGGCCGACGACAAGCAGCCTAGATGCCGGAGAATGCGCGACCACCTTTTCCCATGCTTGTGCAAGGACATCAGCGCCTTTTCGAGCGCCGACAGCGCCAGCGAATACAAACTGGTGACCTGATATTCCCAACGGGGGCGACGGAGGAATTGGAACAAAATTCGGCAACACGTCGACAGCCCGATCCAACACTTTGGCGATCTGCTCGGCCTGTAGCGGCCCCAGGCAATAGATATCGTCAGCTGCCGCCAGAACCCCTCGCCCAAAAATAGAATTCGAGGCCAGAAAGTCGATGGAGCTACTACCATGTATTGTTACGATACATGCCGCACCCTTAAGCTTTGCCAGCCACAGCAAGACGCCTTCCCTCACAAATGATCCACGCTGCGACAGATGTACATGCGTTAGCCATCGTTCCGGAGGCTGGCCTGTCAGCAAGACGTAGGCAGCCTGGCAAAACAGAACCGCCTTTTGTTGCGGCGACGCATCCGGCCGATAGCTTGCGACGTGAGATGCTTTATGATCGGTCATCTCGTGGATGTTTCGAATGACCGAACCAATACCACCGGGACCCGTTGGATCATCTCCAATGATGAGCACCGGAGCCAACTGAGTCCGGATCTTGGTGGGCCTCCATCGATTTACCTGCGGCCAGCTTCTGGTAAGCGATCTGATTCGCACCTCATGCTCCCGGACGATAGATTTAGCTAATGCCGTCCGTGGCGCGAGTATGCGCCAACAGGCTCTTGCGAAGGCGCGGCACCGTAGTAGCCGCCGGCAGACGACTTACGCACGTGGTTACCGATCAGACCGAGGATATTGCCGCCGGCAGTTCTGACGATCTCGGTCGAGTTTCGGAGCTCATCTGACCGAGTTTTCCCAATATGAGTCACCAATAGGGCGCCACCCGTGACCCTTGCCAACAGCGCTGCATCGGTGACGGGCAGGAGCGGTGAGGCATCAAAAATGACGAGGTAGCCGGCATTGATCAACTCATCGATCAAGGCCTGCAAGCGTTCGGAACTTAGAAGCTCGCTCGGATTCGGTGGCACGGGACCTGCAGCCAGAATGTAAAGGGACGCATTCTCCCGCCATTGCTGCAAGGCGTGATTGACTGAAACGTCACCGACGAGGACGTTCGTAAGTCCGACGCCGGCGGGCAACCCGAAGACGTCGGCGACTCGTGGCTTTCGTAGGTCGCCGTCGATGAGTACGACGTTTTCGCCAAGCTGTGCGATGGCGACCGCCAGGTTCGCCGTGACGAGAGTTTTGCCCTCCCCTGCGACCGAAGATGTGACCACAAAGCTCGACAGTTTTTTACCAACCGAAAGAAACCTTATGTTAGTGCGAAGGTGCCGGATCTCTTCCGCTCGAATGCTGCCTCGGATGCCTGCTACGAGTTCCCGCGAAGCAAATGAAGAGTCTTCGGAAATTCCGCCAAGAACGGGCACATTTGTTATCTGGGCGGCTTGTTCGATGTCTCGGATCTTTCGGTCGAGACGGTACCTCAGAGTCGCGAAACTGATCCCCAAGATCAAGCCTATTATAAGTCCTAGCGCCACGTTTACCTTTGTCCGTGGCGAGACCGGCCTTTCAGGCAGGGTTGCCTTTCTTGTCACCGAAACTTGAACAGGAGATGATCCACCACTGTCTGGTTTCTCTATGTCCTGGATCACCGTCGGGAAGTTGTCGGCGATCGAATTGGCAATTGCCTGGGCGAGCTCAGGAGAGTGATCTTGGACTGCGACGTCCAGAAGCACGGTGTCAGTAGGCGATGAAGCAGAGATCAAGGAACCGATCGACTCTGTAGAAGTGGTAAGTTTGAGTTGAGACTTCACCAGATCGGTCACTGCTGGACTGTTGACAATCTGAACGTAGGAGTGCATTCGCTCCGTGGTGAAGTTTCCACCTTGGTAAAGCGCGCTAATGTCGCCGGCTCCGTTAGCGACGGAGACGAACATTTGGATGTTCGCCCGGTAGATCTTGGGCTGATTTATCGAATAGAACCCGGCTGCGGCAGAACAAATTATCACCAGGCTTAGCGCGGTTAGCCAGTGTGCTCGAACGGCGCGCAGGTATCCAAAAAGATTCATTTTCCCCCCAGCCTTGGAGTCTGTGCGCCCGCGTTGCTTTTGCCGGTCACGGTACTCCATCAATATTTCGGAACTTTAACGCGGAGTTCAGATTAATTCGTTGGTCCAGCCGGGTTCTACGTCATGCGATTCCTGGTCCCGCGTTGGCGGGCCCGGCGGTATTCGCAGTACCTGCGTCTGATCGGGCCCGCGCATCGAGGTTAAGCCGCGGCCCGGGTGAATTTTGCGTCGACGTCGCACTATCACTGGAGTAGGCCGCTCACTGCCAATAGATTCGCGATTTGTTCCGTCAATCAACTCAGAATCGAGTGCCTGGTCGGACGCGAGGCGGGTTTGCGCGGCCGCCAGTCCAAGCATTACCCCGAAGATGAGGTTATTTGAAGGATCCAGCGGCAAGGGTGCGACGAGGCAAACTACTAGGAACGCAGACGCAGCAGCTCCTACAGCCACTCCAGCCGGACGGTGGCTGCGAAGCGCCCACATAACAGACTTTCCAGCAAACCACAGGACGGCTGTCGCGCCAACGAGGCCCGCCTTCACGGCGATCCATAGATAGAAATTATGCGCGTAAAACTGGCCGAGGGTCGCTTCGAAACTACTCGGATCGGTTCCCATTGGAGGCTTGTAGGCGTACCCCAGGCCATGGCCTATGACTGGGTTTTCATTGATGGCCCTCACGAGGTAAGTGTTCTCGAGAAGGCGGTACTGTGCTGAAGGGTCTGTCTGAATAGCCGATCCGCTCAGGCCTCCAAATACTCGTAGCTGGTAGGCCTGGATTTGGCTCGCCAAGTATTTTACAAGGGGATTTTCGGGAAGCGCGGCACGCAACAGTAGGTAGCTGGGGACGACGACTGCCAAGACGACTCCGGCTGCCGCTGTGATTCGTCGCAGCGTTTCGGATGACCGCATGGTTAGTAGCGTGAAGACAGCAGTTGCTGCCAAGGCGATTATTGAATTTCGCGAGAACGCCAAGAGTAGCAACACGAGCGATGGTGCGAGCCAGAACGAGAGGCGATTGACGGAAGGAGTAAAACCTGCTAGATAAAGCGCGAGCAATATGCATACAACGGCGAGCGCCAAGAACTGCGCGTTTCCCAGTACGCGCGTCGCGTCAGCCGCCACGTTATCGCCGAGGTGGGTGGTTTCCTCGCGGCCTGCGAGGCGGACTCCAAGAAGCGGGCCGAGCACAGCCATCGTCGCTGCCTCGACCAACGTCCAGCCCGCAACTTTCATCGCCGTTGCTTGGTGCTCGCTATTGATCACGCTCGCAGCTACATAATATCCCAGTGCCAAGTCGAGGAGGTGACTCTCGCGGAAAATTTGATTCGGCGAATTGGCTCGGTAGAATCCGAGTGCGATTGCAAGGCCGACGACCAGCACGAAGATTGATATCCATCGCGCGGCCTCGGCGCGTGGGCGCAGCGACCTCGCACAATAGATCGCGGCAATCGTGAGGGTAATCTCATAGAAGTATATTATTTGGGGTTTCGGGTGGTGAATCGAGAGCCGAAGACTGTCTGGAAACGCTCCGAATGCTAAGACGATAGTAGCATAGATAGCGAGGTTCGGTTTCAAAACTAGTAGCGCTAGGGCGAACGCTGCGAAGATTAGATAAAGAAGGGTCATGTGGCGGGCAATAGAATAGCCGACCGCCAGTGCGGTCACGACTCCAGCAGGTGTCGAGACGTAATATGACTCTATTCTTCTTATTTGTCGGTTGGCGAGAGGCTGGAGTCCCGCGCTTGAACGGCTACCCGCCATGCGTGTTACGCGACCTTTTCTCGGCTTGCGGAGGCGTAGGTTCAGCCGCGGGGGACAGCGGTTTCATCAGAGGAACATTGTCCGGAACTTCGCCGTTCAGCTTGAAAGTCGGCGGCTCAGCCTCAACTATGGCCCGTTGATGCGCTGCGTAGATCAAATCTTCCCAGTCGAGCTCGTCGGCCTCGCGCGCCAGCGCCAGATTTTTCCGCCCTAGCGCTCCAACGATTTGCATTTGATGATCATCGATGTGTTCACCTTGATCGCGCCTCCTCGGAACCAGGACTGGATACTTCCCGCAGTCGAGCGCAAGCAGAGCAGAGCCTGTCCCAGCATGAGTTACTACGACGTCGGCGTCCGTGATGGCCTGACGTAGATCGTCTGCAGGCATCATCTTGACCGCTCTGATAGGTAGGCCACGAGTGTCCGTCGCCCCAGTCTGCCATACGACCTCGACGTCACTACCAAGAACCTTGTAGAGGCGCTCGATCAACCGCCTAAATCCGTATCGCTCGATCTGGCCAAGAGATACGACGACCTTCTTCACTGAAACCGGTCGAGCAGCGCTGATGATCCGGTAGCCGTCAAAGACCGAGCCCCGGTATGACCAGCGCGCGCTTGCCAGGCCTGGATACTGGGTGTAAAGATTGACCCGTGGAATAACACGTAGAAGTTTTCCCGTGACCGACGGCCCTTGGGCGCGCGTTGCACTTTCGATGTAATGCGTTGACAGGCCCTGGCTCGCCGCGACGGGCAAAAAGGATGCGGCGATCGCAGCGCCTGTACTAACGGCGTGGGTGTATTTCCCGGTCCGGATGATCGGGATCGCACGGGTGAAGTTCACGGCTGCCGACCTGATGTCGCGTGGATGGGTGTACTTGACGTACACAACGTTTTCATCGCTCAGAAGAGACCGACTCTGCTTGGTATCAAAGGTGACCCAGACTACGTCTTGTGGATCAAATGCTCGAAATCTCGGCCTCAGTCGGTGAAGCTGCGTGAGATGACCACCGGTGGAGGCGATCAGCAGCGCAGTCATAGTTCCCCCCGTATTCTGTCCGGCCTATCGCGCGTCCGCGCCGAGGGGCCGGTTTTCCTGTCCTTAATGTCGCTTGGCGACGAGAAATAGCTAATAGGATGACAATACGATTGAGTCACTAGGCTGGGTCTGGAGCGCGGACCTCGGCATTAACGCCTGATGGTCGCCACTGGCGTATGGTCGGTGACCCTCTGTAGCGGGCCAGTGTCGGCCCTCACCTGTCGGTAGATCGGCCCTCCCCCGGGAGCTGATGCCGCAAGTCAAGCCAGCCGGGCTTGAGTGCGCTGGTCCGTGGCGCCCGACTGGCTCAAGTATGCACCTCAGGTGTCGATGCGGGACCTCCGCTGCGCCATTGTCTCAGCCTTCTCTAGTTTCTGTCAGCTGGCGCCCTATCGACGAGGTGACGAGACGCCATCTGAGGCGGCCTCGTTCCGCCTTTTTCCAGAGAACGGATTTGACCTCTGGAAAATTTGAGCCTCGGGACTCGGTTTCCGGGACCGTACCGAGTCCGGCATTGTTCGGTTGTTGAGGGCCCGGCGTCGGATTGCGGATCTCTGCCCGCTTGCCGCCGGACCGCTGACGGCGGAGGAGATTGCTGAGTGCGTCCGACGTTGAGGAACTCGCGGCGCGGGTCCGTCCGAATCCAGCGGGCACAGATCAGCGCAGGAAATACGGTTTCGACGATGTTGCGCAATTGATCAAGAAAGGGACCGAGGCTTCATCCGGTGGCGGAACGACTCGCGATTGATCATCTGGCGTGACCAAAGTTCCTGCGGAACCGGCCCTAGGATTTCAGCGAGGTCCGCGCCTGTCGGGCGGGCTGGGCGCATGAGATGCTCGCGGCCGAGAGACTGATCATCAACGACGCGGGCTACCCGACGAGTGGGCGGCTTCGCCTAGGCAAGGTGCGGGGGCTGACATCACCGCGGTAGGGGCCTTGCCCGCGGACTGGCATCGTTGACATCACGCCGCATCGCGCGAGGCCGGCCTGGCCCTGGCTACGGTCGACGAGGGCGCCGGCCTGGGCGTGCGGCCCCGGCGGTGATTCCTTTCGGCCCTCGCCTACCAACATCCCGACAGAGAGACATCAGACGTCGACCGCTGTCACCTTGCCAGGGGCAGGTCAGCCGGCGACTGTCTCGATTGGCCATTCCAGGCGGTCTCGGAGACGGGGCTGCGGCCGATGAGGGGGCGCCACCAGGCCTCGTTGTCGCGGAACCAGGCGATAGTGGAGCGCATGCCGTCGGTGAACTCGATCTCCGGCGCCCAGCCGAGCTCGGTACGCAGCTTGCTGGAGTCGAGCAGGTACCGGCGGTCATGCGACGGACGGTCCGGGACGATCGTCTTCAGCGAGTCGGGCAGGCCCAGCTCGGTCAGGATCGTGTCGGCGATCGTCTCGATGTCGGCCTCGACGCCGGACCCGACATGGTAGGTCTCCCCGACCCGGCCCCCCTGGAG